>NZ_JBQQBT010000003.1:0-543361 GCF_052245835.1 Streptomyces sp. 8N114 | reverse complement strand
GGTCTGCTCCGCAGACACGACGCGCCGCCTCTACGAGGCGGAAGACTGGCCCCTCCGGGGGCCAGTCCCGACCCCTCCGGGGTCGGGGGCCCCGCCTCCGGCGTGGCCAACCGGCCCTGTGGCCTGGGGCGTTGTCTTGTTTCCGGTCTGTGGACCAGTCCGGGGCTGGGGTTGGTGCGCGCCCCCTCCGGGGTCGCGCACCGGCTGGCTACAGGGAGGGGTGGGGCTGCCCGTCCGGCTCCCCCAGTATGCATACCAGGGTCAGATTTGGGATCCGAAAACACTACCCCGCACCCACCAAAGGCACTCCCTGACACCAACTCAAGTATGCACGGTGGGGTCGTAATTGGGACTACGGGACACCGCCCCAGATTTCAGTTCCATAGCCCAACCCCCATGAGTACCGCGACAGAATGGCGGTGTCAAAACCGCAGAAGCCTCACCAGGGAGACCGCGGAAATGCCAGAGCCAACCACCTCTGAAGAGCGGCGGAATCAACTGACATGCACACGGCCAGCACTGACAAAACGACGACGCCCATCACCGTCAAAAACAGCCTATTTCCCCGTGGTGAGCAAGCGACAGGAGACGCTGCCGGACATCAATCACCTGCTTCGGCTCTTGGGATGGCGTCGCCCCTCATCCACTTCAGATAATCACGCAGGACAGGAAGCAGCGCGTCACCGGCGCATTTTCCGTTCGCGATTACCCAGGTTCGGCGGTACGTCCGACCAGCCTGATCTGCCTCAGGCGGTGTTGGCGTGGTGCGGAAGGTGTACCGTTCCGGCCGCTCTCCGTCCCTGACGACGTCGATGTGCGCCGTGCCGGTGATCACTGTCGGGTTGTAGGCCTCCGCGATGGCCCCCGCCGTCCCGGTCCCCACGACCTCATGCCGGACCTGCGCCTCTTCCACCGCCTCATGAAGGACCAGATCCCTCACATCCTTGACACATACATGCCGACGGTCCTTCGTGCTCTCCTCCCACCACTGGCGGAACTGCGGCCCCCGCCCCGACTTCTTCGACTCGAAGTCGACCACGTGACCAACCCTGCGGATCACACCGATGGCCCCGACAAAGGAACCTCGGAACGCCTCCGGGTCGTCGGCGAGCTCCTGCAGGACGTCCAGGTATTTCTCCGCCAGCACGAGCGCCTTCCGGCTCTTCTCCAATCGCATGGGTGCAGTCCAGCCTCTTACAGGCCGATGCTGCTGAACCAGACGCCCAAATGATTGTGCGAGCTTCGTGGATTCACCCGCGAGTGGCAATCCTGCTTCCAATTCGGTAGCCAGCAGAACAGCATCTGTGGTGCGGATGTCTGCACGGCTCCGCAGCTGGCGCCGGACCATGATGAAGGGGCCCGGCGCCAGGCCGGGGCGCGGCTCTTGAGCCGTGAGGCGCAAAGGCATCGGGGAGAGCTGTGGCAGTAGGGGCGTTGCGGACCGTTCCGCTGGCCGGGGAGCTGACCGCGTCGCTGATCAACCGGGTTGCGGCCCGCTACGGTCTGGCAGATGAAAACGTGCTGCGGCTGTGGACATGGCACAACTCCCCTACCCGGCACGACGGCGGGCGCGTGCGGGCCGATGCGGAGGTCGTGCTCAACGAGGCGGGTCGGCACGGGCTCGCCGAGCTGTGCGGGGTGGAGACCGAGGTGCTGGCGCGGGCTTTGCCAGCCTTCACTGTGGATGACACCCAGATCGGCACCGGCCGGGAGGCCACCACCGCGGAGGCACGGTGGCGGGCGGCGGGCGCGGTGGTGGGTCCGGCCGCGTTCGGCTGCCGGCTGTGCACCGCTCGGCGCACCGGACAGGCACTGCGGACGGTGCGGTATCTGCCACGCTGTCGGCGGGTCTGCGTCCGGCACGGGCGCTGGTTGCTGGACGCGGACGCGGACCATCCGCTGGAGCACTTGGATCTTGGGAGTGTTCCGGAGGTGCTGGCCGCGCAGCGGCGGTGGCCGGGTGTGGCGCGGCGTGCGGTGCGGGCCGGGGTGGAGCCGGAGCAGGTGTTCACAGTGGCGCATGCGGTGGTGGCCCGGTGGTGGGAACGGGCCCTGGAGTGGGAGCAGGAGGAGGTCTGGCCGCGCCGCCTGCACCATCTGGTGGGCGGCAGCATGGGGGGCGAGTTGGCGTGGTGGCGGATCGTGAGCCGGGACGCGGCTATCTTCCCGGAGGTGGTGACCGTGGCGGGGGCGCTGCTGGAGCCGGCAATGGCCGAACTGGCCTGGCGGGCAAGCGGCGGGATGCGGCCGCGGGCGCGGGGCGATGACGACCCGTTCTGCCGGCGGCTGGGCGAGCGGGTGGGCCGGGATTGGCTGGGGCCGCTTGTCGCGGCCGACTACGGCAGCCCGCTGAGCGACTGGACGGGGGCGGTCGTGCGCGCCCGCCGCGGCAGCAGGCCGCCGGGGTGGCGGGATGACCCGTGGCGGCTGAAGCGTGAACAACAGCCCGCAACGATGGCTGGACTACTGCGCGTGGGGGCGGCGGAGCAGCGGTCGGGCGGCTCGGGCACCCGGTGGCGTGCCACAGTGTCCGCCGAACAGCGTTTGAGGATCTCTCAGTTGCTCGACGAGGCTCGGGAGGGGCTGGAGCAGGTGCGTGGTGCGCAGAGCGGTACCACTGCGGAGGTGGCCCGTACGCTGCTGGAGCACCTCAGTCAGAGTGTTGAGCTGATCGACCGGGCTGTGCTGGATACTGCCGCTGCGGCTGTTGCTGCCGGGGTGGCGCTGGAGGAGGTGGCCGGGTGGTCCCGTCTGTCTGCGGAGGAGCTGGCTGCGGTGCTGGCCGCAGCGGGGACTGACGCGGACGGCTGCTGAGCAATGGGCGTGCGTTTGGGGACTGGTCTGCGTCCGAGGTGCAGTGGCGAAAAGGGGGCGGGCCGAGAGCTGGAAAGTGCGAGGGTGTGCACTGACACCGGCGCGTCCTGGGTGGCATCGTGGCCGGGCGCGCGGCCCAATGGTCTGGTCTGGCACTGCAGTTGGGGTTACCGGTCGGTTCTTCTGCGCGGCAGCACGGGAATGACGTTGTGTGGGTGCGTGATCATCGACAGTAGTCAGGGTGGTGCGCAGGTCGGCTTACCCGCCGTTGCGGGCGGTGACTGCCGTGTGCCGGAGCCGGGCAGCGTGGAGGCGGAGTTCGTCGGGGTGGACGGCACACTCGTGCAGCGCTCCTGGTGTGAGGCCGCGGTCGCGGTGCGATTCGAGCAGCTTGCGCCGGTGGCGGCATTCCCGGTGGTACCCGGTCGGCGGTGGGGGCCGGGCTGGTGGTGGTCGGCCACGACCGGGCGGCATGTGATGCACGGTTCGCAGGCGATGTGCATGCAGCTGATGGTCTTGGACCGCGATCGGCATGTCGTGGGTCTGTCAGCGCGGCCGGTGCGGCTGATCTGGCGCGATCCGGGCAGCGGGCGGGTGCTGACGTGGGTTCCGCAGTTGTTCGCCCGCTACGCCGACGGGCGCGCCCTGCTCGCCGACTGCCCCGCCACCTGCGCGCCCGCCGCGGGCCGGGCCGCGCGGGCAGCCGTGGTGCTTGGGGCGACGTGTGGGGCGGTGGGGTTCACCTATCAGCGCCTGGTGCCGCCGGATGTGGTGGTGGCGGCGAATGTGCGGTGGCTGGCCGGCTACCGCCACGCCCGCCACCGCGACGCAGGCGGCCTTGAGCACGCGGTGCTTGAGGCGTTCACCGAGCCACGGCCGCTGATGGCCGGGGCCGCGGCGGCGGGCGAAGTGCTGGCGGCTCTGCCGGTGGTCTACCACGCGCTGTGGAGCGGGCGGCTGACCGCGGACCTGACACGGCCGCTGGGCGAGCACACTCTCGTGGCCCTGTGCCCGGCCGCAGGCGACGGGGAGCAGGAGGAGCACGAGAGTTGAGCAGGCACCGGGTAACCGTCCCTGGTAGGCGGTGTGTTGAAGTTGGCGCACAGGTCAGGTTCGAGGGCTGTACCTGGCAGGTGGCCGCCGTGGCAGGTGGGTCGGTGCGGCTGGTCGACGAGCAGGGGCAGACGGCTTCGGTGCTCGTCTCGTTCCTGTTCTCCGACCCGACGTTCGCCGTGGTGGGTTCCGCGGCCGTCGGTGTGCCGCCGTGGGGGCTGATGGAGTCGGTGCCCGAACGGGAGCGGGAGCGGGCCTTGGCCTGGCAGCGGCACATCCGCGAGATCGAGACCGGCCTGTCCGGTGGCCCGGACAGTGGCGGGATGCCGCGCCCCGAGTACGACCTGCAGCGCACGTCGATGGCCGAGCGGGAGCAGGCCAAGGCCGACGAACTTGCGGCGCTGGGCTGGCCGAAGGTCAGCCGGGCTACCGTGCGCCGTATGAGGGCCCGCTACCGGGACCAGGGCCTGTGGGGTCTGATCCCGCGCCGCAAACCGTCGAGTGTGACGGGGCGGGCCGATGAGCGGGTGGTGGCTGCTGCGCTGGAGGCGCTGCGCCGCCAGCGCGGGCGTTCCAAGGGCACGTTGAAGGGGCTGCGGGAGGTGGCCGGGCAGGTTCTGGCCGACACGCATGGGCCGGGTGTGGTGGCGGTGCCGCCGCCGTCGACGTTCAACCGGCTGGTGCGGGTCCTGGCCGACCCGCTGGAGCATCCCGGCCGCTCGGCCCGCGGCACCAATACGCCGGTGCGGCCGTTCACGCCGACGGTGGCGCTGCGGCCGGGCGAGCTGGTGCAGGTCGACACCACCCGGCTGGATGTGATGGCCGTCGGCGAGAACGGGAAGCCGGTACGCCCGGAGTTGACGATCGCACTGGAGGTGGCCACCCGGTCCGTGGTGGCGGCCGTGCTGCGCGAGGAGAGCACCAAGGCGGTGGACGCGGCTCTGCTGCTCGCGGAAATGGCCGTGCCCCACCCGGCGCGGCCCGGCTGGAGCGACCACCTGCGCCTGGCCCACGCCGCTGTCCCCTACGACCGGCTGCTGGCCCTGGATGAGCGGCTGGAGTCGGCGGCGGCGCGGCCAGTGGTAGTGCCCGAGACGATCGTCATCGACCGCGGAGCCGTGTTCGTCTCCGCCGCGTTCCTGGCAGCCTGCGAAACCCTGGGCGTCAGCGTCCAGCCCGCCCCGCCGCGCTCACCGGCCGCCAAGGGCTCGGTCGAGCGGACCTTCGGCAGCATCAACACGCTCTTCGCCCAGCACATCGCCGGCTACACCGGCTCCCACATCCTCCAGCGCGGCGAAACAGTGCAGGACGAAGCACGACTCACCGTGGACCAGTTGCAGGAGCTGCTGGATGAGTGGATCACCGCGTGCTGGCAGCACCGCCCCCACGAAGGCCTGCGCCACCCTCTCCTGCCCAAGCAGGCTCTGGCCCCGAACGAGATGTGGGGAGCGCTGCTGGGCGCCTCAGGGTACGTGCCGTGGCCGCTGACCGGCGACGACTACCTCGAACTGCTGCCCGTGCGCTGGCACCCCGTCACCGGGCGCGGCATCCGCATCCACTACCGCACCTACGACCACGCGGTGCTCAACGAGCACCGCGGCCGGCCCTCCCCCACCGGTGCGGGCGGCAAGTGGGAGGTCCACCTCAACCCGCACGACGTGCGGCAGGTCTACATCCGGCTGCCGGACGGGGGCCTGCACGAGATTCCGTGGATCCACCGCGACCACGTCCACGCCCCGATGGCCGAGACCGTCTGGCGCCACATCCGCACCACTGTGAACCAGCGCCCAGGCCGTGAGGCGCACGAAGCAGCCCTGGCCGAAGCCGCCGACCAGGTCCTGCGCCGTGCCCGGCCCACCGCCCCGGGGCACGCAGCCGGACCCAGGACAGTGCCGGGCGCAGCCCACACGCAACTGGCCAAGCCGCAGGGGGCGGACGACGGCCAGGCAGCAGTGAGGAGCTGCACGGCGGATGCTGAAGACAGCCTCGACGCATTGGAAGTCCTTGAAGCCCAGGACCAGGTTCAGGTTCAGGCCGAGGCCGGTGACGAAGTGGGGGCCGAGAAGCCCGGCGCCCACCTGGTGCCGGTGCCCGGGGCACTCATGCTGTATGACGCCGAGCAGGAGGCCGAGCTGTGGTGACCCCTGCCGACTCCTCACCCGCGGGCGCCGGGGAGAGCGCCGCCAGCACCGTGACGAGGTTCGACACCTTCGCCCGCTTCGCCCACGCCACGCCCCTGACACCACCGGCGCCGGGCCAGGCACCACGCTCGGTGGCCGAACGCCTGGCCTACCACTCGCAGTTCGTCACCGTGCGCACCCCGGCCATCGAATCCCTGGCCCACCAGGTACGCACTCTGATGATCCTGGGGCGGCACCAGCAGACCACCGCACGCCCTTCCCTGATCGTCACCGGCCCGGCCACCACCGGGAAGACCACCGCCCTGCTGCAGGTCGGCCGCACCTGCCACCTCGCCCACACACGGCGCGCCGTCCCCATGGACGACAGCGTGCCCGTGGCGTATGTGCTGGTGCCGCCCGGTGCCACCGCGAAAACATTGGCCGCCGAGTTCGCCCGCTACCTCGGTATCCCCGTCACCGGCCGCATGACCACCGCACAGATCACCACCGCCGTGTGCCACACCTACACCGCGGTCGGGGTGAAGCTGGTGATGATCGACGAAGTCCACCGGCTCAACCCGCGCACCACCAGCGGCGCGGAGGCGGCCGACTGGCTCAAAGACCTCACCGAACGCATCGCCGCGACGTTCGTGTACGCGGGGATCGATGTGACCGCCAGCGCCGTGTTCACCGGGGTACGCGGGGCACAGCTGGCCGGGCGTGCCTCCCTGATCGACTGCGGGGCGCTGCCCGCACGCGCTGGATCGCGGGAGCCGTTCCGCGAGCTGATCACCGCCCTGGAACAAGCCCTCGACCTGACCGCTCACCGGCCGGGCAGCCTGCCCAGACTGGCGCCCTATCTGCACGAGCGGACCGCAGGCAGGATCGGCAGTCTGGCCCGCCTGATCCGTCAGGCCGCTATCGAAGCCATCCTGGCCGGCAGCGAACGCATCACCAAAGGGCTGCTGGACGGCATCACGCTGGACCACCTCGCCGAGGAGCACTACCGGCCCCGCACCCCCACCCGCCGCACCCGCCCAGGCAGCCGATAACCCCCACGCCCCAAAGCTCCCAAGCCACAGCCAGCCCTTCGTCTGCAACATAAGCCGACACCGTGTGCCCCGTCTCCGCCCGGTGCCCCTGCGCGCTCGGCCGCTGCCCAGCAAGGCCACCGCACCCGCCTCGCGCCCACCCGGCCACAACCTGCTCCGGCACCGCCTGCACCCGCTGAACCATGTCCGGCGCCGCCAGGCAGCCCCGCCCCTGACAAAACCAGCTGCCGACTCCCGTGCCTACAGGCGCGCCAACCACCCTGGGCAAAAGCTCCCGCCACGCTCAGCATCACTGCGCAGCACAAACAGCCAGCTCAACCCCCACATTCCACCCATCATCGACCCCCGTCCTCGCGTGAACCTCCCCAACGGGACAGACACACCGCTCAGTACAACTGAGCAACAGCAGGCCACAACCAAGATCAATAAGCAAACACAGAGCTACGCCACAAGGGCTTCAACCGATGAGTTCCCAAAATGTTGCGGCCCCTCAGCCTGTCTGCGGAAAATAGTCCTCAGGTGCAACGGCCGGTCCGGTGCGAAGTGCTGCGTAGTACTCGGTATCCACGATCGTTGCGAAACGCCGAGTTCGGCGGCTTCTTGCTGTCTTCGCGATGGCGAGCCAATCCTCGCGTGCCGCTGCCCAATGGCGTCGGGCCAACTCCCCGCGAAAGTGCTGTCGCAGAACTATGGCGAGCTGGTCCGATGTGATTCGGCCAAGTCGGAACGCCTTGTCCCAACCTGTGACGATCAGGTTGGTGTAGGCAATCTGCTTCCATTCCTCCCGTGAGCGAGGGACTGTCGGGGGTTCCCAGCAGACAGCCACCGATGGATCCTCCAGAGACCTGAAAACCAGCTCCCGGTAGCCAGCCCAACTGGACTCTTCCTGCGCGGCCTGTGTCTGCCGCGCCTGCAGCACCAGGGAGAGGGCCACCCCTGCCAGGGCAGCGGCGGAGACGAACATCGAGAGAAATCCATATACCTGTACAACATCACTCAAGTACGCCCAATCAAGTCCTCCAGGGGCCGCTGCGCGCACGAGGTACGGCGTAAATACCAGAAGGGTCAAGAAGGCTAAGACGGAAAAAGCGCAGGCTGCTAAACGGCCAGCTGAACGTCCCAACACAGTTCGGCACCATGCAATTATTGATTCGCGCACAGGTACATACCTCCGGGGCTCGACATGGTCGATGTTGTTTTGCGTACCCCAGCCTGCGTCTTAGAACTCATCGTGCTCGGTCGGTGCGACTCTGCCAGAGCCACACCAGCATGTTTGTGGGCATCGTTACGCCCACCGGCCGACGTCGTGGTGGCAGGCACAGCTGACACGGCTGCCATCCTGGGCCGGATCGGTCTGTGTCGAGACGCTTGTTCGGTTTGGCAGCTTCGGCCGGTCGCCCCGCGCCTAGCCAGGTGATCGAGGCGACACGGAATTGGACCAGTGGCAACCCACGTGCAGGTGGCTGACGGTCGGCCATGCTGGGTGCGTGAAGGACATCGAGGGCTGCCTGCACGATGTGGGGCGGGCGTTCCTGGCTGTGGCATGGCTGCGGCTTCGGGAGGAGCGGGTGGTTCCGCGGCCAGCCTTTCACCCGTACATCGAGGTCGGGCGAGATTACTTTGGCGACTCCATCATGGTGCTCGCCGAGTACCGCTCGCTTGAGGACGCGATTGCCGCTGCTCACCCTCGCTTCGACGCTGACCTGCCATTGGGTGAGCGCGGATGTCCTGGTGAATTGATCTTCAGTTTCCTCGAGACGTTCATCGCCCGGCTGACTATTGCGGGCGAGGAGTTCTCCCCTGACGGGTCGGCCGCGGAGCAGTCGCTACGCGACCTGGTCCAGGCAGTCCAGGCGGACACGTCCGAGGTCGCGTGCTGCCGGGTGGTTTCCCATATGACCACCGCGGACGGCCAGCCAGTCGAGTTCACTGACGTCCGGGTTGAGCCAGTTCTCCCGGAAGCATGTGGACACAGTGGGGAGTTGCACCGGGTTATTTCGACGCTGATCCCTGGGGCCGCGAGCGCCGGTGATCGAGTCTGGCCGGACGGTTTTGCACCGCCGGAGAGCGTCGTCGTTGGGCGCGACAGCGGGTCGAAGCCGTTCGACCTGAGCGAGCCGCTGTCGCAGCGGATCGAGCGGTTCCTGCTGCTGGTGCGGCTGTTGAAGCCAGGCACCAGCGAGTCGATGTTCGAGGTCCAGGGCGAAACCCACGTGGTACGAGAGTTCAAGCCCTTCGTGGTCCGCTTCCGCGGTGCCAGACCTGGGTTCGCGTCTCCGACGCAGCTGGCAGCACGAGTAATCACCCTCGGGCCCGACGATGTCGGCCGCGTCGAAGGGCTCGGGCGGCTCCTCGACGCGGCGCAGCAGACAGGACCGGAGATGGTGTTCACCTCGTTCGACATGGCGTTGCAGAAGTTCCTCCTGTCCTTCCATGCGCACGCCTGGTACGAGCAGGTCGTCGACCTGGCGACCGCCTTCGAGGCGGCGCTGTCCGGCAAGGAGAAAGACGCCGTCACGCTGCGGCTGAAAGTCCGCGCGGCGACGCTGCTGTCCACCGGCCTCGACCCAGCGGACAAGATCTTCAAAGACGTCGACGCGATCTACAAGCTCCGATCTCAGCTCGTCCATGGCAGTGCCATGGAGAGGAAGAAACTGCTTAAGGAGGTCCGGAAGATCTCGACCGTTCCGGGTGATGTGCGCGATGGAGAAGCGACCGCCCATGCCGTGGAACGACTGCGCGACCTCGTCCGGCGCAGTCTGCTCGCCCGAGTCTGCCTCGCGGCCGGCAACGCCCCGTTGTGGCCCATGGGCGCGGATGGCATCGATGTGGTCATGGTCGATGATCTCCGTCGCAGGGCATGGCGCGAAGCATGGCGGGACACCCTCACAGCGATCGACGCCATCGACGCCGCCGACCGACCTCCTCACCAATAGGCCCGCTCAATGACCCACCGCCGCACCAAGATGATCTCCGGCTACGAAAATCTTGCCAGAATCACATCAACCTGTACGCCGACACCTGGCCTGCGGCAGGCTTGCCGCTGCTCACATGCGGCCGAAGGCGAGGGCTGGTGTGCTGAGGGTGGGGCCGAAGGCGGCGAAGAGGCTTTCGAGGCGGTTGTGGGGGGTGGCGTTCCCGGGGTGGTCGGGGGTGGGTTGGGTGGGCGGTAAGGAGACGGCGTCGGTGGCGGCGTACTGCCACAGAGGCCGGAAGCTGTTGGGGTCGCCTTGGAGCGCGCGCACGAGGCGTTCGGTGCGGGGCCAGTCGAGCACGAAGTTTCCGGCAAGGAGGGCATCGAGCTGCTCGGGGGTGAGGGTGTGGCTGATGACGGTGGATACCGAGCGGAGGCTGGGGGATCCGCAGCGCCGGATCAGGGCACGCAGGGCGGAGGCCAGGTCGGCGTCCGTCCAGCCCCCGCGGGCACCATCGGAGCGGCGGGGAGCGCCGCCGTGGCAGCGGGCTGGATGCCCAACTTGGTGAGGCGCTGTTGCTGGACTCACAGTAGAGTCACGCACGCTGTGATCACTCACAGCACTGGTCCGTGGACAAGGGGGGAAGAGGTGCTTTCGGTTCGGTGGCGGGCGGTTGCCGCGTCGGTTGCTTTCGGCATGCTCAGCGGTGCGCTGAGCGGCTGCAGCTCAGACGAGAAAGACGGCGACGGCCATCGGAAGGCGGCCGACGTGCGGCTCAAGCAGCCGGTGAAGGCACCTGCGCCGTTCGACAGCCGCAAGGGCTGGCAGGTGACTGCAGACTGGCTGCCGGGGATGCAGCCGTTCCCCTACGCCGTGTCCGCACGCAGTCAAACGGTTGCCTACCTTGAGAGGGAGCGGGAGGGCCGGGAGAGTGCATACGTTCTTCGGGCGCGTGGTGCCGTCGGCGGGAAGACACGGTGGACCGGCAAGTCCTGGAAGGCGCCGGCGCTGACGGGCGGTCAGCAGCCGAGCGCCGGGCCGCCCGGTGATGCGGAGCCCTTGACGGTGCCGCGCGTGACCCTGGTTTCGGACGGGAAGCGGGAATACTTTGCGGTCTGGGCCTACGGTGAGCGCGCGAAAGACCGGTTGCACGAGACCAGGGACGTTGTTGCCGTCGCCTTCTACAAGGTGCGTGCCTCCGGTGATGCGGTCGCGCCGATCAGCACCGCCACCGTTCCCGCCCCTCCGGAGGATCCACAGGTCACCGCAGGGGAAAGCGGCTTACTGATCGCCGACCCAGACGGCGACGACGCCTCCTCCGTGGATGCATCGTCCGGTCGCGTCACCGACGTCACCGACGACATCGGACCCGCAGGAACGGCTGACGGAGACGACGCCCACCCTGGAGGCATTCCCACGGCTTCAGGCCTCGTGGCCAGCAGGGGTCGGGGCGGATTCGGACTGAAGCACAAGTGGGACAGCAAGAAGGTGACGCCGCCCGGTGTCCGTGCCGTTTACCGAAAGGCTGATGTCGACATCAACGAAGGGATTTATGCCGGTCGTCCCAACGGAACGATTGTCGACAGGGCCGGACGGCATCTGATTGCTGCCTGGGACCCCATGGACGACGACGAGGCGGACAACGCTGAGTCGCTCCTGGCCGTCCACGACACCGCAACCGGACGCGTGCAGGCAACGGTGAAGTGCCCAGATGGCGCCTCCTTCATGACGGAGGAGGCCGAAGAAACGGCCTGGCAACCGCCCACCCACGGCGTGCTTTCCCGGAACGGCCGCTACCTGGCAAGCGGAAGTCTGCTGTTCGACTTGCGCAGCGGAAAGGGACGCTGCGTCTCTCTCGGTGAGGACGCCAAGACGATCAGTCTTCGCTCCGTCATGGACGACGGTACTGCCTACGGCGTAGCAACAAGCACAAGCGACAACGACGTGCCGGTGCGCGTATCCGCGGCGGAAGGCAAGCCCCACGCCCTACCGGACAGCACCCGTACCCCGGACCAGACTGCAGGCAGTGTCGGCGTCTTCGTCCACGGCGGCCAGGACACCGCCCGATTGACCGTACTGGCTCCCAACAACGGCTCGTAGGTAGGGTCGTGCAGCCGTTGCACATAGGGGTCGCCTTCCCAGTCCCACCAGCAGGGGTTGCGGTAGCCGGGTGCTGTAGAGGGCGCGGCCACCGGTCCGAACTGGCCGATCTCGGTGATCAAAGCCGCACCCTCGGCCAGCTCTTCGTCACTCCGGCCGGTGACGTCGACCAGCAGGCCATCGAGCGGGCCGCTGCCAGCTCGCGGTAGACGTGGCCGGGCAGGCAGGCCGACCGACAGCCTTCTCCCGAGCACGCCCCTCCCTGACCCAGTACTCGGCGGACTTCCGCACTCCCGGACGCCGCGTCTCCGGGCTGACGGACACCGGGAAGCCCAGCGCATCAGAATGATCGCGCGCAGTGCTGTTCCCTGTCGCTCAACTACTCACATGTATGAAGGGGTCTCTGTTGTCCCTGGTTCCCGATCAGATGTCCCAGAGGCGTGTACGGCTGCTGGTCATGGCCCTGGTGGGCGTCATTCTTCTGCTCGTGGGCGTCTTGGTGGGCGTCCTGGCCGGTGGCGGAAACGACTCTGACGCCGGGAAGAACGGCGCCGCTGGGCCCTCCCATGGCCCCGTGCAGCCATCGGAGGCGCCGAGTGACTCGGAGGGCGACGGCACGTTTCACGACCCTGATTCCTGGGTGAACC
Organism: Streptomyces sp. 8N114; assembly: GCF_052245835.1. Lineage (NCBI taxonomy): Bacteria > Bacillati > Actinomycetota > Actinomycetes > Kitasatosporales > Streptomycetaceae > Streptomyces > Streptomyces sp. 8N114. The sequence continues at coordinate 530,660 of NZ_JBQQBT010000003.1, read as the reverse complement.
TGCCCGAGGGAAAGGCCGGCAAGAACGGGCTGCCCATCGGCTTTCCCCACACGGACAGGGGCGCTGTCGCTGCGGCAGTCGCGAACAACCGGGCGGGCTGGAGCATGGATGAAGACGAGATCCGCCGGGCGATGGAGACCTACGCGGACCCCAAGGACCTAGATGACCCCAACGAGCAGGAGGACAAGGCAGCGGCGGTTGCCTTCGCCGTGAAATCGGCGCGGGAGATGGCGGGCGTGCCGGCCAAGGGCCCTGTCCCGGACGGCGCCAACCTGAGCGGCGTCCCCATCGGAGTGCGGTGGAAGCCACTCAGCGCAGGCCGGGTACGCGTCTACATCCTGACACGCGTCACCACGAAGGCAGGCAAAGGGAAGGAGACCAAGACCCAGTTGATGGCGTTGCCGTCCGAGGCGATCTGGACAGCAGGAGACTGGAAAATGACCTCGCCGGAAGAGGAAATCGACCGCTCGGAGATCCCAGCTCCTGCAGACCTCGGAACCCGGAAGTTCTCAGCCGAGGGCTGGAAGGCACTCCAAGAAGGAAGCAGCCGCTAAAAGGGAACCCTCTCCTTGCCATCTCAAGCGCCAGCACCTCCGCAGCAGCCAGGAGCGCGAAACAGGCACTGGGGACCGGTCGGTCCTTTGTTGAGCGGTCAGGCGAGTAGGCACACTTCGTGTGCCTCGCGGGGTCTGGTCGGGGGCGGGTTTCTGTTTCTTGTGGCGGGCGGGTGTTGCTGCGGAAGGCTCCCAGCCGGCGGAGGGGACGGGGAAAGTGCAGGCGGCGTGGCGCCGCCTGGTCAGCTGAGGAGGATGGCGCGATGGCACTGGATTGGGACCGGATCGGCGCGGGGGACAGCGAGGCGCTGCTGCGGCCTCGGGACATCTACGCGGGGTTGGCCAACCGGCCGTGGCCGTATCTGCGGCATGAGCAGGGCGAGGTGCTGGACGAGTGGTTCGACAACCGGCGCGATGACCGCGATGTGGTGATCAAGCAGAACACTGGCGGGGGCAAGACGGCCGTCGGTCTGCTGATCGCGCAGAGCACACTGAACGAGGGCGTCGGCAAGGCCGTCTACCTGGCCCCGGACAGCTACTTGGTTAAGCAGTCCGCGGGGAGGCCGCCAAGCTGGACGTGGCCACCACAGAGGATCAGCACGACCCGGGATTCCTCGCGGCCCAGGCAGTGCTGGTAACGAACTACCAGAAGCTGATCAACGGCAAGTCGGTTTTCGGTGTCGTCGGGGACGGCAAGGAACCGTTCGACCTGGTGATTGTGGTAGTCGACGACGCGCACGCCGCGCTGGCGCGGACCGAGGACCAGTTTCGACTGCGGGTGCCCGCCAGCCATGAAGCGTACGAGAAGCTGCTGAATCTGTTCGCGCAGGACCTGCGGCACCAGTCGGCCAACGCCTGGTCGGAGCTGGAGGACAAGGACCCCACGGCGCTGGCACAGGTCCCTTTCTGGGCGTGGGCCGACAAGCACGACGAGGTGCTGAGGATCCTGCGGCCGCATCGGGAGGAGCAGGACTTTCTGTTCGTGTGGCCGCTGCTCGCCGAGGTACTGCACCTGTGCACCGCGACGGCGACGTCGAAGGCGATCGAGATCAGGCCCTCGTGCACGCCAATCGACCGCATCCCATCCTTTGTGCGCGCCCACCGCAGGGTCTACCTGACCGCGACGCTCGCCGACGACAGCGCCCTGGTCACCGACTTCGACGCCAACTCGAAGCTGGTCGCGAAGCCTGTCACGCCGGGCAGTGCGTCGGACCTCGGGGAGCGGATGATTCTGGCTCCCCGCGCCCTCAACCCGGATCTGGACAACGAGGCCGTGCGTGTGCTCGCCCGTCAGTTCGCCGACGGCGACCAGGACGGAGATGGTGTGCCGGAGACCGATCCGGTCAACGTGGTGGTGCTGGTGCCCAGTGCCCCGGCCGCCGCAGCTTGGGAGCGCTACGCCGACCGCACCTGGTGGGTCGGCGACCTCGAGGCGGGTGTGAAGGAGCTCCAGGGCGGCCATGTCGGCCTGGTGGTGCTGGTCAACAAGTACGACGGTGTCAACCTCCCGGCCGGCGCCTGCCGTCTGTTGATTTTGGACGGTGTCCCCCGCCCTCTGGATGGGGTGGAGCGGCGGGAGGCTGTCGCGCTGGCCGACAGCACCGTCCGCCTGGCCAGAGAGGTTCAGCGGATCGAACAGGGCATGGGCCGGGGTGTGCGGGACAACGAGGACTACTGCGCGGTCCTGTTGATGGGGGCGAACCTCGCCGTCGCGATCAATGACGCCCGGCACCTGGCCCTGTTCTCGCCGGCGACGCAGGCCCAGCTGAAGCTGAGCCGCGACATCGCTCGCCAGATCAGGGGCGAAGGACTGGACGCGGTCCGGCAGGCGCTGCGGGCCTGCCTCGGGCGGATGCCGCAGTGGACGCAGCGCAGCCGCCGGGCGCTGGCGGAGGTCCGTTACGCCCCGCAGGGGACGGTACGGCCGGAAGCCGTGGCGCTTCGCGAGGCGTTTGATCTGGCGGCCACCAGGCGGACCTTGGCCGCGGCCGACCGGGTGCAGCGGGCGGTGAACGACCTCGGCGACCGTGACACGGCGCTGAGGGGCTGGCTGCGGGAGCAGAAGGCCGCCTACCTGCACCTGACCAACCCTGTGGCCGCCCAGCAGGCCCTGGCTGGCGCGCTGAACGATAACTCATTCGTCCTGCGTCCCGTGAACGAAGCTGTCCCGACACAGCTCAAGGCAGCAGCAGTACAGGCCCGCGCCGCCGCCGACTTCCTAGCTGCCCAGTACGGCGACGGCCTCAGCCTGCGGCTCGGTGTGCAAGCGTTGTTTGAGAACGTGGTGTGGGGCGAGGAGGAGCGCTCCGATGACGCCGAGCGGGCGTGGCAGGCTCTGGGCGAGCACCTCGGGTTCACCAGCGCGCGCCCGGAAAAGCAGTACGGCATGGGCCCGGACAATCTGTGGGCGCTCTCGGCGACGCGGCAGGCAGTGACCGAGCTGAAGACAGGGTGTGTCACCGACACGATCGCGAAGAAGGACATCAACCAGCTCGGCGGCAGCGTCCGCTGGCTCAACGACCACAACCCGGAGGTGGAGGCCCTGCCGGTCATGCTGCACCCCAGCCGGGTCAGCGACGCCAAGGCCACCCCGCCGCCCGGCATGCGCGTCGTCACGCCGGCCAGGTTCGAGAAGCTGAAGGAAGCCGTGACGCAGTATGCGACCGCGCTCGCCAGCAGTCCCGACCGCTGGGCCGACGAACAGGCCGTACGCGAGCAGCTCGCACACCACAAGCTCACCGGCGACCGATTCTTCACCACCTACGCCGACCCCGTGTGCGCCTCCTGACCACCGCGGGCAGCGCTAAGTGGTGGCCGGCCTGCCGGGACCTTCCGGCAGGCCGCCGCCGGTTCGCCGGAACGCGAGTCGTGCGGGCTGTCTGCGCTTGTGTGAACCCTGCGGCGGTATGAGGGCCTCGCCGGGGCGCCGGGGCCGAGGATGGGATGAAGGCGTCTCAGCAGTGTCTGGCGGACTGGCTATTGCGGGGCTGAGGATGCTGTCTACGAATCGCGGGGGGTGGGGTGCGTGCACGTGGAGGCGTTCTTCAGCAGCGGTGACGGCTGGGCCATGCCGTGGGTGCTCGATGTCGAGCTGGTCGAATCGCTGCGGTTCGGACCTCCGGCCGACCGCACCGACCTGGAGGTCGCCATCGCTCTGACCCAGCTTCTGTACGGCGACTTCGTCTCCCACGGCACCGACGGCCAGCGCAGGCACTTAGATGACGGGAACGTGCCTATCGTCATCAAGGCCCACCGCGCCGTCCTGGAACGCCTCACGCTGGAGCCGCCCGCCTGGCCGTTCCGGACGTTCGAGGGCCCGCGCGGCTTCGGCACCTACTGGCGCGACAACGGCATGCGGGGCAGCTGGCAGGCCCGCCGCGACTGCATCGAGCAGATCCTCGGCCCGACCCGGGACGCGCTGGAGGAGTTGCAGGAGCTGGAATACGAACGCCGCTTCACCAACGGGCCGTCCGGCAGCTTCAAGAACCTGATCTTCGCTGCCGACGGGGCGAAGCCGCAGATCGTGCTGCGCGACGCGGTGAACAACGACGTGGAGATCGTCCGCCATGCTGATACTTGCCTGGTGTTCACCGATCCCCTGCCGCCGCACGGGCTGACCTGGCGGCAGATGATCGTCTGGTGGACGAGGAGGCACCAGCCGGGCGCCGATGAGAAGAGCGCCGCCGACTCCCTCTACCGGCGCCTGTACCGGTCACTGGACTCACCACCCGAGCAGCTCCTCATGCGCACCTACTGCGCCCGGTATGCCAAGGAGGGCGGCTTCGACCTGCCCGCCCTGATCCCCCAGGTCTACCTCCACTACGACCCCTACACACGGCGCAGCGGCAAGCAGTCCGGGGCGCTGCACAGGCAGCGGATGGACTTCCTGCTCCTGGCACCGGACCGCTCCCGCATCGTCATCGAGGTCGACGGGGTCCAGCACTACGGCCGGCCGAACCCGGCCGACGAGAAGGGGCAGGTGACCCACACCGCTGTGCCGCGGCTGTATGCGGAGATGGTCGCCGAGGACCGCCGACTGAGGCTGGCCGGATACGAGGTCTACCGCTTCGGCGGATGGGAACTGACCGAACCAGACGGTGAACAGGTCCTGCAAGACTTCTTCACCGGCCTCCTGGCCCGGCACCGGAAGCCGACACTCTGACCGGAGACGACCGACCGGCAGGCCGCCTTGCGTACCCTCGTCCGGCACTCTGCGGCATTCACTCGCCGTCGTTCCGTTGGGTGCGCGAGGCCAGCTGTCCCATGGCCCCGTTAAACCGGCGTCCAGCCGGGCTGTGCTCAGTGTCCGCCCCCACTGGTGCAACACAGCGGGGTCGTACAACACGCTCCACCCTCACCCACTACACGCGCCAGGCCCCCGCTGGGGGATACCGATCGGGAAGAGATTTCCGCAGGCGCGTGCTGGAGACGGTGGTCGGCCCCGCCCTCGTCTGATGACCTGACGGAATGGTCGCCCTCCATCCTCCAATCCTCAAGAAGCTGGCCGGGTAGCCGCCTCCCGCCCGGCGAAGCACGAGAAGAGAGTAGGGCTGGGCTTGCTCAGGGACGCTGCCGGCCGCTGCGGTGCCCGGCGATGGCACGGGGGACGTCGCCGGGCACCACCGGGTTCACCCAGGATCTGGAGGTCGCCTTGTCCGGGTGAATCTCCGTGTTCCGGCGATCCCTCTCTGTGTTCAGCGCGTCGTGCCGGGCATGGAGCCGATCAACGAGATGCGCCTGGCGGAACCCGGGCTGGTCGTCGTCGACGTCGCGGCGATGGATGACCGCACCGCCTTCGCCTTCCAGCAGGCGCTGGCCTCCCGGTGGGCCACCGCTACCACCGACGGCACCACACATGACCCCGGCCAGCCCGGCGTCCGACTGCGCTGCTACCTGGACCTGCGCCAGAACCTCGCCGCCGAATGACACGCAGCCCGCGTGCCCAGGCTGACCAGGCGGGGAGGCCGCAGCAGCGGGGTCGGGGCATGTACTGCCGTGTTCGGGGCTACTCGGTGGTGTGGCCGGGATCAGGCAGCTGGGGGTGGAAAGTGCCGTTCCAGGATTTCCACCCAGGACGGCCGCTCTGTCCGCCGGCTCGGTGCGGAACGCGCTCGCAGTCACGCCCACGGCGTCCAAGGGGGCGCAGTCTGTCTGAGTACGGTGCGCACCCACGATTGAGTACCGGTTCAGTGTGCCGGGCCGGCTGGGCGGCGTTGGATCGAGGCATGAACGCAACGGCCCGCTCTCCAGCGCCCCCGATCCGGGTGGCTGTGCGAAGGGACCGCTCGCGTCTCTGGTCCGTTCTGTGCGCCGTCGGCTTCGCGCCGGCGGCCGTGGCGGCCGGTGTGCTGACCCTGGCTTCCGAGCGAGCCTCGCGCTGCCTCACATACGGGGAGCAGTGCGCGCCGGGACTGCCCGCCTGGCTGTTCACCTGGGGGGTGGGCCTCGGCGCTGTTGCCTGTCTCATCGCTCTGGCCGCGCCCGTCGCGCGGGTGCGGCAGGCGGCGCTCGCCGCCCAGGTCCTGGCGGAGTGCGCGGCCCTGATGGAGGTCCTCAGCCACGCGTGACCCGTTGACCGGTTCCTTGTGCGCCCCGCGAAGTCGCCGGCGGCCCAACTTAGGTGCGACAGTCCGGGTCAGGCGGGCTCAGGGCCGGTGTCGATACTGGTGAGGGTCATGGCCTGGGCGAAGTGCCGGGAGGCTGTTGGACAGTGTTCTGCCGCCTGGCTGGGATCCGGGGTGTCGGTCGCTTCTCGGAGGGTAAGGCAGGCGCCGGCCAGGACGGTGGCGAGCGCATCGTCGAGGACTTCGTGCGGGTCGTGGTTCCCGTCCTTGCGGACCTGTTCCAGCAGTTCGAGGGGCCGGCCGGGAACATCCGATGCGGCCAGCAGCTCCAGTCCGGCGTCGGTTACACCCGCGGCCAGGCCGCCATCAGCAGGGGGTGAGGGCACCTGGACCGGGCTGCCAGGCGTCGTGTTGTCTTAAGCCCAGGGCGGCATCCGGCACGACGGTCGTTGCAGCCACCCTGCTGACTCTGGTTCCGCTGAGGGGATGCTCGATCATGATGTTCAACACTGGCCGCGGGCGGGTCGCCAAGCCGTCGAAGGTGCGCAGGAGGCTCGGATACACACCCGAGGTGCGCGAGGTGTCCCAGGCGGAGGACGAGGTCAACCGGATGTCGTCCCGGCTGGTGGATGCCATGGGCATCCCCGGCACCCCAAGTCACATTCCCGCCGCCGCCATACCGTGCAGTGCCATCGACCCGGACTTCACCACCTACTACAGAGTGGACCACCCCTGGGCACTGTGGGAGGCGGACGCGGACGACTTCGACACCGCCATGGACAACCTGCGCTCCCGACTTCCCGGCATGGGGTGGCGTATCACCAAGGACGGGCCTATGAACAGCATGGCCCGCAACCCGGAGATCACGGCGGTACACACCACCTCCCGTCACCACGTGGTGATCGAGGCACTGAAGACACGCTCAGGCAACCTCAAGCCACAGATGGACGTCACCCTCATCTCGCCCTGCTACCAAGCCCCCGAAGGCACCGACCCCTCCCCGCGCCTGACAAAAGCCACCGCCCACGACAGACGCGATGACGTTCCCCAACAACACCCACGACCTCGCCACATTCCGCCGGGAGCGCTGCCGTCGAAGCCGGAGGCGGCGTCCAGCAGGACCGAATCGTGTCTCGGGGACCGCACAGCGCCGCTCGAAGGAGGACTGGCGTGCGTGCTGTTCGTGGTCGCGGGCCTGCAACCAGCGGGCGTCGTCCCGGGCAGGTGCGGCTTCCCAGAGTCCTGGGGGGTGGTGTGGAGGAGGGCATGGGCCCGGCCAGGAAGAGACCGGCACCTCTCCCGGGCCGGGCGGGGCCTGGCTGATCGGGTCGCAGGACAGCTGTGCTGGCCATGGGTGCGCTCGCCCACCAGTTGGGTCGCGGTGGCGATCAGGTGGGCGTGGTGGCGGCGCCGGGCCGGGGCCGGTGAGGTGCCGGTCAACGCAGTTTCTCCCGGAAGAAAGAAGGCGGCGAGGAGAGTGGAAAAGAGGCCGCCGGGAGGGACGAGAATTGCTGGTTAACAGTCAGCGGCTCCTGCTGTGATGCGGCTTGAGATTTCTGCACTTGGCGGGTTTGGATTCGCTCCGGAATTGCGATTGCAGTCTGTGTGGGCGTCGGTTCGCCCCCTCCGAGCACACAGCAGAGGCGCTGTCGCGCCCTGCCAAGAGCGAGGCAACTCGGCGAGCAGCAGCACGAGTTGGTGGCATGCTCCACCTCGGTGAGGGGCGCACGTCATCGCCCGCGGTGCTGGGCGGCGTACGGGTGCTGGTCAGGCAGGGGCGGCTCTCGGCACGGTGCGGCTGTGCAGGGGCCTGGACGCCGTCCCGCCCGGCGCAGCACGCTGAAGGAATGAACGACGAGAGCGAGGACGACGGCGGGCTGGACCGGGTCGAGGCCGTGTCCCTGTACATGGAGGCGCTCAAGGCGCGCATGGACCCGGAGCAGTACGAGCGGCTGGCCCGGCTCGTGCACGAGTCGGCGCACCTGCTGGCAGAGGGCCGGGAAGGCATCTTCGGTGACGAGGACGAACAGGCGGAACTCACACCCGAGATGCAGCGCGAGCTGGCGACCATCCTGGCCATGATGATCACCGGCGGCGCGGACCACCGGGTGGTGGAGATGTCCGACCCGGACGGCAGCACCGGCTTCGCCATGTGGAAGCCTCCGCAGCCGATAATCCGGAAAAGCTGCAGGAGATCCGCGAAAGCCTCCACCGCTGGGCCGCCGAACGGGAAGCCATCGACGCCGAACTGGACGGTATCGCCCGCGCCAGCGAACCGGACGAAACGGACTGAAGAGCTGAGCACGGCGCCCGCCCACGAAGGAGTGCTTTCAGGCCGCGTCCAGGCAGACGGCTTTGCCCGCTGGAGTATCCGCCAAGGCCGGAGCCCGACGCACCGCAGCCTCCTCGTCGGCTGTGCGCTCCGGGCGCACAGGGCCTTCCCTTCTTCCTGCCGCTACGGCTTCGGGCTCGACTCCACGAGCAGAGCCGGTGCCGGAAGCGCGTCCCAGAATTCGGCTCTCACCTGGTAGCCGAGGGTCGCCAGAATACTCGCCAGTGCTCCGGTCATCATCGCAGCAGTGCTGCGGCTTCGCTCAGCCCGCAGTGACTTGTCGTAGATGATGCGCTCGACGTCGTCGTGTGCCCGCCAGGAGAGGATCACCCCAGAATCCTCCAGCATCAGCGACACGCCGCCCTCCCCGTCGCTGGCCGACGCGTTGGCGTCGCGCACTCTCAGTCCCTGCTGAGTCAGGTCGTCCCATACCGCCACGGCCAACGCCTGGTACCGGTGTCCGTCATAGCCGCGCAAAGCCCGCGATCCTGGAGTCATGGCGTCGAGCCTACGGTCCACTGGCGAGAGTCGAACTCCCAAGTGTCCGGCGGTCCCGGCCCAGCGCGAAATTCGGCGTGCCGCCCGGGGCCATCCTGTATGACCTTCGCATCGAAGGTCACGCGTCACGCAGGGGGCGGAATGGTGTTGAGCCTGGGGCCGGTCGGGCCGGCTCAGAGTGAGTATCTGATCCACTTCACCGGAAGAAACGGAAGCCGGCCCGACTGGGTGCCCGAGCACATACGGGACATGACCCCACAAGAGCGTCTGGACACGATCCTGCGTGAGGAGAGCTTTCGGGCCTTCGCACCCTTCGGAGCGGCAGACCGTGGTCGCTCTGGGACGCCATGCCTGTGCCTCTCCGAGTGTCCCCCTGGCCACCTCGACCACCTCGTTACGGCGCGGGGCTTCACGCCGTGGGGCCTTGTGATCGTCCGAGAGATGGTCAACAGCCTCGGTGGAGGGGCCGTAGCCTACGTACCGCCGGACGTGCACAAGGCCTTCCAGAAAGCCGGGCTCGGGCACTGGGCGGTACGCACCGCCGCGGACTCCACGTGGCTGCACGAGCGAGAGTGGCGGGTCCCTCTGCCTGGCGGAGGGGCCGGCATCAAAAGGGTGGCAGCCGTCCTGATTGCCGACGCTGAATGGCGGCCGACGAAGGTGCCTACAGGCCGGTGGGTGGAGGGAGACACCGGGACCGAGGCGCCTGGCCCCGGACTCCCGAACGCGATCGAGCTTCACGACTACCCGCGCCTGTGGCGTGAGTCGAGAGTATGGGTCTGGGACCGAGGGAAGCGTGACTTCGCCAAGTATGAGCCCGGCGAACTGTGCTGAGGTCTAGCCGAGCCGTGGCCAGCGCAGCCGGGCGGCGGTTCCGGTCGACTGCCGCGTCGCCCCGGCCAAAGACTCCATGTCGAGCTTGAGCGTTGCCGCCATGTAAGGCGACCGCCCGGTCCGACGCCCGCCTCGGCGAGGGCGTGGACGCCGATTGCAGCCATCGTGAGCCAGCCCTCCGCGACGGGGTGCCGGGAGGCTGACAGTGCTCCATCCCGCCGAACCGATCTGAAGGAATCCCCGAGGCTTCCTGGTTCCTCCCCAAGCCCGCCGTGGCGCCGGTGGACCACGTGTCCGGCTGCGCCTGCGCCGAGTTCACCGGCGGCCAGGCGGACCTGGGATCGACGAGCCTATGGAAGGAGTCGCCTCCGGTCCTTGACGACCCCGTACGAGCGGACCCCGCGAGCCCTCCTACTACAGCCGGCCTGGCTGAGCAGTCCGGGCCGGATGCATCAGTCGATGGCTGAGAACATCAGGCGCGAGCAGAAGCCGAGCACTCCGACCGGTTTAGTTCGGAGAAGGTTGCGCAAGGTCAGGCGCGGTTCCAGTTCCCGCAGTGCGTGGGCGAGGGGTTGGAGATCCGGCGGACGCAGACCATGAGTTGGTCGTGCTTGTTGTAGAGGATGCCGGTGCGTGCCGCGTAGTCGCCGTCCGACGTCGCGTAGACCTTCATCCAGTCGGCGAATCCGTACTTGTCGCTGACGAGCGCGATTTCCGTGTCCTTGCGGGAGGTGCGGACGAATCCGAAGGTCTTGATGGCCTCGCCTTCGTCTATGCGGATGCGCATGACCGCCTTGGTGTGGTTGCCGACCTTGACGGTGGTTCCGGGGACATCGGGTCCGGCGCCGGGGTATTCGTGGTCGTCGTAACTGGCCTTGGCTTTGAGGTGGAGGTCGGGGTAGTTGTCGATCTTGCCCAGGCCGGTACCGTTCTGCCGGTGTCCGCCGGCGTCCTCGCGGAGCCACGCCCCGCACTTCCGTTCGTCGGGGTCCACGATGCAGCCCCGGATGGAGGTGTTGCGGTTGTCCAGGACCCCGGTCTCGATCTCCTCGCCCCACTCTTCGGATTCCTTCTTGCCCCAGCACTTCTGGCCGCTCTTCTTGTCCTCGATGTAGAACTTCACATGGGGTCCACCGGCGGTCAGGACGCCGTAGGTGTCCTCCCGCAGGTAGTGCTGCTGCCACATCTGCAGCTTGGAGTCCTCGACTTCCGGGTTGTACTTCTTCTCATTGGGATAGAGCTTGTCGCTGCCCCAGTCGAAGCCTTCGTCATCGCAGCTATTTCGCGGCTCGGGCGCCGCAGGCTGCCCGGTAGCGGAGCTGCCGGTTGCGGTCAGTGCGCCTGCCGCTAGAAGCAGCGAGGCGAAGCCGATTGTGGCCGCGCGGTTCTTTCCCATCGAAATCCCCCTCGGTCGCTGTCGTCCCGTCCGGGCAGCGGGAGTACGCATAGCTCGGTGCTGCGGAGCCCTGCAATGCTGCCGGGGGGGGGTGATGCTCCTCGCCCTCACGCGCCGCCGGAAGGTGTTTCGGGGCTGCCCGAAACACAGAGACCCGTGACGGCTTCCGTCCCTCACGACCTTGTCATTCGCCTTCCCCACCCCTGTGTGCCGTGTGAGGGGTGCAGCGAGTGCTCGTGCCAGTACATGCCCGGCCGGTGCCAGCCGTGTGCCGATGCTGACCGTGCTGAGGCGCGTCTGCGCCAGGATGTGGCCCGCTGGAAGGCGCAGCGGGAGGCCGGTGCCACCTATGCCAAGGGCCGAAGCGGGACGCGTTTGCACCGCTGGGACTGCCCCTCGCTGCAGGACCCGGACACAGCGATGGCCCGGTTGCGGTTTCCTTGCGCTCTCGCGGGACGCTCTGTCCGGGGTCCGCATCGGCAGTAGTGATGCCACAGGCAGTCACCTGTCCCATCCTGACGGGCCCGGCGGCACCTCACCCGGCCTTGCTCACGCAACCTGCAGCGTTCATGTCGACGCGGAGGCTGGCTGATACCCATTCGGCCCTGGTCTGTGTGCCGTTGAGGGCGGCCGGATGTAGACCTGGATTGCGAGGCTTTCCAGCGTGGGATCCGGCCGTCTGATGCTGGCCGTGGGAGAGGACGAGGAATGGTGCACCCGCGTACAGCACGCCGATGGGGCAGGAAGAACAGGCTGGTGGCGGGTGTAGCCGCCGTGGGGGTGATGCTGGCACCTGTCCTCGTCACCTCCGAGGCAAGGGCGGACGATGAGGAGGAAGCCAGACCGGGCCCTCCCGCGCATCCGCCGCGGTCGGCCTGGGGCAGCAGCTACAACTTCACACCTTTGTTGCAGGCCGCCGGGCTCCCCAGTGGTACGTATCTGACGCCGACGACCGCAGTGGTGATCTACAACAACACCAGCCAGCAGTTGCAGCTGCGGGACAGCGGCATCGTGCAGGGCCAGTGGTCGACCGGGAACGGAGTCGACGGGCAGTACCCCTACGGTGTGCCGCCCAAGACGATCGATCCCGGTGCCAGTGGGATCCAGCTGATCAACACCTCAGGCGGGGGCGTCGGAGGCAAGGTTCGCTACTCCATCGACCGCCCTTCCACTCTTCTGCGTCCTCACGCCCAAAGACTGCCTACGTCAGCCTCGACTTCGACAACTGGATGGCCAAGAAGAACAAGTACCGGGTCGATCTGGTCACCTGGCGACACCGGAAGGGGCAGGGGGTCAGACCGGACGAGCACACGCCTGACGGTCCGAAGCTGAATGTCGGCCTGATGGACTCCGACGGGCGGAAGGTCTCCACCAAGGAGTCCACGAAGAGCTGGAACTCCGACAGCCTCGGCAAGGGCATGGGGGCTGTGGTGGGCATGGTCGTCAACGATCCCGGAGCCTCTTCTTCCTTCTACCCCGGTCTCGGCTCCCGGCCGGACAAGAAGGAAAAGGCGTGTGAGAACTACCGCAAGCTCGCTGAAAGCTACGGCGTGAAGGGCAGGACACTGAAGGCCATGTGGACCAGCGGGCGCATGGGTGCCACGGCCGGAGCCTGGATCGGCATGGCCTGGAAGTGCGCCACCTGGTAACGCCCTCAGCCCCCGCAGCTTCTACCACTCGTCCTTTTTCTTGGTGAACTTCACGCTGTAGAACGTCCCTCCGGTACCGAGGAGCGTGTAGTGGTCGTCCTCCATCGTGAGGAGCCTCTTTTTACACTTTGCGTCGGTATAGAGGTGTGCGAACAGCCCGGACTGGTTGTTGGCCCAGTTTCCGTTGCTCACGGCAGTGCACTGGCCCGCCGTCGGACTGTTGATCCTTTTCTGGTTTGTCCCGTCCTTGGACGTTGAGTACGCGAAGTAGGGGGGCTCGGCCTCAGCCGCGGATGGAGCGGCTGCTGTCAGCATGGCTGAGAGGGACAGAGCGCACAGGACAGGTGTCACTCGACGCACTATGGGCTCCTAATCGACATCGCGAGCGGGAGGTCGGCTGTCCCCGAAGGGCAGCAGGTGTTCGGGCAGGCGGGTACAGGTCAGGGGTGTTGGATCTCGTAGGCGGTGGCGAGGGCGGCGCGGTCCGATGGCAGATGTTGTAGCGGTAGTCGATCGGGGGCAGGGTTCACCAGTGCTGGCGCGATTGCCGGCCACGAGGGTCTGGGAGTCCACTGCGGCAGCCGGTTGCCTTTGCTGCTCCCGTTCCGCCTGCTGCTGCCGCTCGGCCTGAGAGATGAGCGGGGATCACCCCGCCGGGGTGACTCGGCTATGGCATGACCTGGTCCGGCTACGTGCACCCGGTGGCGTTGAGCATGCCTTCCAGCGCTTTGCGCTCGTCGCTGGTGACCGTGAGGTCATATTCTTTCTTCACCCGCACCCACGCCTTGGCATACGTACACTGGTAGGTCTGCTGGGGCTGCCACTTCTCAGGGACTTTATAGCCCTTCTGGGTGTTGCTGGTCTTGGAGACGACCAGCAACTGCGGATGGGTCAGCTCGTTGGCGAAACTGACCCGCTTGGTCCGGGTCCAGTTCTTTGCGCCGGACTGCCAGGCGTTCTTCAGCGGCACGATGTGATCGACATCAGCCTTATCCGTACGCGAAATCGTGACGCCGTCGTAGGGGCTGACCCACCTTCCGGAAGTTACCTCGCACGGTTTCTTCTTGTTGGTCTTCTTCACGTTCTGCCCGTCCCGGGCCATCACCTTGTCGCGGGTCGTGCACTTGTCATCGCCCGGCCATACTTTCCACGACCCCTCACCCGGGTTCTGGAACTCTTCCCGCTTGTAGCCGTCGACGTTGGGAGCATTATTGTCCGTCGTCCGCCCCGCCAGCTCCTTGACATCCGTAGCCTTGTCGGGGACCGGCGGCAACGCCCTGTCGTTCTTGGAGTCGGCAACTGCTGCTGGGGCCCCCGGCACGGACAAGGGAACCATCACCACTGTCACGACACCGGCCAGGACTGACACCACCCGAGAAGACATTCAGTTCCCTTCACCCGTTTTCTCCACCGGAGAAGGACTTCCCCGCCAACCCCGCAGCGCATATCCGCACTTCACCCACAAGAAGCCAGCGCACCAACAGCGCACTGGCGCACGCACCAGCAGCCGCACGACCCGGTGAAGAAAAAGCGACAGGCGACTGTGGCCATGCGTGCCCGTCTCTGTTTCTGCGGCAGGCGCTCCGGAGGGGTAGTCGGCTCCCGGCTGGCTAGGGCGGCCTCCATCTGGACCCACTGAAGCGACTCCAGCCCCAGTTCGCGGATGATTCGTGAAGACCAGGCGTTGCGAAGTGGCGCCGCAGGGCGGCTGGTTTTGGGACCACCTGGTGGGGCTGCGAGCGGGAAAGCTCGCCGGGTTGGCAAGGGATGTCAGATCGCGGCGCTCGCTGATGGTTTCATGTCGCCGTGGGGGATGCCGGGTGAGGGCGTGTCACCCCGGGTGAGCAGTACTGCGAGCACGGCGATCAGGGAGCAAGCGGCCATGCCGGCGAAGAGCGGCACGGCGGTGTCCTCGCCGCCCAGGCCGACGAGCGGTGCGGCAACGCCTCCCAAGATGCTCTGCAGGGTGCCGAGTACGGCTGAGCCGGTGCCGGCCGCGTGTGGGACCCGCTCGATAGCGAGTGCCGTGGCGGTGCCGAAGACCTGGCCGATTCCGATGAAAGCGATCCCGATGAGCCCGAGGGCGAGAACGCGGTTGAGTTGACCGGCGAGAGTGACCAGCAGCGCCGCTGTGGTGGCGATCAGCATCGTGGCCAGGCCGATGCGTAGCAGCAGTCGCGGGTGGTAGCGGCCGACCAGCTTGGTGTTGGCTGTGCTGGAGAGGGTTGCGGTCAGGGCGCCGAGCGAGAAGGCGACGGACGCCTGGCCCACGGTGAAGCCGAGGACGTTCTGGAGCAGGAACGCCGAGCCGGCGATGTAGCAGAACAGCGCGCCGCAGGAGAAGGAGAAGGCGAGGGTGTAGCCCACGTAGGCGCGGTCGGTAAGCACAGACCGGGCGGCCTGCAGGGTGGCTGCAACACCGCCAGGCCGGCGCCGCTGCTTGGGGAGGCTTTCGGGGATGAAGAACAGCACGGCCAGGAACATCAGCAGCGAGGCCCCCGACAGGATCCAGAAGACGCCCCGCCAGCCGCCTGTGTTACTCACGACAGCGCCGCCTGCGAGGGGGGCCATGATCGGGGCGATGCCGCCGAGGGCCATCAGCACGCCGAAGAGCCTGGCCGCGACGGCACCGGTCGCAACGTCGGAGATGACGGCCCGGCCCACAACGAGGCCGGCCGCGCCACTGAAGCCGGTCACGAAGCGCAGCACGATCAGCACCCCGAGGTTGGGAGCCGTCGCGCACAGCGCCGTGGCCAGGGTGCATACCGCGGCGCCGGTCAGGATCGGCATGCGCCGTCCGTAACGGTCGGAGAGCGGACCGAGTACCAGCTGGCCCGCTGCGGTGCCGAACAGGAAGGCGGTCAGGGTCAGCTGGACACCGGAGGCGTCGGTGCCGAACTCGTCGGCCATCGCCGGGAAGGCCGGGAGGTACATGTCCGTGGCGAGCGGTACCACGAACGACAGTAGCGCCAGCGTTGCTGTGAGCAGAGCTGCTGGCCTCTGCGCCGCGCCAGTGGACGGTATGGACATCTCGTTCTCCTGAACGTGCCGACGAAACCGAGTTTTCACTATAGATATATAACTATAGGCATGGCTACGATCGCTGCATGGACGCAACCGACGCGGCAGGCGATGCGGCACTCTTGCGTGAGGCGAGGAATCTGACTCCGGCCCTTCACGCGCTCGGGCGCGTGCTCCGGCTGCGCGGCGTCAACGAAGCCGAATTGCCCCCGCTGCCCCCCTCCGACCTCGAAGTGCTCCGCCAGGTGCTGGATTCACCGGGCATCGGCGTGGGCGCGCTGGCCCAGGAAGTGGGGCTGCATACGAGTAACGTCAGCACCGCCGTGCGCGGCCTGGTGGCGCAGGGGCTCATTCGCCGGGAACCGGACCCGCATGACCGCCGTGCCGTTCAGCTCTTCCCGACCATGGGGGCCCTGCAGGGCATGGCCATGATCGAGCAGGCGTGGGCCGAGATCTTCGCAGACTCGCTCGCGACGCTCTCCCAGGACCAACGCACCGCGCTGTCCGCCGCCGTCCCGGCGCTGCACGCACTGGCCTCGGCCCTCAAGTCTCAGCGCACCACCCCCCGCAGTTGACAGTCGAGGTCACCGCTCCCGATCCGGCCCGACAGGCGGCTACTTCGGCCCATTGGTCTTGCTCGCCTTGGTGCGGGCCAGACGGTAGGACTCGGTGCCGGTCTCGATGATGGTGGCGTTGCAAGTGAGGCGATCCACGATCGCCGCGCAGCCGCGGATCGGTGAAAGTCTTGCTCCAGCCCGGTGAACGCCTCGTTGGAGGCGATCGCGATACAGTTCTTCTCCTCACGCTCCGTAAGGACCTGGAAGAGCATCTCCGCGCCGCGGCGGTCGAGTTCGAGGTAGCCGAGCTCGTCTATCTCCAGAAGATCGACACGCCCGTAACGGGCGATGGTCTTGCCGAGCTGTTTCTCGTCGGCCGCCTCGACCAGCTCGTTCACCAGGGCCGCGGCGGTGATGTAGCGGACGCGGTGGCCGGCCATGGCGGCCGCGGTGCCCAAGCCGATCAGCAGGTGTGACTTGCCGGTGCCGGAGTCCCCGATCAGACACAGCGGGTAGCCCTTGGTGATCCAGTCGCAGGTCGCGAGTGTGTGGATGACGGCCGGGTCGACGTTGGGGTTGGCGCTGTAGTCGAAGTCGCGCAGGGACTTCTCACGGGGAAAGCGGGCGGCCCGGATGCGGCGTTCGGCCCGGCGGCGGTCGCGGTCCTCGCATTCGGCCATCAGCAGCTCGGCGAGGAACCCGGCATAAGACAGGCCCTCGCGTTCGGCGCGGGAGATGACATCGGCGGCCTGGGCCCGCATGGTGGGCAGCCGCAGCATGCGGCAGGCGGTGTCGATCACCCTCGGAACGTCTGGGCTTCAAGAGGCGCGAACGCTGTGCACCTGCGGCGTTCCCTTCAAGGGGAACGCTGCAGGTGGCGGGACAGCGAGCAGCACCAGGCGGACTGCTGCATGCATCAGCCGTGCATAAATCCCGCGCGGAACATCGCAGATCTGCGAACCTATGCAGCTGCAGCAGCGGGCCGCTGCCCTCGGAGTAACAGGGCTGCGGTACCTGGAACAACTGCGGGCAGGCGCCACCCCACACGAGGCCGCCGAGATCGTCGGAAAGACGGCGAGAGCCCTGGGGCAGACGGCGACGCTGCGCGCTTCAGTTGGCCACTTGAGCGCTGCAGTTGGCCGCAGAGTGGCGAAGTGGGGTGTCCACTGACGGTCACAGTGCAAAATTTGGTGAACGCTGGCGAGGCTGATTCCCGTGCCCGGTACCGGTAGTCGTGTCTGCGGGCGCTAGAGGGCTGGGTGCGTCACTGCCGTGGGGGCTGCCGGCCCTATGAAGGGCTCAGCTACGACTGAGTCCGCCACGCGTGACGCTTCCGTGTGCTGCGGCGCAGTGCAACGTGAGCCGACTGGCCATCTGCCAGAAACGCCCTGACGATGCCAAGGAGGCTCCATGGGAAGGGAATTCTGGCGGACGATCCGGATGGCGATACAGCAGGACAACTGGACGGGCCGCCTCGTCGTGGTGCTCTGCGGCACCTGGGGTGGCGCGCTCGCCGCATACATGGTCAGCGTTGCGCGGTAACCCGAATCGACGTCCGCCCAGCAGTGCATCGTTGGTCGCCGCGAAAGAACCTCGCGTACGGCGTAATCCCGCCCGGGAACGGGCCGGGACGACGGCGCGAGTGCAGGTTTCGGGCAGCAGTCAGAGGTCGTGTTCTCCCCAGTGTTTCATCCCGGAATTGGTTGTTTAGTGATGTTTTTCGGGTCGCGCCAGGAAATGGTGGCTCCACCGGTGAGACGGCGAGCCATGAGGTCGGTCATGGCGAGGTGGACCATGGCTTCGGAGCGTCCGGAGAGAGTTTCGTAGTCGCGGGCGAGCCGGCGGTGGAGCATCAGCCAGCCGTAGGTTCGTTCGACCGCCCACCGCTTCGGGATCGGGGTGAATCCCCTGGTCCCGGGGGTGCGGGCGGTGATTTCCATGTCGATGCCGAGGGTCGCTGCGTGCTCGACGAGATGCTGGCGGTAGCCGCCGTCGACCCACACCTTCCGGATGCCCGGGTGGTCGGCGGCCACCTGGTCGAGGAGCTGAGTACCGGCCACAGAGTCCTGCACGCTGGCCGCGGTGACCAGCACCGCGAGCAGGAGGCCGATCGTGTCTATGACGATGCTCCGCTTCCGCCCGACGATCTGGTGGCGTCTGCGCCAGTTGGACCAGTGCAGCAGTCTGGTCGCTGAGGTGGCTGGTGTGTTGAACGCGACGGGGAGTAGGTGGCGGATCTCGGGGACGGTCAGCGTGATCGGGTCGTTGCTGCGGGTGGGGTGGTGCGGATCGGCGGGCCGACCCGGGGCTGTGCTGGCGGCGAGGGCGGTCAGGAAGGCCAGGGCGAGCATGGCGAGGGTGATGTGCCGGTGCCATGAGGTCCAGTTGCGGACCTGGTAGTGGTCGAGTCCGACCTGGCTCTTGGCGGCCTGGAAGCACTCCTCGACGCTCCAGCGGGTACCGGCCACGCGGACCAGTTCCGCCAGCGTGACCTCGGTGGGTGACCAGCACAGATAGAAGGCGACTTCACCGGTGGTCCGGTTGCGGCGGATGAGCAGGTGGCGGTGGCGGCCGGTGCCGATGTGGATCCAGGCCCAGTCGTAGTAGCGCGGGCCCTTCGCACCGGTCCCGGCGCTGTGCCGCTGCCAGGCGGTGGCGGGCAGACGGCTTGCACGGACATCGGCGCGGGCGGAGGTGCGGCCCTGGTTGATCCGGACCCGGGTGGAACAGGCGGCTGTATGACGTAGCCGATGCCGCGTGTCTCCAAAGCGGTGCGCAGGTGCGGGTCCTGGCCGTAGGCTTCGTCGCCGGTCACCCAGGACGCGCTGATGCCGGCGTCCAGCGCGGCGGCGATCATCTTCTCGGCCAGGCGGGGCTTGGTCGTGAACCGCACCGTCTGGGGTATCCCGGCCGCGTTGCGGCGTTCGGGATCGTTGCACCAGGAGTGTTCTGGGAGGTAGAGCCGTCGGTCGATCAGGGCCCGTCCCCGGCTGGTGGCCAGGGCGAGGAACACGCCGACCTGGGAGTTCTCGATACGTCCCGCGGTGCCGGTGTACTGCCGCTGCACCCCGGCCGAGGAGCGGCCCTTCTTCACAAAGCCGGTCTCGTCCACGATCAGCACCGCGTTGTCCATGCCGAGGTGGTCGGCGGCGTAGGCACGCAGGTCGTCGCGGACCGCATCGGCGTCCCAGCGGGCGTAGCGCAGCAGGCGCTGCATCGGTCCCGGCCGGGTGTGGCCGGCCTGTTCGGCCAGCTGCCAGCAGTTCTTCCGCTCCGCCTTCGACAGCAGCCCGAGTAGGTAGGCGCGGGCTGAGGCCCGAGGCTCAACTCGCTTGAACCGCCCCGCGATTCGGGCCATGGCCTGGTCGAACATCGCCCGCCAGCGGGCAGGGTCTACGCTATGGCCTGTGGCCACCGCAACGGTCTTCAGGAGTCCACACAACCCCCGATGATCACGCGGTGGCCGTACCCGTTCCCAGCCGGGCCTAACTAACGCCCGCTTCCCAGCAACGCGTTGAGCTCGCCGTAGTCGAGCCCTCCAGCCAGCGACTCGTAGGTCCCCCCGGCCCAGCAGCTCCCGCGCGGCGCGGCGGACCACGGCATGCGCGGCTTGGGCAATGCTCGACCCGATACTCACGCGCGCGACGCCGAGCGCGGCCAACTCGGCGACGGGCGGTGCCCCGGGGCCCGCCATCACGTTGAGCGGAGCGTCGATGCCCTCGACGAGCGCCTTCACGGTCACCGGGTCGACAACCCCGGGGACGAAAATCCCGTCAGCGCCCGCGGCGAGGAAGGCGGCTGCCCGGTCCAGGGTGAGGTCCACTTCCCCGGCGCCCCTGAGGAAGGTGTCGATCCGGGCGTTCACGAACAGCGACACCCCCGCCTCGTCGGCGGCCTCGCGGGCGGCGGCGAGGCGCTCGGCCTGTTCGGCGATCGGCCGCAGCGGGCCCTCGCCACTTCCGTACAGCGCGTCCTCGATGTTCACGCCGACCGCGCCTGCCGCGATCACCGCGTGGATCGTGTCGCCGACGCCAACCGGGTCCCGCGCGTAGCCGCTCTCGATGTCGGCGGTCACCGGCACCCGGACCGCCTCGGCGATGCGTGCAACGGCGCCAAGGGCCCGGTCGCGGTCCAGCCGGTCGCCGTCCGCTGCTCCCAGGGCCCAGGCCAGCCCCGCGCTCGTGGTCGCCACCGCGGCGGCACCCGCATCCTCGACGATGCGGGCGCTCGTGGCGTCCCAAGCGTTCGGCAGGACGAGCGGACGCCCGGGGACGTGGCGGGAACGGAAGGCGAGGGCCTGGTCATGGACGATGTGGTTCGGCGTCATGCGGATCACTCAACCAGTCGGCTCCGGGCGATGGCTGGCAGGAATCCGACGGGAACGTGCGGCTCGGCCGCCCGTTGGTTCCGATCACAACTCGACCTGCTCAACCGTCGCCCCTTCGGCACGCAGTCACATCAAAGACAGCCGCACCCAAGCGCCCCCCCAGATGCGGTTGCAGTACTAACGCAAGATCGCGAAACCAGACTGGAGTACTAGGCCGTGTTTGAGAATGCGGAAGTTTTCGGTTAGTGGTCCGGCCCGTCGTCGAGGTGCGCGTTGATGCGGCCAAGCAGGGCGAACAGCTGCGCGCGCTCGTCGCGGCCGAGCGGCGCCATGATGTGTTCATTGACGCCGTCGAGTACACGGCTGAGCTCGTCGAGGCGGCGCTCGCCGTCGTCGGTGATGGTGATGACGTTGCGGCGCTTGTCGGCCGGGTCGGGGGCGCGACGGACCCAATCGCCGTCCGCGAGGTCGTTGAGAACTGAAACGAGATCGCTCTTGTAGATGCGGGTGCGGCCGGACAGGGCCGCCTGGCTCGCGGGGCCGAACTCGGCGAGGGTGGCGAGCACCACGAAGTGGTCCTTGTGGGCGCCCACCGCCTGGAGTGCGTCGCCCGCGACGCGCCGTGTCTGGGCAGCCGTCATCCCGAGGAGTCGCGAGAGCTGGCCCTTGAGCCGTTCCGGGGTCTCGTTGCCGCGGTCGAATCGCAGCTCGTCGCCGGTCTCCATGCTGACACTCTACCCGCTTGCGTTAGAGGCACTAACGAAATAGATTCGTTAGCGAGGCGAACGTTAGTGATCCTAACTGTTTGAAGGGGAGCGTCATGACCAGCACCGAAACCCTGATCCGCGAGCTTGCTGACCGCATCGAACTGGCCGACCTGGTCGCCCGCCACAGCCTGTGGATCGACGAGGGCCGCTATGACGAGACCGGCCGGCTCTTCACCCCGGACGTCGTCGTCAAGTCCCTGCGCGGGGAGGCCCGCGGCATCGAGGCGCTCATCGAGCTCGTTCGCGCGCGCCATGACGACTACGCCCGCACCCTGCACAACAAGTCAAATCTCGTCATCGAGATCGACGGCGAATCAGCCACGGTGCGGGCCCACGACATCGCCGTCTTCGTCATCGACGACAAGACGGAGGCGATCGCGGCCGCGATCCACCACTACGGAGCGCGCCGCTCCGAGGACGGCTGGCGCTTCGACCGCCTCGAAATCACCCCGGTCGCACTGACTGAGGCCCTCGACCGGGCCCTTTAGGGTGAGACTGCAACGGGGTCACAGCGACTGCCGTATCAAGGCGAGTTGGACGGTCGCTTCGTAGCGGACGGCCAGACATCACTGTCGCCGTCAAATGGCAGCGAGCCGCCGCCGGGGACTGGGGCACCTACGCCGCCGACGTCAGCCGAAGGCTGTCACGTCAGAACTGAGGATGAGAGAGGACACGCCAATGGGCACTTACGTGTCGATCAGAGGGTGGCTGGAGTGCGACGAGACACAACTCGCCGCCATCCAACAGATCATCTCCTCACACGAAGACAACCACTACGCCAACGGATGGGGCTCACCCCGCCAGCACGTCAACTGGACCCACTACATCTTCTACGGCGCCGACATCCGTGAGTCGGCCCTGGACTGGTTCACCGACCAGATCAGAAAGATCGCTCGGATCCCCCCTTCCGACGATGACGGAGACCTTGTCCAGGGTCTGTTCCTTGCCAGCCACGAAGTCGAGGGGACGACCGACTGGCAGGTCCGCGACGGTCAACTCTTCATCACACCGGCCGACATCAGACACCAGTACCTCGACGAATAGCCCTACTCATTCCGAGAGTTCCAATACCGACTCCACCATTACGTGTCAGCGCCGAACGGCGCCGCGAAGCTGTCGACCGCGTCACGGCTCTCCAGTTCGACCGGCACGGGCAGCGGGTCTGGCGTACTGCGAAGAGCCTGCTGGATTCCGAACACGTCCGCCGCGCGATCGGCGAGGTCGCCACCGCTTACGGCGTCTGCCGCGAACCGTCCAACGTGGCCGCCAGCGGCCACTCCTGCCCGCTCCGATTCCGCTGCCTGGGCTGCGAGCACTTCAGCACCGACGTCTCTTATCTCCCCGACCTCGAAGCCCATCTTGCCGACCTGCTCCGCAGTCGTGAACGGCTGAGGTCCGCCTTCGAGGCAGACGACTGGGCACGCAGCGAGGCCAGGCCCTCGGATGAGGAAATCCACCGAGTGCGACGTCTGATCGCCCGGGTCAAGGCCGACCTCGGCGACCTGAGCGTCGAAGAACAGGCGCAGATCGAGGAAACCGTCGCCGTGGTCCGCCGCAGCCGGACCGTGCTACTCGGCATGCCCCGTATCGGCCAGCCCCTTCCCGACGTCCGCGCCCAGAGGTTCACCTGACCACGATGCGCCGCGGCCGCCAGGACGGCACCGACCGCCGACGCCAGCGAGTGACCAACGCGCTCAAGGCAGCGGCCCAGAACGGCACGCCCATCAGCGTCTCCGGCATCGCCCGGCAGGCCGGGGTCGACCGCACCTTCCTCTACCGCCACCGGGACCTGCTAGCCCTGGTCCACGCCGCCGAGTTCAAGCCCGCCGCGCAGGACCCGGCGGGCGCCACTCCGGTCAGCCGCGCCTCCCTCCAAGCCGACCTGGCCAATGCCCAGGCCCGCAATACCCGGCTCGCCACCCGCATCCAGCAGTTGGAGAAGCGCATATCCGAGACGCTGGGGGAACAGGTCTGGCGGGAGTCCGGTCTAGGCGCTACGGCCGACATCGAGGAACTACAGCGCCGCATCACGCGGCTGGAACAGGACAAAGTCGACCTAGCCGGGCGCCTAGAGGAATGCCAGGCGGACCTGGAAGCAGCCCGCAGCGCGAACCGTGAGCTGACCCGGGCCCTGAACCAGCGCGGATGACTACCTGATGGGTCACCGTTACTGCGGCACTGGGGCGGAGTGCAGATCCAATGCAAGGCTCGCCGGGATGGCATCGAAGGCTTCTTCGACGCGGCGGGCCAGGGTCTTGGTGCCGCCGTGGCCACGGCGCTTGTCGTATCCGTCGGGGCCGCGGCCGGCGACCCAGTTGCGGGCGCCGCAGCGCCAAGCACTGAGGGCGAATTCGCCGAGGAGACGCAGCCGTACGTCCTCGCGGCTGTCGCTGCCGAGGCGTTCTTCGAGTATCTCCACCAGGCGCTGCTGGACCTTCATGGAGGACACGAGGCTGTGATCGTGCAGGACGGGGGTGCCAGCGGCGAGGCGGCGGGTGCGCAGGAAGCGTTGGTCCCAGTCCTCGGGCATGGACAGGATGGCCGCGGTCAGCGAGGTGCGCAGCGCGTCGAGTGCGGGACCGGGGGCGATGTGCGCTTCGAAGTGGGTGGTGTAGGCGTCCCAGAGCTCGCCCTCGGCGGCCATGGCGACGTCTTCCTTGGTGCCGTAGTAGCGGAAGAAGGTGCTGCGGCCGATCTCGGCGTGGGCGGTGAGTTCTTCGAGGGTGACGCGGTCGAAGCCGCGCTCGCTGAACAAGGCCAACGCGATGTCGGCGAGCGCGCGGCGGGTGCGCTGCTTCTTGCGTTCACGCAACGGCAAGGCGCTGTCGTCGTCGGGGGCGGGGGTGTCGGTGGCCACGAAGCCAGATTACCGATGTGGGACCCCGGACCTGAATGGCACTGGAGTCATTTCGGCACTCATGACAGGCTTAGACTCAGTCTCACTTTCTTGAGTGTGGGCCAGGCTTCGCCCTGCCCGCCCGTTCGACGTGTGGGGAGAGCTGTCGTGATACGCCGTACCGGAACTCCGCCCGAGATCACCCGCGCCGACGCGCGCACGGTGGTGATCACCGTGCGGCACGCAGGCGACGCCGCGCGCCAGCAGGCCCTGGCCGGGGCAGCGGCTGACGGCCGGGAGCAGCAGCCCTGGCCGGGTGGGCTATTGAGCTGGTCGTTATTCGCCAGCACCGACGGGCAGGGGTTGATGGCGTACGAACCGTGGGCCGACGATGCGTCCCTCGATGCGGCGCTGGCCTCCCCGACACCATACGTGCCGGGGATCGTGGGCACCGAGCCGTCCGCGCCGGTCCGCTACCGCCTGCACCGCTCCCATGTGAGCGTGGCCGGGCAGGCTGAGTCGGGGTGTGTGGTCACCCCGGTGTTCGATGCGGACGGGCCGGAGCGGCAGCGACACTTCATCGACGAGGTGTTCACGATGACCAAGGATGTGCCGGCGATGCCTGGTGCGATCGCCGCGCACTTCCACACCAGCGCCGATGGCACCCGGGTCTTCAACTATGCGGAGTGGACGGATGAGCAGGCCCATATCGACGCCGTCACCGCCGACGACCCGCAGCGCATCCGGAGCCGCATCACCGGGGAGATCGAGGGTGTGCGGCCGTGCGGATACCGCCGCTGGCACCTGCACACCGCCCTGACCACGGCGCCGTGATGTCCGCTGATGCCGCGACATCGAAGGGCATCCCGGGTGCGGGGCGGGGCTCGCTGACGGTGCTGCTGCTTGCCTCCACGCTGGGGGTGATGGGCGGCGCCACCATCGCCCCGGTCATAGAGGTGATCCGCCAGGCCCTCGATGTGGGCGGCACCGAGGCCGGGCTGGTCCTGACTTCCCACAGTCTGGCCATCGCCATGGTCAGTCCATTGGTCGGGCGGGCCACCGACCGCTTCGGGGTCCGACTCCCGCTCGCCGCGGGGCTGGTGGTGTACGGGCTGGGCGGTGGCGCGGGTCTGGTCATCGACTCCTACCCGGTGCTGTTCGCCTCCCGCTTGGTTCTGGGTGTGGGTACGGCGGCGGTGTTCACCTGCTCCACCGCCGCCCTGCTGAGCCTGTACCGGGGCGAGATGCGTGACAAGGTGATGGGCTGGCGCACCGCCGCCACCACAGCGGGCGGCTTTGCCTACCCCATAGCGGCCGGCGCGTTGGGCAACCACTCCTGGCACGCCCCGTTCGCCATCTACCTCATCGGGCTTCCCTTGAGCATCGCCACCCTCGTCGCGCTGCCCAAGACGGCCCCGGCAAGCGGGACCGGCGCGAAGCCGAAGAAGGAGCGGGGCGGGGCTGTCCGGCTACTGCGCGGGCACCCGTTGGTGCTGGGGCTGTGCGGGCTGTGGGTGGCCAGCACCGGACTGATGATGGTGCTGGCGGTCTCCCTGCCTCGCCGCCTGGACCAACTGGGCATTCACGACACGCTGGTGGTTGCGCTGTACGGCATCGTGCTGTCCTCCGGCGCCGCGAGCCTGATCGGCCTGACCTACGCCAAGCTCACCGCCCGCTTCGGCTATGCGGTGTTGATGCGGTGCGCGGTCGGTGCCTGGACAGCAGGGCTGCTGCTGTTCGCCGTCGCCGGACACTGGGGGCCTTTGCTGCTCGTGCCGGTGCTGACCGGCGTCGGCAGCGGCATCATGATGCCCACCCTGACCGTCCTGGTCGACCGTGCGACCCCGGCCGACCAGCGCGGCACCGCGACCTCGTTGCAGGCCACGGCCCTGTTCGGCGGGCAGTTCGGCTCGCCTCTGGTGTTCGGTCCGTTGATCGACGCCACCTCGATCGCCACCGGTGCCCTGGTCGCCGCCGCAGGCACCGCGGGCGTCCTGGTTGCGTTGTTCCGCCTTCAGGAACCCGCTCCGCCGAGCGACGACGTAGTGGCCGGTGAGAGGGATCCACGCGAGGCCCCGGTCGGCGAACAGCCTTGACCGTTCCTGGTGGGAGCGGTGGTCTGGGGGAGCGGGCGGTGCCCCGGGCTTACTGGTCCGGTGCCCCCGCGGCTTCTGGCCGGTGTGGGGCGGGCAGCGCGAAGGCGAGGGCGGCAACTGTCGTGCACACGGCCGCGATGGCCACAAACACCGTCCGGTAGGAGGCAGCCGTGCCTGCGGTGGC
This sequence comes from Streptomyces sp. 8N114, assembly GCF_052245835.1. Classification (NCBI taxonomy): domain Bacteria; kingdom Bacillati; phylum Actinomycetota; class Actinomycetes; order Kitasatosporales; family Streptomycetaceae; genus Streptomyces; species Streptomyces sp. 8N114. Next base: position 504,045 of record NZ_JBQQBT010000003.1, on the reverse strand, counting down.
TGCGGCGAGGGTGACCAGAGCGGCCAGACCGACGGCACCGCCGATCTGCCGGGCGGCGTTCATTGATCCCGAGGCCGCGCCGGCGTCCTGCTCGGCGATGCCGAAGGTGACGGTGGTGGTGATCGGGGTGATCAGCAGGCCCATCCCGGCGGACATCACGATCGCGGGTCCCAGCAGCCCGTCCAGGTAGTTGCTGTCCACCTCGATCCGGCTCTGCCACACGAAGCCCACCGCGGCGATCAGCGCGGCCAGCACGATCAGTGTCCGGGGGCCGGTGCGGTGCATGACGGCGGGGGCCAGGCGGGCGGCGGCGATCCCGACCAGGGTGTGCGGCAGGAACCCGACACCGGTGGCCAGCGCCCCGTAGTGCAGGACGTCCTGCATGTAGAGCGAGAGGAAGTACCACATGGGGATGAAGCAGGCCCCGGCCAGCAGCATCGCCGTATTGCCCGCCCAGACGGGCCGCAGGCGCACCAGTCGGGGCGGCATGAGCGGAGCCGTCGCCCGCATCTCGGCCCACACGAACGCGGCCAACGCCAGCACACCGACGGTGAGGCTCGCCAGGGTCGCTGGCCCACTCCAGCCGTGCGCCTGGGCCTGGGTGACGCCGTAGACGAGGGCGGTGACACCGAGCGTGGCAAGCACAGCGCCCGGCACGTCGAGCTTGCGGCCCTGCATACGAAAACGGTCGGCGGGCAACAGCCGCAGAGCGGCGAGCACGGCCACAGCACCGATGGGAACGTTGATCAGCAGGATCCACCGCCAGGACAGGGACTGGGTGAGCACCCCGCCGATCAGATTCCCCGTCGCTCCGCCAGCCGAGCTGACCGCGGTCCAGATCGCCAACGCCCTAACACGGGCCGGTCCTTCGGCGAACGTGGTGGTCAGGATCGTCAGCGTGGCCGGGGCCAGCACGGCGGCCCCCAGCCCCTGCACGGCCCGCATCGCGATCAGCACGCCCGGCGAGGTGGCGAGCCCGCCCACCAGGCTTGAGGCGGCGAACAAGGCCAGGCCCCACAGGAAGACCCGACGGCGGCCGTACACGTCGGCGAGTCGACCCCCGAGCAGCAGGAAACCGGCGAAGACCAGCGCATAGCCACCGACCACCCACTGCAAGTCCGCGGCGTCGAAGTCCAGGGCGAACTGCATCGAGGGCAGGGCCACATTCACCACCGACACGTCGAGCACCACCATGAACTGCGCCATGCACGCCAGCCACAGCACCGCCGCCCGCAGCCCCGGTCCCTCAAGGGTCGGCTCCGTGCCCAGTTGGCTGGTGGCGCCGTGCGCCTCGCGAAAACCCATCGGCCCTCACCCGTCGTCGCCCGCCCCTGATTTTCATCGTACAGCGGTACTATAAAACCCGGTTGCCGAAGCAAGGAAAGGGGCCGGGGTGCCGAAACGGGTGGACCACGCCCAGCGCCAGGCGCACGTCATTGATGCCCTGGTGCGCGTGGCAGCGGCCGAGGGCCTGCACGCGGTGACCATGCGCGCGGTCGCCGCCGAGGCGGGCATGTCACTGAACCTGGTGCAGTACTACTTCGAGACGAAGGCCCACCTGCTGCACGCCGCCCTGGAGCGCCTGGAGCAACAGAGCCACCAGCGGTGGTCGGCCCGGCTGGCCAGCCTGCCGCACCCAATGACCGCGCACGCCTTCATCGAGGCGTTCCTCGCCGAGGCGCTGCCCAGCGACGAGGCCAGCCGGGCCTTCCATCTGGTGTGGACCTCGTACGCGGTGCTGGCGATGACCGACCCCGAACTGGCCGCGCAGCCCTTCGTCGAAGGGCCCGACCGCCTGGAGAGGCAGCTGACCGCTGTACTGGAGCAGGCCCAGCAGGAGGGCACCTTCGACCTACGGCGGGATTCGGCGGCCGAGGCCGCTCACCTGCTGTCCCTCAGTCACGGCCTGGGCACCAGCGTCCTGGTCGGCCAGCGCAGTGCGGACGCGGCCATGGGCATCCTGCGAGCCCACCTCGACCGGCTCTTCCAGCCCCCTGTCCGCCCCGGAGCAAGCCCGGATGCAGCAGCAGAGCATGCTGGATAACTGCTCGTGTGGTTGCCGGTCATGGGCCGAGCGATCGAACTTGGAAGGTCACAGCCCCTCTGGGCTGCTCAACCGCAGAGAAGGGCCGTCGTTCAGACCAGGCCGGGCGACGGCGCCTTGACCGTGACCACCTACGCGAGCAGCGACGCCTTCCAAGTCATCGACCCCGATGGCGAGTTCCCACTGAGGGGCGGAAGAGAGGGGCTCGCGTGCTGTGATGAAGTCGGCGTCGGCGAGCGGAGCGCTGGCCATCTTGCGGTAGAAGTGCCGGGCCTGGTCTGGTTCGTTGCAGGCCAGGACCATGCGGTGCGGGGCGTACGCGGTATGCAACGGGAACTCCCAGCCGCTGAACCGGTGAGGCTGCCACAGGGAGAAGGCCGCGCCGACCGGATCGATCAACGTCGCCATGCGGCCCTGGTCACCTGCCTCGAAGGGAGGGAGCACGAGGCGCGCGCCGTGAGCTATCGCCGCTTCGGTGCGTCGGTCAACGTCGTCGACCCCCAGGTAGTAGGCGATGTGCGCGGGAGTACCCGGCGGGTAGACCGGATTCGCGAGGTCGCTCACGCTGCCGATCTGGTAACCGTTGGCGGCGAATTTGGTGGCCTTGCGCCAGTCGTTCTCATCCACCGCGAAGCGCCAGCCCAGCGCCGTCGAGAAGAACGCCGGAGTGCCGGGCAGGTCGCGGGTTTTGAGGTCCATCCAGCAGAACCTGTTCACGGTGGCTCCTTGTCCTCCGGATGCCGGGGTATCGGGTGACCAAAAGGCTTCCTAAATTGCGGCGGCCTGGTCCCGTGTCAGGCGCTCGCGCAGAGTGGCGGCGAATTCCTCAGCCCGCGCCAGCTGGGTGCGGAGCTTCTCTACCTGCTCGGCGGCGCCCTGCTCGTATCCGCGGACGCGCTCCAGCAGGGTCTCCCGCTCGTCCGCCGCCAGCTCCTCGCCGGAGTCGAGGCGGTCGGTGACCTCCAGCAGATCCCGCATCTCGTCGAGAGTGAAGCCGAGCGGCTTCATACGGCGGATGACCATCAGGCGGGCCACGCTGGCCTCGGTGTAGAGGCGGAAGCCGCCCTGGGAGCGGGCGGAGGGGATGACCAGGCCGGTCTCCTCGTAGTGCCGGATGGTGCGCAGCGACAGCTCGGTCCGTGCGGCGACCTCGCCGATCTGCATGTGCTCGCTGCTCACGCGGGCGCCCTTCCTCATCTGTCACCAAGGCCACAGGCGGCCGACGTCGATCTCTACCGTAACGTTAGGGTAGAGTAAGTGATCGTCGGGGTCGGCTCCAAGCCGTCCCCGCTCCCATGGTGCGGGATCGTTCCCGTGACCGTCAGCCGTGTCGGGGCCGACGATGCCCCCGGCGAAGACCGATGCCTGCAGGAGAGAGCGTGCGCATGCCCCAGATGCCCAGCGCCGCCGCCTGCCCGCCGTGAACCTTCGCCCCTGAAGCAGCGCCCGGAGCCTTCGCTCGTACCCGCTGCTGCGTTCTGAACTTCAGCCCGCCGTACGCGGGTTCCGCGGACGGCCGCCCGGCCCTCCGGCGCCTTCCCGCACGCCCCGCACCACGGCCGGGCGTGCCCGAGCACGACAGGTATCTGTTCTTGTCTACGTCTGCACTGTCCCCGGCCGCGCGGCTGCGTGGCCTCAAGCCCGACTGGTTGAACGACCCGAAGGTCTGGCGCACCGAGGTCTTGGCCGGCCTCGTCGTCGCCCTCGCGCTGATCCCCGAGGCAATCTCGTTCTCGATCATCGCGGGAGTCGACCCCGCCATCGGCTTGTTCGCGTCCTTCACGATGGCTGTGACCATTTCCATCGTCGGCGGGCGCCGCGCGATGATCTCCGCCGCCACCGGCGCCATTGCCCTGGTCATCGCCCCGCTCAACCGCGAACACGGCCTGGGCTACTTGATCGCCGCGGTCATCCTGGCTGGCGTCTTCCAGATCATTCTCGGCGCGCTCGGCGTCGCGAAGCTGATGCGGTTCGTGCCGCGCAGCGTGATGGTGGGCTTCGTCAACGCCCTCGCCATCCTGATCTTCATCGCCCAGGTGCCCGAGATGCACGACGTGTCCTGGCCCGTCTACCCGCTCATCGCCGCCGGGCTGGCGCTCATGGTGTTCTTCCCGAAGGTCACCACCGTGATCCCGGCCCCGCTCGTTTCCATCGTCATCCTCACCGTGATCACGGTCGCCGCCGGGATCGCGGTGCCGACCGTCGGCGACAAGGGCGAGCCGCCCTCCTCGCTGCCCGTGCCCGGCCTGCCCGACGTGCCGTTCACCATGGACACGCTGACCACCATCGCCCCCTACGCGCTCGCCATGGCGCTGGTCGGCCTGATGGAGTCACTGATGACGGCCAAGCTGGTCGACGACATCACCGACACCCACTCCAGCAAGACCCGCGAGTCCATTGGCCAGGGCATCGCCAACATCGTCACCGGCTTTTTCGGCGGCATGGGCGGCTGCGCCATGATCGGCCAGACGATGATCAACGTGAAGGTGTCCGGCGCCCGTACCCGCCTGTCCACGTTCCTGGCGGGCTCGTTCCTGATGGTGCTGTGCATCGTCTTCGGGCCGGTCGTCTCCGACATCCCCATGGCCGCGCTGGTCGCGGTGATGGTGATGGTGTCCTTCGCGACCTTCGACTGGCACTCCATCGCCCCGAAGACGCTGAAGCGGATGCCCGTCGGCGAGGTCGCCGTCATGGTCATCACCGTGATCTGCGTGGTCGCCACCGACAACCTCGCCATCGGCGTCGTCGTCGGGTCCGTCACCGCCATGGTCATCTTCGCCAAGCGCGTCGCCCATCTGGCCAACGTCACCGCGGTCACCGACCCCGACGGGAGCAGCGTGGTCTACACCGTGACCGGCGAGCTGTTCTTCGCCTCCTCCAACGACCTCGTCGGCCAGTTCAACTACGCGACCGACCCGGACAAGGTCGTCATCGACCTGACCGCCGCGCACATCTGGGACGCCTCCTCGGTCGCCGCTCTCGACGCGATCGAGACGAAGTACGCCCAGCGCGGCAAGACGGTCGAGATCATCGGCCTGAACAAGCCGAGCGCCCAGATCCACGAGAAGCTCAGCGGCGAACTCGCCGGGAGCCACTGACCGATCCATCCCGCCTACGAGGGCCGCCCGGACCCAACAGGGTCCGGGCGGCCCTCGCTATGTCTGCTGCCGAGTTCGCGCACGCAGAACGCTCCAATACCAGCCGGGCTTTGTCAGGGCAGGCGCGGCGGCTGCCGGGGCAGAGTCCGAAGGTTCGCCGCTTCTGCGTCTCGTCCGGACAGAGCGGCGTTCTCAAGGGAGACCAGGTTGAGAGCGGTTGCGTAGATCTGGAGCCGTGCTTCCAGGAACCGGCAGTGCGCCTGAAGATCGGCGTGCTTCTTCTTGAGCGCCTCGAAGGCGTCTGCGGAGCGGACATGCGCCGCTCTCTCGGCCTCCGCTTGGACAGCTTGGGCCTGGAAGAGGTCTTTGAGGTCGGGGTGCTGATGGGTCAGGTGCCATCGCTTGACGTCGGCCTCGATACGTCGTTCAGCTTGGTGATCTCCGTCAGCAGAGAGTCCAGCCCTACCGCACCCGGGTCCCGCTTGAGCGAGGCCAGCAGCGCGGTGCCGTCCTCGTTGCCCTCGGCCACCAGCGCCAGCAGCCGAACCGTGCACACCTGGCCCAGACGCTCGATAGTCCGTGTGCAGAACGCCTTCTCCGCCCGGGACTGAGCCGCAGTGAGGATGCGGTCGATGCGGCCCGGCGGCTCGATCTTCCTCGCCCAGCACTCCACCAGCAGTGCATCGCGCTGCCGGTCCTCCACCAGCTCGACCGGACACACCTCGTCCGCCAGCCACACGATCAGCTGGTCCTCATCCGCCCGCGTCGCGGGACGGAACTTCAGCGCCTCCCGGATCTGCTTGCGGTGGTTCTTCGCGGAACGACTGGTCAGGTCGTACTTCGCGAACTCGGCCGCCGGCACCTTCACCTGCCCCCGCGACGTACTCCACCGCGGCCTGCGGAACCTCCTCCAGAAGATCGGGGAACCGGCCCTCTATCTCGAAGAATTTCAGCATCAAGCAGAAGCCGAGCCTCGTCGTCCCCGCCTTGTTCGCCACCAAGTCCCAGTCGCCGTCCACCAGCGTCCAGCACGCCACCACGTCTTCCAGCGACCGCTCCTGCCGCACACCCGCCCATTTCCTCGTCAGCCTCGGGCTTCACTCGGACAGCCCAACGAGACGACGAGAACAGGGAAACGGCATATCTGACTACCCGAAAGGTACCTGCCGGTTACTTTTCCCCCGGGGACAGAGGTAGGAGTCCGGGGCCGTGACCAGTTGGAGGCCGCTCGCGCGACCGCGTGGCTCGGCGGTGCCTGGGCCGCCGCTGGCTGGCACCGTCGGGCTGAGGAGCTCCTCATCGAGGCCCTGGAGGAGTTCCGGGCCGTCGGCTCAGACGAGTGGCACGGGCGTGTGCTCGAGATGCTCGGCCAGACCGCCGAAGGCCAGGACCAGCACGAGAAAGTCCGGGAGCTGTACGCGCGGGCCCTGGAGGTCGTCGAAGCGGCAGACCTGCGAGACGCCGCCCGCATCCGCCAGCGTCTCGCGGATGCCGTGGCAGCGTCTGAAGCGGGCTAAGCGAACGCACCAGTGGATGGTGGCACTCTGGTGCACATCACCCACCCACAGTAACGTACCGTTCATCTTGAGCAGGGAGGGGAACAGCATGGGGCGCCACGGCGACGGCAAGGGCGGCAGCGACGGGGACAAGCAGCAGTCGCCCAAGGAATCCGACGGCAAGTGGGACGGACCAGTCCCGAAAGAAGAGCAGAAGTAGAGGCGGCCGTTGCCAACGCCAGAGCGGTTGCTTGAGATCCTCCAGAACAAGGGTGCGCCCCTTCAGGATTGGGCGCCGAGCCTCGCCGCAGTACGGCGAGAGCTGTTCTTGCCTGACACGATCGAGACGCCGCGCAGGACCATCTCGCGTAGTGCGGACCCGGACGACTGGCTGACTGCCGTGTATGGCGACCTGCCGTTAACCACACAGGTCAACGACGGCTGTCCCACCACTGACGGGGAGTTCCGGCTACCGACGTCCTCCAGCTCGATGCCCTCGCTGATGCTGGAGATGCTTGACCTGCTCCAGGTCGCCGACGGGCACCGGGTGCTGGATGTGGGCGCAGGAACCGGCCTGCAAACGGCCTGGCTCGCCCACCGGCTCGGCTCCGACAACGTGGTCGCTGTCGACGTGGACCCCGTTCTGGTCGAGCAGGCGGCAAAGAACGTCCAGGCGGCCGGGTACAGCCCTGCCATCATGTGCGGCGATGGGGCGGCCGGATGGCCGCAAGGGGCCCCGTACGACCGGATCATCGCCACCTACACGGTGCCGGAGATCCCCTACGCCTGGGTCGAGCAGGCCCCCGGCGGGAGGATCGTCGCTCCATGGGGCGGATCCTTCTTCTCGCACTCGTTCGTCGCTCTTTCCGTCACCGACGGGGAAGCGCACGGCCGGTTCTCCGGCTATCCGGCGTTCATGCGGTCACGCACTGGCCGGCCGCCGCGAGGCTACTTGAGTGACTTCCTTCACCACCAGGACGAAGCGGTGGAGACGCGTACGGCCATCAACCCGCTGAAGATCGCCCACGACGCTGACGCCCAGTTCTGGGTCGGCCTCGCTTTGCCGGATGCCTGGCATATGGAGGTGGAGGCCGAAGACGGGAGCGACGAGGTGACCTGGTGGCTGCTGGCGGACGACCGCTCCTCCTGGGCAGCCGCCGACTACGTCCCCGGCCAGAGCGAGTACGTCATCGCCCAGTACGGGCCCCGACGCCTGTGGGACGAAGTCACCCACGCATGGAGGGCATGGAACCAGCACGGGAAACCCCAGCGTGACCGTGCCGGGATCACGGTCACAGCCGAGGGGCAGCGTGTGTGGATCGATAACCACAACCAAGTCGTTCATGGGAGCGATCAATCGGCCTGCCTACCGCGAGAACGGGGTCAGGTGCTGGGGTGCTGGTAAGAACCGTGTCACCGATCCTGCTGGCTTATTCGGTCAGAAGCTGGGATTCGAAGGAGCCCGGTTATCCCTGTGGGTGATGGCACTCATGAGGCAGGGGCGGAACAGTCAGTAGAAAGCCTTGACCCCCTGATGGGGTAGGCGTAGTAACGGCCGCAGGAACAACGGATATCGCTGACTGGAAGTGACAGAAGGCCCCGGTCTGGGGGCCTTCTCCGTTCAGTGGGGTTTTGGGCCGCCGGGCAGCCCCGGCGGCATCGGAGGCTTCGGTGGTTTCGGCTTCCGGCCGGTAATCAGGGTCACCGGTTCCAGTCGTCCTGCTGCTGGCGCTGCTGCTGCTCCTCCTGCTGGCGCCGTTCGGCGTCGCGCCGCATCATCTCTTCTTCCTCGGTGCTCACAGGCTTCTCCCCTTCCGCCGGGTATCCAGGCATGCATACCCGCCGGGGGTCCGCCCCGAACCGTCAGGAGGGCTCCAGTACGGGCGTTCACTCGGAGCCCACACGAAGACGCTTGGAGGCTGGTCGGGACTCGAGGCATTCGGACGCCGTCCGCACGGCGTACCTGGAGGGCCGGTCCATCGCCGCCTTGGTCCGCGAACACGGGGTCAGCCGCGGCGCCATCCGCACGGCCGTCGCCGTCCTCATGCCCGAACACACGGCCGCCGACCACGAGGCCTGTTCTCCCGAAGCTACGGCGAAGTGATAAGTAGCTCTCTGTAATCAGAGTGACGCTCAGTCAGGGATAGCGGGCGGGGTCCGGGGACTTCGCCGACCTGGAGGGCGGCGAAGTCGGCGTGGGCGGCTTCGACAGCTTCGGGATACGCCTCCCGCTTGGCGTGCTCGGCGAGCGCCCGGTAGATGCTGGCCACCGAGGGGTTCTGTCCCTTGCGCTTGCCGGTGGGGATGATCAGGTCGGGCTGGATCTGCTCGACGGACTCGCCGTTCGCCCGGCGCCTCAGCACGGTGTGGAGCATGTCGTCGGTGATGACGGGCGGCCGGCCGCCGTGCTTGCCCTTGCGGGCCGCAGTGTCGAGCCCTTCGAGGGTGGACTCGCGGATGTTCTCCCGCTCGGTCTCCGCCATCGCGGCGAAGAACGCGAACAGCAGCTCGCCGGGGCCGGTGGGGTCGTAGATGCCGGGCAGGGGCCCGGCGAGCATCTCCAGGACCAGGCCGTGGGCGGTGAGGTGGTCGGCGAGCGCGGTGAGTTCGGCGGCGTCGCGGCCGAGCCGCTTCATCTCGTAGACGGTGAAGATGACCCGGCAGTGCGGGGCGTGCGCCTTGACCTCCCGCGCGGTCCGCAGCGCCTCCTCGAACTTCGGCCGACCCGTACCCGGGTGCTGCTCTTCTCGCCTCAATCCCGGCCTCGGCCAGGACGAGGTTCTGGCGGTCGGTCGACTGCTGGTCGGTCGACACCCGCTTGTAGACCAGGTTGGCCACGCTGTCCCCCGCTTCTGCCGCCTCATCGGACCTCGGGTGTCATCTAACCCTGTCGTCAACCGCCATCGGATCTCATTGGATCTGAGCCGTCGCCAGGCCCCGGAAAGTCCGGGTTCATTGGACGCCCACCACGCGTGTCGTCATTCGTTCGTTTGACGACACGTGAGGGCTGGTGCCAGCGGCTGGGCGCATCGTCGGCGGCGTGGAGCGCGTCCGTGTCAGTGGGTCGCTCTATGGTGGCCCCTAACCTCGCTTGGCGGTTGCACCGTCTGGTCGGGTTTCCCTACTTCACCTTTGGAAAGCTCGATGTCTGTCAACAACTTGTTCGGTGTGCGTGTCCTGGATCTGGACCGTGAGCGATGCCGAGTGCGCTTTCGCGTCTTCGTCACCAACTACGAGGACGTCGACGAGGGCGACGAGAAGCTGCTGCCCGACGACCCGAGTTTCTTCTTCCGGGTGCTGTGCGAGGCCGCGGACACCGTCATCGGCTACCGCTACGGCCCGTTGACGGACGTGGTCACTTTCGGCGAGTACTTTGAAGACGGCTGGGTGGACCGCAACACGTATCGCTTCGTGGCGAGTGTGGAGCGGGTGGCCGTGCGCAACCATCCGGTCGGCGAGGAGGCCCTGGAGGGGCTGGAGTCGTACGACTACGAATGCGACGACCGCGGCTGGCCGTACGAGAAGCGGCTTGCCCAGGGCGACTACGACGTCCACGTGACGGATCCTCGCTGGCTGGAGCCGCTGCGTGTCGGGGACTGCTGGGACACCGGCAATTACGCCACCGGTGCTGTCGCACCGCTGGTCGACGACGTCGAGGAGCGGTACGCCGAGCAGGCCGAGCGCGGCAGTATGGATGCCTGTTTCATGCTGGGGTGGCTGCGTCAGGAGCGGGGGGACGCCGCGGGAGCCGCGGAGCAGTACCTGCGGGCTGGGCACGGGACCGAACCGCAGTTGCGGGGCAAGGCGCTGCTGTACCTGGGTGACCTCCAGGCGGGCCAGGGGGAGCACGAGGCGGCGTGTGCCACGTACCAAAAGGCCGAGGAGAGTGAGCAGCACCAGCACTACGCGTCACGCTACCGCTCCCGGGCTGCGCTGAGGCGGGGCATTCTGCTGCGGCACCTTGGCCGTGAGGAGGAGGCACAGGCAGCGTTCGCCCGTGCCCTCGCGATGGATGACGTGGATCGCGACCAGCGTTTGCTGGCGGAGGTGCGCCGCCTCACCAGCGCGGAGTCCTCGGCAGCGATGGTCCACCGGCTGCTGGGCGAGGCTGACCGGGCTGGAGCCGTGGCTCTGGTCGGTGAGCACTACGGTGAGCCTGTCGCTGCCCTCGCCGGGCACCTGTTCACCGAGGATTTGTCTGCCGCCGAGGTTCTTCTCGCCACGCTCGTCGACGCAGGTGATCGCGACGCTGCCGCGACCTTCCTCGTCGATCTGGCTTTCGTGTGGGCGGATGAGCGGCCTTGGAGGGAGATGGTGGGGAGGATGCTGCGCCTGGCGGTGTCTACCGGCCGCGCGGCCGAGGGGTACCGGCATGCCGTCCGTCAGACAGGCGCTCTGACCACTCCCAGCGTGCGGGAGGCGGCGCATGAGCTGCTGGGTCTGCTGGAGCTGCCGGAGGAGAACGGTGATGAGGCGGCCGTCATCGCGCTGGCCACGGCGGCCGAGCCCGTGCACCCAGGGACGGCGTGCAGAGGTTTCTGGGTCGTGGGTAACTGGGTGAGGGAGCGCGGCGACTTCACGGGGGCCGCACGGTGGTTCGAGCGTGGTGCGACGGTCGAGGGCGCCGATGACGACACCCGAGCGTCTTCCTTGTACCGCCTCGGTCTCTGTTTGCGTGAACTGGGCGAGACGGCACGGGCCCAGGAGGCGTTCACGCAGGCCGAAGCCGCCTACGGACGCATCAATCACCAGGTCGACAATGCCGCTCGGGCCGCACGGCAGTTGGCCGAGCTGGCGTACGAACGCGGAGACCGGACAGCGGCGTTCGCTGCCTGGGGGCGTTCCGCCGTATTCATGGCCCTATGGGAATGCAACGACAAGACCGCCGCCCGCGCCATCCACACGCTGGGCAAACTCCTCACCGAACTGAACGCCTCGGAGGCGGCGCGGGCCGTGGACCAGGCTGTGGAACGGAGGGGTGAGGCGTTCCTGCAACGAGTCCGCGCGGCATCCAAGAGCCAACTGATCGCAGCGTGCCACTACGGCCACTGGATGACGGACGCAGGCGACACGGAGCTGGGCCAGGCGCTGCTGAGGAGGGTGGCCGTAGGACAAGGGAAGTGGGCAGCTGCCGCCGCCGTCACGCTGGGCGCCATCGCAAACCGCGCAGGGGAGAACGCCACGGCACGTGAGTGGTTGCATCGTGCGTTGGAAAAAGGCGACAAGGAGATGTCCCACAAGGCAAGAACGAATCTCGGCGTCATCGCCAAGGAGGAGCGCAACCTGCCGGAGTTGCTTGAGCACTGGGGGCGGATAGCCGAGTCCCGCCACGAGGACGGGCCGCGGTTCGCCGCGCATATCGGGGAGCTGAACTACTGGCTGGAGCACTGGGACGCGGCGGTTCACTGGTACCAGCGCACCCTGGACCGCACAGACGAACCGGAACTGGTGGGCGAGGCCGGCTACCGGGTGGGCGAGATCCTCACCGGCCAGAACAAGCCGGAAGCTGCCGTTGCCTACCTTCGGCGCGCCGCGGACAGCGGGTACGAACCGTTCGCGCAGCAGGCCCAGGAACTGCTGACCCAGACGGACTGAGGCCCGGCGAGACGCTCGACGACGCTCGCCCCTGAAGAACTTCTGCGAGACCTCGTCGATGCTGGCCGGCTCACCCTCTGCGATGGCCTTTCCCACCCTCGAGGATGGACAAGGCTCAATGCAGGGCTGGTACTCGGCAGCAAGATCCTGAGAAGGCCGCTGCGCACATGGTCGAGAACGGGTACAGGGTCGCCGGCGTGCTCGCTGCCCAGAAGGCGGAGGCCGACGAGCTGCCGAGCAGTGAGCTGAGACAGGCGGTCCGGAGTCTTGCAGCCGACTCCGGACCGCCTTCGACTGTGCTGCCCAGGCTGCGGGGCCGATTGCCGTTACAGCCCGGCTCCGGGCTCGTCGGTGGCCACGGTGCGCAGGGGCCGGTGGCCCTGCTCGTCGAGAAGGGTCGCGGCAGCCACACCAACCGCTTTGTCCGTACGCATCAGTTGACCTCCCAAGTGCCCATTCCTCGCATGCGGATGTTATGTGCCGCGACATGCGGCCGGACTCATGGGGGCCCGTTCAGCGTCCAACGCCCCTCATTCCCGGTGAGGCATGAGCGTTTTGGGCACCGGTCGACAGCTCCGGAAGAGCCGGGGACGGCAGTGTCATGCGGGCTTTCGCAAAGCGACCACCGCGGGCCGTCACCCCGGCTCTCACCGGCATCTCACCACGGGCGTCCCTCAGCCAGCTCAACCTCACTTGATCTGTGACGTCCAACAGCAGTCCGTCCAGGGAGCCGCCAACCAGTTCGCGTTAGGAGCGGGTCGGGATGGGCGTAAGGGTGCGGGTCGTCGTGGTCGCTGCCGTCACCCACCGACGCGGATCGCTCATGCACACAGCCTCCCACCCACTCATTGACACCGGCGACGGGTACCACTGCTGGCCTTCGTGGGCTTGTCACCAGTCCCGACGGCGCGTGCTTCTCATCTGGGATTTCGGCCCTGGCCCGGTTGGGCCGAAGCCGGGAACTGGCCGGGATACCCGCGTCGCTGCCGCGTTGTGCGCGTTTCTCATGCGTGGAGCTCGCAGCCGAGGGGCCGCTGTGACTGAAGGAGGATTCGTTCGTGGGCAGGAAGAAGCCAGGCAAGGCGGGACGTCGGTGTCAGGGGATCCACACACTCCAGCAGTTGCAGCCTCCCGGCTACGACGAGTGGATCAAGTTCGGCTCCCACGTCACCGCTGATGCTGCTGCCAGCGATCCTCGCCTCGGGGAGGAGGCAGTCGGCCTCATTCAGCGTCTCGCACGCCTGCGGCCCCTTTACCGGGGCCCGGTCCCCATGCAGGCCGTGCGGCTCGACATGGCCCTCGACACGGGCGCTCTCGCCGTCAGCTGCGACAGCGAGGGCGAGGAAGCGGCGCTGGTTCCCGTCGAGGAACTCGCGAGCGCGCTGGGCGTTGCCTCCGCCGACGGTGACGTCCGGGAGAGCGTCCACCGGCTCCACTCTGTCGGCGCCCTGCTGGTTGAGGACGCCGGCGATGCTGTGCCGCTGGTCCGGATCGTCAGCCAGCCGCCGCGCCAACCCGGCGATCGGTGGATCTTCCACGGAAGCCCGGAGGACGCTCGTGTGAGCGAGCGTGCCGTTACCGCAGTTGTTCTGCCTGCAAGTGCTGATCATGGTGCTGGACGGCTTGCCGGGGGAAGGCACGTGCCATCCAACCTGCTGGCGCTCCAACCTGGCGCAAGGTCTGGATTTGCCGGTCGTAGTCCCGTCCTTCAGGGCTTACGTGCACGCGCAGGTAGAGGGGTCGTCCTCGCTGGTGTGGGGGTGGCTGAAGTAGAAGGAGCAGGTGTGCCCCCACTGGTAGGGGACGTGCGGTTCAGCGCAGTCGCAGAACCTGTGAGACGCCTTTACGGGGATGCCCCATCGGGGATGGCACAGTCGCTGCAGGAGCTGGTCGTGCCAGCGGGCCCGGGGGGCGGTTCGGGCGTCGATTTTCCAGCTGTCGCCGTCATCCCAGCACTGGACACGGTAGAAGGCGGCGACGGTGTGGAAGAGAGCAATACGCCGTAGCAGGGCGCTTCCCACTGCCGCCCGTCGGGTTCGCTAGCGTTCGAGGCTGGGGAACGCCTCGATGAAGGCGGATTCTTCAGGGTGGAGCCCAGGAGCAGCCCACAGCGGTCGCAGACCGTTGCCTTCGCACCAGCGCCGGTGTCGTCGCTCGACTTCTTCCCAGCCCTCCGACAGCCAACTGGGCAGTACGAGCACGAGACTGGCTGCTTGTCCAGGGCCTTGCACCATGCGCAGCCGCAACTGCCGACTACGGGCCTGGATGCTGCTGGTCCGGAGGCCGGGGATCCCGTGGAGATCGTCACCGCTGCCGAGGACGGGAGCAGCAGGCAGGAGACGACTCAGGCAGTACTCGGGAAAGGAGTGCTTTCCTCGCCCATGTACGCATCGAGGTGGAGGGTGAGGGAGGTGCCGGTGCTGCTCAGTGAGGCGATACCGAAGGGGTGCGCGCAAAGGCCCGGCGAGGTGCCGAGTTGCTCGGGGACGCGGCTTTCCAGCAGTGCCTGCGGTGGCCCAGCGGGAGGGGCGGGGTGGCTGGTGCGAAGGCCGGCGCGGCGGGATTGCCGGCTGCACTCTGCCCAGTAGCGGAGTTTGCGGGACGATGATTGGCGGCTCATGGCAGTGCCTTCCCGACGTGCCATGGCCCGATCTGCGGCACGACTGAACACTGGCGAGCTGCGGTGTGTGCTTACGGTGGTGCAGGCCGGTGCAATGCCACGCTCCTTGCGTTCCAGTACGCCGGATCGGGCGGCGATCGGAACGTGGCCCGCCTCGGGCCATGCCAGCAGAACCGCGGCTCGAGGCGGGCGACACCCGCGTAGCCACCCGGACGGGCTCGGTGCCGTACCCGCGCTGCCTCGGCTGGCTGCGGCCTGCCCGACGAGGTGGGCACCACGCCGGTCCGTTGTGGGGGCGTGGAGGGCGGTTGTTCGGGGGCGACGAGCCGGTTGAAGAAGCGCACTCCCAGCCCTCCACTGCCAGCACTGCACAGCACGCTCTGCGGCACACCGCTCCCCGCCCAGGTCAGCGCTCCAGCAGCGAGTCCGGCCAGCAGCGCGAGTAAGGGGGATCGCCGAGGTAAACCCAGAAGCCCGCCAGTAGTTGATCTTGAAGCCCTAGCGTCCGGATTCACCTCCGCCGGCGGGCCGCAGGGTCACGATCGGCGACGTGCTGGGCGACGGCGTCGACGTCGGGTCCGGCGTACCTCTCCAGGGACCGGACGGAGGCATGGCGGGAGCGGGCCAACAACATCGGCGTTGAGGTGCCGTCCTCCGCGTCGTGCGTCAACGCACTGTGGCGGAGCCGGTGGGGTGTCCACCCCTCCAGGTCGTCGAAGTCATCCGGGATGGCGAGGGGGTTGACCAGCAGCCGGGTGCTCTCCTCGAAGATCTCTTCCGCACGGCGGTAGGACAGCCGTGCGCGGCCGGTCACGGGGCAGGTGTCCAGGGTCGGGGTGCGGGCGGGGGCTTTACGGTCGGTGAGGAACAGCGGGCCGCGGGTGCGGCCGGCGATGAGCCGCGGCAGGAGCTGGGCGGTACCGGACTGCCAGTGAATCCACTCCACGGCCCCGCCCTTGGAGACGACCCGGCCGCGCTTGTTGGCGGGGAACAGCTCCTCGATGTTCAGGCACAAGATCTCTTCGGCCCGCGCGGCGCTCTCGTAGAGGAGCTTCCAGAAGGTCTTCTCCCGTACGGACGCCTCCAGTGCCCACAGGGCAGTGATCTGGGGCTTGGACAGCGCCTTCGTGCGGTCCGGGGGTGCCGGGCGACGCTCGATGCCGATCGTCGGATCGCTGATGATCCAGCCCTGGCGCTGCCACCAGCCGATCGCCTTGCGCGCGATGGACAGTTCACGGTTGACGGTGTCGGCGTCCATCTCGTCCGCCCGTGCTGCGGCGAGTTCGGCGAGCGCCGGCGGCAGGCCCGGGTCATCAATGGCTGCGAGGGCAAAGGCTTCGGGCTTGGCGCCGCGGCGAGCCGGGCCAGTTGGCGCTGGTTCGCCGCGAAGCATCCACCCCCAGGTGGTGAGCGAGATCCGGTAGATGCGAGCGGAGGACTTCGCGGTGCCCGCGCCGGTGAGGTACCGCTCGACCGCGGCTTCGTACGACGACGGCGGGGCTGACAGCGGCACCCGCAACACGCCCCCGTCCTCCGGCCCGGCCGACCGTTCGATTGCCACCCCGTCGACTCCTTCCGGCTCCGCCGCAGTAAATGCGTACACCTCGCCCCCAGCCCTCGTGAAATCCGGCATTTACTGCGGCATCACCCCGGCGAGCCGCCAGGCGACGGAAGTCCGATAAGCCGACCTCGAACAGAACGGTCGCCACCGCTAGCCGATGGTCGATTGGCTCTCAGAAGAGCCACGCAGCGCTACACGCCCCTTCGCCGTAGCTAACAGGGCCAAGATCCCCGTGCTCAGCGGAGCCCACGCAACTGGCATCGACTCGGCCGCGTCGATTCATGCATGACCACGACGCCGACCCAGCCCCCCGACTACCCGTACTGTGCTCACGGCGCCGACCCGGCTGACGGGGATCCTGTGGGATGCCGCGGTCGCCGCGTCCAGCGCCAGCACGGCGATAGCGGCGAAGGACTGCCGGAGCCGTACGGCGCCTGCCTGGCCCATCTCGCCGACGCGGACCGCGAAGCCTACCTGGCATCCCTCTCACCCGGTAGCGACGTCGACCACCGCTGCACCACCTTGGATCGTGCTCTGCTCGATCGGCTGCTGGATGCCGTGCGCGATCCCGCCACCAATAAGCCCCGCTTCGGCGCCGGCGACTTCAGCGAGGCGACCTTCACCGGCGGCGCCCAGTTCAGCGATGTGAACTTCGACGGGAAGGCCGAGTTCACCGGGGCGGTCTTCGAAGGCGAGGTTTGGTTCAACGCGGCGCACTTCACCAGCGGCGCCGGGTTCCGCAAGGCGGTCTTCGCGCGCGGCGCCAGCTTCGACTGGGCGACCGTCCACGGCCACGCCCTGTTCGCCGCAGTGGTCTTCAAGGGCGGCGTCGGGTGCCGCGGGACAAGCTTCACCGGCACCGCCTCGTTCAACTGGACGGTCTTCGAGGACCACACCGCGTTCGACGAGGCGGTCTTCGACGGCGACGCCGACTTCGGCGAAGCGGTCTTCCGCGGCGACGCCCGCTTCCTGTTGATGGTCGTCAAGGGCAAAGCCGACTTCAGGCAGGTGGTCTTCGAGCGCGTCGCGCAGGTCGGACCGTTGGCGTGCCGCCAGAAGCTGAATCTGGCAGGTGCCGTGTTCTCCACGGCGGTGACGATCGAGGCAGCGGTGGGGCACCTGGACTGCCGACGCACACGCTGGGCCTCGACCGCTGCGCTGCGGCTGCGGCATGCGAGCGTGGATCTCACCGACGCGGTGCTGGAATTCCCGGTGAGCATAGCCGCCCAGGCCACACCGTTCATCGTGACCTGGCACGGCAGGGGGGTGCTCAACGAGGATGGGCTCAACAAGGCCCCGGTGCGGGTACTGTCGTTGCGCGGAGTCGACGCCGCACATCTGGTGCTCAACGACATCGATCTGAGCGCGTGCCGTTTCGCCGGCACCATCCACCTTGACCAACTGCGACTGGAGGGGCGCTGCCCCCTTGCCGCCCTCCCGCGTGGTTGGCACCGCCGCGGACAGGTGCCGGTGCGCTGGACCCAGCGGCAGACCCTTGCCGAAGAAGTCCAATGGCGGATAGCGCGCGAGACGGCGAGGGCCGGCTGGATCCTGGTGCCGGACCTCCACAGCCCCGCGCCGCTGGAGCCGACCGCGTTGGCGCCCGTGTACCGGGCGCTGCGCAAGGCGTTCGAGGACGCCAAAAACGAGCCGGGAGCGGCCGACTTCTACTACGGCGAGATGGAGATGCGCCGCAACGACCGGCACACCCCCTGGGCCGAGCGGTTCCTGCTGAGGCTGTACTGGGCGGCCTCCGGCTACGGGTTGCGGGCCACCCGGGCGCTGGGCTGGCTGCTGGCCGCGATGGCCGCCACCATTGTGCTGATGATGGGATTCGGACTGCCGGACACCCCCGCCAAGCCCTATCCACCGGGTGCCGGGGTCATCGGCAGACAGAACCCACAGGTGCACGCCGCCTTCCCTGACCGCTTCACCGGCGCCCGTGCCCAGAAGGCCGTCGATGTCGTCATCAACTCTGTGGTCTTCCGCTCCAGCGGCCAAGACCTGACCACCGCAGGCCGCTACACCGAGATGGCCTCCCGTTTCGCCGAGCCCGTCCTGCTCGCTCTGGCCCTCCTCGCCGTCCGCGGCCGCGTGAAGCGGTAACTGCCCAGCCAGAGTCGTAGGCGCACCGGACGTCTGCGCAGGGCGGAGCCCTCCGGCTATTCAGGCGACCTGGCCGAAGCCGGCCGCGGTCTGGTCCGGTTCGCGCAGATGGGTGGAGTCGACGCCGAGTTTCGTCTCGTACGCCTCGGGCTCGATGCCGAGTTCGTGCGTGGAGTACTCGCCGAACCGGTTGATGTGCTCGGTCAGGTACGGGGAGATGTGGGCCAGGTCCTCGGGGTCGATCTCCCAGCCCTCCCCAGGAGCTGGCGGACGATCTCGGCGATGTCCAGGGCGTTATGGAAGATCAAGGAGTTCGAGAGCAGAGAGTTGAACTTCATCGCCTTCTCCTGCTCGACGGGGTCGTTGTCGGCGATGACGCCCTGGTTGCCGAAGCCGACCCACTGGGGGAACCGGTTGAACGACTCAACCTTGTTCGTCGCCGCGGTCACCCGCCGGCGCAGCGGCGCGTCCGTCAGGTGCCGCAGCATTCTGTGGATCTGATGTGTCAACACCATGCCTATTTGAGCAGTTCCATCGTCCACTCTCGCTGCTCGGCGGTGTCTGGGACGGCGAGCCCGCGAGCTCGTTCGATCTGGTGCCAGGAGGTGTCGGGATCGACGCCTCTGAGGATGAGGAGTGCGGCGGCGAGGAGGGATGAGCGTCCGATGCCAGCTCGGCAGTGGGTGACGACGTGTGCGCCTTGGTGTAGCTGTTCGGCGAGTCTGTGCAGGGTGGGCAGGATCGTGGTGCGGTCGGGGACGGTGCGGTCGGGGATGGGTATGGCAACGAACTGCAGCCCGGCTGTGACGGCTGTCCGGGGTTCGTCTGCGAGGCCGAGGTCGTCGAGCTCGGGTCCGGTGAGCGTGCAGACCAGGATGTCGACGCCGTCGTTCTTCAGGGCGGTCATCTCGTCTTCGAGCCAGCCATTGCCACGGGGTCTGGCCATGGTGCTCAGTCGTCCCGGGCCGGGGCGGTCGATGGTGAAGAGGGTGGGGCGCATGTCAGCACACTTTCGTTCGGTGGGGTCAGGTGATGGTCGGACAGTCAGTGGGGCAGGGGTCGGCCGGGTTCGGCGCGGAGCTCGTTCGGGGTCGGGCCGGCTGGGGTGGCCACCTCGGCGAGGCGCTCGAGAAGGCGGTCGAGGGCGCTCTGGCCATCGTCGACGGCGGCGCGTTCCTCTTCGGTGAGCGGAATGATCACAAGCATGCGCTGCAAGTTGGCTTTGGCTTCGACGAGTTGGGATCTCGTCGATTTCTTGGGCTCGGGGAGCGGGTGGGAAGGGAGTGGCTGGGGCCGCTGGCCGCGGTCGACTACGGGGGTCCGCTGCTCGCGTGGCTGGGGACCGTTGTCCGCCTGCGCCGCCGCCCCGGAGGGCGGCCCGGACGGTATGCGCGGTTCGACGAGAACCTGTGGTGGGTGCGGCAGGAACACCAGTTATCAACGATGGCCGCCGGACTGCGAGTCTTGTCCAGAGAGAAGAAGGCACCCGGCTCCGGCACGAACTGGCGCGCTGTGCTGCCCGCATAGCAGCGGTTCGTGATCACCAATCTCCTTGGCGAGGCCGAGGAGCAGCTGCAGCAGTTGCACGGCGCGCAGGTCGGGGCCACCGCCGACGTGGCGCGGCACATGCTGGAGGGTCTGAGCCGTGGCACGGATCTACTCGACCAGGTGCTGCTGCGGGTCATGGTGGCCGCCGTGAACGCACGCCGGGGTGGGGCTGGAGTAGGTGGCCCGGTGGGCACGGCTGTCCGCGGATGAAGCGGCAGAAGCCCTCGGGACGTACCGGAACCCAGACGGCCAGTACCGGTAGGGAGCGGGCACTCTGGTGGTTGAGGACTCGGCCGCTGTGCGGCAGCTGCGGACAGTCGGCCTGGCCTGGCTCCTTCGCCGCGGGCGCTACCAGCTCCACCCGGTTCTCACCGGTGGCCGGATCGCCGGCGCCGCCCAGGCGGTCCCTGAGATCAACACGACGCCCGCAGCGGACTTCAAGGGCCCTTGTGACGCAACGGCGCCGCACCCCGAGGTGCGGCGCCGTTCGCATGTCGCAGCGGGCCGAAGTTCATTCGGAAGGGTGCGAGCAAACGTGAGGCGGTATGACCAGAGGAACCGTCTTGTTCTGGTTCTCTGGAACAAACCGCGGCGTGATCGGCGTCTGCGCGCTTTCCTTGAAGGGGAAATCCGCAGGTCCAAGCCGCGCGAGGCGCACTAGACGGTATCACTAGGCGAACCGTCTGGTTCTAGAGGAGCAGAACAAACGCGGGCTGCTCGCTGCTTGGGGGCGTCTGGGCCCGTACGCCGTTCCCCTGGAGGGGAGACGGCAGGTGACGGTCTGATCGTGCTGGTCGGGCGCTCTGCGTCCCCACTCTGGTAGGCCCGGACCCCAGGCGACTCGGCAGACGGAGGCCGCCCGCCAGGCCCAAATCCGCCGACGAGCAGGTGGGTGTCGCCAGGGAGCAGTTTCAGCAAGCTGAGCGCGTCCACCACGAGCGATTGGAGCTTGCTGAGAGGGTGCACCAGGAGCAGAACGAACCGCACCCGGCCGTGGATATCGGACCCGAGCAGCCTGGCTGGCTCACCGGGCCGAAGGCGGACGGACCGGCCAGTTACTTACCGGAAACCAGACGGCGACGACCGTGAGCAGCCGCAGGTCTTACGAGCGGTGCGTTCCGATCTCTTCTCGGATCTTCCGGATCAGTCTCCGCGACGCATCGTCTGAAGCCCGGCGGAGGTCCTGGAATGTTGCGTTCTGCTCCATCTGGTCTTCGACGTCTTCGACGTCGAACCATTCCCCATGGTGTGCAACGCTCCACTGCGGCCAGTCCTCCGCCACATAGTCTGCCAAGTCGCGGCTAGCTCGGGCAGAGTCCTGCCCCAACTCCTGCACCGCATCTGAGGCAAACGCCGCCGCCCTCGCCGACAGCTGGCTGACAACAGCCCATTCCTCCTGGCCGCGTGGGCCACGGCAGCCCTCAAGTATTCCGCTGCCCTGGTCAGCGGATCAGGTCAACGTAGAGCTCGGCGCGGCGGTTCCACATGCGTTCTTCCCTGGCCTGCCGCCTCTGCAGAATAGAGGTGACAACCCCTCCGGCGATGGCGAGGGCACCACCGAGGAGCACGCCCGCCAGATCAGCCATCTGACACGATGTCGCTGGTCATGACCGTTCAACGAGCGAAGTGGCGCAGGGAAACAGCCCGGGTGGCGGATTCTGGGACGAGGAACACGACGGCGACCCGTCGGTCAGCCTGCGCAACATGGCCAAGGTAGTGGCCGGTGACTACATCAACATCTCGCTCAAACAGTGACCGGCCACCGGAAAGCTACCGTTGCAGCCACCCTGCTGACCCTGATTCCGCTGATGGGATGCTCGATCATGTTCAACACTGGCCCCGGGCGGGTCGCCAAGCCGTCGAAGGTACGCAAGATCCTCGGATACACACCCGAGGTGCGCGCGGGGCGCCAGGCGGAGGACGAGGTCAACCGGATGTCGTCCCGGCTGGTGGATGCCATGGGCATCCACGGCACCCCAAGTCACATTCCTGCCGCCGCCGGACCGTGTGACGCCATCGACCCGGACTTCACCACCTACTACATCGTCGACCACCCCTGGGCACTGTGGGAGGCGGACGCGGACAAGCGAGCTCAACTCCCTTACGTAGACGGCGATATCGGCGCGGTTCGCGGCGACCGGGTCGACGCTCTCCCGCTCGCACATCAGCAGGTACTCGGCCAGTCCCCGGCCGTAGGCATCGATCGTCGTGGCTCACTTCCGAGATCCGTCCAGACCGTCAGCCAGGACGCCGCCTGCTCGTGCCGGCCGAGCACCGGCCACTTCTCCGTGAGCACCGTCGTGCGCTCAAGCCATCTCCCAAGTTCGTAGCTACACCAGGGAGACATGCTCACCCCGGCAGATTCCACGTAACTTTTAAAATGATCAAGCGTCAGATGTACGGGCGAGCTGGTTTCGCGCTCCTCCGGAAACGCGTGCTTCTGGCGTGATGCGAGCACAGAGCGTGATCGACCACAAGAAACTGATCCAGAACCTACGGGCGCAACCTGCGGAACGTGCCGCCACGCTCAGTGGGGACGCGTCCGCCAGGCCCGGGCGAAGAGTTCGGGAAGGGGCCCGGCGACGGGCCGGGAGTAGACCTTGCGCCCGATGACCCGGACCCCGAGCAGCCCGGCCTTCCAGGTCTCCATCGGAGGGTAGAACTTGTCCCCGCCCGCCCAGTCGCCGGGCAGGAACACCCCCCGCCCGGCCCGGGCCCTGCGGTCGGCGACCACCAGACCGGCCTCGACGAGTCCGGCCACAACAGCCTTGTGGTGCCCGGGAGTCCACTGGTTGAAGCGGCGGATACGGCGGTCGGTGGGCACGGGCAGGGCCAGCAGCTGCAGATACAACGTGGCGGCGTCCGTATCCAGACCGGTGGCGGCGACCGCCTCCTCGACCACCTTTGGTGCGGACAGCCGCGGATCGGCCTCGTAGCCGCCCGGCGGCAGCGACCCCTCGGTGATGCGCTGCACGATCCGCTCGAACTCGGGACCGCGCAGTCGGCGGACCAGCGCCAGATGCGAGTCCTCCTCGTCGACCAGGGCCTCCAAGCGCCGCGAGCGCTCGTCGGCCCCGTAGCGGCCGGGCCGGAAGTACACACCGGGCGCCTCGCGCTCACCGCGCCGGTCGAACCCTGCCTCGGACACGACGACCAGGCCGTCGTCGAGTGTGGGATGGTCAAGCGGCTCTGCGGCGTCCAAGTAGGGCAGGGCGCCGGGGAAGTCCGGCAGCAGTTCCGCCACAGTGCGGCCGCGCAGGCTGCGGCCGCGGGCGGAGAGCAGCAACCCCGGGTGGGCCAGGCGTTCCCGCAGCAGCCGTACGGTCGCGGGGACACCTTGGCGTACGGGATCTCCTTCGGGAAGCTCGGCGTACACCCAGTCGACGGCGTCGCAGACCACGGCGAGCAGCTCCCTGAAAAGGAAACCTTCGTCGCCCTCCCAGCCGCCGCCGCTGATGCTGTTCACCCGCAGCCGGGTGTCCGGGTCGCGGGTCAGCCGCGGCTCGCGCGCGGGATCGGCGAACACGGCGCACACGGCTGCCGGGGCCATCCGCACATCGATGTGCTCGGCGGCGACGGCGAGCGTCGACTCCGGCACGGCGGGGCGTACGCCCTGTTGCCTGCGCCAGGCTTCGGCGACCCGCTCGGCGAGCGCCAGCTGCCCGCCCTCCTGCCACAGCTGCCCGGGGTCCGCGGGCAGCACGTCGGCCAGCAGATCGAGGCGCTCGGCCACCCGCAGGCTCCCCAACTCCCGCTCACCGGCCTCGGCTTCGGACTGCTTGAGCCCCATCACCTTGCGCGCCTCGGCATTGAGGCCCCGGTACCCGTACTTCACATCGGGCATTCCGGCGAGCAGCAGCGCGGCACCGGCCCGGCTCAGCCCGGTCCGCTCGGCGAGCACCGCGGCCGCCGCGCGGTCCCAGGGCGCGGGCCCCTTCTCTCGTACGAGGTGCACGAGGCGCCGCAGCCGGTCAGGTGTGTCCCAACCGGCTGCAGGCACCGGCTCGGTGGCCGTGATCCGACCGGGTGCTGGCGGCTGCGCGGAGCCGGTGCGCAACTCGACGAAACGCTGCCCGTCCCGGCCGGCGCCGATCCCGTGCAGAGCGACCACCGCACCGTCGTGGGTCCGAGCGGCATGCGTGTCCTTGTCGGCGAGTTCGAGGACGCCCGTACGCATCCGGGCGCGAACCTCCGGGTCGGCAAAGGGAGTTTCTGCCCATACGTCCAGCATCGCCAGCTGGACCGCGCGCAGATGGTCCTGCACGTGGAAGGAACTCGCCCGCAGGGCCACGGCGCCGCACCGGCCGATGAACCGGTACCAGTTCCAACCCCGGTACCGCGCGGGCGCCTCCTCGCCGCTCCCAGTCAAGTAGCCGCCGACCTCGGTGAACGCGGCGAGCGTGCCGGGCATCCAGTGTCCGGCGCCTTCGATGAAACCGCTGAGGGCCTGGGTGATCCACTTCTCGTCGAAGGGCTGTGCGGGGCGTATCGGGGTGTGGGGCATGCGGCCATCCTGCCGGATCACGTGCCCGCCTTTCGCCGGTACCCGGCGACCGTGTGGCCCGCGAACTGCGCGCGGGTTGGACCGCCAATGAGCAAGGTGCGGAAGGAAAGGAGCTGGGTGCGGCTCTTCTGGAGTGACGAGCCGAACAGTCAAACGCTACGCGGACGCCGCCAAGCCGGAAGACCTCTTCACCGGTCAGCGGCAGGCCCGAGCCTCGGTCCTCGACGAGTACAAGACCTCCCTCGATGACCGCTGGAATGAGGGTGGCACGAATGCCTGGAAACTGTGGGAAGAGATCGTCCCGCTCGGCTATCAGGGCAGCTACCAGCGCGTTCGCGCCTACCTCCGCCAGAAGCACACCTCGCCGCGGCCCGTGATGGCGCGGCCGCCCTCGCCCCGGGTCCTCGCCAGATGGATCCTTCGCCGCCCGGAAACCCTCACCGAAACCGAACACCTCCACCTGAAGAACGTCCGGGCCAACTACCCCGAGATCGATGCACTCACCAAGCACGTCCAGACCTTCGCGACCATGCTCACCGAGCGCCAAGGCGAGCGGTTCGTTCTCGCCACCGGGATTGGTCACTCCCGAGCCGACCCGGTCACTCAGCGTGGCTGCATCACAGAAGCTGAGCCAGAACCCGAGTTTTGACAGCACTTCGGTGCTTGACCGGCCAGCATCAAGATGATCCAGGAGAGAGGTGCTGGTCATGGTGCATCGGTCGAAGGTGGAGTGTACGCCGACATCCGACGCGATCACCGGGCCGGTGCCTCGATGCGGGCTTTGGAGCGCAAGTACGGCGTGACCTATCGGACGGTGCGCAAGGCGGTGAACGCGGCTTGGCCGGAGCCGCGCAAGAAGCCGCCCCGCCGACCTGATCGACTGCAGCGTCATGGGCTTTCTCGTTACTCCACAGCGCGGCCGATGAGTTTGTGGCTCCCGGCCGGTCCAAGCTCGTGACACCCTAGGAAAGGACACCGCCATGTCGGAGCTTCTCGTCGACTTCATCACCTCCCTCGACGGCCACGCATCGGGAGAGGGATGGCCCGGGTTCTGGGGCCTCGAGGGCCCGGAGTACCTCGCATGGCTCGGCGAGCAGCCTGAGGCCACCTACCTGATGGGAGCGAACACCTACCGCCTGATGTCGGGCTTCGCCGCAGGCAAGGTCCCGAGTGGCCAAGACGAGTTCAGGCCCGAGGAAGAGGCGTCCGTCGACGAGCTCACGCAAGCGTCCAAGGTGGTGTTCTCCTCCTCACTCGAGGAGCCACTGACGTGGGCCAACTCCACACTCATCCGCGACGACGCCGTCGAGGCGGTCCGCGCCATGAAGTCGAGTGGCTCGGGGCTCCTCAGCACGATCGGCAGCCTAAGCCTGTGCCGGTCCCTGCTACTTGCCGGACTCGTCGACCGCTTCCGGGTCGTGATGTTCCCGGTGATCACCGGGGCCACGGGCGAAGAACGCATCTACGACGGCTATCCGGACGTCGCCCTCGAGATGATCGAGCACCGCACCTTCGACGGCCGCATCCAGTTGGTCGAGTACAAGCCCCGCGTGCTCGAGCACCCGCCGCTCGGCGTCCCTGCGTGACGTCGCCCCGTCCGCCGGTCTGGACGGCCGCCAGGCCAGCGCCGACGGGCGCTGAGTAAGACCTAATAGGGGGCGAACGGCCGACGTCAGGACGCCCGGTCCAGGTCTTCCCGAGGCGCAGGGGTTTTGTTCCCCAGACGCGGCGGCAGCACGACGGTGCTGTTCAAAACTCGTGAACATCTCCCGCCGGATTGATCACCAACTGACTCCGGAACTCATGCACAAGTGCTGTCGCTCAACGTGAACTGAGCCAGACGGGTTCGTCGCTGATGGTGTCGCCGGGCCTTCGTTGATGAGTTGCAGGAGAGGTGAGGGCGCCGGTAGCTGCGGGGAGGACAGTGGGTGGAGAGGTGTGCTGGTGGTCGTGTCCCCGGTGCCTGCTCGCGCGCGGGTCTTATGGAAAAGAGAGCCCGCGCGAGTAACGCGCCCTGACCAGGCGTTTTACGAGATCGGTCGGCGCTGCCGCAACGTACTCCGAAACCAATCTGGGGTGGCATCCGGTGCCGACCGCTCCGGCCGACGGGACGACTGACCCGGCCAGTGGCACAGCCGCGGACCCCGGCCTACCGACTGCCCGCTCCGCACCCGACGCCGGACTTCAAGGAGTTTCGGCCGTTCTACTTAGCCGGGTGGTGGGTCCGGCTCACTGGCCAACCCAAGCGCTCAGCCAGACGTGCATCGGTGTCCGCAACGTACGAGGCTCCGGTGTCGTTGAGGGAGGTGTTCGAAGGCCTGTCCCACGACTCGCCGCTGCCCTTCTGGCTCCTGTCTCCCGGACAGGACCGGACAGGGGCACAGGGGATGACCCGTGCTTGGCCGCGTAGGCGCGGATGGCTTCCAGCCTGGTGAGCCATGCGGTGGGTTCTGGGCGCAGGACGCGGGTGCGCACCAGCCGGGTCCTCGGGTGCGCGGCGTTCTCTTGCGGGTGGCGGGCCTGGGTGACGGTGCGCTACGCCCTGGCGTGAGGGCTGGTCTGCTGCTTGCCGGCCGGGCGGGCATCCAGAGCCATGCGCAGGCGCTCCGCGACGAGCTGGTACCGCTGAACAAAGTCGAGGTTCTGGAACTGGGCGGGCTCGGGCAGCTCCCGGTGCGAGGTAGGCCAACGCTCGAAGGTTGTCCAGCCAAGGGGGCGCAGTCCAGCCCGGCTCATATCCCGGTCGACG
Source organism: Streptomyces sp. 8N114 (assembly GCF_052245835.1). Lineage (NCBI taxonomy): Bacteria > Bacillati > Actinomycetota > Actinomycetes > Kitasatosporales > Streptomycetaceae > Streptomyces > Streptomyces sp. 8N114. The sequence continues at coordinate 476,724 of NZ_JBQQBT010000003.1, read as the reverse complement.
CCCGCCAGATAGTCCGCGTCGACGGGCAGCTTCCCGTTCGACTGCCAGATCACCCCGTCCAGCGCGATGGGCAGACGAGGGGATCCGAAGAGGAAGCTCACGCAGCGCTCTCGCAGAACCGCGGCACTCTGCTCCGGGCTCAGCGGGACGCCTTCCTCTTCGCCCCTGGTGCCGGGGAGCAGGGTCCGGCAGTCCGTGTGCGGGAAGACATCCACCTCTCCGAGAACCACATGGGCCGTCGCGCTCTCCCGGTCCGGGTAGCACCACCCCTCTTTCGGTAGAAGGACGATCACGTCATAGGCATCGAGTGCGTCGGTCACCGCCGTCGCAAGCGGACTCCGGTCTGTCCGGGGGAAGCCGCGGTGGCTCTCCTTGGAGGGATGGGGGACCTCCCACATGCAGGTGTGGTGCACCAGGGCGCCGAGGCCGTTGGAGGAGGCCCACAGAGTGCTGGTGTGGTCTGGCAGCTGTGGCAGCGGTAGTCGATCGGGGCGGGGTTCATCAGTGCTGGCGCGATTGCCGGCCACGAGGGTCTGGGAGTCGAGCGCGCACAGTCGGTTGCCTTTGCTGCTTCCCGTTCCGCTTGCTGCTGCCGCTCGGCCTGAGGGATTAGCGGGGATCACCCCGCCGGGGTGACTGGGCTATGGCATGAGCTGGTCGGGCTACGTGCACCCGGTGGCGTTGAGCATGCCTTCCAGCGCTTTGCGCTCGTCGCTGGTGACTGTGAGGTCATATTCTTTCTGAAGCTTGCAGATCCAGGCGCCCCCATGAGCACCGCCAGAGGCTTCGCGGACCCCAGGCCCGAGGGCGCGCTCTGATCTACGGAGGAGGTAGCGGCTTGCCGTCGCGCGCCGCGGCAAAGTGCTCGGGAGTGAGGGCATCCTCCCCGTGCTCGGCGGCGAACTGCTCGATGCGCCCGAGGGGGGAATCGGCCGGCGCCGGGCCTTCTTCGACCACTGTGCCAGTGACGAGCTGGGCGAACTCCTCGCCAAGCTTCTGCGGGTCACGGTCAGCGGTCATGAGGCCATGATAGAGCCCCGCCCACACGCCGTGAGGGGAGCGTATGGACGGGGCCGTAGTGAGCCTTACCGGCCTTGTTCTCGGACGCACTCCAGGCAGATCCACCCCTTGCGGGCTACGAGCCGCGTCCTCTCCTGGGGGTGCTTACCGCACCACTTGGACGGGCCTGACCGGTCTGGCAAGTCGCGCTTGATCAGTCCCACGAGCTGACGTCGCCTACTCGTCATCGTCGCCGCTGTCCTCTTCGGGTTCTGGTGCAGAGACAATCTCCTGTCCCGCTACGTCATACCCGTTGATTTCACCTTCGCCTCCCAATGCTGTCACCTCCCTTCGGCTCAGTGTGGTCAGTCAGGTGAAGTGAACTGTGCGGCTGCACTTCGCGCACTGATACGTGCCGCCGCCGCGATCTTCCATCTGTTGTCCGCAGCACATGCGGCGGCGTCTCTCCTTTCCTTGGGGATTACGCCCGGCCCTGAACGAGGTCTGGGCCCAGGGCCGGGCCTTCCCATCCGTGGGGGATGACGGACCACGCGATGGGGTGCAGCCGGACGACGGATCGGCCTGGACCCCGACGCCGTCCGGCTGGTCTCAGATTCCGCGCACACCGACGCCGAGGACGAATCCGCAGCTACCGCTGATGGCGATGATCATGATCAGCCCGGTATACGCCGTGACGGCGTGGGCGACGCGGTCAAGTCGCTTCATGCCGGCCCCTTACGTAGATCAGAGCGCCGCAGCTCCGGCAGTATTTGCCGTCTTTGCGGTCCTCCAGAACGCCCGGGTGTTCGCAGACAACCTCGACCTGTTCGACAGGTGCGCCTTGCTCGCACCCTCCCTCCAGCGGGCGCATGAAGGCCGTCTCCACTGCCATGCCCTGTCGCCCGGCCGGCGCGAAGAGTCGTACACGGTCTCCACTGCCATCAACCGCATGAGCTTGCCCGATCCCGACAGTCTCACTGTGATGCCCTCCCCGAGGATCATCGCGATTCCTCTCGGCCGACCTCGGATCTCACGATGATCCATGCGGCGGCGTTGGAAATGCTGTGCGCCGGGGAGATCAGATGCTCGTGGTACTGCTCCCGGAGGGCACGGGCCTGACTGCCCCCCTTCGCCTGCTCAATCCCGTTCGGGAAGCCCTCACAGTCGACGCAGCCCTCCCGCAGGTGGGGTTGCGGGGGTATCGGCATCCGCCCTGTCGGGCCAGCAGCGAGCCGGTTACTGTCGTCCACGTTGGCGCTCCTATCCAGTGCCGGCCATACCCCGGGACGTGCCCGCGTCGCCGGGGTGCTTGATGCCCAGTCAACTCACCCTGGCCGCCTGATGGGTACGCCTCTGCGCAGTCAATAACGCGGTTTTCGCCGTAAACCGCAATCCTTCCGAAACTGCAAGGGGGAACGTCTTGCACACGGCATTGATGAATGCTATGACTGCCGCGCACATAGGAGAGACCGGGCTTGCACGTAGGGTGTCGGTAGACCCAAGAACGGTGTCCGCGTGGCTGGCAGACCCCACCGTGAAGCCCCGGCGAGCGACGCGGCAGCAAGTAGCGGAAGCACTGGGGGTACCAGTGGAGCACCTTTGGCCTGAAGCGGTGAAAGCTGCCGTGAAACTCGGCCCCGATCGAGAGATCATCAGCGTGTATCCGTACCGCGCTGCCTGCCCTACCTCGGTGTGGGTCAGGCTGCTGGACGACGCCCGCAAGGAGATCTACTACGGCGGTTACACCAACTACTTCATCTGGCAGCAGAGGCCCAGAGTCGCGAAGTTCCTCGCCGACAAGGTGACCTCCGGTGCCCGTGTGCGCTTCCTGCTGGGTAAGCCTGACAGTGAGGTGACCCGCGCCCGAGAGGCCGTGGAAGACGTTGCTTTCACCGTTTCCACCCGCATCAGGATCACAGTGGATGAGCTGGCAAAGATGCCGGACAGTGGGATCGAGCACCGGTTCAGCGAGGGACATCTGGCGCTGAGCGTCTTCCGCTTCGACGATCAAATGCTAGTGACTCCGCACCTGCACGGGTTGGTCGGCCACGACTCCCCCACGCTGCATCTGAAGCGGATGCAACAAGATGGACTGTTCGACCGGTTCGCTACCCATGCTGAGGCCCTGTGGGAGGACGCAGAGCGCGCCTGAGAGCGCTTTTGCCGGGCGGAGCCCGGCCCGTATCGCTGCGCTCTACAAGGCTCACGTCGCTTTGCCCCTGTGGCGCCCTCCGGACGCCCAAAGCCTCCTGACCTGCAACTTCAGGTTGCCGTCGCCCAGACATTCCGACGTGACGACAGTCACAGGTTGATAGTGCAACAAGCTCTCATCTCGTGGCGACTCTATAAGAGCGTCCGCCAGTAGGTCATCGGATGCGTGGTGTGCGGGGGCGGGTGTCCCATCGGTAGTGGGTCCAGGCCCGTCGGATCAGGCAGCGCACAGTGATGATCACGGAGGCCAAGGCGAGGAAGAAGTCGGCGGTGGCTCTGCGTCTTTCCGTGCAGCGGCGCAGTGAACGTTTTCCAACCTCACGATGAGGCGTGGTGAAGGACCAGGACGGCTTTCACGACGTTGGCGATGCGGTTGGTGCTGCAGCGGAGTTTCCGCAGGAGGCGCCAGCCCTTCAGGGTGGCCATCGCCAGCTCACCGACACAGCGGATCTTGGCGTGAGTGGTGTTGTGCCGGCGCTTCCATCGCTTGAGACGGCGGCCCCGAAACGGCACCCGGACAAGGGCGCCAGCGCCTTGATACGCCTTATCGGCCCAGCATTTGAGTCCCGCATCAGCAAGGGCTTCGATGATCCCGTGTTGTCGCGCGGCGGTGAGGTCGTGCGTGGATCCGGGCAGTGCGGGCGAGGCCCACAGCAGCCGCCCGAACGGATCGGCGAGGACCTGCACGTTCATTCCGTGGCGTTTGTGTTTCCCCGAGTAGTACGGAGTGTCGGCGGCGATGCGGTCGATGGGGAGCAGAGTGCCGTCGAGGATGACGAACGCCTTCGCTCGTATCGCCCTCATCGCCTCAGCCAAGGACGGGGCGAGGGCGGACAGGACCTCCACGGCTTCCCGTACGTATCGGAAGACGGTCGCGATCCCGATGCCGAACCCGGCGGCGAGCTGGGTGTAGGTGTCACCGCACCGCAGATGAGCCAGGGCGAGTAGGGCCTGACGTGAAGCGGGAAGACGTCGTCACCGCGTCCCGATCTCCTGCCGCCTGGCCGTCAGTTGTCCGGTCAGGAACCGCAAGGTACGGCTGGGCAGATCTATCGAGGACGGATAGACAAGCACGCAAAGCTCCTGGCGAACACGGGTGATCTTGGTCGAGAACCCGTCTACCAGGAGCTTCTTCAATGCGCAGGACTATCCAACTCGCGGTCAGCGACGCCATCTTGGCAACGGTTCACTGGCAGGGTCGTCCTGTGGCGGAAGCGGATCTCTAGTCAGGCGTCCCCTCGCGCTCGCTTCCTCGGGCGAGGCTTCGGGCCTGCCCTTCGTGAATGTCGCTTGCCCACTCCCAGCCGGGCTTGGGCGATACGACCCGTGGGTCGCTGGAAACCCGGGCGTCACGTAGGTCCTCCACGTACGCTCGATCCAGTTTGATCCTTGCGCGTACCTCCTCGTCCCTGGCGACGGATCCGTGTCCGGGGATGAGGACATCGACGTCGTCCGCTACGCCCTCGAGCAGTCCCAGCCCGACGAGGTAGTCCTCAATCGGGTTGTCGGTGTCGTCGAACATGGGAACGAAGATCGGAGAGCATGTCGCCGGCGATGAGAACTCGGCGTTCTTCGATCAACAGCGCCGCATGGCCCGGGGCATGCGCCGTTTGCTCAATGATCCGCACCTTGGGGCCATCCCAAGGAAGCTGCGCGGTTTCAGCAGGCAGACCAGTGATGAGGCCGTACAAGGCCAGCGGTGTGTCCTCGGCGATTTCCGGAGGCAGCCCCTCGGTGACGCCGGCCTTCCAGTCCGCGTTCGACAACACGTCCTGCATGAAGGCCGCGCAGCGGGCTGTGCCGTAACGAGGCGCTTCGCCAAGTTCGGCATGCCAGAGCACGTGATCCCAATCAGGATGCGTCGAGAAGCCTGCCACCACGGGCTGGCCCAGCTCACGAAGGTCGTTCGCCAGGCAGGTCATTTCGGCGCCGGTAATCCCGACGTCTACGAGTAGCACGCCGTCCCTGCCATGCACGACAACGGTGTTGTTCTCGAGCAACTCACTCTGGTGGATCAGTACACCCTCGGCGACCTGCTTCAGCATGGGCCGCTCCCGTTTGAAGACTGCGGCCGCGTCTTGACCGGCACTGGGTCGTTGGCCCTGCTCAAGATCGAACTCCCTGCCCGGTTTGCAGCGTCACCCTGCCAGAGGGTCTGACGCACATCAACACAACCGGACGGGGGTGTGCGATGGCGACCCCCAACGACGAGACCGTCCACGGAGGCTTCTTCAGTGTTGAGCTTATGTCAGATGACGGCCCTGAGCTCGGCACTTCAGGTTGGACGAGGCTCACGGATGCGGTCTCATCATCGTCGACGGCCTCGCCACAGCATGGGCAGCTCACCCAGCGGCCGCGGCAAAACGGACTGGCTGGAACTGTCGACCCGGGACGCTGCGTGAGCACTTTCACCACCGTCCCCGCGAACCAGCCCGCAATGGGGGTTCTCTCTCAAGTGACGTCCCCGTTCAGGGCCTGCGCAGGGCGAGTAGGGCGACGTCATCGTCGTTGTCGGCAGGGCGGACCCGTTCGAGCAGGAGGTCGCAGAAAGCATTGAGAGGACGGTGGACCAGCGCGGCAGCGTGTCGGCTCAACCTGCTGAGTCCCTGGCTGAGTGACCGGGCACGTGACTCGATCAGACCGTCTGTGTAGAAGACCAGGGTGGACAGGGGCGGCAGCTGCTCCGTTGCGTCCTGGCGTGGAGCAGTGAGGTCCGCGCCGATCAGTGGATCAACAGAGCTGTTCAGAAACCGGGCTTGCCCGTCGTGGGTGACGAGAAGCGGCGGCGGGTGCCCCGCGTTGGTCCACCGCACTTGGCAGCCCCGGTGGTCTGCACCGCTGCATTCGACCCGGGCGAAGATCATCGTGGCCAGGGACGCTTCCGTCATATGCTGCACGGCTTGGTCGAGCCGGTCGACGATGGCGCTGGGCGGTTCCTGATAGGACCAGGCGTAGGCCCGCAGCATGTTGCGGACTTGCGCCATCGAAGCGGCGGCATCAGCGTCGTGGCCCACGACATCACCGATCGCCACAGCCAGTGTGTCATCCTGGAGACGGAAGGCGTCGTACCAGTCACCTCCCACCTCCGAGGCTTCCGGCGCGGCCAGATACTGTGCCGCCATCTCCAGCCCTGGTACACGGGGCAGCCGAGGCAGCAAGTGCCGCTGCATGGTCTCGGTGACACGCCGCTGCCGCTGGTACAAACGTGCGTTCTCCAAAGCCAGTCCTGCCCGGCGCGCAATGTCCTCCAGCAAGGGCAGATCGGAGAACGGCTCGATCTGCTCGGACCTGCCCAGCGTCAGCGCCCCGAGCACCTCGCGCACGCCCCGGATCGGGGTGATGGCCGCCGAGTGCATGCCCGTCGCCTCGAACATCTCCCGCTGGGCGACCGCGATACCCGTATCCGGCGGCCCCTGATAGTTCTCCGGCCCCGCCAGCGTCGATGCCGCCCCCCGCAGTGCCCGAGACAAGGGCATCACGGACTCGTGGGGAATGGGAGGCATCCGGCCTTGCAAGTCCTCACGGTCGACCAGGGCTCCCGCCTCGTGATGCACCACAGAGGCCCGCCACACCTCTTCGCCCGGAGAAATCAGGTCGATCACGGCCCAGTCCGCCAGGCGGGGGACCACCAGCCGGGTGAGCCGTCGCAGCGCCTCTTGGACATCCAGGGTCGAGGTGAGGGTAGTGGTGGTCTCGGCCAACAGCGCAAGACGCTCCAGCTCCGGCAAAGCTGCTGCTTCCGGCCGGCTCCGGTCCCGGGACTCCTCAGCGGCCGTGCCGGGTTCACGCTCGTAGAAGACGATCACCGCGCCGTCCCTGCCCCCGGCGATCCGGCAGGGGGTGATCAGCCAGCAGAGCGGCAGCAGGGTCCCGTCCCCGCGCTCATACCATCCGAGCTGCCCCTGAGCTGCCCGACCGCTGTTGAGGGCCTGCCGGAAAGGGCAACTGCTCCGGGGCAGCGTATGCCCATGACGATCACGATGAAGGCGGTCGTGAGAGTCATGGCCCAACACATCCTCCGCGGGCCGGCCGAGCAGTACCTCGGCCTCGCGGTTCACCTGAACAATCCGCCCCTGGTCGTCCAGCAGGAGCACGCCGACGCCGCGCACCTCAAACACTGACGAAGGCTGCCGACCTCCGCGGTCATCCATTGAGAGCTGCATCGATCCCTCGGTTTCCGAAGCTCTGGTCTTCTGAGTCAGGGATTCTGTTCAGATATACGAAATCGCGGGGTGGCGCGTACTGGACGGCCGAGGGCCGGCTTGATTTCCGTCGGATCTTGATTCTGCCGGAGGAGGAACGGGATGCGCCGGAAGTCCGGGGTGTGGCGTCGCCCGACATCGCAGGTACGGGCCTTGCGGTGCCCCGTTTCCACCTGCACTTCATGCCTACGAAGGGAGTCGTCCTGGCTCGGCCTGATCGAGCGATGATTCGCCGGACCGGCCGACGCGCAGGTGCCCCAGCAGATACGACGAGGCGTCCCTTTGGAGCACGCGTTGTCGGCAGAATGACCGCGGGCCTCGGGGCCCGATGCGGCGGAAGCCGCCGCTGCCCGTTGTCAGCCGAAGTCGGCGACCGCTCCGGCGCCGGCCTTCCAGCCCAGCACCCTCGAAATCTCCTGGCCGGCCTCGACCAACCGCTCACGCAGTCCAGCCGTTTCCGCACCGAGGATCGCTACCCTGACCCCGCTGATGGACAGCGTGGCACGCACCTGCCCCCGGTGGTCCAGGATCGGTACGCCGAGCGCGGCCACACTGAGTGTGACGTGGGGACCAACGTCTCCGCCTTGACCGGAGTCGACTTGGTGAACTGCTCCAATGGTTCCTGCTCGAGGTACTCGGACCAGGTCGAGCGGTCCTGGAAGGCCGGCAGGACGCGGGAGGCCGCGCCGGCGTGCAACGGCACGCGTACCGCCGAGCTTCAGGGCGAGGGACTGGATCCGCCTGCCGTCCAGCCGCTCGATGCACACTGCCTCACGGCCGCGCCGGACGCACAGATGAACGTCTCGCCGTCTCGTCGTGGAGGCGCTCCATCACCGGCTGCGCGAGGCGCCGCTCGTCGAAACGCTCCATCACGGTGGTACCGAGGCTGAGCAGAGGGAAGCCCAGACGGAAGGTGCCGCGGCTCCCGCTCTCCACCGTGTCCAAACCCTGGAGGCTCGACAGAAGCCTGTAGACCGAACTGCGGGGCTCGCCCAGTTCCTCCGCAGGCTACGCGGTTGTGGCCTCTCCTCTCGCGGCGAGCAGGTGAAGGACCGTCACGCCGTCTCGCCCGCGAAGGAGTCGCAAACCACTCCGAACCGTCCACCGGCCGCGTCACCCTCTCCGGCCACAGCCACCGGCCGCCGGCACTGGCGACCGCCCGGATCGCACGGGAGATGATCCCCATCATCGAGCGCACCGACGAACTCGCCCATCTCATGACCGCCGAGATGGGCAAGCCGCTCGCCGAGGCCAGGAGGGAGGTTGCGTACGCGGCCGAGTTCTTCCGCTGGTTCTCCGAGTAGGCCGTCCGCATCGACGGCGGCCTCGCCACCTTGCCGGACGGCCGCAACAGGATGCCGCTCTTCCGCCGCCGGTCGGCCCCGGCCTGCTGATCACCCCGTGGAACTTCCCGCTGGCATGGGCACCCCCAAGATCGGCCCGGCAGTTGCGGCCGGCCACACGATGGTGCTCAAGCCCGCCCCGCAGACGTGGGTCGGCCACGTCGTCGACCGGGCGGACCACTGCGCCGTCATCTCCGTACCCTGCAAAGCGGAGCGCGGCACCAGGCGACGCCCGCCCCCCGCGTCGGCCGGCGCGGATGTGCACGTAGTGCGCCGCAGATGGCGGTGCCGGTGCCGGAGCATCCTTTCCGCATGCTGGCCGCCCTCCAGGATCTTGGCGTTGGCCTGCAGGCTGAAGCCCTCATCCCGCAGCAGGTCGGCGACGGTATCGGCACTGACGCGGTGCCCGGTCCGGGTCAGCTCCCGGGCGAGGGTGCGGGTCGACTTCACCGTCCAGCGCAGCGGCGACATCGGATCACCCCGCTCATCCGGCTCGACCAGGGCCAGCAGTGCGGACTGCAGCCCCGGATCGAGGTCTGCGACCCGTTTGCGTCCTCCGCCCGGCCGCCGCACCCGCCCCAACGGGGCCTCTCCTGCCTCCAGATCGAACACGCCCTTGCGCACCGTCGTCTCACTCACCATGGCCGCCCGCGCGACGGCCCGGATGCCGCCGTGCCCCAGCAGCCGGGCCTCCGCTCCCATCAGCAAGCGTCGCTGCCGCTCGTCGAGATGCGGGAACAACACCTCAAACTTCACGGCGAGTTGGGCACGAGGCTCGTCCGGGATGCGCATACCACACCAACGAGCCCGAGAACGGGAAGCAACACGTTGATGATCTGCAAGCCCTTAGACCGTGTCCTATGTGGTGAGGCGGACGTTGGACTGTGTATGGGGCGGGGAACGTGGAGTTGGATTGTTCCGAACGGGCTGTGGGAGATCGCCGAGCCGCTGATCCCGCCGTCAAAGGTGCGGCCGCAGGGTGGCGGAACGCAGGACACGCCTGATGAGACGGTGTTCGCGGCGATCGTCTATGTGCTGGTCAGTGGTTGTGCCTGGCGGTCGTTGCCGCCGTGTTTCGGGATATCGAAGTCGACCGCTCATCGTCGGTTCGTGATCTGGTCGAGAGCGGGCGTCTGGGGCCGGCTGCATGAGGCGGTTCTGCACCGGCTCGACGACGTAGGCCTCATCGACGTCACCCGTGTCGTTCTCGACTCCGCCCACGCGAGGGCGAAAAAGGGGGCGAACACACAGGCCCGAGCCCCGTGGACAGGCGCAAGCCGGGTTCCAAGATGCACGTCCTGTCGGACGCGGACGGGCTGCCCCTCCTCGTCGGCGTCTCCGCGGCCAACGTCCACGACAGCGAAGGGCTGAAGCCCATGGTGGCCGGTCACCAAACGAGACACGACCCTGATCGAGGCCGGTACTTCAAGCCCCGGCGGCTGCACGCCGACAAAGCCTACGACCGGCCCGACCTGCGCAGATGGCTACGCGGCAAACGCATCGGCGTCCGCATCGCCCGCAAAGGCATCGAGTCAAGCCAGCGGTTAGGACGTCGCAGGTGGGTCATCGAGCGCACTATGTCCTGGCTGACCGGCTACCGCAGACTCAACCACCGCTACGAACGCAACCCGGGCAACTACCTGGCCTTCCTCGGACTCGCCGCCGCCATCTGCTGCTACAAACGACTCATCCGACTCACCACATAGGACACGGTCTAAGCCGACAGGTTGTCAGCGTGAGCAACCTGCCGAACTGAGCACCCTTACGCCGCTTGCTGTCAGTCGAAGCCCCTGTGCAGCACCCTGGTTTCCTCCGGCCCGGCTTCCGTGAGGAAGGCGGTAAAGGCGTTGCTGGGGTCGACGCCAGTAACGTTCCCCGTCTCCTCATTGCTCGCGACGAGCGCGTAGCCAGGGCTTGGCGGGTGTTCGACTTCACGGACCAGCCCGGCGAGAGTCCCATCGTTGAGGCGGAACACGAAGGTGTTCCATGACCCGAGGTCGTCCCAGGTGATCTCTGGCTTACCCCATTTTGCTGTAGCTTCCTCCGTGGTTATATCGATCGCAGCGACATATACATTGGCTCGCAGCAGGGAAGCAGAAACTCGCTTCATCGCCATCTCACTTCTGTTGACAAAAACTGGAATTGTGGCGAACTCCTCTACGGCGTACTCGTCTTCGCAGGCCACTTCGATGAACGCGACCTGGCTACAGCCCAACGCTACGTACCCGGGCCGCCGACGGCTTGGAAGTCGTCCATCCGGCCGGGCCGGGCACACCCACCCCCTTCTCGGGTGACCAGAACGGGCGCTGCTCGGAAGCCAACGCCTCCGGTCGGGATCCGTTCCGCCAGTCCGGCGAGATGAATGTGTGTGGTCGCTCAGGCTGCTGCACACGGCAGCGACACATTCTCGCGTTCAGGGCCACCTTGGCGGCGGTTCGGACCTCCGGTGCGCCGTGTCAGGTGCACCTGGACGAACCGGGGGCTCTTTTTCGGTACGGAACAGCACTCGTCACACCGGCTGCACCGGGCACTCGCGATGAGCGGCTTGCCAAAGAACAAGTCCCTCCGGTCCTTGCTATGGCAGCGGTGGTCCGGCACCGGCGCTACCGCGGAAGACGTCGACGGCTGCTGGCAGCCCAGATGGCCTCATCAGAGGCCGCCGTAGCCGACCCGCTCAGGAGGGATGCCGCTGCTGACGGTCCTGAAGCTCCCGACGGGCGGTCGACCAAACGGTCTCGAACTCATGGGCCGACAACCACTGCGGGTCGTACCCCTCCCACTCAGAGACAGGCAGTTCCGCGGTCAGCCCGTAGACGCTCTCGTATTCAGCCAGCCGACCCTCTCGTTGGGCTTGTTGCCACTCGGCCAGCGAGGCAGCGGCCAGAGCCTTGCTTCCCGGCTCCTGCAACTCGACTTGCCGGATCACGTACCCGTCGGTGTCCAGCTCGAAGTAGAACCGGACGGCTTCCTCGTCCCAGAAGCAGCGAAGCCAGCGAGTCACGAGGACCGTGTCGAAGGGCTCGTCGTGCCAGCGCCAGCCGGCGGTGCCGTCGTCGTGGATGTGCAGCATGAACTCAGCGACCGGGCTACCGTCGGGAAACGTCATGGTGAGCGCACTGCGGATCTGGGTGTAGCAGGCGTCGGCCTGCTCCCATTCCTCCTCGTCGACCGCCCGCTCTTGTTCAGCGAAGAGGGGACCGAACTCTTCAAAGCCAGGGAGTGTCTCGACTTCGGCGTGAGTCCAGGGCATGTCGGCGCCGGTCACGGTCAGTCGGGCAATCTCCCGGTCGCTGTGGTGGAGCCGCCAGATACTGCCGAGGGTCAGGTTCGGGCTGGTCATATCCCTATGATGGCGATCACCACTGACAGCTGCACTGACCACCCGTACCATCCCCGGGGCCCTTGGTCGTCGGCGACCGGGGCCCCGGGCATGTGCGGGTGAGGTTGACCAGAATCGGCCCACCGCCCGGCCGGGCCCGCCAGGATGGGCCGCGTGACCGCCACCGCAGATCTCCGGCAGCGCGGCGGCCGCGCCCGCCACGCCACCGACCGGGCCGTCCCCGACGCCTTCTACTGGAACTGGACCCAGGACAGCGGGCCCGGCGCCGAGGTCCTGGGCGACCTGAACGGGCGTCTCGTCGGCGGGCTGGGCGCCGGAGCGGCCCGGCACGCCGCCCACCTGGCCGTCCGCCACCAGTCGGCCCGTATCGATGCCGTCGACGCCTCACCCGCCCAGCACGCCATGGCCACCGACCTGTACGGCCACCTCGCGCCCCGCCTGCGCATCGTGCAGGCCGACGTGGTGCACCACCTGCGCGCCGCCCCCGGCACCTACGACGTGCTCTACAGCGTCTTCGGCGCCATGGACTCACCGACCCGGGCGAACTGCTTCCGGCCGCAGCCGCCGCAGCGGCCCGGCGGGCGACTGGTCTTCTCCACCCTCGCCCACTACCGGACCGGGGCCCCGGCCCAGCCCGACGTCCAGCACGCCGACATCCCCGCGAAGACGCCCGACGAGACGGTCACGCTGCGCCGCTGGGTACCCCAGAAACCATGTGGATCAAGCTGCTCGACCAGGCCGGGCTCATCCGCATCACCGTGGAGACGCTTCCCGGCAGCGACGGTCCGCGCCCTGCCGACACCCTGCTGGTGACCGCACACCACCCGTCCTGACCATCCCCCTTGGGGGTGATTCCTCGGAGCAGTGGGGGCTGCTCATCCCGGTAAGTACGCTACTCGAGCTGGGGCGACCACGCGGTGGCAGCCACCGCCGGCACCGAGGAACAAGCGTGAGCAGCGACGCGGCCTGGAGCTCAACGCTCCGCAGGAGCGGACCAGCAAGCTGTCCCACTGCAAGCAAAACCTGCTGATGACGTACGGGATTCTGGGCGGTCTCGAGCACGCCGTCGAGCGAACGGCGGCTGAGCCGGCCGATGAGGACGACCTGGCAGATCTCACGCCGGAGGCGCAGCGCGAGTTCGTGATCCGTGATGGTCCTGGCCATGATGCTGGTCGGCCGCTCGGACATCGCATGGTGGAGATGCCCGGGCCTGATGGCAGTCCCGGTTTCGCGATCGTGGCAGCCTCCGCAGCCGCTGACGACCCGGCACCTCTTGAGGAGATCCGCGAGGACCTCCACCGCTGGGCCGCTGAACGAGCAGCCATCGATGCGAGCTGGACGGGATCGCCCGAGCCAGCAAGGGCGAAGCCGACGGAGGGTCTGGGGCGAGCCGCGGGTGAGGTGTTCGGGTGCAGGGGGTGACGGCGTTGTCGATGGTCGCAGAGGCGGTCCACGTGGGTCGGACTCGCGGAGGTGACGTCAGGTTCACGGCTGGCTGGGAGTGGTGTGCGGGCTGCGGTTTCGTGGTCGGTGCCGCGCTGTTGTGGCTGCATTGGCTCCGCCGCCGGCCCGAGTGACGGCTAGGCGCTAGCGCCAGCACGAAAGCCTCCGGCCGCGGTTGGGCTGGGGGTTTGTGGCATCCCCCTTGGTTGGTCGCTGGGTAGGTTGGCGGTTATGGCGATAGGTGACTTGCGGCCTGGGCGTTGTTGTGTCTGTGACGGCGACGAGGTCTGCTCGCACGCGGGTTGGTCCTCCAGAAGGCCCCCTACAGCTCACGCGGCTACCGGCCACGCTGAAGAGCGAGAGGCGCCGGGCGGGCTCAGTTCCGCCGCGGAGCGGAAGCTCAGGGCGTCGGCGAAGCCAGCGTCAGATCAGGTCGGCACACGTCGCACACCCGGGCCCCCGGAGCGGTGAGCATCCGGCGGGCCTCCTGAGTGGTGACTAGGTGCTGCCGCCAGGCGCCGCTTCGGGTCTGCCAGCAGTTGCGGTGATGGACCACCCATGAGGGACCACGCTGCCCGCTCCCCGAGCGCGCACGGCCAGCCACTGGCGGCCGCTCTCGGCTCCGACGGTGGGCACGCCGTCGTATCGCTCGCCGGGAATCGGGACGATGCTCTCTGCGGGGACAGTGACCGGCGTCGGAGCCGTCGTGACCTCGGGGTTGTGGGTGTCGTCGCTGCGCCCGCAAAGGAGAGCCACACAGTCGAACCACCAAGAGCCGTCGCGGAGGCGCACGCGCCGCACCACTTCCATGCCCAACTCCTGCCCGTCGGGAAGACGGACACGGGCCCAAGGCCCGCTGCCGTCCCGTGCGATACCTCCATTCACGAAACTGAATTCGAGTTCGAAATGCAGGGTGGACAGAGCACGGCGTGCCGCAGCCGGCCTCTCCCCCGCCGCAGTGCACACTCACCCAAGGCCCCGCGCCCCTACTCCCCCGCGTGTGGGACGCGGGGCCCTCCCCCCTTGACCGTGGAGAGGATCGTGCACCTGAGGCCGCCGGTGGAGCCGATACTCGCCCGCCCCGCCGCACGCCTGCCCACACGAACGGGCCTCGCGTACGAGGCCAAGTTATGGACGGGGTTTCTCGCTGTCCGTTTGTCCATAGCGAACTCCCTTTGGAGAGTCCCCCGTTCATGCTCCGCGACCGGGTACTCAGGTCAGTACCTGGGCTGCGTACAGGGTGCCGAGGGCAGTGGCGAGGGTACCGAGGAGGAGGCGTAGGGCGCGTTCGGGCAGGCGCGGTTGGAGGCGGGCGCCGAGGTAGCCGCCGATCAGGCCGCCGGTGCCGCAGGCGAGTCCGAGCCACCAGTCGGGGGCGACGTCTCCGGAGCTGACAAGGGACAGCAGCACGTAGACAGCGGCGCCGACGACGGAGGTGGCGAAGGTGGCGGCGAGCGCGGCCGGGGCGACGCGGGCAACGGGCAGGCCGCGGCCGACGAGGATCGGGCCGAGGAGGGAGCCGCCGCCGATGCCGTAGATGCCGCCGACTACGCCGACCGCCAGGGCGAGGCCAGTCAGGGTGCGCGGGGGCAATTCGCTGGCCGGTACCGTCCGGTGGCGGGACGGGGTGAGGGTGCGCAGGCACAGCCACAGGCCGAGCGGGAACAGCAGGGCGGCGATCAGGAGGCGGAAGACTCCGGGGCCGGGGAGGGCGATGACGCGGAGGACGGCGCCGAGGACGACGCCGGGCAGCGTGCCCAGCACCAGGCGCCGGGCGAGGCCATCCTGCAGGGCGCCGTCGTGGCGGTAGCGCCACAGGGCGCCGGGTCCGGCGACGACGTTGAACAGCAGGTTTGTCGGGGTGACGGACGGGTTGGGCACACCGAAGACGCTCAGCTGGACGGGGAGGAGGAACACCGCACCGGACACGCCGACCGGTGCGGTCACGGTCGCGATCAGTAGCCCGGCGACCAGTCCTCCTGGCACCGTCCAGTCCACCGCCGCCCCTTCCGGTTGTTCGCCTGGCCAGTATCAACGCTTCGAAGGACCGTGAGGTGACCTGCAACGAGATGTTCACGATCGGCCGGGCGGGGTGCGGTGCCCTCGCCCGGCCATCGCGGTCACCGGACGGGTAGTCCCGCTGGGAGCCACGGTTCACGGGGCCGGCAACGTCTAGAGCTGCGCCGGTGGTCGGCCAATCCCGGGACGTTTGCTGATGACGCGGTACATGCCGATCGAGTCGTGGTTGGCGGTCTCGGCGAAGCCGAACTTCTCGTAGAGGAAGCGGGCCGGGCCGTCGGCGATCAGTGAGACGTAGGCGGTGGCGGGCGCCCGTCGTTCCAGTTCCTCGGTGAGCGCGGCCATGATGCGCCTGCCGAGGCCACGTCCTTGGTGGGCGGGGTTAACGCACATGTCGACGATCTGGAAGGCGGTGCCGCCGTCCCCGATGATCCGTCCCATGCCGATGGGCTCCCCCTCGTGGTGGAGGATCACCCCGTGCCAGGTGTTCGGCAGGGCGAGCGCGACCGCTTCGGGGTCCTTGTCGGAGAGGCCGGCGTCGGTGCGCAGCCGGCGGAAGACCTCGACGGAGGGCACGCCGACGCTCAACTCGTACGGGTCGTTCAAGCTGTCCACTTCCGATCGTGCGTCGTTGCGGTGGCGGTCTGCCGTGGTGCTCAGCTGGTGGGTCAGTGGCCGGTTTCGGCGTGGTCGCCGTGGTCGCTGAGCTGTGCTTCGAACCAGTCGTGCAGGGCGTCGACCAAGGCGGGCTCGTCAGTGGTGTACGTCAGGGTGGCTCCGTCGGTCCGCTCCTTGTAGCGGACTTCGATGCGTTCATAGCCCTCCTCCAGTGCGGCCAGTCCCGGCATGCTGTCGCCGTGGATCTGGGCGGGGTCGCCGAAGTCGCCCCGTCCGAATGCTTTGGCCTCCTGCTTGAGGTGGGTGCGGATGAGGGCGATCTGTTTTTCGTCGTTGGGCTGGTCGGCGACGACGTCCTGGACACCGCCTGTGCCGGTCGGGGTGAAGTGGTGGGTGGTCTCTTCGAGGTCGAAGGGCATCACGGTCCGGCCGCGTTCGGCGACCGCTTCCTGCCGGTCGGACCGCCCCTCGCTGCTGTCCTTTTGGGGGCCGCCGATCCAGAAGGCTGCGCTCACTGCCGCGCCGATGCAGGCCGTGGTGATGCCGGCCGTCAGCAGCCGGCGCTTTCCGATGTTCATGTGTGCCTTCCGTGAGCCTGTCGAGGGCGGGTAGCGGGCCCGCTTCGTTGTGGGTGGAATCCGGCGTGTGGCCTGGGCTTACTGCTGCTTGGCGGGGATCAGCCACCGGACGATGACGGCGGAGACTGCGGCCAGGCCGGTGGCGACGAGGAACGCGTCGTCGAAGCCGGAGGCGCTCCGGGCACCGGTGGCGGCGATGCTCGTAGCGGCGGCGCTGGAGACGGCCGCCGCGCCGGCGGAGGCGCCGAACTCGTGGAAGGTACTCACGATGCCCGACGCGACCCCGGCCTCCTGGGGGGCGACGCTGGCGAGCGCGGTGGCGGAGGCGACCACGAACAGGCCGCCCAGTCCCGCCGGAGCCACGCTCACGCCGGTGACCATCGCGGCCGTTCCGGACCACAGCACCGGCACGAGGAACCCGGCAGCCGCCACCGCCAGAGAGATCACCGCCAGCAGCCGGGCTCCGAGAACGCCGATCACACGGCCGGCGGCTGCGGCGGCGGCCATGGTCAGCAGCGCCACCGGCAGGAACAGCACACCGGTCATCAGCGCCCCGTGGCCCTGAAGGTTCTGCAGATAGAAGGAGCCGAGGAAGAAGGCCCCCACCATCAGCGCCGTCGTGACGGTAATAACGAAGGTGCCCGCCACCAGCGGCCGCCGGCCGAGCAGCCGCAGGTCCATCAGCGGCGCCGCCGCCCGGCGCTGCCAGAGGGCGAAGGCTGCGTAGCCGACTGCCGCACCGAAGGCGAGCACCACGGTGACCAGGTCGAGCCAGCCGTGGTCACCGGCACGGATCAGGGCGTAGATGAGCGCTCCGGTCGCGGCGGCGACCAGGACGGCACCGGGTATGTCCAGGGAGCCGGTAGCCGCCCGCGGCAGGCTCGGCAGGATCCGGGCGAGCGAGACGAGGACGGCCAGCCCGACGGGGACGTTGACGAAGAAGACCCAGGCCCAGCCCGGACCTGCCGTGATCAGCCCGCCCAGCAGCACACCGAGGGCGGCGCCCCCGCCGCCGAGCGCCGACCAGATGCCCAGCGCGCGGTTGCGTTCGTCGCCGTCGAACAGCCGCACCACCACCGACAGCGCAGCGGGCGAGAGCAGCGCGGCGCCCGCGCCCTGAGCGATGCGGGAGGCGAGCAGCAACGGGGCGCCGGTGGCCAGTCCGGCGGCCAGGGAGGCAGCGGTGAACACGGCGAGCCCGGCCAGGACGACCTGCCTGGGGCCGAAGAGGTCCGCGGCCCGGCCGCCGAGCAGCATCAGGCTCCCGAACGTGAGGGCGTAGCCGCTGACCACCCAGGTCAAGGCCGCGCGGCCCAGGTCCAGTTCGGCGCCCATGTCCGGCAGGGCGATCGCGACGACGGTGATGTCGAGGATCAGCATCAGCTGGGCCAGCCCCAGCAGTCCCAGGGCCGTCCAGCGCAGCGGATGCGGTGCATCCGGTGCGCGTGTGGTGGTGGATTCCGTGTCGCTCATGACGCTCACCCCTCATCACTAAGTCGTACAAGGCTGTTCAAGTTATACGCCACGGGGGTATAAGGCAAACAGTGCTGTACGACTTACTCGGGTAGGGTGGGGCGCCATGGGCAGCAAGAACTCCACGACCGCCAAACGCGCCGACGCGCTGCGCAGCATCGAGGCGATCGTGCAGGCCGCCGCCGAATGCCTCGGGCGCAACCCGGACGCAAGCCTCAGCGAGATCGCGCGGGCCGCAGGAGTGGGCCGGGTGACGCTGTATGGCCACTTCGCCTCACGGGCGGAGGTCGTCGACGCGGCGATGAGCCGCGCTCTCGACCGGGGCAACGAGGTCCTGGACACGGTCGATTTGACCGGTGACCCGCGGCTCGCCCTGTCCCGGTACGTCGAGGCCGGCTGGCATCTGGTGGACCAGGCACGGGCGCTGCTCGCCGCCGCGCAACGGGAACTGTCCGCCGGGCGCATCCTCGAACTCCATGCCGGGCCCGCCGCCCGGGTCGAGGCGCTGGTCGCCCGCGGCCGCGCCGAAGGTGCCTTCCGCACCGACCTGCCGACTGCCTGGATGGTCAACGTGCTGCACGCGGTCATGCACAGCGCGGCAGAAGAGATCCGCGCCGGCCGACTCACCTCCGACCACGCCGCCGGCCACATCACCGCCACGGTGCTCGCCGCCTTCACAGCGCCGGGCATACCGGTACCCGATATCGGCGCCGGGGCCCACCTGTAACCCGCACGGAAGAAGCCGTGATCTGCGAGGAGTCCTCGTTCGCGTGGGCGGTCAGGTGGTGAAGAGCGGCATCTCGTGCGGGGTGAGGTCATCGCGCAGCCGTACGAAGCGGACCGGGTGGCGGTAACGGCTGGCGTCGACGGCAGTGTCGGCGACGAACTCGGCAACGAGGTGCGGCTTCACGGTGCGGAACTCCAGCTCTCCGGAGGCTCCCCAGCCAGCGCTGAAATTCCGCCCGTGCCAAGGGTGTTCGGATCCTGCGGGTGTCAGCCGCCGACCCACACCGCGCCGGACCGCGGTCGTCAGCTCAGTGGTGCGGGCGACCATCCACAGCCTTCCGGCTTCGTCGTAGCGGCCCAGCAGGAGGGTGAGCGGCTCCTTCAGGGAGCCAGTGACACCGCCGATCACCGCCTCTGCCGTGGGCTGGGCACGCACCTTGATCCAGGCCGTTTGCCGGGCAGGTAGGGCTGCTCACTGCCCTTGATGACGGCGCCGCTCGGAGTTTCGGCACCCAGAAAACCCGCCGCCCGACCACACGACCCACCTCTGCCGATCCGCTTCAACACGCAGATCTAACAGGGAACTGATCGCGTTCGACCTGCTCCAACTTGGTGATGCCGATCTGACCGGACGGCCGTACGAGGAGCGCCGCGCGGCGCTGGAGGAGCTCTTCGTTGAGGACGGCGTGACGGCCCCGTTGACGTTGTGCCCCTCCACCACCGACCCGGAGCAGGCGCGAGAGTAGCTGGACTGGACCGTGGCCGGCCTCGAAGGGCTGTGCATGAAGCGGTTGGAGGAGCCCTACCTGCCTGGACGCCGTGGCTGGCGCAAGACAAGGTTCGCGTGACCACGGAGGCGGTGGTCGGTGCGGTGTCCGGCACGCCGGGTTCTCCACGCACCCTGCTGCTGGGCCGGTTCGACCGGGGCAGCCGCTTGCAGTCGTCGGCCGCAGCACGGTCCTTGTCCCGGGAAGCGACTCGTGCCGTGGCCGGACTGCTGGTGTTGCCGGCACCCGTGGGAGGGATGGACATTATCGGCGGGGTGGGGAAGCCGCAGGACGCTCGACGTGACCCTGGTGGAGCCGGGCCCGGTGGCTCAGCGCCCTCGCGCTGACCGCCGCAGCATGGGCGGTGGTGAAATCCGCTCTCGACGACGGGCCGTACTTCGGCTCCCAGTGCGTCACGATGATCATGCTGCCTCTGGTGGCGCCGCCAGGCCAGGTAGGCGAGGCGGCCTTCCTCGACCGCGTCTCGCCACCCCTTCTGACGTCGGGCCAGCCACAGGAACGTCAGGAACGCCGCCAAGTCCCGGGCGTAGCCGAACTGGGTGTTCACCGCCTGCATCCGCATCCTGGGCGACTGAAAGAAGCGATTCAGGGCGACGTCGTCCCGGAACACCGGTGAGATGAGGAACGGCGTTCCCGGCTCCAGTCCCACCTCGCGAAGTCAGTCGCCACGACCCTCCGTCAGCACCCGCGTGTCGAACGGGACGCCGTCTGGCGGGAGTTCGAACTCCTCCACCGTGGCCCGGACACGCCACGCATTCACGAAGGAACTGGGGTGGCAGGTGGCCGACGAGCTCTTGGACGGTGACCCGGAGCTGGTCGTGCCCGTCACCGTGCCGGACCTGGCCGGTGAATCCGATCGCCGAATGCCGTTCGGGAAGTTGATGCGCTTGCGTGTTTCCGGATGGGCCAGGCAGACACTCGCAGCGAAGCCGGTGAAGAAGACCAGTCCGGCCGCGCGACTGGCCGCCCTGTTCCTGGCCGCCCACAGCTCCTCCAAGCTGCACGGAACTCTGCCCAGCAATCTGCCCGAAGCATGCCGGGCCGGTGCTTCCCGATCTGGTGAACAAAGGCTTCCTGAACGAGGCGGAGGAGGACCGCTACCGGCTCTCCCCTGCGGTACGCCACCTGTCAGGATTGCGGCGCCCTGACCCTGTCGTCGGCCGTACGGGAGAGCGCACCCAGCCGGCACCGCACCCGGAGTCACCCTTTGACTCTCAGGCGTGGGCGCAGTGGAAGAAGGAGGCCAGCCCGGCGCTGCGGCGGCACGTCGAAGTAGTCGAGCAGTGCGCTGTGTGCGCTTTGCCTGAGGAGCGAGTCGCTCGCGCCTTCATGGAGCCGCCGCGCGTGTCCCACCCCGACAAGAAGACGAAAGCCCAGTACGGATCCTGGAAAGCAGAGCACCCGGACCGGGGCCTGCTGGCCGCCCGCTACACCGTCGCCTTCCGTGCCGAGCACGGCCACGGCCCCTCCTACAACCAGCTGTGCACAGGGCTCGGCTGGAACGTGAGCCCTGCATTGCGGGGGTTCGTTGTGCAGCGGCTGCTGGCCAACGAGTGGCTGACGGACACGGCCCCCGTGCCGTGGACTCTGCGGCCGGGTAGGTCCGCCCAGCTCCAGGGCATCTCCCTCCCGACGCAGGCACACCCAACCTCCCGGCAATCGACAGCACGAGCGTGAAAATCCCGAAATGACCACTCCTCCTGGAAGCGAGGTCGGCATGAGCGGTCTGGAGGAACGAACTAGCGGCGGGTGGCGCGCAGGCGCAGGCCGGCAGGGGTGAGGGCGCCGAAGGTGGTGACCTGGTGGCTGGGGGCAGGGCCGGCGGGCTCGCTCAGGTGGTAGCGGCGGGCGGTCTCGGCGGTGAGGAGGGTGAGTTCGGCCAGTGCCATGGCCGTGCCCTCGCAGGCGCGCGGTCCGGTGCTGAAAGGGAGGAACACCCCGGGGGTGGTGAGGGAGCCCGACGCGTCCAGCCAGCGTTCGGGGCGGAATTGGTCGGGCGCCGGGTGCTCACGGGGGTCGCGGTGAGCGGTATAGGGGCAGACAAGCACCGTGGTGCCGGGTTCGACCCGGTAGCCGCCGAGTTCGGTCGGGTGCGTGGCCCGGCGCGCCAGCAGCCAGTTGGGCGGGCGCCATCGCAACACCTCGCGGACGTATGCCTGGGTGTAGCGGAGGGCGTCCAGATGGGCGCCGGTGATCGTGTGCGGGTCTTCGGGCAGCGTACGGGCCGCCTCCTCGGCCACCCGGTCCGCCACCTGCGGATGCCGCGCCAAGGTGAGAAGGAGCCAGCCTGTGGCCCGGGTCGGTGTCTCGGCGGTGGCGACGATCAGCCCGGTGAGGCTGTCGGTGATCGCCGCGTCGGGGAGCAGCCCATACTGGGAGGAGGGGCGCAGCATCTGCCCCAACAGGTCATCGCCGAGTCGGCCCGTGCTTCGTCGCCGGTCGATGACACTTTGCAGCATCTGGGCGAAGACGGCCTGTTGGCCGGCCAGGAAGCGACGCGCGGGGGTGGGAACCCAGCCAGGCAGGGGCCAGCTGTTGATGATGCCCTCGCGGGCCTCGGCGAGGCGGGCGCCCGCCTCCTGGAGGGCGTGCGCGTCTTGGGAGAAGAGGTAGCGGCATCCGATGTCGGCCAGCACGCGCTGAGCCCGGGGCAGTACGGCGACTTCCTTGTCGGGCGGCCAGTGTTCGGCGAACCGCGCCGTGTCCGGGGCGATCTCCCCGATGCGGGCCGCCACCGCCTTCGGCCGCAGCCCGCGCATCCGCGCGGCGTGACCGTGGGCCCGCTCGGTGGGGCCAGGCTCGGATCCGTCGATCCGCTTCATGGGCCGGAAGGTTCCCGGAAGCGTGGCGTACTCGTAGGTGGTCCGCCGCAGTACCGCCTCGCAGGGCCCAGCGGTGGCAGCCACGTAGACATCCGGATCCAACTGCCAGACGTCGCCGCACTCACGGGCGCCCCGCTCCGCGGCAGCCAGCCGGTCACGCCGCCAGGCCGACGCGCGTCCGCTGACCCCGGGCAGCCGCGGGGGCTGCTGCATACGCCGCATTCCTGGCCTCACTCCACCCCTGGCAAAGCGCATCGGACGAGTGACGGGGACGCCGCTATCCAGGCAACGTCCGCCCACCTCAAGACAGCTCCACGCCACCTGCCACCACAGCGGCCCGATGATCAGCGGCGTTGAGCTGGACTACGCCCAGTAGAAGAAGTAAGCCCCATACTGGCGTGAAATGTGCAGCTTGCCCATCAGCTTCTTGATCACGGTCGTGCTCCTCACTGGTTTCTCTTCCCTGTGCCTCATCACCGGGACTTCATGAGATCTCCTCCCCTTCTGCACGAGAGGAGACGCGCGGAGCACACGGCGCTTGGGAGCGTTGCCCCAGTCCGGTAGTGCGCGCAGCGCGCCGCTCATGTGGGGGACCCCCCTCACTGTGCCCGGGCCTGAACGACAGGCTGCGACGACCAGCGGTAATTGCGCATGAGTTTGCCGCTGTAGGGATACGGAGCTTCCCCCTCGAAGACGAAACCGTGCGCGAAGAGCACCGCCTGCTCGATGTACGAGAGCGACGGATGATCGGCTTCCATACGGGCGGTGAGGGACAGCAGACCACCATGGGCCTGGGCCCGGGGCAGCACCGCGGCGGACGCCTCCCGGCAGTAGCCCCGGCGCCAGTAGCGACGGATGAACATGGACACGACCTCAAGGTCGCCGTCCTCGTTGGCAGACAGCCCACACAGACCGACAACCGCGCCGTCGATGCGCTGCACCACCGTATATACAGCGGATCCCAGCTCCTCATACTCCCGCGCCCACTTCTCAAGCCGCCCGCGGGCCGTCTCCCGGCCCCAGGCGGCTTCACCCCCGAGGTTCTTCAGCGCGAGCGGGTCCTCGAAGAGCGCACACAACGGATCGAGATCAGACCCTTGTATTGCCCCGCAGGGTTGTTCACGCGGCTGATGGGTGGTCGGCCTCCGAGTGCGGTGTGGCACCGGTGGTGGTTGTAGGTGTGGAGGAAGTCGGCCAGAGCGGCGGTGCGTTCGGCGTTGCTGGAGTACGGACGGACGTAGGCCCATTCGTCCAGCAGGGTTCGATTGAGGCGCTCCACCTTGCCGTTCGTCTGCGGGCGATACGGTCGGGTGCGTTTGTGGGTGATACCGGTGGCGTGCAGCGTCTGAGCGAAGAGCTTGGCCCGGAAGCAGGAGCCGTTGTCGGTGAGTACGCGCTCGACGGTGATGCCGTGCGCCGTGAAGAAGGCGTTCGCGCGTTGCCAGAACGCGGCGGCGGTCTCTTTGCGTTCGCTGGCCAGAACTTCGCTGTAGGCGAGGCGGGAGTGATCGTCGATGGCGGTGTGGACGAAGCTGTAGCCGATTATCGGGCTGCCGCCCTTGCGCGCATCTGTCGTGGCTTGCCGGTTGGCGCCAGCCTGCTGCCGGGGCATGATCCGATGTCCGCCGCCGTCGGGTACGTTGCCGAGCTTCTTGATGTCGACGTGGACCAGCTCGCCGGGGCGTGAGCGTTCGTAGCGGCGGATGATTTGGCCGGTGGGCCGGTCCATCCAGCGCATGCGGTTGACGTGGTGCCGGGTCAGGAGGCGGTGAACGGTGGATGCAGGCATGCCCAGGATCGGGCCGATTCTGGCGGGGCCGAGTTTCCGCTCGCGCCGCAGCTCGCAGATCCGGGCTTCGACGTCGGCGGGGGTGCGATGCGGTGTCGTCCGGGGCTGGCTGGGGCGATCGTAGAGCCCGGTGTCGCCTTCGGCGCGCCAGCGGCGAACCCATTTGTGGGCGGTGGTGCGGGAGATGCCCATCTCTTCGGCGACGTGGGCGACGGGTCGGCCGGCCCGTACCCGGTCAACAAGGAGCCGCCTGCCATGGACGGTCAGCCGGGCATGGGGATGAGACACGAGGTCCTTTGTTGTGGTGTAGGTGCGAACGAGTACCAGCGGGGACGATCACGAGGCCATTGACACCCTCATCGGGTGGCTTTCGACGGTGGGCTGTGCCCCTGCAGGGTGGTGAATGCCGCATCCACCAGGGTGGGCAGGTCTTCGGCGCCGTCGCTGTCCACCCAGGCGGTGAGGGCGGTGGTCAGTGCGGCCAAGGCGGCGGCGGCCAGGACGCGGGTCGCCAGTTCGCTTTGCTCTGGTCGGCGGCTGGCAAGGGCGTGGGTGAGCATTTCCTCGGTGGCGTGCTGGTTCTCCCAGACCCGCGCGCGTAGGGCAGGGGTCCGCAGGACGAGCCTGGTGCGGATCAGCAGTGCCTCTTTGTCGGTGGCGTAGACGGTCTTCAGTCCGTGGGCCAGGGCCTGGTGCAGGGCCGTGAGCGTGTCCTCTTCTGGAGGACGCTGCGCAATCAGCTGGCGGATCATCGGGTCGTAGTCGTCGGTCTCGACGACGGCCTCTTTGGTGGGGAAGTGCCGGAAGAAGGTCATGTGGGACACCCCGGAAGCCGCGGCGATCTCCTCCACCGTGGTGTTCTCATACCCCTTGGCCAGGAACAGCTGCAGGGCCTGTTCCTGGATGGTGCGACGGGTCTGGGCCTTCTTGCGGGCCCGCAGACCCGTCGGCTCGGGCTCAGATGCGGTCATCGCTGGTGGCTCCTTCTTTGGTCAGGCGTTTCCGAGTTCGAGGCGGCGCCACCGCATTGTCGTCGCGACGATGGAGATCACCGCGACGGCGACCGGCAGGACGAGCTGGATGCCGGCGACGTGGATGTCGGCGCCGCCGAGTCCGGACCACAATCCCGGCACGGCCCACGGGAACCAGCCGCCACCGCCGAACGAGGTGACGAGCTGGGTGGCGACGACCAGGCCGATCAGGCCGCCGACGGCGCCGAGGTAGCCCCGGGTGACGGTGGCCAACCAGGCCAGCGGGAAGGTGTTGCACGCGCTCAGCAGGCACACGCCGAGCGGCAACCACCACCGCGGCGGCTGGGATCCGAGGTCACCGAGGACCAGACCCATCCCGACCAGCACCAGGGTCGACGCCACCGAGGCGAGCAGGCTCCAGATCAGTAGGACGGTGCACTTCGCCAGCGCGATGGCACCGCGGCCCGCGGGCAGGCCGAACAGCCCTGCGACGGTGCCCTCGGTGAACTCCCGGCCGAAGCACCAGGCGAACCCGAAACCAAGGCACAGCAGCACAGCCACCGCCATCACCTGCGCGCCGGTACCGAGATAGGCGGTCCAGCCGGATCCGTGCACCAGCAGCCGGGCCTTCGCCGCAAAGCTCGACGAGGAGTTGGCCCGCAGGGCCAGGATGGCCCCCGCGGCGAGCAGCGCGGGCGCGGCCACGATGATGGCGGTGCAGATGACGGCCACCGGCGCCCGGCGCATTTTCCTGGTCTCGGCGGCGAGGAGCCTGCCGAAGTCGCCGGTCATGCCGCTTCCCCGGGATGGTCCTGGTCAGCCTGGTAGATCAGGTCGAAGAACGCACGCTCCAGGTCGAAGCCGCGCGGATCGAGGCCGCCGACGATCCGGCCCCGGTGCAGCACGGTCACGGTCTCCGCGAGCCGGGCCAGCTCGTCCAGGTGGTGGCTGGAGACCAGTACCGCGCCGCCGCGCTCGGCGACGCCGGTGATGCTCTCCCGGAGGCGGACGACCGCCGAGGGGTCGAGGGAGTTGCTCGGTTCGTCGAGGACGAGCACGGTCGGCCGATGTACGAGCGCACAGGCGAGCGCCACCTTTTGCCGGGTGCCCAGCGACAGCCGTTTGCCGCGCTGGTCCAGCCATCGCTCCATCCCGAGGTTCTCGGCAACGGTCTGCACGCTGTCCGGGAGGGCCGCGCGGTCCATGCCGTGCAGGAGGGCGGCGGCGGTGATGTTCTCGCGAGCGGTGAGCTCGGGGTAGATGGCCGGGGTCTCGATCATCTGCCCGACCTCGCGCCAGCGGGCGGCGGGCAGCGCACCGACCGGGATGCCGAACAGCGACGCTCTCCCGCCGTCGGCCGACAGCATTCCGAGCATGATCCGCATCAGTGTCGTCTTGCCGGCGCCGTTCATCCCGACCAGCGCGTGGATGCTGCCGGACCGGACCGCCAGGTCGACGCCGCGCAAGACAACTTCGCCACCGAGCGACCGACGCACACCCTGCGCCTCCACAAGGACATCGCCGGTCTGCCGCCCAGAAGTCACCGGCCGCTGCGTTCCAGCGCCCGCGACGGTGGGATCATGCATGAGACCGCCTACGTTAGTGACTAACTTTTGTTAGATACTAACGCGAATGGGCAGCAGGGCCAAATGATCAACTTCACGCCGTCCAGACACCTCACTCATCGACGGGTTCCCGGCCCCTGTCAACAACGTTCGTGGGCAATACACCTAGGCGGAGTTCGGCAGGCCCTTTTCGGAGGCACGGCCTCATTTCTGCGAGGGTGACTGTGCTGTACGGCCGCGCTGAGTGGACGTCAAGTCTGATCTTCCTTGGTTGCTGATCGCTCGATCGTGGTACTGAGCGCCGCTCTAGCCATCTGCTGGGCATGTCCATGCTGGGATGCGGGGTATGGAGCGAGAGCCGTACCCCAGCGACTTATCGGACGAGCGGTGGGCCTTGATAGCGCCGATGATCACGGCCTGGAAGCAGGCCGGGTGAAGCGGTCGGCAACCGGAGACCCCGGGTCCTGTGACCTGAGGGAGGTCGTGAACGCGATCTTCTACCAGAACCGTACGGGCTGCCAGTGGCGGTTCCTGCCGCACGACTTCCCGGCCTGGTCCGCAGTGCTGTACTTCTTCCAACTCTGGTGCGAGGAGGGCCTCGAGCAGCAGATTCAAGAACTCCTGCGCTGCCAGGTGCGGGAGAAAGCCCGCCGCTTAGAGGGCCCGTCGGTGGTGATCACCGATACCCAGTCCGTTCGTGCGGCCGCCGGTGTCCCCAAGACCACGACCGGACTGGACGCCAATACGAAGACCTCCGGGCGCAAGCGGGGACTGGCCGTGGACGTTTCGGGCCTGGTCATCGGTGTCGTGGTGCTGGCCGCGTCGAGCCACGCCAACGCCGCCGGCACCGCCCTGCTCGGCCAGGCCGCCGACAAGTGCGGGATGCGCCTGGAGAAGGCCCTTGTGGACCAGGGCTTCAAGGACGAGGTCCTCATCCACGGCGCCCTGGCCGGCATCGACGTCGAGGTCGTCCGCCGCAACCGGGCCAACCAGGGCAAGGCTTCGTTCCGCAGCCGAAGCGGTGGATCGTTGAGCAGGTCAACGGCACGTTGATGCTGCACCGTCGGCTGGCCCGTGAGTACGACCACCTCCCCGCCACCTCTACCTCGCGGGTCTACTGGGCCTCCATCGCGAACATGACCCGGCGTCTGACCACCCCCGCCCCCGCCTGGCGCGACACCCTCGGGCTGGCCGCGTGAACGTCATCGAGCTCCTGACCGACCTGAAGGCCCAGCAGGACCGGACCTCGACCCGGGCCGGGAACTACGCGAGCAGATCCTGCACTTGACTGGGGCCCTGGCCGAGACCGAAGCACGACTGGCGGACCTGGCCACCATCGCCAAGGTCATCGCCGACCTCGTACCAGCAGACGAACCTGAACCGGCCGAGCCGAGCGCCGCCTACCAGGCCATCGTGAACGCCTTCAACACCCACCCCGACCGGGCCTTCCGGGCTCGTGAGCTGCATGAACTCCTCGGTATGCCCACCGACGAGGCAGCCGTGAACATCACCCGCAGCCGCCTCGGACGCCTCACCCGCCAAGGCTTCCTCACTCAACCCGGACGAGGTCGGTACAAGAAACAGACTTAACGCCCGCTCAGTTCCCCGCCTCCGCCAAGGACCGGGTCACCAAGGCCCCGGCCGCAGACGACGACGTCAACACCGAGGGAACCGTCTACGGCAACTGCGGCAGCTCCTACGTCACCCACCACTACAAGTCCAACGACTACCCGGTCCGCATGCGCACCGGATTCGGTCTGAAGCAGCCTGCCGTCGGCTACGCCTGGGTCGCCGCCCTCACCAGTCCCGGCTTCGCCGACGACTACGAGAGCGCTGGCGGCCTGGCCTTACAGCGAAGCTGGGACGGCGAGTACAACAGCGACGACGAGTCCGAGGGCTGGTACTTCGCCGCGGTGGCCCCCGTCGCCTCCAACGCCGTGCTGTGGAACGGCAACGTCTGCACCAGCGGCGGCCCGACCGAGCTCGAGTACCTCACCGATCCCAAGGCCGCCTGCCTGGAGAACATGCCCTCCGGCACCGAGTCCGCGGGCGACGGCTGGATCCGCAACACCAGCGTCGGCGTCGACCATCGCAACAAGACCACCATCCCGCAGGACGGCCCCGGCCGGCGCGCTTCTGCAGCCACCGCCTGCCTGACGCAGACCGGCGGCGGCAACGCGGCCCGCGGCGACATCACCGGCTGGCGCGACGCCCAGATCTTCCGGGACGCCCCCCCGGAGCCCGCCTGGCCCGCTGCCACCTGATCGCCAACATCCTCGGCGGCAAGGGCCAGTCCGCCGCCACCAGCAGCAGACGAACCTCGTGCCCTGCTTCCAGGTCGGCATGAACACCGGCGCCGGCAGCATGCGCACCTACGAGTCCGTCGTCCAGGACGCGGTGGCCAACGATCTGGGCCGCAACGACGCCGTCTACTACAGCGTGACGCCGCTTTGTCGGGACGAGACGAGCACCATCCCGTTGCCGGTCATGATGAGCGCCACGCTCCAGCGCGACGACGGCAGCTCGCGGTCGCTGTTCTCGTTCCGCATCGTGGGGAAACACCGGCCCGGGTAGCGTCAACCTCGGAAACTGATCCGGAGCAAGGCGAGCAACGCGTCATAAGGGAGCCGGAAATGGGAACCACCCTGCGCCGCACCACCCCGCCTCGGTACGACGCCGCAGCAGTCGTCCCCGACCTGGCTCCCCTGGCGCGCACGGCGACCCGGCTGCACCCGCGGCCCGGGTCGCCCACCCCGCGCGACAGCTCGATCGGCGGGCCGCTGCTGTGGCCCGCCGACGAGCCCTGGCCCCACTGCGAGGGCCCGCACGAGCCGGACGGCCGCCACACCCCGACGCCCGACGACGTCCGCATGCTGCGCCGTCTGCGCGCGGCCGCGGCCGGGCGCGCGCTCAACCCGCAGGAGCAGGACCAGCGCGAACGTGCGCGGGCGGGCCGCGCATGGCCCGAGCCGGGCGAGCCGGTGGCGATGCTCCCGGTGGCGCAGCTGTACGCTGCCGAGGTCCCCGGCCTGCACCCTCCGCACGGCGCCGACCTGCTGCAGCTCCTGTGGTGCCCCTTCGACCACCCCGGCCAGGCCGAACCCGCCACCCGCCTGCACTGGCGCACCGCCGATGCGATCGCCAAGCCGCTGCAGGAGCTCGCCCCGCAGCCCCCCGCCGTCCAGTACGAGGGCTGCCTCCCCGAACCCTGCCTCCTCGCCCCCGAGCAGGTCACCGAATACCCCGACCCCATGGAACTGGAGCCTGGCCTCGCCGCCCGCCTCGAGGACCCCGACACCTGGGACGGCGACGAGCTCGCCTATCTCAACGACCTCTCCTACGCCCCCGGTTCGAAGGCCGGCGGCCGGCCCGCCTGGGGCCTGACCGACCCCGAACCCGTCCCCTGCCCCGCCTGCGAGGCGCGGATGACCCCGCTCCTCGCTCTCGCCTCCACCGAGTGGACCGACGAGTCCGCCTCCTGGGCCCCCCTCGAAGACCACGGGTCATCCCCCACCCCCGCAATGCTTCAGGTAGCCGACGCCGCCACCCTTCAGCTGTACGCGTGCCCCACCGACCCGCACCACCCCCATCAGGCCCGGGTGCAGTAACCGCCGACCCCATCCCTCAGCCGCGCCCCTCAGCCGCCCTCGCGCGGGAAAGCCGCCGTCCCCAGCACCAGCCCGACCGGGGTGTCCGCCCCTCCCGAGGGCGACGGCGAGCGACATAGGCCCGCACCATCTGGTACGAGATCGAGGAAGATCAGACTTAACGTCCTCTTAGAGAGGTCATGGGGGTGTCCGTCGGTTTCTGGGTGGTGTGAGTACGGGCGTAGGCGGTGGCTGCGGCACCGTCCGCGCCGTCCGCAGGGACGGTCCGTGGGCGCTCCAAGGTGGGACGACGCCCGCCGCCTCGGCCGGGGGATGTGTACTCCACCGGCCACCGTGACCGCGAGCACTCCGAGCAGGGCCAGGACGGCGGCCGGGGCGAGGACAGCCCAGGGGGCGCGTTCGGCATACGGCTGGTTCTCGGCGAGCAGCAGGCCCCATTCGGGGGAGGGGGCTGGGCACCGAGGCCGAAAAAGCTGAGCGCGGCCGGGTTCAGCGCGATGCCGGGCAGTCGGAGCAGGGCGTGGCGGACGACAGGCGGCAGGACGGCCGGGAGCAACTCCCGGGTGAGCAGGTACCGCTCCGTGGCGCCGAGGGGCGCAGGTGGCGGTGAGGTGGGTGGTGGCGCGTGCCTGTTGGAGGAGGGCGGAGGTGTGGGTGCCCAGGGGGTCCAGGCACTGACGGCCACGGCGATGGCAGGGGTCCATGGGCCGCTGCCCGCGAGGCCGGTGACGAGAAGTCCGGCCAGGACGCGTGGTACGGCGTTGATGGTGTCCGGCCACGGGCCCGCACAGGCGGGGAGCAGGCCCAGCAGGATGCCGGTGACGAGGGCGGCGGCGCTGTCGGCCAGGGTGATGCCGAGGGTGGTGACCGCGCCGTGGGCGACGCGGGCCAGGATCCACGATGTGGAACCGTTTCCTCATGGGACGGTTCGGTCTTTGTCGTGCGCCGGGGTCCGCCCGTGCGGCCAGCGGTCGGGTTCACATGCGCCCGCCCGTGTGAACGGCCTCGCTCGACGTCCTCCACTGTCGCCGTCTGCACGGGGTGCGGGCGTCAACCGTCCTCGTGGGCGGCCAGGATGCGCTGCACTCTTTCGGCGTTCGTCTCGATGTGGTGACTCACCTCGCGCTGTGCGCGCCGGGCGTCGCCTGTCCGAATCGCTTCCATGAGCGGCTCGTGCTCGGCGACCACCTTGCGTGGGTTCTCGTACTCCCGCTCGTGCGCGGACAGGGCCATGAGGTAGAAGCGCAGTTCCCGGGTCAGTCCCGCATGGAACGCGTCGATGCGGCTACTGCCGAGGGCTGTCACGATCGCCGCGTGAAAGGCCAGGTCCGCGGCCACGATGTCAGCGCGCTCGTGTGATGTGACCACCGTCTCGAGGCGGGAGTAGGACTCTTCCACGATCGCGAGTTGCTCACCGGAGAGGGGCGCCGCCAGCGCGGCCGTCTCCAGGCGCTGACGGGCGGTGTAGAGCTCCGCGACCGTCTCAGGCGTCGGAGAGATGATCACGGCCCCGCGGTTCACCTCGAACCGCACCAGGCCGCCGTGCTCGAGCAGACGGACCGCCTCGCGGACCGTGTTGCGCGCGATGCCGAGTTCGGCGGCGATCGCACTCTCGCGCAGGCGCTCACCAGGGCGGAAGGCCCCCGCGAGAATCCGCTGTGAAAGGCCATCCGCGATCTGCTGTGCGGTCGTCGTCCTGCGGGTCACCAGCCCGTCGAGTGCCGTCATGGCGGTATCGTACCGAGTCGGACCTCTAGCGCTCAACAGTAGAACTGTTCTACAGTTCCCATCGACGGCCACGCAGCTCGACATTCCCCTGGGCAGCGTCCACGCGCCGTCGCCCGACGTCGCAAGTCCTGCCCCCGCCCAGCCACCGCAATGCCAGGCGCTCCACGTCCACTTCCGACCCGCAGACCGCCTGACGCGCACACGGCCAGCGTTGTCGCATGCGCGACCCCGGCAACGACGCCGCAGAAAGGCTCAGAACAGTGCAGACAACCTCCGAAGTCACCACAGAGCACCACCAGCCCGACGCGCCAGGGCCGCTCAGACAACGGCACGTCCGAATGATCGCCCTCGGCGGCATCGTCGGCGCGAGCCTCTTCGTCGGCAGCGGAGCGGTTATCCACACCGCGGGTCCGGCGAGCATCCTCTCCTACGCCCTCGGCGGCCTCCTGGTCATCCTCGTGATGCGGATGCTGGGGGAGATGGCCACCGCCAGCCCCACCCTCGGGTCGTTCATGGAATACGCCCGCGCATCGCTCGGCGGCTGGGCCGGCTACACCATCGGCTGGCTGTACTGGTACTTCTGGGTGGGCGTCGTGGCGTTCGAGGCGGTGGCCGGCGCCAAGCTGCTCATGCTGTGGATCCCAGACGTACCCCAGTGGGTCTTCTCCCTGATCCTGATGACCCTTCTCACCGCCTCGAACCTCGTGTCCACCCGCTCGTTCGGCGAAACCGAGTTCTGGCTGGCTTCGGTCAAGATCGTCACGATCGTCGTCTTCCTCCTCGCCGGCACCCTCTTCGCCCTGGGAGTCTGGCCAGGGTCGCACTTGTCGGTCGGCAACGTCACCCACGGCGGCTTCGCCCCCAACGGCCTGTCGGCGATCCTGCACGGCATCGTGATGGTGATCTTCGCCTACGTCGGTACAGAGATCGTGACCATCGCCGCGGCGGAGTCCGCTGACCCGGTGAAGTCGGTGGTCAAGGCGACCTCCTCGACGGTCTGGCGTGTGATCATCTTCTACGTCGGCTCAGTGACCCTGCTGGTGATGATCACCCCGTGGGACCAGATCCCGACCCAGACCAGCCCGTATGCGGCCGCCTTCGGCAAGATGGGCATCCCCGCGGCCACCACCATCATCAACGTGGTCGTCCTCACCTCAGTGCTGTCCGTGCTGAACTCCGGCCTGTACACCGCCTCGCGGATGCTGTTCGCACTCCAGCGCCACAACTGGGCGCCGAGATGGGTCGCCGACCGCAGCCGTAAGGGAACGCCCTGGAAGGCCATTCTGGCCTGCACATCCGCCGGTTATGTCGCCGTCGTCATGAGCTACGTCGCCCCGGACGCCGTCTTCGATTTCATCATCAACTCCGCCGGGGCCGTGGGGCTGTTCGTCTACGCGATCATCGCCGGATCACAGCTGCGCATGCGGCGCCGGCTGGAGCGCGAGGCCCCCGAGCGGCTCAAGCTCCGCATGTGGGGCTACCCGTACCTGAGCTGGATCACCCTGGCGGGCATCCTGGTCGTGGTGAGCTCCATGCTGCTGGTACCGGATGCCCGCTCGCAGCTCTACCTCAGCATCCTCAGCCTGG
The DNA here is from genome assembly GCF_052245835.1 of Streptomyces sp. 8N114. NCBI lineage: Bacteria > Bacillati > Actinomycetota > Actinomycetes > Kitasatosporales > Streptomycetaceae > Streptomyces > Streptomyces sp. 8N114. The sequence continues at coordinate 442,914 of NZ_JBQQBT010000003.1, read as the reverse complement.
CCGTCATCCTCGCCACGTACGTGGTCGTGCGGTACGCGCAGAAGGCCGCCGCACGTCGATGACGAATCAAGTACCGACGCCGTCTCGGGTGGCTCTCGTCACGGGCGCCACCTCCGGGATAGGCGCCGAAGCCGCCCGGCGACTCCACCATGACGGATCCGCTGTGCTCCTCAGCGGCCGTTGCGGCGAACGAGGCGAGGCCCTGACGCGTGAGATCGGGCGCCGACAACGCCTGTTTCGTTCGGGCCGATCTACCCGGGACGGCGAACCCGACCGCCTCTTGGCCGCCGTCGACCGGTTCGACAGGGTGGACGTGGTGGTGAACAACGCGGCAGCCGACCACACCGGAGCACTGCTGCACGCCCCCGCCGCCGACACCCGCGCCACATTCGAGATCAACACCTTCGCCGCGATCGCCGTCCTCCAGGCGGCAGGGCGCGCCATGCGGCAGTCGGGCGGCAGCACCATCAACGTCACCTCCCGGCTGGCCACGGTCGGCGTCCCCACGATGGGCGTCGACAGCGCCAGCAAGGGCGCGAGAAGGCCCTGACGGCAGCAGCCGCGGTGGAACTCGCGCCGTACAACATCCGCGTCAACGCCGTAGCACCCGGCACGACCCGCACCCCGCTCTACGAGGCAACGGCTCAGCTCCCACAAGGACCCACAAGCCGCCGCCCGCACAGCGGCAACAGCATTCCGCTCGGCTGGCCGGCCACCCCGCAGAACGTCGCAAACGCCATCGCGTTCTTGGCCTCATCCAACGCCGACTACATCACCGGCATCACCCTTCCCATCGACGGCGGCTACACCGTCCAATAACCCGCACACCCCAGGGAAAAAGTCATGTCCCACGAGAACCCGTCCGTCCTGACCGGTCCCGCCCTCTGGAGCGCCCAGGCCCACATCCCGTCCGTCCTGGGACGCCAGCTGACCGTCGACCGCGCCGAAGGAAGCTACGTCTTCACCACGGACGGCCGCCGTCTGTTCGACGGTACGGCCGGTCTGTGGCACGCGAACGTCGGCCACTCCCGCCCCGAACTCGCCGAGGCCGCCTACGAGCAGACGCGGCGCCTGGAGACGTACCACATCTTCGGCCGCTACCTGAACGACCGAGCCGTCGAACTCGCAGAGCGCCTGGCCATGCTCTCGCCCATCGACGACCCCAAGGTCATCCTCAACAGCGGTGGCTCCGATGCCATCGACGTCGCCTGCAAGCTCGCCCGCCGCCACTGGCAGCGCGAGGGACACACCGGCAAGACCGTGATACTCAGCCGCGAGTTCGCTTACCACGGCCTGCACGCCTACGGAACCAGCATCGCCGGCCTGGACTTCAACCGCGCCGGCTACGGCAGCGAGTCCCTGGTGCCCGAGACCGCGCGCGTCTCGACCCACGACATCGAGGCGGTCGAGCGCACGGTGCGCGACATCGGCCCGGAGAACATCGCGGCGATCGTGACCGAGCCCATCCAGGGCACCGGCGGCGTCAACCCGCCTGCCCCCGGCTACCTGGAGAGGGTGCAGCGGATCTGCCGCGAGAACGACATTCTCCTCATCGTCGACGAGGTCATCACCGGGTTCGGACGTACGGGCCACATGTTCGCCTCCGAGCGGTACGGCCTGCGGCCCGACCTGATCACCTTCGCCAAGGGGGTCACCTCTGGATACGCCCCGCTGGGCGGCGTGCTTGTCGCGCCCCACATCTGGCAGCCATTCTACCGGGACTCCTCCGACACCCCCGTCTTCCGCCATGGCGCCACCTACGCCGGGCACGCGACCGCCTCCGCCGTCGCCCTGCGCAACCTCGACCTCCTCGAGGAGGACAAGCTGCTGCCCCGAGTGACCGAACTGGAGCAGCTGCTCGCCCGCGAACTGAACGGCCTTACGGCCCGGGCAGCCGTGGTGGAGACGCGTGTGGCAGGTTTCCTGGGCGGCATCACGCTCACGGACGACATCAACGCCGAAGCGGTCACCGACGAACTGGTCGAACACGGTTTCATCACGCGGCCGCTGCGCGGCAACACCGTCCAGATCAGCCCCCCGTTCATCACCACCGACGACGAGATACGGCAACTCGTGGCCGCCATCGACACTGTCCTCTCCGCCCAGGAAGCCAAGTGACCACCATGCGCATCCTCCCTGACGCCGATCCGACCGCCCTGGCCGACTCCGACAAGGTCCTGGCCAACCTCCACCTCGCCGTGCCCGGCGTGAACCGCACCTTCGACGTCCACGATCCGGCCACCGGCCGGACAATCGCCCAGGTCCCCGACTTCGACGTCCAGCAGGCCCTCGACGCCGTCGCCCGCGCCGACGAGTCAGGCCGCTCCTGGGCCGCCACCACCACCCGGCACCGCGCCGACATCCTGCGCACCTGGTACGAGCTGATCCTCAGCAACGCCGACATGATCGCCCTGCTCATCACCCGCGAGATGGGCAAGCCGCTCGCCGAGGCCCGCGCCGAAGTCACCTACGGCACGGACTTCATCCGCTGGTACGCCGAGGAAGCGGTACGCCCCGCCGGAAACCTCCGCGACGCTCCCACCGGCGGGGCCCGTCTGTTCACCCGGCGCGCACCGGTGGGGCTGTCGGTCCTCATCACCCCGTGGAACTTCCCCCTCGCCATGGCCACCCGCAAAATCGCCCCGGCGCTGGCCGCCGGCTGCCCCGTCGTCATCAAACCCGCGCCGCACACCCCCTGACCACGATCTTCGCGGCCCAACTCGCCATCGCAGCGGGTGTCCCCGAAGAACTGGTGCAGGTCGTCAACACCACCGACGCCCCCGCCTTCAGCACCGCCGTGCTGGCCGATGCACGGGTGCGCAAGGTCTCCTTCACCGGTTCCACCGGCGTCGGCAAGTTGCTCCTGCGCCTCGCGGCCGACAACGTACTGAAGAGCTCGATGGAACTGGGCGGAAACGCCCCGCTGCTGGTCTTCGACGATGCCGACCTCGAACGGGCCGTCGACGGGGCGTTCGCCGCCAAGATGCGCAACGGAGGTCAGTCGTGCATCGCCGCCAATCGCATCTTCGTCCAGAACGGTATCGCCGACGCCTACGTCGAAGCCCTGACCGAGCGACTGGCCGCCTTGCAGGTCGGCAACGGACTCGCCCCCGGCGTCGGCCTCGGCCCCGTCATCGACAACAGCGCTGTGGCCAGACTCGGCGGCCTGGTCGAGGACGCGACCCGCCGCGGCGCACACCTGCTCACCGGCGGCTCGGCTCCCAGCCACCCCGGCACGTTCTTCGAGCCGACGCTCCTGGACCACGTACCGGCTGACGCCGACCTCGCCCGCACCGAGATCTTCGGGCCCATCGCCGCCATCCAGCGCTTCTCGCACCAGGACGAGGCCATCGCCCGCGCCAATGACACCGAGCACGGTCTGGCGGGCTACGTCTTCACCGAGAACCTCGACCGTGCCTTCAACGTGGCCGACCAACTGGCCACCGGCCTGGTCGGCATCAACCAGGGCGTCCCCTCGAACGCGGCCGCACCGTTCGGCGGGGTCAAGCAGTCCGGACTCGGACGCGAGGGCAGCAGCGAGGGATTCGAGGAGTACGAGGAAATCCGCTACTACAACCTCTCTTTGCGCCCGACCGATTGACAGGCCCTCGTTGGCCCGCCGCGACGCCCCTGCCTCGGCGGCGAAGTCGCGGCCCACGAGGTCCGGCACCGGACCGGGCACCGCCTGAGTGAGGGACCATCGCTTCGGCCTCGGCCGGCAGAGCACCAGGCCCAGCTCGCACATCAGCTGGCGGACCAGCTCCGGGCCGGCGGTGTGGCCCTGGCGGAGCAGCTGGTCTGGTGGCCTCGATGTGATCCGCGGCGGTGTTGGAGCCCACGTTGCCGGGCCGCAGCAGGCCCACGACCGGCTCGCCGGACCCGCCCCGGCCGTGGTCGACGAACCCCATCAGCGGGTGGTGGCCGAAGGTCTTCTTCCAGGTCGCGGCGGCGTCCTGCTCCTCGGAGTGCGCCAGGACGAGGACCCCGTCGATGTCCACGATCACCTGCCCGCCCGCGTCCGGCGCCGCACCCCCGGCCAACCGCCATACCTGCTCGCGCACTTCAGCACGGGCGTGCGCAGCGCGGCCAGGACCCGCTGCCCCGCCCGACGCCGGCGTGCCGGTCAGGCGGAAGAACGTGGTGTCGGAGGCCACCGGCCCGAACACGGCCGGCTCGGCCCGCAGCAGGGCCACATCGACCAGGCAGTCCCCGCCCAGGGCGACGGCGAGCGCCACATCCAGCAGGATCTTGCCCGGATCGTGCACCGCCCGAGCCTTCCGCCACGGCTCAAGCGCCGCCGATGTCGCCGCATCCGGACCGGACTTGCGGACGGTCTCTGCGAGCAGCACCGCCCCGGCCTGCGAAACCACTCCGCGATCGCCGCCCTCGACGCGGACACGCGGGTAGGAACCGATGCGCTTCTTCACCTGGAAAGTGCCTCCGGCGGCGGGAACAAGGACCTCAGCGATCCTCATCCTCGCTAGGCAGAGCAATGCCGGTGATTTATTGCATCGGTGCAGGTGGGACGCCATGCTGGTGGCGGTTTTGGATAGGTAGGCATCCTGGGATGCATGAGGGGATTCTCCCGATTTGACGATGCGCCAGATGACCTCGGGACACGGCATCGGGGCTCCCGGTAGGGCAGAAGATCGACCAAGATCTGGCTGATCCCATTCTCTCCATGTCGTACCAGCATCCCAACTTCAACCGTGACGACGACGGAGCCACGATGCCCCTCCGCGGCGACGGCGGATGCGACGGCGACAAGACGGCACTGCCCCCGACGACGCGGCCGAGCCAGTGCCGGTACGGGTGTGTCCGGAGGTGCCGACGAGGCCGCAGGGTGGTGGTCGTCGTCGGCACGGTGACCGGGAAGTGCTGGCCGCGATCGTGTTCGTGGCAACGTCCGGCTACACCTGGCAGCAACTTCCCGCGGCGTCCTTCGGACCGTCCGGTGCCACAGCCCACCGCCGCTTCTCCGAGTGGTCGAAGGCCAGAGTGTGGGCGAAGCTCCACCGCCTGATCCTCGACGAGCTCGGCCCTCGCGGCGACCTGGACTGGTCCCGGTGCGCGGTCGACTCGGTGAACATGCACGCCCTGAAAAGGGGGACCTGACAGGTCCGAATCCTGTTGACCGGGGCAAGTACGTCGCAGGTGGGTCATCGAGCGCACTATGTCCTGGCTGACCGGCTACCGCAGACTCAACCACCGCTACGAACGCGACCCGGGCAACTACCTGGCCTTCCTCGGCCTCGCCGCCGCCATCTGCTGCTACAAACGACTCATCCGCCTCACGACATAGGACACGGTCTTAGCCGCCCGGCCCCCTGCTTACGGTCGGCGGACTGGAGGACTGCTGCGAGCAGGCCGTCGAGCAAGCCGTCCGGCTCCACCTCGCCCCTGCGGACATGGTCGAGATCGCCGGTTGTCACGCCCCCGACGCCCTGACCTCCGACGTAACAACGCACGTCATCGCCAGCAGCCCCCGCAGCAGGCCGACGACACACTGTTCACAGGCGAGCAGGCCGCCGGGCAGTCGATGCCGTTCACCCGAGAGACCACCGCCGACAAGCCCGCCACGAACCCGCCCCAGGCGTGGGCCGTACACCACCGCGTCGTGATTCACGGTGAGTTCCACAGCCTCACCACCTGCGGACTGACTCGCTACGGCGCCGACGACTGCGCGCGTGTACTCAAGTAACTATCTTCGGCAGCCTGCTGTGGGACACGTCATTGCCGTGTGCCCGGGCCGTGGTCGCACGGGCGGACAACAACGTCACAGCTACCGCGGCGACACCGCAGTACGGCGTCTGCCGACGCCCCTCGAATCCGGGGGGAGTTGCTGCGGGGGCAGTCCGCCCGGCCAGCCGGTCACCGCCAAGTTCCACCGCGCCACCGGCTGCGCTTCTCCGGAACGCATCTTCTGCTCCGCGGGAAGCACGAGCAAAACGAATAGGACAATTTCTCATCATTGCCGGGCTGGTGGCGGTGCGTTGAGGGGTCGCGCAGCCGTTTCGAGGTGCGGCTCAATCGAGGACCTGATCAGTGATGGCGCTGCTTCTGGAGAAGAAGGCCGCCCGTACGGGATCAAGGACCACTCAGAGGCGATACATTGAGTTCAAGCCATACACCAGATAGGGTCTTGTGCATACGAGAGATGAGTGCTACTGATGCAGTCTTGGTCTGTGGAGTCCTTTCGTAACTGGCTCATCTCCCGCATCGCCGAGTTGACCGGTCTCGACCCGGTGGCGATCGACGGACACGAACAGTTCACCCGCTACGGGCTCGATTCGCGGACCCTCACCGCTCTCGCTGACGAGCTGAGCCAAGCGGTGGGCCACCCGGTTCGGCCACCCCTCGTCTGGCGCTACCCGAGCCCGTTCGCGCTGGCCGACCACCTCGCCGGTGCGGTGGAGGCGCCCACGGCGCCGACTCCGGCACGGGGCACGGACGATCCCATCGCCATCGTCGGACTCGCCTGCCGCTTCCCGAAGGCCCCCAGCGCTGAAAAGTTCTGGCGGTTGCTGACCGACGAGGCGAACGACGCGGTCACCGACCTCCCAGGTGGCCGCTGGGCGGGTCGGGCGCGCGGTGGATTCCTTGACCAGGTAGATCTGTTCGACCCGGCCTTCTTCGGCATCTCCCCGCGTGAGGCAGTGCACGTGGACCCGCAGCAGCGGCTGACGTTGGAGCTGGCCTGGGAGGCTCTGGAGGACGCAGGGATCCCGCCGCACGGGCTGGGCGGCAGCCGCACCGGCGTGTTCGTCGGCGCGATGTGGAACGAGTACGGCGCCGGCATCCGTGCCGATCCGGAACTGATCACCCAGCACACGCTGGCCGGTGGCGACCCCAGCATGATCCCCGCCCGTGTCTCCTACACCTTCGGTCTGCGCGGACCGAGCCTGCAGGTGAACACCGCATGCTCATCCTCGCTGGTCGCGGTGCACCTTGCCGCGCGCAGCCTTCGAAGTGGCGAATGTGACCTGGCGCTGGCCTGCGGGGTGAGCCTGATGCTCGCCGCGGACACGATGACCGCGCTGACCCGGTCCGGCGCGCTGGCCTCCGATGGCAGGTCGAAGGCGTTCGACGCACGGGCGGACGGCTACGGGAGGGGCGAGGGCGCCGGCGTCGTCGTGCTGAAACCGCTCGCCCGCGCGCTGGCCGACGGAGACCCGATCTACTGCGTGATCAGGGGCAGTGCGGTGAACAACGACGGGTTCAGCAACGGCCTGACAGCGCCGAACCCACAGGCGCAGGAGGAGGTGCTGCACGACGCCTATGCCCGCGCGGGCGTGGCACCCGCCGACGTCCAGTACGTCGAAGCGCACGGCACCGGGACCCTGCTCGGTGACCCGATCGAGGCGGGCGCGCTCAGTGCGGTACTGTGCGCGGGCCGCCCCCAGGAACGCCCGCTGGCCATTGGCTCGGTCAAGAGCACTATCGGGCACTTGGAGCCCGCGGGCGGGATCGCGGGGCTGATCAAGACCATCATGGCGATGCGCCACCGGGCACTGCCGCCGAGCGCGCAATTCGAGGAGCCGAACCGTCATATTCCGTTCCAGGACTGGCGCCTACGCGTGCCCCGGGAACTGGAGGAGTGGACCGGTGACGAGGACGGCCGCCTCCTCGCCGGGGTAAGCGCGTTCGGGTTCGGCGGGACGAACTGCCATGTAGTCCTCGAAGGTGGCGCTCCTGCGCCCATGCACTTGTTGCGGCTGTCCGCCGACACCGAGGACGACCTGCGCGACAGGGCACGCGGCCTGATCGCCGCCGGGGAGTTGCCCCCTGTCGACCAGTCGTACACCGCGGACATGACAGCGCAGGGCCCGCACCGGCTCGCCATCTCCTTTCGCGACCGCGGCGACCTCACCAAGGGTGTGGAGAGCTTCCTCAACGGTCACGCCGTTCCCGGTGTGGCCGTCGGCCGGGGGGACGGCGACCGGCCGAGGATCGCGTTCCTGTTCGGTGGCCAAGGTTCCCAGTGGGTCGGCATGGGGGCGCAACTGATGCGGGAGGAACCGGCGTTCCGCGGGGCGATCGCGGACTGCGAGGCGGCAATGAGCCCGCACGTGGACTGGTCGCTGAGCCGTCTGCTGGCATCCGCGGACACCGACTGGATCGAGTCCACCGAGCTCGCCCAGCCCGTGATCTTCGCCGTACAGGTCGCCATCGCCGAGTTGTGGCGCGACTGGGGCGTCGAGCCGGACGCCGTCGCGGGAATGAGCATGGGAGAAGTCGCGGCCGCGTACGTGGCCGGTGCCCTCCGTCTCGACGAGGCCGCCATGATCATGTGCAGGCGCAGCCGGATCGCACACCGGCTGACGGGGCGGGGCGGAATGGCCGTCGTCGAGCTGTCGGCGGAGGAAGCCCGCGAGCTGGTCCGGGAACACGAGGGGATGGTGTGGCTGGCCGGCAGCGCGGGTCCCCGGTCCACCGTACTCTCGGGCGACGGGGACACACTGCGCGTGATCCTTGACGCACTGGCGGCGCGATCGGTGCGGTGCGGGCTGATCAGGGTCAGCTATGCCTCGCACAGCCCGTATGTGGACGAGTTGCTGCCCGACATCCGCAAGGCGCTGGCCGGTCTGAGCCCCAGACGGTGCCGAAGGCCGTTCTACTCCTCGGTCACAGGGAAACGGATGGACGGCGAGGAGCTGGACGCCGAGCATTGGTTGCGTACCGAACGCGAGCCATGGCAGCTCACCGGCGTCATACGCAGCCTGCTCTCCGACGGATACCGCGTCCTCCTCGATGCGGACCCGCACCCGGTCCTCAGCGATGCAATCGAACAGCACGGCGCCTTGGCCGTGCCGTCACTGCGAAGGGGCGACCGTGGGCGGTCCACACTGATCGACTCGCTGGGAACCATGTACGCCCTCGGCGTGCCCGTACAGGCACATCAGGAGCGGGCCGAATTGCTGGTCCTCTCGGGGCGGACACGCGAAGCGTTGCACGAGGCGGCCTCGACGATGGCGGACCATCTGCTGGTACAGCGCGATGTCGCGTTGCACGACATCTGCTACACCGCTGGGGCACGACGCGACCACCACGAACACCGGCTCGCGGTGGTCGCTTCCTCACGGGAGGAGATGGCCGAGTCGCTGCGTAATGCCGTGTCCGGCGCGGCCGAGACGGCCGAGGTACACCAGCGTGAAACACCCCAGGTCGTGTTCCTGTTCTCGGGGCAGGGTTCGCAGTGGGCGGGAATGGGGCGAACGCTCCTGAGGGACGAGCCGGTGTTCCGCGGCGTCATCGAAGAGTGCGAGGAACTGCTGCGCCCGCTGACCGGCTGGTCGTTGTCGGCCGAACTGTGCGCGCCGCGGGCAACGAGCCGTCTCGACCAGACCGCGGTGGCTCAACCGGCCTTGTTCGCGGTCGAGATCGCATTGGCCCGGCTGTGGCAGTCGTGGGGGATCACCCCGGCAGCCGTGATCGGCCACAGTGTCGGCGAGATTGCGGCGGCCCATATCGCGGGAGCTCTGTCCCTTCCCGAGGCGTTGCGCGTGGTCCATCACCGGGGTCTGCTGATGGGGCGCGCGCCTGGCACGGGGGGAATGGCCGCGGTTGATCTGCCGGCCGACCGGATGGAGCCGATACTTGCCGAGTACGGTGATCGGCTCACGATCGCGGCGATCAACGACCCTGGTTCTGTGGTGGTCTCCGGGGAAACCGGCGCGCTGACCGAAATCCTGGAGCAGCTGCGGCATGACGGCGTCCACTGCCGTGAGCTGCGTGTTGACTACGCTTTCCATAGTCAGCAGATGGCGCCCGCCGGTGACGAGTTGGAACGCACGCTCGGTGCCGTACGGACAGTCCGGGGCGAACTGCCGATCTACAGCACCGTCACCGGCGAGCCGATCAAGGGCGAATCACTGGACGCCGCGTACTGGGCCGGGAACACCAGGCAGACCGTGCGTTTCGCTGATGCCGTCGATGGCGCGATATCGGCCGGCCATCGTGTGTTCCTTGAGGTGGGAGCGCATCCGGTCCTGCTGGAGAATGTGCGTCTGTGCCTGTCGGAACGTGACGTTCACGGCGGGGTCATCGGGTCCTTGCGACGCGGCGAGGACGAACACTCCGCGCTGCGCCAGGCGGCCGGTGCGCTCCATGTACGTGGTTGCCCGGTGGCCTTCGAACAGCTCCTCGGCCCGGGTCAGGTCGTACCGCTGCCTCCCTACGCGTGGCAGCGGAAGCGCTACTGGCTCGCCGCGACGTCCACGCAAGCCGGGCACCCGCTGCTCGGCTCGCGCCTGACGTCTTCCGTCGACGTCGGCACCCATTTCTGGCAGCGTGAGCTGACCCCTGCGCGGTTGCCCTACCTGGCCGATCTGCGAGTGCGAGGGAAGACCGTGCTGTCGGCCGCCGTGTTCGTCGAGATGGCCCTGGCAGCGGCAGCTCAGGCGTTCCCCACATCGGACATCGAGCTCGCCGATCTCGCGTTCGAGCAGATGCTCGACGTGGACGAGGCCGACGCACCGACCGCACAGACGGTGATCAGCGACCGGCTGCTCCAGGTATCCAGCCGCAGCGGTGACACCTGGGTGCGGCACATGGTGGCCACGGTCCGGCTCGACGCCGGACCGGAGCGCGTACACGAGACTCCGGAGCTGATCCGACAACGCATGCCGACGGGCCGGGACAGCGAGGAGCACTATCGCCGACTGGCTGAGGCCGGACTTGAGGCGGGCGAAAGCCTCCGTGGGGTAAGGGAAATCTGGTTCGGTCAGGGCGAGGTGCTGGCACGTGTCGCACCGGTTGAGGAAGAGCGGCACCGCGTCGCCGACTACCACATACATCCCGCGTTGCTCGACACGTGTCTCCAGGCAGTGGTGGCCCTGCGCAACGAGTCCGCGGGGCACCTCGTGACGGCACTGGGCCGGGTGCGGGTCCTCCGGCCACCGCTGGGCGAGGTCTGGGCGTACGGTCGCCTGCGGGACGACGGCGGTGACCTGTATCTGCTCGACGACGAGGGCCACGTCCTCGTCAGGATCGAAGGCGTAGGGCTGCGACCGGTCCCTGCCGACGCCGACCAGGATCGGCTGAACGGCCACCTGTACACCCTGGACTGGCAGCGGCAGGATCTCGAATCACCATCATCGCACCCTCCCGGCTCCTGGGTGGTACTGGCCGACGAGGAGGGCCCCGGTGCGGTCCTCGCCGGGAAACTGCGCGAGCTGGGAAGCCATTGCGTCGTCGTGACACCCCACCAGGCCGATCCCATGGACCCGCAGTCCTTGCGCACGGTCCTTGAAGGGACCGCAGCCACAGGCGTGGTGCACATGTGGAACCAAGGCGCTGCGAGTGTGTCGGCTCTGGCGGACGCGCTCATGGGTCTGGGGTGGCGGGACATACCCAGGCTCTGGCTGGTGACCCGTACAGCGCAGGCAGTCGGTGAGGAGCAGCACCCGGTATCCGTCGAGCACGCGCCACTGTGGGGGCTTGGCCGCGCGATCGCGCTCGACTATGCCGAGTTGAGGTGCAGCAGGGTCGATCTCGGCCCCGAACCCGACGATGACGAGACAGCCGCGCTGGCGGCCGAGTTGCGGCACGGCTACCGGGAGACCGATGTCGCGCTCCGTTCCGAAGGCAGGTATGTGGCCCGTCTGGTGAACGCGAACCTCCCGGCCGATCGAGAGATCTCCCTGCGTGGGGAAGGCACCTATCTCGTCGTCACGGCGGACGGCGCACTGGCGGAGTCGCTGACCGAATGGCTGACCGACCACGGAGCACGCACGATCCTCGTCTCCGACGGATCACCCGACGACGTGGCGGCGCTGTTCACCGATGCCCGGAGAATCACAGCACCACTTCGCGGAATCATCTGCGCCGAACACCGTTGTGCGTGGGAGCTCCATCAGCGGATGCTCGGACATCCGCTGGACATATTCGTGCTGTACTCCTCGGCCGCATCCTTGCTCGGCTGCCCCGGCGAGGCCGCGAACAGCGCGTTCCTGGACGCGATCGCACATCATCGCCGCGCGCTGGGACTGGCCGGGCTGAGTGTGAACTGGGCGCCGGCCGAGCTGACCGCCATGGGTGTCGAGGGCGTGACCTCCGTGGAGGGCCGACGAGCGCTGAGCCGCGCCCTGGGCTCGGGTGTCGGACAACTGGCCGTCATGAAGCTGAATCTCCGGCACTGGTTCGAGTCCTGGCCGAGCGCCACCGGCACACCGATGCTGGACGGACTGGAGCAAGCTGCGCAGGAAACCGGCTCATTCCACGAGCGGCTGACAGCGGCCGACCCCCCGCAGCGGCTTGCACTCGTCGAAGAGCATCTGATCGAGCAGCTAACTTTGACGCTGCGTCAGGAGTCCGCTGCCCTCGGCCGGGAGACGACGTTCCGGAGCATGGGGCTGGAATCGCTGATGGCGGTCGAACTGCGCAACCGCCTGGAGTCGACGCTTGGCGTGAACCTGTCCGTCGCCTTGCTGTTCACCTACTCCACCATCGCCACGCTGGCGACTCATGTCCTCGAAGCACTCGGCCTCGCCGAGTCCACGGCGGAATCCGGGCAGGAGGGCCAGGCGCCGACTTGGGACGACTGGACCGAATTGGAACAGGACATCGCCTGCATGTCCGACAGTGAGGCGGAATCGCTCCTCAAGGAGAGCATCCGGCTCTTCAGTGAGGGACCACACAATGAATGAGCAGTCGTCAGCCGTCAAACAAGCCCTCCTCACCATCAAGAAGCTCCAGGCCAGGCTCGACGCCGAGCAGCGGGCGAGGACTGAGCCGATTGCCATCATCGGAATGGGCTGCCGCCTTCCCGGGGGCGCGGCGAGCCCGGAGGAGTTCTGGCACCTCGTCGACGAAGGGGTGGACGCGGTCACCGAGGTCCCCCGGGACCGCTGGGAGGCCGGCACTGTCCCCTGGGGTGGATTCCTGTCCAGCGTGGACACATTCGACGCCGCGTTCTTCGGGATCGCGCCGCGCGAGGCCAAGGCGATGGACCCCCAACAGCGGCTGTTGCTCGAAGTCACCTGGGAAGCGCTCGAACGCGCCGGACAGCCACCGGACCGGCTCGTCGGTACATCCACCGGCGTCTTCGTCGGAGTCGTGGTGAACGATTACGACAAGGTGAGTACTGGCGAGCGCGACATCTACACGGTGACGGGCAACGGCCACTCCTTCCCGGCCGGGCGGCTGTCCTACGTGCTGGGCCTGCATGGACCGAGCATGGTGGTGGACACTGCCTGTTCCTCCTCGCTGGTCGCCATTCACCTGGCGTGCCAGAGTCTGCGGGCCCAGGAGAGCACGATGGCGCTGGCAGGCGGTGTGAGCCTGATGCTGGCCCCTGACATGACCGACATGATGGCCAGGGCGCGGGCACTGTCCCCGGATGGCCGCTGCAAGACCTTCGACGCCCGGGCCAACGGCTATGTCAGGGGCGAGGGCTGCGGGATGCTGGTGCTCAAGCGGCTGTCCGACGCCCTGGCCGACCGTGACCAGGTGCTCGCCGTGATACGCGGTGGCGCGGTGAACTCCGACGGCCGTTCCTCGGGCCTCACCGCGCCGAACGTGTCCGCCCAGAAGGCCCTGCTGCGGCAGGCTCTGCGCAGTGCGGAAGCCGATGGCGCGGACATCGGGTACGTGGAGACTCACGGCACCGGTACACCGCTCGGTGATCCGATCGAGGTCGACGCACTGACGGACGTGTACGGCGCGCCGAGGCCGGACGGTTCCCGCTGTGTGCTCGGCGCGGTGAAGACCAACATCGGGCATCTGGAGGCCGCGGCCGGAGTCACTGCAGTCATCAAGACGGTGCTCGCCATGCAGCACGAGCGGGTCCCGGCGAACCTGCACCTGCGCACGCTGAACCCGCGTATCGACCTGTCCGCGACCGCGCTCACCCTGCCGGACACGCCCCTCCCGTGGCCGCAGCGGGACGGTCGGCCGCGCATGGCGGGTGTCAGCTCATTCGGTATCAGCGGCACCAACGCACATCTCATCCTGGCCGAGGCGCCCGTGACCACTCCCGGCACATCGGCCGCGGTCCCGGGCAGTCCCGCTCTGATCCCCGTCTCGGCGCGTGACCAGGCAGCGCTGGACGAACTGGTCGACGCCTACCGAAGACTCTTGGACGAAGGCCGGGACGACCCGGAGGACCTCGCCTACACCGCAGCCGTGCGGCGCCCCCACCACACGCACCGAGCCGCGTTCGTCTTGGACGGACCGGCCGCACCGCGTCTGATCACGGGCGCCGTGGCGGCGCGGCCCAAGGTGGTGTTCGTCTTCCCGGGGCAAGGCTCGCAATGGCTCGGCATGGGGCGGGAGCTGTACGAGCACGAGCCCGCTTTCCGCAAGGCGATCGATGCCTGTGACAAAGCAGTCCGAGACGAGACGGGCTGGTCGCTCACCGAGGAGCTGCACGCCGACGCGGCCTCAGCACGACTGGACCGCATCGACGTCGTACAGCCCCTCCTGTTCGCGATACAGACAGGGCTCGCCGCCCTGTGGCGGTCGAAAGGCGTGGAGCCGGACGCGGTGGTGGGCCACAGCATGGGTGAGGTGGCCGCAGCTCACGTGGCTGGAGCCCTCACCCTGGCCGACGCGGTACGAATCGTCTGCCGTCGCAGCCGGTTGTTGCTCCGGTTGAGCGGGCGGGGCGCGATGATGCTCGTCGAACTGCCACTCGTGCAGGCGCGGCGCGTGGTGTCCCCCTTCGCCGAGCGGATCTCGGTCGCAGCCGCCAACAGCGCGCGGACGACCGTCCTGTCCGGCGACCCCGGGACACTGGAGGAGCTGCTGGCGGAGCTGTCCAAGGCGGGCGTCTTCTGCCGCCGCATCAAGGTTGAGGTCGCCTCGCACAGCCCCCAGGTGGATGCGCTCACTGATGAGCTGCTGCGCGAACTCGACGGCCTTACGCCGAGCTCCACCACCGTGCGGATGCATTCCACAGTGCTGGCACGGCCATGCGACGGTGCGGAGCTGGATTCCACGTACTGGGTGCGGAACCTCCGTGCACCAGTGTTGTTCTCACAAGCCGTCAAAGAGCTCATGGCGGATAGAAACACCCTGTTCGTCGAAGTGAGCCCCCATCCGATCCTTCTGCCTGCGATCGAAGAGGACGAGGGGACGGCGTTTCCGTCGTCGCGGCGGGAACACGGCGAGCGGTCGGTGTTCCTGGAATCACTGGCCGAACTGTACGTCCGCGGCTTCCCTGTGACATGGACGGCGTTGCACCCCGACGGTGGCCGGTGTGCGAAGTTGCCCACCTATCCGTGGCAGCGCGAACGGTACTGGGTGGACGCTTCCCCGGTAGCGCGGTCCGCCGACGGGCATCCCCTGCTGGGCGAGCCCGTCAGCCCGGCGTCGTCGCCGGGTACCCGGGTCCGGGAACGCAAGCTGGACCTGCCGTTCCTGGCCGACCACAAGGTCGACGGTTCGGTGGTCCTTCCGGCCACGGCCTATGTGGAGCTGGCTCTGGGCTCATCGGTCTCGCCTTCAGTGCTGGAGGACGTTTCCTTCATCCATATGGCGGTGCTGGAACAGAACGGTTCGGGATTCGTACAGCTCATTGAGGAAGCGGACCGCTTCGAGGTGTTCGCCCGCCTCACCTCCGACGAGCCGTGGACGCGCTGCGCATACGGTTCCGTACGCCTCTCGGACACGACCGCGGCGCCCTCCAGCGAGCCGCCGTGGGAGATACGGCGACGGTGCCCCACCCCGGTGACGGCGGCGGAACACTACGAGCAGTACGCGCGGCACAGCATCGACTACGGACCCGCCTTCCGCGGTGTGGAGGAGATGTGGACCGGAAACGGCGAGGGGATCGGACTCGTCTCCCTTCCTGTCCCCGCTGCCCCCTACGTGTGCCACCCCGCGCTCCTGGACGCGTGCTTCCAGGTGCTGGGCAGCCTGATGGGCACACAGGGATCACGAGCTTTGGCCGTACCGGTGAGCATGCGTCGGCTGAGGTTGCATCGCAGGCCGGGGGGACGGGTGTGGGTGCACGCACGCCTGGATCCCACCGGGGACGCAGGCTCCCTGCTGGTCCTCAATGACGAGGGGCAGGTCCTCATCGAGGTCGAGGGGCTCGCGGTACGGACGCTGACCAGCGCGCCACCATACGCGGACTGGCTCTACGAGTTGGAGTGGCGTGCCCTGGAGCAGCTCGCGATGCCCTCGGCCGACCTGCCCTCCACCGGCCCGTGGATCGTGCTCGCCGACCGGTCGGGGGTTGGAACCGCGCTCGCCGCCGAGCTCGAACAGCGCGGTGAGAAATGCGTCGTCGTCGCGGCGCAGGAGATCGACCATGCCAACGACGACGCGTGGAACGACCTGCTCGACAGGGCTCTCGGCGATGGGCCGGCGTGTGCGGGAGTGGTACATCTGTGGAGCCTGGACACCACCACCACCCAGCACACCACGGCGGAAACGCTGATGGAGGACCAACAGCTCGCGGGGCTCAGCACAATGAGCCTCGTTCGCGCGATCGCACGCCGCCGCTGGCGCGACCATCCCCGCTTGTGGCTGGTCACCAAGGGAGCGCAGGACGTCGACGGCGGACCGGTCGAGGTGTCGCAGGCACCACTGTGGGGGTTGGCCAGGTCGCTGGCCATGGAGCAGCCCGAGCTGAACTGCACCCGGGTGGACATCGACCCCCAGTGGGAACGGCGCCAGGCAGCGCGGGAACTTCTGCCCGAGCTGATCGCCCCTGACGGCGAGGACGAAGTCGCCCTGCGTTCCGGCGGACGGCACGCGGCCCGGCTCGTCCGCTCCTCGGTCGACGCGGCACCGGGACAGGCCACTATGGGCGACGGCACCTACCTCATCACCGGTGGTCTCGGCGGGCTGGGACTCGGCCTGGCCGGATGGCTGGCCGAGCATGGCGCCCGGCATCTGGTGCTGGTGGGCCGCCGCGGCCTTTCACCGGAAGCCGAACAGCGCATCGACGAGATCAGAGCGGGCGGCGCCGAAGTGGTCGTCGCCACCGCGGACGTGACTTGCCGGGACGAACTGGCAGGCGTGCTCACCGACATCGAGGCGCGAATGCCGCCTCTGCGCGGCGTTGTGCACGCGGCGATGGTGCTCGACGACAGCACTGTGCTGCGCATGAACGCGGAGCAGTACGACAGGGTCATGGCGCCGAAGGTGCAGGGCGCGTGGAACCTGCACGCCCTCACCGAGAACCGTAAGCTCGACTTCTTCTTGCTGTACTCATCGGCCGCCGTTCTGCTGGGCTCGCCGGGCCAGGCCAACTACACCGCGGCCAACGCCTTCCTCGGTGCACTCGCCCGGCACCGCCGGGCCCTAGGCGCCCCCGCGCTGTGTGTGGACTGGGGTCTGTACTCCCAGGCGGGCATCATGGCCGCTAGGGACGCCGACGAGCAGCGCCTGGCGTACCGGGGCGTAGGCACGATCACCCCGGAGGAGGGCACCGAAGTTCTCGGCCGACTGCTGCTGGGCACGATCGGCCAGATAGCCGCGGTGAAGCTGAACCTGCGGCAGTGGCTGGAGTTCTATCCGGCCGCCGCGGGGGCGTCGATCTTCGCCGAGCTGCGCGACGCGGAGTGGGTCACCTCACCGGACGCCTCGGCAGGCACGGACTTCTACAGCCGGCTGCGCGCCGCAGGTCCCCAGCAGCGCCGTCGGCTGATCGAGGACGTGGTCACCGAACAGCTCGGCCGCATCCTGCACCTCGACCCCGGGCGGATCGACCCCTCCGCCGTGTTCACCGGCATGGGTGTGGACTCGTTGATGGCTCTCGAACTGCGCAACCGCCTGGAGTCTGCGCTCGGCGCGCGGTTGTCCATCACGGTGCTGTTCACCTCGCCGACCGTGGCCGCGCTGAGCGAGCAGCTGCTGGACAAGCTCGGCATGGCAGAGGCCGCCGCCCCCGACGGCCTCCACGGGCTGGGCACCGACGAACTGCTCGCGCTGATCGACAGCGCGATCGACCGTATCGAAGGAGGCGGCCGGGGATGAGTACCGGCGGGGACATCGAGGCCAGGTACCGCTCGCGGCTGGTCAAGGCGGCAACCGCGCTGCGCGAGCTGGAGGAGCGGGTCGAGCGGCTCCATCGGGAGAAAACCGAGCCCGTCGCGGTGATCGGCATGGGCTGCCGCTTCCCCGGAGGCTCGGACGATCCGGAGGCTCTGTGGCGATTGTTGTCCGACGGGACGGACACGGTTTCCGAACGTCTCACCCAGTCCCCGGTGGACGCGGTGAGATGGGGTGCGTTCCTGTCCGGTACGGACGAGTTCGACGCGGCGTTCTTCGGCATCTCACCGCGGGAGGCGGAGCGGCTCGATCCCCAGCAACGGCTACTCCTCGAGGTCGCATGGGACGCGCTGGAGGATGCCGGAATCGTGCCACGGCGGCTCTCGGGCAGCGACACCGGTGTATTCGTCGGCATGACCACCAACGATTACCTGCTGCTCAGCTCGGAAGCAGGCGCACGGGACGGCCATACGGGCACCGGTACGACCCATTGCTTCGGCCCGGGCCGGCTGTCGTACACGCTGGGGCTGCGCGGACCGAACATGGCGGTGGACACCGCATGTTCCTCGTCACTGGTAGCCGTTCATCTGGCGATGCAGAGTCTGCGCAGTGGCGAGAGCTCACTGGCGCTGGCCGGCGGCGTGAACCTGATCCTCACCGACTCGACCACCGAGATGGTGGCCGATCTCCAGGCCCTGTCGCCCGATGGCCGGTGCCGCACCTTCGACGCGCGTGCCAACGGGTTCGTCCGTGGCGAGGGCTGCGGTTTCATCGTGCTGAAGCTGCTGTCCGACGCCCTCGCCGACAACGACCGCGTGCTGGCCGTCCTGCGCGGCAGCGCGGTGAACTCCGACGGCCGGTCGGCCGGGCTGACCGCGCCGAACGTCACGGCGCAACGGGAAGTGCTGCACAAGGCGCTGACCAACGCGGGAGTCCGCGCAGCGGAGATCGGCTATGTGGAAACCCACGGCACCGGCACGGCGCTCGGGGATCCGATCGAGATCGAGGCGCTGGCGGAGGCGTTCGGCGCACCCAGGCCGGACGGTTCCCGCTGTGTGCTCGGCGCGGTGAAGAGCAACATCGGGCATCTGGAAGCCGCAGCCGGTATAGCCGGGCTGATCAAGGCCGTGCTGGCGCTGCGGCACAAGGAGATTCCGGGGAACCTCCACTTCAACACCCTCAACCCGAGGATCTCCTTGGCGGGCACTCCGTTCGAGATTCCTCGCGGCACGGTGTCGTGGACAGCCGGGGAGACGCCGCGTCTCGCCGGGGTCAGCTCGTTCGGCATGAGTGGTACCAACGCACACGTCATCGTCGCCGAGCCACCGGAGACCGAACCTGCGGAGCCCGCCGAGGGCCCGGTACTGCTGCCGCTGTCGGCACGGACCCCGAAGGCGTTGACCGAGCTGGCGCAAGCGTACGCGGGCTTCCTGGAGCAGGCTGACGATCTGCGGGATGTCGCCTACACCTGCGGGGTCAGACGCGAGCACCACGAACGAAGACTTGCTGTCGTCGGCGGATCCGCGACGGAACTGGCGGACGCGCTGCGCGCGGTCACCCCGGGGCCGAAGGCCACTGACCGACCCACGGTGACCTACGTCTTCTCCGGGCAGGGGGCTCGGTGGGACGGGATGGCAAGAGAGCTGCTGGCCACCGAACCCGTCTTCGCCGCCGCACTCACGGAGTGCGACGCGCTCGTCGCACGGCACGCGTCGTTCTCACTGCTGGAGGAAATCGCAGAGCCCGCCGCGGCACGACTGACCGAGATCGCCCAGCCCGTGCTGTTCGGCGTGCAGGTAGCGTTGGCGGCGTTGCTGTCCTCGTGGGGTGTGGAACCGGACGCCGTGGTCGGACACAGCGTGGGCGAGATCGCGGCCGCACACATAGCCGGTGCGCTGAGCCTGCCCGAGGCCGTCCGGCTGGTGGTCCTGCGCGGCCGGGCGATGGCGGGCGCCAGCGGATCGGGGGCGATGGCCGCGGTCGCGCTCGGTCCGGCGGACGTATCAGCCGTGTTGTCCAGCATGGACACCGACGTCGTGGTGGCTGCGGTCAACGACGCCCGCTCCGTTGTGTTGTCGGGTGCCGTGGACGATCTGGCCGAAGTCGTCGAACGCCTTCGGGCACAAGGGGCACGCTGCCGCGGGCTGGACGTGGACTACGCGTTCCACTCACCGCGGATGACTTCGCCGGCCGAGCGGCTCGCACGGGATCTGGGCCCCGTCGGGGCAGGCTCGACGAAGTGCGCCCTGTACAGCACGGTGCGTGGTGAACAGGTCGCCGGCGACGAGCTGACCGCTGTGTACTGGACGGCCAATATGAGGCAGCCGGTCCTGTTCGCGGACGCGGTGCGGGCCGCGCACGCCGATGGGCACCGGGTCTTCGTCGAAGTGGCACCGCATCCTGTGCTGTCGGGTCATGTCCGGAACGATCTCGACGAAGCAACGGTGATACCCACGCTGCGCCGGGAACAGCCAGAGGTTCGGGGGCTGCTCAGCGCCATGGGCGCGCTCTACACGAGCGGGTATCCCGTCGACTTCGCCCGGCTGTACCCGGAGCGCCGCCGAGTGGTGTCCCTGCCTGCCTATCGGTGGCAGCGCAAACGCCACTGGCTGGATGTTCCCAAAGCACAGCGGAGCGCCACAATGCTGGACCCGCTGCTCGGGACCCGGCTGGACGTCGCGGGCACTCTGGCGGTGTTCGACGCGGAGTGGACGGCCGTCGCGGATGAGGTGAGCGTGCAAATCGCGGTGCGGGCGGCCGCGGAGGCCGCGCTGGACGTGGACACGGTACGGGTCAGCGACTTCGCCACGCGGGGGAGGCTGCCGGCGCCATGCCGCGTACAACTGGTCGTGACCGCGTCGGACGGCGCTGCAGCGGTGGTCACCGTGTACACCAGGGCAGGCGAAGAGGGCTGGACGTTGCATGCCACAGGACGGGCCGAGGCGGAGAGTCCGGACTCCTGGCTGGAGGAACTGCTCATCCTCTCCGAGACCGAGCGAGAAGCCGCCGTCGTGGCTGCCGTGTGTACCGACGTGGCCACGGTATTGGGACTTTCCTCGCCGCTGGAGGCCATGGCCGACCAGTCGCTGATGGAGCTCGGCATGGACTCTCTGATGACCGTGCAACTGCGGCATGAACTTTCCGCACGGACCGGCTGGGCACTTCCCGCGACCCTGGCGTTCGATTATCCGACGGCCCGGGCCATCGCCCGGTACCTGCTGGACCTGCTCGTTACGGACGGAACGGAGGATGACACGCTGTGAAGGTCTATGGGACGACCACCAGCGCCTGCACGCACAAGGTGCTGATGGTGCTGGCCGAGAAGGGCTACGAGGCGGAACTGGTCGAGGTGAGCGTCCTCAAGGGCGAGGACAAATCGCCGGAACACCGGGCCCGCCAGCCTTTCGGAGAGATACCGGTGCTGGAGGACGACGGCTTCCTGCTGTACGAGTCCAGGGCGATCATCCGCTACCTCGACCAGCGGCTGCCCGGCCCGCTGCTGACCCCTGCCGACATCCGCCGACGCGGGTTGATGGAACAGTGGATCAGCATCGAGCAGTCCTACATCAGCGGCCCCGTATGGACGCTGGTCAGAGGCGGCCCGGTCTACGACATCATCCGGCGCAGCCCGGGCGCCAAGCTGATGCCGCCTCCGCCGGACGCCGCCGGGATCAGTACCGCCCGTGCCGAACTGGCCGAGGCCTTTGACGTCGCCGAGACAACGCTGGCCGGGCAGCAGTTCCTCGCGGGTCCTGAGTTCTCGCTCGCCGAGGTCACCTGGCTGCCCTACCTCCAGTACCTCTTCGCCTCCGGCGGAGGCGACCTGGTGACCGAGCGGCCGAACATGTCCAGATGGTGGCAGGAGATCAGCAAGCGTCCGACGTGGATGAAGGTGGGCAGGGTATTGGAAGCAATGGAATGAACAGGTTCGACGTGTGGGGCGAGCACATGAGCGTGGACCCGCTGCCGACGCTCGCCACGATGCGGGCCGAGGCGCCCGTGGTACGCCTGATAAACCCCCATCAGGGCGCGCCGGAATGGGTCGTGACCCGCTACGCCGATGTGGCGGAGTTGCTGCGTGATCCCCGCTTCAGCAAGGCCAAGCACAAGCTCTCCGATCACGCGCGCTCCCAGTACTTCAAGGTGTCCGAGCTGGAACGGCTCGACAAGCACATGCTCTACGCGGAGCCACCCGATCACACCAGGCTTAGGTCACTGGTGGCGAAGGCGTTCACACCACGCCGCATCAGGGACCTGCACCCGTACATCGCCGATGCCGCCGGAAAGCTGCTCGCCGAAGCACAGCAACAGGACTCGGTGGATCTGCTGGACGTCCTGGCCTTCCGGCTGCCCCTCGCCGTGCTCACCGAGCTGATCGGGGTCCCGGAGGAGGACCAGGAACGATTCCGGGAGTGGACGGGCATCCTGGTGGCCCCGGGCGACTTTGACGCGTTGCGGCGCATGGCCACCGAGTTCGAACAGTACCTGGAGCAGTTCCTCGCGCTGCGCCGCCGCAGCCCGCGGAACGACCTCACCAGCGCGCTGATCGCGGCCGAGGAGAGCGGTGACCGGCTGTCGTCGACTGAGCTGATGAGCATGCTCTTCGTTTTGATCGCGGCGGGCTTCGAGACCACTGGGAATCTGATCGGCAACGGCGTATGGGCGCTCCTGCGCCACCCGGACCAGCTGCGGCGCTTGCGCACCGACCCCGTGCTGATCGGCTCCGCCGTCGAGGAGGTGCTGCGCTACTGCCCGCCGGTGAAGAACACCACCGGCGCGTTCCCGTTGAGCGATGTCGAGTTCCGTGGCGTGGTCATCCCGGCGGAGGAGATGGTCACCGGCTCGCTGCTCTCCGCGCATCACGATCCCGAGCAGTTCGCCGACGCACAGCGATTCGACATCACCAGGACACCGAACCGGCATCTCGGGTTCGGTCTCGGCACCCATTTCTGCCTCGGCGCCGCGCTGGCACGCCTGGAGGCCACGGTGGCCATCGACACCCTGCTGCGGACTGCCCCCAAGTTGGCGTTCGCCGTGGAGTCGGACACGTTGCGGTGGAAGGACGGCGTGTTCGTCCATGGCTTGGAGACACTGCCGGTCACCTGGGAGCCCTGAGGCGGCCCCACCGAAGCGTCTTTCGGCACCGTTCGGAACAGTGAAGAGTCCTTCGAAGAACATTGAGCAGCAGACGGGGTGAACACGGTGCGAGTACGTCAGGCGACACCGGACGAAATGGGCGACATCATGGCCGTGGAACAGGACTGGGAGGAGTCCCAGCGAGCCAGCGTCGACCAGATGCTGATCCGGCTGCAAGCCTTCCCCGAGGGATTCTGGCTGTTCGAGCAGGACGGTGAGGTGGTGGGCACGCTGATGGGCTTTCCGATGTGGTACTCCCCCGACCAGGTGTCCGAACTGAGCAGCTGGGACGCCGTGACCAACCAGGGCTATTATCCGGAGATTGATCTGACTTCGGCGAACGCGCTGTATCTTGCCTCAGGTTCGCTAAAGCGCATCGCGAGGGGCAGCACGGCGTACTCGACGATGATGGAGGTACCGGTCGGCCTCGCGCGGCGGCTCGGTCTCGGCTACGTCCTGGCCGGTGCCAAAATCCCCGGCTACGACGCCTACTGCCGCCGGTTCGGCGAGATCGAAGCGCGTGACTACGCCTTCCTTGAGCTCAACGGCTGCCTGGTCGACCCGTTCCTGGAGATGTACCGCGGCCATGACTATCTCGTGCCCGACCGGACGCATATCGTTCCCGACTACTACCCGGACGCGATGAGCAGGGACTATGGGGCGATCGTGGTGCGGCGCGTGGCTTGACGAGTTGCTGGCTTCTTTAGTACTGCGACGGTGCTTGCCGTGACTGATGACCAGGTCGGTTGTTGGTGTGTTTATGGGTGGGGACCTTGCTGGTGTCAGGTTGTGGGCGGGTGAGCTGGATGCGGTGCATGAGCGGTTTGTGCACCGTTTCAGCAGGTCGGAGCCAAGGGAGTCGGCACTGGCCCATATGCGGGACCTGATCGCTCCGCTGCAGCGGAAGAACGGCTGGACGCTGGCGGAGGAGGCCGGCCACGAGGGTCCCGACCGTTCATCGGATGCTGAACCGGATCGAGTGGGACGCGGATGAGGTGCTCGACGACGTGCGGCAGTACGTGCTCGACAACCTCGGTGACCCCAACGCCGTTCTGGTCGTGGACGACACGGGCTTCTTGAAGAAGGGAATGCGGTCGGCCGGGGTGCAGCGGCAGTACTCCGGCACCGCCGGGCGGACGGAGAACTGCCAGGTCGGCGGCTTCCTCGCGTATGCAACCGACCGCGGGCGGACACTGATCGACCGGCGTCTGTATCTGCCCACCTCCTGGACCGACGACCGCGCAAGGTGCCGCCGGGCCGGCATCGACAACGAGGTTGCCTTCGAGACCAAAGTGGCCATGGCCAAGGCGATGGTCCGCCGCGCCATCGCGGACAAGTTTCCGTTCGGGTAGGTGACCGCGGATGCCGCCTACGGGTTCAGCAAAGGCTGGCGATCGGAACTGGAGCGGGCGGATGTCTTCCACGTCATGGCCACCACCCGCCACGACACCGTGGTCACCCGCTGGACGATCGGCCATCCCGTCCACGACCTGTTCAACGGTCTTGCCCAGCAGAACTGGAAACGCCGTTCCTGCGGCAGCAGGGCTCACGGCCTGCGGATCTACGACTGGGCACGCGTCGAGGTCCGGCCCTGGCACCGGCCCGACCGCCGCCACTGGGTCATCGCCCGCCGCAGCGTTGCCCGACCGCAGGAGATCTCCTCCTACATTGCCTACTGCCCCGCCCAGACCACCCTGGACGACCTGATCCGCATCGCGGGCAGCCGATGGGCCATCGAGGAGTGCTTCCAGAGCGCGAAACAGGAATGCGGCCTGGACGACTACCAGGTCCGCCACTACCCCGGCTGGCACCGACACATGACCCTCGCCATGGCCGCCCTCACCTGCCTGACCGTCCTGCGAGCCGGCGAACTGGATGCCGGGAAAGCAGAAACGGATCCTCCCGGCTCATCCACCTCAGCCTCGCCGAGATACGACGGCTGATCACCGGCCTCACCGACCGCCTGCCCGCCCCCGTCGAGCACATCCTGCACTGGTCGGCCTGGCGCCGAAGACGACAACACCAGGCGCGCACCAGCCACTACAGACGGCGCGGACACAGCCCCTGAACTGGCCAGCAGTCACCACAAGCACCGTTGAAGTACCAGGCCTGCCCGGCGAGGGGATGCCTTCACGTCTCGGCGCGGCGGAACTTACGGTTTGTGGGTTACCCAGAGCAGTTCCGCCGGCCAGCGGTGTGCCCAGTCGGGTGGGTCGGTTTCGTTGTAGCCGTTGGGTGTTCCGAGTTCGGGCCGCGGCTCGATGAGGTCGTCGATGATGAGACCCGCGCCGCGCAGGACCTTGACCCAGCCGCCGTAGGTGAGCTGATAGCTGGTCGCGCCGCCGTCTTCGGCGATGGTGTTCAGCCCGAAGTAGTCCTGCTGCAGCGTCGTGGTCACGCGGCTGGCGGCTTCGTCGTAACAAGCTTCGAACCATGGGCTGGCAACGTTGAACACCAGGCGCCCGCCTCGGCCCAAGACGCGTGCGGCCTGCGGGACGGCCAGGTGCGGGGGCGCCCAGCTGAGCCCACCGAAGTCGCAGAACACCAGGTCGAAGCTGTCGGCTGCGAAGGGGAGTTGTTCGGCGGCGCCTTGCACCAGCGGGTAGCGGGCCGCTCCCATCGCGTCGGACGCTGCGGCGAGTTGGGCTTCGGACAGGTCGAGCCCGACCACGGTGGCGCCCTCGGCGGCGAGCGCCCTGGACCACTGGCCGGCGCCGCAGCCGAGTTCGAGGACGCGCTTGCCGGTGACGTCGCCCAGGGCGTTCAGGCGCGCGTCGGGGATGGAGTACATGCCCCACAGCCGGGGTGTGGCGCCGATTTGCGGGTCGTGCTCGTGCTGGTAGGCGCTGCTGATCCGGTTCCAGAGCCGCCGGTTGGCGGGGATGCTGTCCACGGGCCGACTCCAGCACTGCCTGCCGGGGGCGGTCAACACGATTAGGGCACTGGCCGGCCCTCGCCCCGGTCCGGCCCTGGCTCGGCCCATGATCCGCCGGACGAGCCCTAGCCCCGTCGGCCCCGGTCGGCCGTGGCCCCCCAAGCGCGCTCGAACAGCTCCGGCACCGGGCAGGACGGAACCGCCGCCATATGGGCCGTCGAACGGTGCTCGCGGGTCAGCGGGAGCAGGGCCCGCCTGGCCGACTCGACCGGGAGGCGCGGGGGCTTGGTCTCCTGCCAGGGACCGGGCAGGAAGAGCGAGCGGCCCGCGCGCGGGCGGGCGGCGCGGACGACCAGGCCCGTCCTGTCCAGCGCGGCGCAGGCGGCCTTGAAACGCGCGGGCTTCCAGCCCGTCCACTGCTTCACGTTGCGGTCCGTCGGGTCGGGCAGGGCCAGCAGCATGAGGTGGAGCGCCGCCGCGTCCTCGTCCAGGCCGTGCCGCGTGGCGCACTCCGCCACGAGATGCGGCACTGAACGGGCCGGGTGCTGCTCCCAGCCCGGCGCGGCCCCTTCGTCGGCGCTCAAGTGCGTGCCCAGCGCCGCGAATCCGTCGTCCAGGAGCAGCCGCAGGTCCGCGAGCGCGGGCAGCCCGCCGGGCGCGGGGAGCCACTGGGACGGCAGGACGGAGTCGAGGTAGGCATCGAGGGTGTCCAGGAGCGGGTCGTCGGCGCCCTTCAACAGGGATGGCTCGACGCGGAGATGGCGTACCTCGTACGTCGCGTCCTCGGTCACCGTGACCGCCTCATGGCCGGTGAGCGCGTCCGTGGAGGGCGGGTCGCCCATCAGATAGTTGCTCTGCAGCGAGAAGAGGCGCAGCGGGCCGGGCCCGGAGGACAGCTCCTCGCGGAGGTGGATGATCGCGGCGCCGACGGCGGGCCGCAGCGGGTCGCCCGCCGGCGTGCGGTACGCGAGCCAGGCCGCGGCGCGGGGCAGCGCGAGCAGGTCCGGCTCGCCCGCGATGCCCGACGGGTCGGGGGTCAGGCAGGCGGCGCCGGAGGCGACGCGGCCCAGCAGCGAGGGCAGTCGGAGCACGGGCCGGCCCTCCTCGCCGTGGAAGTCGAAGTGGCCCCGCACCCGCCGGAGCGGCTGCTCGCCCTCGGGCGGCGTCGTCTCCTTGACGGCGAGGGGAAGCAGCGCCTGCGGCACGGGGGTCGGCGCGCCGAACTCCTCCTGCCACCAGGCCACCGCGCGCGCCACATCGGGCCCGGAGGTCCACAGCGCCTCCGGGTCGTCCGGGAGCAGCCGCTCCACGAGCTCGGCGGCGCGGTCGGGGGCGAGGAACTCGCCCAGGGTGTCGGCGGCCCACCACCCCTCCTTCTCCTTGACGTTCCACGCGCCGAGGTCCACGTGGCGGAAGCCCCCGCTGGGGTCCAGCTCCGCTGCCTGATACGGGGCGGAGATGACGTAGCCGATGAGGACGTGGGCCGCCTCGGCAGCCGAGAGGCCCGTGCCCTCCGCCAGCGCACGGGCCGCCTCGGGGTGCACCGGCGGCCTGCCGCGCTCCTCGTGCAGCTCGGCGAAGCGCCGGAACCACGCGCCGGGCCGCACGGGCTCCAGCACGTACGCGCCGGTGAACGCGGCGCCCGCCGGGGCCAGCGGCCCGCTCTCGGCGAAGGTGCCCTCGGGCGCGTACTCCAGGAGCAGACGGCGCGTTGTCTCTCCCGCGCTCACGACAACGGCGGCGGACGTCGCCGTGCGGAATGCGGCGCCTGCGGGAGCGACGTCCCAGATGGCGAGCGACGTCCCGCCCTCGGGGATGTCGCACGACACGACCCGCCAGTGCCCCGGGTCCCCGGCGACGAACGGGTAGGCGGCGTAGGCGCGCAGAGCGTCGAACGCGGGTGTCCGGTCCGGGCCCTGGGCCGTGGTGCGCAGGACGTGCACGGCGGCGTACGCGTGTGCCTCGCGGAGGTCGACGTCACGCCATTTCGGCATCTCGATCTTCGTCGCGGGCGCGCTCAGATCGATGTCCCCGGCCGGCTCCCCGCAGCCGGCCAGCGCGCGCAGCTCCTCGCAGACCCGGACCACCGGGTCCCTCGGCCTGGGGGGCGCGGGCTTCGCGTCCTCGGGGGTGAGGCGGTCGACGAGGTAGGCGAGGCCCGCGCGGCAGTTGGCGGCCCTCACCAGCGCCAGGTACGCCTCCTCGGTGGCCCCCTCGTCCGTCACCAGCTCCGGCAGCTCCTCGGCGAGGACGGCCCGGTTGGCGCGCACGCGGTCGGTCACCCACTCCGGCTGGAGCTTGCCGACCACCGCCTCCACGCGCTCGCGCGGGAGCCCGGAGGGGGCCCCGGGCAGCCCGGCCAGCTCGTCCATCAGCGGCGGCAGGATGTTCACGGCGGCGAAGTCGGCCGCCGCCTCCGCGTCCCTGAGCACCTGCGGCACCACCACGCCGACGTGCACGAAACGGCCGAGCAGCAGCGTCAGCTCCCGGAGCCCGGGGCCCGTGCGGAGCCGTGCGCGCTCCCGCGCGCACCAGGCGCGCATCTCCTCGTGCCCCGCCGGGTTGTCGAACAGCTTCGGGACGGAGCGCCAGCCCTTGGTCTCGTGCGGCTGGTACCAGGCGTTGTCGCCGTCCCGGTCGTCGCACGTCATCTCCAGGGAGCCGCGCACCCGGGCGCGCAGCTCGCGTCCGTACCGCTCATCGGCGCGGAGGTGGGCCAGCTCGGGGCGGCGGGCGACCGTCACATAGCTCAGATACGCCGGGCCCAGGGCCTCCGGCGGGTCGCAGACGGGCGCGCCGTGCTCCAGGAGGACGTCGACGAGGTCGAGCACGGTGGCGTCCTGCCCGCGCTGGGTCTTCGTCAGGAAACGGAACTCGACCGGCACCCCGTCGGCCTTCAGTCGGGGCGCGATCAGCTCGGCCACCTCGTACAGCTCGGCGGGCGGACCGTTGCGCGGGTCGTGGTGGCGGGCGCAGGCGGACAGCCAGCGGGCCGCCTCTCCGTCGGGCAGGCCCGGCTCGTCGCCGGTGAGCAGCGCGAGGGCGCCCGTACGGTCGAGGAGCTCGCGCCAGAACGCGCCGCTCCCGCCCCAGCCGTGCGGGCGGAGGCGGAGCGCCGCGCGGGCGGCCTCCGGGCCACGGGCGCGCAGCAGGTCCATGGCGCGGCCCTTGAAGCAGGACTGCCACAGCTTGTCGTCGTCGAGCGAGATGCCGTGCGCGGTGACGATCTCGTGGAGCACCCCGGCCAGCGTTTCCTCCGGGTCGAGCCCGGCGGCCTTGGCGATCTTCCGTATGTCGGTGGCGAGCTGGGGATACAGCTCGCCCGTCGCGGTCAGCCGGGCGAGGACGAGCGCGCGGAACCGGTCCACGTCCTCCGCGCCGGGAGCCCCTTGCTTCCCTGTGCCCATCAGCTCGCGGGCCCGCTCGCGCAGGACCGTCGCGGCGAGGGCGCCGGCCCGCGCGTACGTGAGATAGCGCGCGTCCAGCCAGCGCTGGTCGGCCTCTCGGGCCTGGAACCGCTCGCCCTTGCGGGCGCGGCCGAACCAGGCGGTGGCGGCCGCCTCGTCCTTGTTCCGCAGCGCGAAGTCGGCCATTCCATCGAGGAGGGTGACCAGCAGCGCGGGCGCGGTCTGGTCGAGCCCGGCCAGGACGGAGTCGACGTCCTTCTTGAAGACGTGCCGCCAGCCGAACGTCTCCTCGCGCAGCGCGCGAATCTTCTCCAGGGCAGGACCCTCCAGGCCCGGGTGCGCGGCGAGGACGCGCTCGGGGAAGGGCAGTTCACCACCGGAGGGGTCGGGGAGGCCGGTCGCGAACAGGCCGCCGGGCTCCGGCTCCCAGCCGTCCGCGCGCATCAGCATGTCGCGGTACGGGACGGCGTCCTCCACGAGCAGTTGCGTACGGGTCACATCGAACGGCCCGGTGTAGGTACGGGCGAACAGCGCGCCGTCGGCGTACCCGTCGGGCCTGTCCCCGCGCAGCCCCACGCCCTCCTCGTCCAACACCAGCCGCCACACCGGGTCCGCCTCGGCGAGGACGCGGGGCGCGTACTGTCCGGCCGCCGCCCAGGCGCTGGCGAGGGCGCGGCACTCGTCGCGGTGCGTCTCCAGCTCGTGGCGCACCCGCGCGAACGCCGCCAACTCCGGCGTGCCCTTCAGCTCTCGGGGCTGCTTCTTGAGGGGTCGGCCGGAGGTTCCGTAGTAGACGGTCTTCAGGTCGTCCGTCAGCTCGGCGGCGTAGCCGTCCTTCTCGATACGCATGCGCATGCGGCGCGCTCTCCCCCAGTGTGGACGATCAACCGTGCCGCATAGCGTACGGACGACCACCGACATCCTCGTACCAGTCTCTCCGTTCAGCTCTCCCCACTGGCGGCCCGGCATCCGCGGGCGCCCCACGCCTACGAGTCGTCGTCTTGCGTCTCGTCTCTCTCCACCAGCCCGAGCCATTCGAGGTCGCGGCGCGCACTTCGATGCCTGACCGGGGGTGCTCTCATCGAGGCGTCGGGCCATCCGGCGCACACGAGAGTTCGGCCGCCTCCAGGCGTCCGGACTGACCTGCTCGACGATGGGAGCCTGGTCAGGCCAATGCAGTTGCTTTTGAGCTGCTGAGATCGTTGCCCCGCGTGTGACGGGGTGGGGTGCGGGCCGGCGGGTGCGGATCGGCATCCTGACGAAGGTGTTCACGGCCGAGCTGGTCGACTCGGCGATAGCCAAGCACGACCGGGCCGAGCGGCGCCGCCGACTCCTGCCAGCCCGGCTGGTCGTGTAATTTGTCCTGGCGCTGTGCCTCTTCGCCCGTGAGTCGTACGAAGAGGTGCTGCGAGTCCTGAGCAGCGGCATTGCGGGCAGTCGAACCCTGGCGAGGGTGAACCGGTCGTCGTTACGCAGAGAGCGAGCCCGGCTCGGGGAGTCGGGGAGGACGTGTTAGTACTGCGACGGTGCTTGCCGTGACTGATGACCAGGTCGGTTGTTGGTGTGTTTATGGGTGGGGACCTTGCTGGTGTCAGGTTGTGGGCGGGTGAGCTGGATGCGGTGCATGAGCGGTTTGTGCACCGTTTCAGCAGGTCGGAGCCAAGGGAGTCGGCACTGGCCCATATGCGGGGCCTGATCGCTCCGCTGCAGCGGAAGAACGGCTGGACGCTGGCGGAGGAGGCCGGCCACGAGGGTCCCGACCGTGTTCATCGGATGCTGAACCGGATCGAGTGGGACGCGGATGAGGTGCTCGACGACGTGCGGCAGTACGTGCTCGTTGGCGCGGGCACGTTCGGCTCCCCAGGCAGCTTCGAGCTGGTTGAGGCGCACCTCCAGGTCGGCGATGCGGTGCTGGCGGTCCAGGAGGGCTTCGCCCAGAACGTCGCGGCGGCCTTTGGAGAGCCGGCTTTCGCGGTCTGCTTCGGCCAGCCGGTTCTCCAGCACCGCGACTCCGTGCTTGGGTGAGGGGTTGCGCGGACGGCTCTTTGGTGGAGGGTGCGCAGCAGCTCCATGGTTTCGGGTCGTGGCGGCGCGCCGCGGTGTGCGGCGAGGTCGGTGAACAGGTCGTTGATGACTTCCCAGGGTGGTACGCAGGTGCCGGTGAGGTAGCGGGAGAAGGTGTCGGCGCCCCCGGGCTCGGCGGGCGGCGTAACAGGCGGACGGAAACGGTCAGGCCATCGAAGTCCGTCAAGGCCGCCGAGACTGTCGGCCCCGACTCGCGCGGCTACGACGGCGCGAAGCAAATCAACGGGCGCAAGCGGCACCTGGTCGTGGACACCAACGGCCTGTCGCTGTTCGTCATGGTCACCCCGGCCGACATGACCGACCGCGACGCGGCCAAGGAAGTCCCGCTGCGGCTGATGCGCCCCGAAATCACCATCGCCTGGGCGGACTCCGGCTATGCCGGACAGCTCGTGACGCGGGCGAAGAAGCACCTCGGACTGACCCTCAAGACCGTCATCCGGCCGAAGCACACCCCCGGCTTCGTCATCCTGCCCCGGCGCTGGGTCATCCAGCGGTCCGAATCGCTCATCACCTGGGCCGCGATCACACTCATGCCCAAGCGAATCACCCGCCGAAGCTCCCGCAGAAGCGGGTAACCGGCCTCCCGCTGAAGCCCAACGGGACTGATCAATCAGGCGGTGACAGCCACCACCGCTACCCGGAGCCCCCAAATCAGCTGCGCTGCAGCCCTTTCATCACCGTCGCACTCAACTGTCGGCGGTGGCGAGTTTTGCCGCGAAGCCGAAGAACACAACACCGGCGCCAGTGGTGAGCCCGGCGGACAAACGCTTGCGACGGCTGAACTGAGCGGACAGGTAGGTGCCTGCGAGAATCAGGACCGTGACGTAGCAGATACTGATCGACTGGTACACCACCGCGAGCAGCGCGAAGGACAGCGCTGGGTATGGGTAGGCCGGGTCCACGAACTGGACGAAGAACGAGATGAAAAACAAGATCGCCTTCGGGTTCAGCAGCGTGATCAGCACAGACTGTCGGAACGGGCGCTCAGCGGCGGCTTCCTCTGCGCCCGGAGACTCGGCTACGGCGGGCTCGTTGCGGGCCCGCCAGGTCCTCCATGCTCCGCGGATCATACCGAGAGCGATCCACCCGAGGTAGCCGGCTCCGGCGTACTTCACCACAGCGAAGGCAATCGGGTTGGCTTTCAACAACGAGCCGGCTCCCGCCGCTGTAAGCAACATGAGCGCCACCTCACCTAGGAAGACGCCCGCCGCAGCACGGTAGCCCGTCCGCACACCGCACCGCGCCGCCACCGACAGCGTGTATAGCGAGCTTGGCCCCGGAAGCAGAATGATCAGCAGAGTACCCAGCGCATAGGTGGGCAGGTTCGCCACTCCCAGCATCAGTATCACTCCGCTCTCCGGCTGTCTGGTCGGCCGCCGGGCACCACTGAGCGAGTCATGCTACGGCCTCCCGCCTCAACCAGGGATTACTGTCTGAATTTCGGACCTGTGGGCCATTGGCGCAGCGACCAAGCCGGATGCACCCCGTATTCTCGACGGTGAACGGCTTCGCGTCTCCCACAACGGATCGAAAACAGGCACATACTGAGAGCGGGTCGTGATGCGCTCGGCGAGTTCTTGGGTGGCGGGGCTTGGGCGATGGTCGGGAGGCGCGCGGTGGGGGACAAGCTGACGCTGCGGCATCGGTGGCGCAGCGCGGTGTGGTGGGCGGCCTGCGGATACGCCCTGCTGATGCTAGGGATCATGGTCTGGACCGACATTGTGGGCACCACCTTCCAGCCGGATCCCCCCCCCCCGCCCCTGACCTCGAGGAATACGCCAACTACGCCTTCACAGTCCTCCTGGCCGTGCTCTGCGTACGAGCCGCCCTGCGGGGCGTCGTCCTGCGCCCCGCAGGTGTCACCGTTGTCGGCTTCTTCCGCACCCGCCGCGTCCCCTGGCAGGACATCGCCGAAGTTGAACTGGCTCTGCGCACCGCCGGATCCTCCTCTGGCCGCTGGCGCATAGCCCTCCGCCTCCACGACGGCACCGCCCGCTGGATACCATCCTTCCTCCACGGCTCCATGAACCGCGGCAGCGAAGAAATCCCCCCGCCCGGCGACCGCACCCGCTACGGCAAGGTCTTCCACCAGGCCCCTGCCTATGCCCCCGCGAACTCGCCCGCCTTCACCACGGATTGCGCCGCGCCTGGTACAGTCGCACATGCCCTCGTTCAAGAGAGTGAGCACGCTGAACTGCGAATCTCAGCACAACCCATATGTGTAGCTGACGTGCAGTCAGCTAGCTGCATGCGTGCTGCGGCGGTATGAGCTGAACGAGTTTTTGTAGCGGCCCTGAGAAGCCATCCGCTTTCCGAACGTGATCGTCTGGTTCGGGCTCGGCGGGTATGAACTCCGGGTGGTGGCGGGAGAGATGGGCGTGGTTGGTCCGCTCGCGTCGCTTGTGGAGGTGGCTGGTGCCTTCGGTGCTCGGTCTGCTGGAGGCCCGGGAGAAGAAGGTCCGGGAAGAGGTGGCGCGGCTGCGGGAGGAGGCCGAGCGGGTGCGGGCGGCGCTCGGCGAGGGGAGAGCAGGCTGGCGCGGCTCGCCGATGCCCGTGTGATGGTGGCCGAGGTGCTGGCCGAGACCCCTTCCGTAGTGGCGGAACGCTGCGATTCTTCAGCCCCAAGGCGGAAGTCGGCTTCTGCGGCCATGCCACCGTGGCCACCGCGGTGGCGCTCGGCGAGCGCCTCGGCCAGGGCGACTTCGACTTCCACACCGCCGCGGGCCACGTGCCCGTCACGTCCGCGAAGAGAACGGCGTACTGAAAGCTACCCTCACCAGCGTCACACCCCACGTGCACGACGCGGACCCGACCGATGTGGCGGAGGCCCTGGCGGCGCTCGGCCGGCAGGCCGGCGATCTCGATGCCGCCCTGCCTCCGCAGGATCGCCTTCGCGGGCGTGCGCCACCTGGTGCTTGCGGCCGCCACCCGCGAGCGACTGGCCGACCTGGACTACCACTTCGACCGGCTGATGCACCTGATGCAGCGGCTCGACCTGACGACCGTGCAACTGGTGTGGCGCGAAACGGCGACTGTCTTCCATGTCCGCGACCCGTTCCCGGTCGGCGGCGTGGTGGAGGACGCCGCGACGGGCGCCGCGGCCGCGGCATTCGGCGCCTACGCCCGCGACTTGGCCCACGTCCCGTCAGACGCGAGGCTCACCCTCCACCAGGGCCACGACATGGGCCGCCCGTCACTGTTGGAGGTTGACCTGCGCGCCGACGATCCGCGGGTACGCGTCACCGGAGCCGCGATCGGCATCCGGCCGGCTGTGGCGCTGCAGTCGTAGCGGGACATCGCGGAGCCGGCCCGCAGAGCGGCAAGAACGTGCAACCCGAGGGTTGCACGGGATCCGCTGATGTGCAACGCTAAAGTTGCACATTCTTTGAGCAGACAGATGACATGGATGGACTACGCCATGACTGGTGACCGCATCGAGCGCGAGATCGTGATCGCGGCAGCCCCGGACAAGGTCTGGCCGCTGGTGGCCGAGCCCGGGTTCTGGGCGACCGACGATGAGAGCATTCGTGGCACGCAGGCCGCGGAAGGCCAGTCCCTGGTGGCCCGGCACTCCGAACACGGCGACTTCCCGATGCGCGTGGAGAAGGCCGATCCGCCGAAGTATCTGGCGTATCGGTGGGTGAGCGCGTTCCCCGGCGAAGAGCTGCGCGAGGACAACTCCACGCTCGTGGAGTTCACCCTGACGCCCGAGGGCGATGGCACCCGGCTGCACGTCGTGGAGAGCGGGTTCGCCGCTCTGCCGACGTCCGAGGACAACCGTCGCAACGTGATCAACGACCACACCGCCGGATGGGAGCAGTGCCTCGCCGCTCTCACCGCCCGGGCCGAGTGACCCCACCGTGATGGATCAGCCTCCCGCCGACGGCGATGTCATCGACAGCGTCCTCGCCGCCCTGGCCGATCCGACCAGTCGTCAGATGTTGGACCTGCTCTCCGCACGGGGCCAGGCCACCGCAACCACGCTCGCCTGCGGGCTTCCGATCTCGCGTCAGGCGGTGGTCAAGCACCTGACTGTTCGCGATGCGGCCGGGCTGGTCGGCAACGTGAAGGTCGGACGTGAGGACCGGTACGCGGTGCGCTCCGAGGCGCTGGATGCCACGGCCCGCTGGATGGCCGCGCCCGCATCCGACTGGGATCGCCGACTGGCGAAGATCAAGCGCATCGCGGAGGCGGCCGAGCCGGACGCGCAGTAACCCTCTCGGACAAGCTGCGTCCGGGAGCGCGGACCTCGACGCGCCCGGACCCGCCGGCAGCCGCCCGGCAGTGACCGCACAGACATCCCAGATCAACGGGACACGACAGCCCTCAAGGAGTGGCCATGAGCGATCGGAAAGCCGTCCACGCACCTCACACTCGCGCGGCGCCTGCCATGCCTGCCGTGGTCGACCGCCGCAGCTTCCAGGCCGAACTGGACCGGCTGCGCGCACGGGAGAAGGCGCACACCCGGGAAGCGGACGGGATCGCCGCGGCCCGACGGCGCCTGCCCATGGTCGAGGTGGACGCGAACCTTGAGCTGCTCGGGCCGCACGGGCCGGTGACCTTGCTCGACGCGTTCGAAGGACGCCGACAGCTCATCGCCTACTACTTCATGTGGGACCCTCGGCGGCCCGCGGACGAGCAGTGCGAAGGCTGCACGTTCTACACCACCCAGGTCGCCGAGCTGTCCTACCTCCATTCCCGCGACATCACCTACGCAGTCTTCTGCCAGGGCCGCAACAACGCCGTCCAGGGGGCCGAGCCCCAGGCGTCCTACGACCAGAGCCTCCGCTACCGCGAGTTCATGGACTGGCGCATGCCCTGGTACTCGGCGCAACCGTCCCTCGACGCGCTCCTGGTCGGGCGCAAGACCGGCTTGTTCCACCTGGTGTGCTACCTCCGCGACGGCAACCGCGTCTTCGAGACCTACTGGACGACCCGCCGCGGCGTCGAGGCGATGGACTACAGCTACGCGCTCATGGACCTGACCGCGTACGGACGCCAAGAGCCTTGGGAGGACTCACCCCCCAACTGGCCGCAACAGTGCTCCAATACCAGGACCGACGGCGGCTCGCCCGATTGGCCACCCGTACCGACGTGGCCGGGCGGACGACCCGCCGCCCAGTGGCCGCGACTCCACGCCGGACGCTCCGACGACCTCGGCACCCCGGAGCCACCAGCGGATCCACCCCACCGTTGCCACTGACCGACGCCGAAGAGCAGCATCCGGCAGTGCGCTGTGCCCGCTTGGCGCGCCCTCGTCCGCAGAACCGTTCCGCATCCACTCCGCACACACCCGCAGAAGGAAGACCATGATGGACACCACCCCGCTCCGGGACGCCTACCGAGCACTGCTGAACGCTGCCGCCACTGTGGCCGAATCCGGTGATACGAGCCCCGCCCCGCCAGCCGGCGAGTGGAGCGCCGACCAGATCCTGGCGCACGTCGCCCTCGTCAACGCCGCCACCATCACCGCCGTCTCCTCCGCCGCCACCGGAGCAACCACGACGTACGACAACCGCACAGCGCAGGACACCTGGACCCTCGACCGCGTCATCACGCTCGCCGGCGACAACGCAGGGCTCCGCGACCGCATCCGCATCCAGGCAGACGCCCTGTGCGCACTCGGCGGACCGATGCTCAGCGAGACCGAACTCGACACCCGGGTACCCGCCCTGCTCCTGTCCAACGGCAAAGTCCTGGTCGACCAGCCCGTGCCCCTGAGAGACCTCATCACCGGCCTCACTGAAGTCGAGCTGCCCGGCCACACGCAACAACTCCTGGCCCTACTGCCGGAAGACACCGGGAACCAGACCACGACCTGACCTTCACGCGTGCAGCGGCGGACAGCCCTCAAGTGCCAGCCGGAGCAAACCACCGCTGGCGAGGGGCGCCCCGGCGCCGGAGGTACAGGTCATCCTCGACATGCCCGGCAAGATCGCCGACTTCCTCCGCGCCATCGAACTGGAACCCGCCGAGCGCGCCGCTCTCCACCAGGGCGTGACCGTACGACGCGGTCAGGGCTACACCCTCCGCGTGAGCGCCGCACCTGCCGCCAGCGACGGAGATCCGACCATATGCCGTCAGGACGGCCTGACAACAAACTGGCCCCGCACCCTGCAAACTGTGCGAGGCCGATAGCTACGGATCCCACGAGCCCGGTCTACTTCAACACGCTGAACTTGACAGGGAACAGACCCGGTCAGTACACAGCTTCGTGGTCAGCTGGGCACCACAACCGCCAAGCAGCAGCCCACACCAGAAAGGGTCATCCTGGTGCCGGCGGCGAAAGGCATCCAGCTCGATCGCCTCCAACGGAAGCATCAGCGGCTCATCCGAGTCCCCGCTGCCCAGGACGGCCGTCTGTATCTGCCGCCTGTCAACCCGCACGCACACCCCCACACTGCGTCCCAACTCATCGTGCCACCTGCCGGGTTGCCGCACACGTGCTCGCCAGCACTGCCGTGCCAACGCCAGGGCGCGCACCGCTGCCCGACCTCCTGAGCCAGCCCTGCTCAAACAACGGCTATCTCATAGCCGCCGCAGCCAGGGGAAGCTACGGCCACGTCTCTGCTCCAGCAGGTGCTGGCCCAGCCCGAGTGGGTAGCCAGGCTCTCGGACGAGGACCGGCGAGGGCTCACCGCGCTGTTCTGGTCGAACATCAACCCGTACGGCACCTTCCGCCTCGACATGGACAAGCGACTCGATCTGATTTCGCTTCCGGGAATCCCAGGTCCGCGGCGTGTCGCCGACCGTACCGCCCGCGCAGCGCACTGACTGGCCAGGGGGAACATCGTCGCGAGAGTATGTCCGGTTCGCTACGATTCCAGGTCTCCAAGGAGGACCGCGGCGCCGCCCACCCAGACGCTGCGCCCTTCCCCCCGCGCCAGAGTGAGGATCGCCGAACGGCCCGCCTGGGTGTATTGAGCGATCTGCAGCCGTTGACCTTCGCTGACGCGAGGGTCGGCGCTGACCTGGGCCGCGCTTGAAACGCCGGTGGCCCGGTCCACGGCAAGACTCCGGCCGAGGTATGCGTTCACCTGGTCGCACGTTCGGGCATACCCGTAGTGCCACTGCGGCAGAACAGGTGGATCCCGTTGACGTCCAACTCGCGCTGCAGGGCCATCAGCCGGTCGTAATCGAGACCGTCCAGTTCACGCCGCAGTCGCGTAAAAGCGGCGGGTGTCACCTCGACGGTCAGCTTGGGCGAGCCGACGGACAGAACCGGCAGGCCGCCGGCCAGGGATGGCAGCGGCACATGGAAGATTTCCTCGAGTGCCTGCTCGCGGCCGTACGCGATCAAGGGCTTACTGGAGACGAAGTGCAGCATGACCGTGCAGTCGCCGGAGAGTGACGCGCACGCCGACCCTCCCGACGGCGTGCTGATCACCAGATCAAGGCCCGCGGTGATGAGCCCAGTCTCGGCGAGCGCGTGCACGGCGCCGATGAAGCCGTGTGCGCACGCCCCGAGTGTCTTCCCTGTCGGTGTCAGGACGATGAGATCGAGCTCGTACTCGGAGGGGCCGTGGGGCTCGCACTTTTGGCGGACGGCGTCGACGAACACGGTCTCGGGGTGCCCGTGCGGCGGGCCAGCGTACGGCGTTGCGCTGCGCTCAACGCCCCCACGTCGTCAGGCATGACGACGGCAAAGGGGTTGCCCAGTCCGTTGTCAGGATCGCGGGGGTCGACGAAGGCCGAGCCGAGGACGACACGGACCCCGCCCGGCAGCATCACTCGTCGGCCCGAAGTCATCCCAGCCGAAGCACTGGGGAGGGGACCCGGTCTGTTCATGCCGCTCATGTGCTGGGGCACAGGACGAAGAGCGGGAAAGCGCGGCGGCTGGGCCGGTCGCCGATCTCCTTCAGCGCTGCGCGGATCTCGCGCAGGTGGTCGATGGTCATCTGCAGCGGGGGCTCGTCAGGCTGGTAGACGGTGCGGATCGGATAGTCCACGCCCGGTTGCCGGGACATTTCGATGTGGCAGCCGAGCACGTGGGTGACCGTCCGGTGGCCGCAGAAGTCGATCAAGCGATTGATCGTCCGGATGAATGCCTGCCAGTCCTTGATGTAGAGCCGGCCGGGGTAGACCGTGTCACCGGTGAGGAGGAATCCGGTCCACGGATCGTAGAACGTGACCGCCGCTTCGTGGTGGCCCGGGGTCGCCAGACACTCCAGTACCCGGCCCCCCAGGTCAACCTGTGCCACGGCATCAGGGCGGTCGGCGAATCCGAAGTACGGCCAGGCGGTGGCCGGCTCCGCACCGACTACCGTGGTGTCAGGACGATCGGTGAACTGACCATCGCCTGCAATGTGATCACCGTGCGGATGGGTATGCAGCACCAGCAGTTGGTACCCGTGCCGAGGGTGACGCGCGAGCCAGGACTTTATGAGCTCGTCGACTACTTGGCGAAGAGGAAAGAACTCGGCGGATGCGGTGGCACCGGTGTCGATCAGCATCGCCCGCTCATTGCCGAAAAGCAGGAACAGGAACGGCGCCTCATAGTCGATCGCCATGTTCTGCCGGAGGATGAACGTGTGCTCGTCATAGCCGTGGACCTGGATGTCCGGGTCAGTGTTGTGCTTAGCCGACGGCGAGCCGTGGATCCACCGGACATTCAGCGCACGAGGTCTGGGAGTCGCTCCGGTGAAGTCGATCAGGGAAGTGCCGGCACCCATGACGTCTCCTTGAGTGCGTCGTCTTGGCGGGCCGGGTACGGCGCACATCTCGTCCGGGGCAGGCACATACGAGCCTCCGCGACGACGGTAACACGCACATAGGATCAGTCAGGTGCCCATGACAGCCGCGAAGCAGGTCCGGCGGATGCCACGCCCTTCACCTCTCATAAATGAGGGGTTCTGAAAGGCCGCCAGTTCGTATCGGCGCATGTCCGATTGCCACTGAACTTTGCTCTCAGAACCTCTCGCAAAACGGTGTTCTCGCAATGCCTCCTGCGATAGGGCACGGACGATCCGTTATCCGTGTGCGCTACACATCGAAACGGAACGTCGACGAAACCGCAGTCACCTGCGAAAACGCACCGCTGCGGCACAGCGACCAGCGCACAACCGCAACCGTCGACGGTACTGCCCGAAGCCCGGCGGGCCGTCGACCACTTGAGCTCGGTTACATCACAGCTCCTCGGGGGGAGGAGCGTGGCCTGCATGGTGTCGCGGCAGCGGTCCCTGGAAACCGCCGACCACATCCTCTATGACCAACGGGGACAGAGACCCGCAAACACCGTCTGCACAAGCTCGTTGACATCTTTCACCACGAATGTCGACGACGCGTCGCGACTCCGTTACCACCGAATGTGAGACAGGGCCGAGCGTCTTACAGTTTGGCGAGGAGGACCTTGTGCAGCCGGGGCCAGACTCCGGCCTCGTCCACTCGGCCAGGCGGCGCCAGCAGGTCATGCCCGAGCCGAAACCGAGTACCTGCGGCAGGTGTTCCCAGGAGATCCCGGTGTGCAGCACGAACAGCATGCCCTGGAACGCCAGCCTGTCAGGATGCCGCTTGCGCCCGGGGGGTGCCGGGTCCGGCGCTCAACCTTGGGCAGCAGCGGCTTCGTCACCGTCCACAACTCGTCGTCAACTTCCCACGGCCTCGGCCGCGCCACCTCGCACCGCCGGATCGTCGGTTCCGGAGTGATCCAACCACCTCGAAGATCATTTCGTCAGGAGCTCTCAGCATGCTCCTTGGGAACGATCTCGAAGAACTCGATGTCATGGCTGTGCTCAGAACGACCGACCGCAGAGGCCAACTGCCGCCGTGCTTGTTCTGCCGCGACCTCGTAAGTCGGCGACGGCGGCACCAACAGTGCGACAGGCAGGTCCGCCTGGGCAGGAAACTGCGTATACCATCTATCTCCGTCAAATACGGAGGCTCCCGCGTAGATTGACGTCCCGTTGCCTCCCTCGTGCCCGAAGAGGTGCGCCTCGACCTCATCAGGGTCGACGCCGAGATGGTCTGCGAGCTCGCGGTTGATGTCATCGATCAGGTCATGGTTTGAGTCCGTAACCAGCACCACGGCCGGTCCGCCCGGCACCTCGACTCTGGCTCGGTACTGGGAGCCCTCGCGGGTGACGATGCCGAAGTAGATATGGCGAACGATGTTCACTGGACCCTCCGGTTACATGTCGCCCCCTGCGCGCAGCAGATCCATCCCTGCGCCCCCCATCGACCACAAGTCGGCTGCTGGCGGTTCATCGGCGCACTCTGACACAGTCCAGAGGTCTCCCGCACTAGCATATTTTCGGAGATGGGAGCCCTGCCCAAGGCAGCCGACGGAGTTGATAGGAGGTCTTGTGGCCGTAGGCCATCTTCTTCAGCCGACGGCGTTCGCAGGCGGGTGCTGCGATACTCGCACGGTGGCGCGAACGGTCACGAAGGAGTCGCCGTTCCTTGGGGACGGGAAGACCGGGCAGTAGCGCGCGGTCGCCATCGGCTGACAGTTCGGGAGCCGATGCGGTGGTGCGGCAGCTGTTCGCCCAGGCGTGAACCGTCATCGTGGCCGCGCTCGATAATGGGGCGTGAGAGTGTTCCGGGCCGCTGCCGGCCCCACCCGAGAAGGCCCTGCGAAAGGGCCGGCCTCCGACGCCGCCCTGCTGCGTGCCGTCGCGGCGGGCGACGTCGATGCCCTCGCGGCCTTCTACGATCGGC
Organism: Streptomyces sp. 8N114; assembly: GCF_052245835.1. Classification (NCBI taxonomy): domain Bacteria; kingdom Bacillati; phylum Actinomycetota; class Actinomycetes; order Kitasatosporales; family Streptomycetaceae; genus Streptomyces; species Streptomyces sp. 8N114. Next base: position 400,812 of record NZ_JBQQBT010000003.1, on the reverse strand, counting down.
ATGCTGGCTGGCTGCACGTCCGACTCACCCGGCGCTGCGCGGACGCCGAGACGGTGAGTGAGGTTCTGCAGGACACCTTCGTCGCGGTCTGGCGAACTGCGGGCTCCTTTCGTGCCGGTGCCTCAGGCGAAGCCGGTGGGTGGCTGTGGACCATCGCGGCCCGCCGCCTGGTCGACGCCCAGCGCGCGGCGGTACGGGCCGCCCGCCCACGGGACACCGGCACACCCCCGGAGCCCTCCGCCGAAGAACACGTACTGGCACACGGCCTGGAGTTCGGAGACATGGGTGCCGCACTCGACCGCATCTCTCCGGAGCTCCGCATGGTGCTGCGGGCCACCGTCATCGACGGCTTGACCGTCCGCGAGGCGGCACTGCACCTCGGCATACCGGGCTCCGGTCTGGTGCTCGCTATCGGCGGTGGCGCCGTCGCTGTCGCCCTCGGCGGAGTCAGGCTGCTGACCCACCCTCTGGTGAGTCTCGCAGCGGTCGGTGTGGCAACAGCTGCCCTCATCCGCCGGGCATGGCGAAGAACGGACGCCCCGGCAACCGAGTCCGGCAGCTCAGCACCGGCCCGAAAACATGCCCGGCCCCCGCTGATCCGCCTCGCCGGCCGCCACCGGAGACGGACGGCCCTCGCGGTTGTGCTCTCTGCAGCCGCCCAGCTCGCCGAAACAACCATGTATCTGCTCATCGGCTGGATGCCGCTCGTCCTCTTCCGGGGAGAGAGCCGGGTTCTGACCCGCGTCGGACTGACCGGCACCGCTGCGCAGCTATGGGCACTCGGCGGTGCGGCAACTTTGGTACGTGTCCTGGTGACGGCGCTCTCGTATGGTGCGGACACCTCCTGGCGAAGGCTGGGCCAGGATGTGCAGCACGAGTGGCGGACCGAGGTCTACCCCCACGTCCAGCGTCTGGAACTGCACCAGATGGAGAAAGAGCGGACGACCCGGCTGGCCGGCGTTCTGACCGAGGACATGAACCAGCTGGGCAGCTTCCTGGCCACCGGCCCCAACGAAGTGGTCAGGCTTGCCACTTGTCTCCTCGGCATGGTCCCGGCGTTCCTTCTTCTCGCTCCCCGGATCGCGTGGGTCGCCTTCCTGCCGATCCCCTGCGTCGTCTGGCTCTCCTTGCGTCATCAGGAGCGCGCGGCAGCCGGGTACGCAGAGTCGGGCGAGAAAAGAGCCCGGCTGCACAGTCATGTGATCAACGGCCTGGAGGCGAGCGCGACGGTCAAGAGCCTTCGCGGCGAAGAGCACGAAGCCAGCCGGGTGGCGGAGCTCAGTGACAGCTACCGGAGCAGCAGCCTTCGAGCGGACCGTCGTACTGCGGCGTATACCCAGGCCGTGAACGCGGGTGCCGCGACCTCGTTCCTCGGGACCCTGCTGCTGGGCGGGCGGGACCTGCTGAGCGGTTCGCTCTCCGCCGACGCCTTCGGCGCCCTCATGGTGCTGCCCCAGCAGGTTGTCTGGAAGCTGACCGGTGTCGGCAGCACGGTCGAGCAGTACCAGCGCACCGTAGCCGCGTTCCACCGTATCGAGCATGTGCGAAGCCTGCCGGTCGAGTCGCACGGCGAGGGGCGCCAGCTGGATCCTGCCCAGGTCAAGGGCGAAGTGGTGCTCAAGGATGTCACCTTCTCCTACCCCGCGCGCAAACCCGCGGTACAGGGGCTGTCGATGCGTATTCACCCCGGAAGCACGACGGGGATCGTGGGTGCCACCGGGGCAGGGAAATCCACCATCGCGAAACTCCTCATGCGGTTCTACGCCCCGCAGTCGGGAAGTGTGCTCCTCGACGGCCAGGACATCCGGCATCTCAATTTGGACGACCTTCGCGACGCGGTCGGTTTCGTCGCGCAAGACGCCTTCCTCTTCGATGGAACGATCAGCGACAACCTCCGGTACGGGAGTTTCGACGCCGACCACTCAGCCGTGGTGCAGTCGGCCCGGATGGCCGAGGCAGCCGATTTCATCGAGGCTCTTCCGAGGCAGTACGAAACAGTTATCGGCGAGCGGGGATGCGCGCTGTCGGGCGGGCAGAGACAACGCGTAGCCCTCACCCGGGCGTTCCTCAAGGGGCCGCCTGTCGTCGTGCTCGACGAGGCAACTTCCGCGGTCGACAACGAGACCGAAGCAGCCATCCAGCGCACCATGAGCGAATTCGCGGTGAGCCGGACCCTCATCGTTATCGCGCACCGTCTGTCCACCGTCCGCCAGGCGGACAGGATCTATGTCATGGGCGAGGGCGGAGAACTGGTCGAGGAAGGCACTCACCAGCAACTCCTCAACCATGGTGGGTTGTATGCGTCTTTGTGGAGGCTCCAGACCGGCGAAGCATGAGGAGGGGAGGGAATACTGCTCGCCTTTCGGGCAACTGCACCTTGGCCGTGCGGTGTTGGAAACTCCACTCAATAGAGTGGTACGTCCGGCGGCCGGCGTGCTCGCCACCGCCCTGGGAAGTCTTGTAAGGACAGATTATTTTTGCGGGGGGGGGGGGGGATGCGTGCGCACTTTCGATCCCGAATTCCGGACACCCGCATCGACTCTCGGTTTTCCCTGACCGGAAAGTGGAGAAATGACGTCAACGACTTCAGGCGCGGAACAAGACACAACCGACTTCTGCCACGAGCTGACGCGGGAATCGCTGTTGCGGCTCGCCCGCCGTGAGATCGCAGCCGTTCACGTACGTGGCTTCTGTCCGCGCGAGATCGCCGAAGAAGTGGCGGAAAAAGCCCTCCGCCACAAAGCACTGGGGAACTACCACAAGAAGCACACCAGCACGGTCGGTCGTGTTCATATGCCCCACATCGACACGGCGTGGGACCAGGAGAAGATCGACCGCTATCACGAAGCAGCACTGCCCTCCATCCATGATGTGCGCGCCATGTTCGCGCCACACCTGTCACCCATCGACCACGTACGGCTGCTGCTCCAGGAGTGCTGGCCGGCAGGCGCCAACCTGCTGCGGCTGCGCGGTCGGCCCTGCTTCATCGGCGCGCTGCGCGTCTTCGAGCCGAACCTGTCGACCTTCTACCCCCACAACGACCACATCTCCCAGGAGACGGACGCTCCGGAATCCGCCGGGGTCACCGAACAGTTGGTCGCCAACGCCTATTTGAAGGTGCCCGAGGAAGGCGGTGCCCTCCAGTTGTGGCGGCGCGACCCCACCGAAGCCGAGACCCGCACCATCCTGGAGGTCGAGGGCCTGGACCCCTCGACGGTCGAACCACCGGTCCACGTCATCCAGCCGGAGGCCGGCGACCTCATCGTCTGCAGCTCCCAGATGCTGCATGCCGTCAGTCCGGCCCGAGACGGCCACCGCGTGGGAATGGCCACCTTCATCGCCTGCAAGAACCCCGAAGCACCCCTTCTCTACTGGAGTTGACCGAACCGCCGGGCCGGCACCGGCACTCGGTTCAGTCGGCCCTCTGACAGTAAGCGGTCGGCCGGGTTGAAACCGTTGCGCCCGCGCCGGCCGCCCGCCCAGCAGCCGACCCGTCGGCACTGGGCGCTCAAGCTATGGCTCGGTGCCGTAGTTCGCCGTACAGCAGCGCCGTGCCTGGTGAGGTGAGGCTGTGGAGGACGGTGCCACCGTCACGCAGGCTGTTTGCCAGTCCCGCTCTCGCAGCGCCCGTACGTGATCGCTGACGGTAGCCAGGAAAACGGCCGGCCGCCGGGCGACCGTCCGGATCCGGTCCCGCACCTCCGGCCGCACCTCGATCTTCGGAAAGGTCTGTCGAGTACTCCTGACGGCCTGGTGAGGAAGGCGCTGTCGGACCGGGCCTCTGAGCACAGAAGTACCTTCCGTCCCTCCAGTCACAGTTGCCACGGGTGAGCACTGCCCTGGAGGATGTGGCTGTGTCAACTTATGCCTCAAGAACTGCGCTTGGTGATCCCTGGCCGTATGTCCGTACGGCCTGGCCAGCACGTAGTGCCCCCCTCTACGGCCAGGATTTCGCACGCGACCCGTTCTCGTACTACCAAAGTCTGCGCAAAAACTTCGGTCCTGTGGCGCCTGTCACCCTGGAGGAGACCGGCGCCTTCCGCGGGTACCTCGTCCTGGACCACGCCTACCAGTTGGAGATTCTCCAGAACCGCGGCCATGTGTGGACGCGGGACTCCCGCTGGTACCGCGACTTCGCCGAAGGTGCGCTACCCGACCACCCGCTGATTCCCCAGATCGCCTACCGGCGCAGCCGCCTCTACGCCGAGGGCACGGAGCACTCACGCCTCTCCAGCCCGGGTAACAAGGCGCTGGCCGAGCTCAATCTGCTCCGTACCCGGGACCTCATCGAAGACCTCGCCGAGCAGCTCATCACCTCGTTCTTCCTCGACGGAGGGCCCTGGGAGTGGAACGAGGTCGACATCCTCGAGCAGTACGCGCTCCAGCTGCCACTGCTGGTCATGATGCGGCTGACGGGTATGGACGAGAACAGCGCGCTGGCCACCGGCACCGCCATTCACGAGATGCTCAGCGGCGGTCCCGGGGCCCACCGTGCCGCCGCGGATCTCGACGTCCGGATGCGGGCCCTGGTGGAGGAGAAGCAGGGGGCCCCGGGGCCCGACCTCGTCTCCTGGATGCACCACTACAACCGGCAGATGGAGCAGCCGCTGGATGCTCACGAGCTGAGCGAGGACGTATGGCTGCAGATCGTCGCCGGGCGGGGCGGCTGCAACACCTGGATCTGCAACACCGTGTTGGAGTTGCTGACCAACCCGGAGCTCAACTCCGACGTCATCGCCGGGCGCTGTCAGATGGACGAGGCGATGAACCGCGTCATGTGGGTCAACGCCCCCGTCCAGAACCTCATCGGCCGCTGGGCCACCCAGGACACCACGCTGGGCAGCTATCCGATCAACTGCGGGGACATGGCGATCATCTGCCTCGCTGCGACCGGAGGTGACCCGATGATGATGTCGACCAGCTGGGATGTCTCCCGCACCAACAGGTCGCATCTGGCCTGGGGCGCCGGTTCCCACGGCTGCCCGGTACCGGACCTGGCCACGCTGATCGTCCGTACGGGGCTCGAAGTGCTGTGGAACAGGCTGCCGGGCATGCGGCTGGCCGTTCCCAAGGAGAGTCTCGCCTGGGACCTTCCGTATATGGCCAGGTCACCCACTGCGCTTCCCGTGATATTCCCTTATCCGCCGACCTCTCCGACGAACGGACAGCAGTGGACCGCACAGCACCGCTTTCTCTCGAATCCGCCCCGGCCGATCTCCACGGAACAGAAGGAGCAGCCCTCCGAGCCGCAGGGCCGGTTGCCACTGTGGCGCTCCCTGGTGGCGTGGTGGCCAAAGCGGTGACGACCCGGGAGGCGGGCGCCCTGGTGCTGGGCGACCCCCGCTTCTCCAAGGACATCCAGCACTGGGGCGCGCACGCACGCGGGGAGATACCCGCGGACTGGCCGCTGCTGTTCATCGTGGAGGGCAAGGGCCTGCTCACCACAGACGGCGAGACCCACCGTCGGCTGCGGCTCCCCATCCAGCGCGCCATCTCGCCCCGCCGCGTAGAGGCGCTGCGTCCCCAGATCGAGGCCATTGCCGACCGCCTGCTGGCGGGGCTGGCCGCCGTCCCCGCCGGGGAGGAGACGGATCTGCTCGCCGGGTTCGCACTGCCGCTGCCGCTGGATGTCATCTGCTCACTGCTCGGCGTACCTGAAGACGGCATGCTGCGCCAGGAGTTGCACGAGTTGTCGGCGGCGGCGTTGAACTCCGAGGCCAGCGCGGAAGAGGTGCAGCAGACGGTCTCCCACCGCTTCCCCGCGACGCTGCTGGCACTGATCGAGCAGAAGCGCGCCCGCGGCGACCAGGACGACCTCACCATGGACCTGGTCACCGCCATGGACGAGGGGGAGCTGACCGAGGCCGAGGTCATCGGAAACCTCGTGACCACCGTGATCGGCGGCCACGAGACGACGGCCAATCTAATCTGCCACGCCGTCAAAGGGCTGCTGATGCACCCCGAGACGCTCCAGGCCGCGAGAGCCCGGCAGGACGCGGGGGAGGACCCGTGGCCCGGCATCGTGGAAGAGGCGCTGCGCTGGGAGTCTCCCACCCGTCATGTGATGTTCCGTTACGCACTCGACGACATGGAGGTCGAGGGGGACATGATCCGCAAGGGGGAGGCCGTGCTGGTGCCGCTGTCGGCCATTCAGCGCTGCCCGCACGCCTTCCCGGACGGTGATCCGGAGGTCTTCGCTCCCGGCCGCGCCGACGCCTCCCGGCATCTCGCCTTCGGCTACGGCCCGCACCGTTGCCCCGGTGCATCGCTGGCCCGGCTGGAAGCCGAGATCGCCCTGCAGCGGCTCTTCGCTGCCTTCCCGGGACTGGCCCTCACGAGGCGGCCCGCCTCCCGGGTGCCGTCCCTGGGCATCAACGGCTACCAGGAACTGCCGGTCCAGCTGCGCTGAGGCCGACACTGCCGTGGTCGGCCCTTCCCGTTGCTCCAGGGGGCTCCGCCCCGAAGGCCCCGGTCCTGCCGGACGGGCTGACTTCAGCCCGTCCGGCGTGGCAGGGCCTTCACCTCAGCGCACCCCGCATCACGCGCGTGCCGGAACCTGGCCTTCGGCCTGGTCACTGCCGACGGCCTCATCACCCCTGCTGGCCCGCAGGGCCGGTTTGGCACCGGCAACAGCGGCGGCAACCAGCGCAACGCCGCAGCCGATCAACAGACCGATGCGGAACCCGTCCTCCGAAGCAAGCCGGTGGCCCCCCATGGTGACCGTCAACTGCGCGAGCACCACCGCGGCCGATACCTACAGCGACGATGACCCGAGTCCGCCAAGGCCACCAACCGGGCGAAGCCAGCCGGCGCGAAACCCGTCTTTGTCGCGGTCGGATTCAGGTCCGCCCTACTACTTCGCGACCTTGGACGACCTGTTGGTCGCCGCCCTGACCAGCGTCACGGATGAGTACACCCACCGCATCCGTCAACTTGGACGATGAGCGCGGCACCACGCCTTACCGTCCGAGACGGCTTAGTACTCCAGCAGCGGTTCGTATCCTGAGCTGCGTTTTCGGTAGTGGCAGTGGCGGGCGATGGCTTGGCGGTGTCTTCTCCATGCCGACCATCTCAGTGCGTGGGTGACAGGATCGTGGTCGGCTCGGGCGCGGGGCAGGAGAGTATCCGGGAGTCGCCGGATCTCCGCCACGGTGAGCGGGACGGGGGCTGACCGGTTTCTGCAGCCCCCTTTTCGTCGCCGCCGGCACGGGCGGCGAGTGCGGCCAGGACTGGGTGGGCGAGCATGGCCAGGGTGATGTGCCGGTACCAGCCGATGTAGCGGCGGACCTCGTACTCGTCCAGGCCGCACTCGTTCTTCGCGGCCTGGAAACACTCCTGGATCGCCCAGCGGGAGCCCGCGATGCGGACCAGCTCGGCGATCTCGATGCCGACGGGTGCGTAGGCCAGGTAGTAGGCGACTTCACCAGGATCGGACAGGCTGCGGCGAGCCATCACCCATCGGTAGTGGGTCGGCGGATCAGGGTCGAAGACCACGTTGGCGGGCAGCTTGGCCGCGGCCCAGTCGTAGACGCGCGGGCCCTTCGCCCCGTCACCGCAGGAGAGCCGCTGCCAGGCGTCACCGGGCGCTTGGTCAATGAGCTCCTCGATGCGCCAGATGCCGGCCAGGGACTTGATCTGCTGGGACTTGGGCACCGCCACCACGTAACCGACCTCGAGCTGCTCGAGCAGACGACGGAAGTGCCGGTCCTGCCCGTAAGCCTCGTCGGCGGTGGCCCAGGCCGCGGGCAGGTCGGCGGCCAGACAACGGCGCACGATGTCCCGGGCCGGTTCGCCCTTGGTCACAAACCCTCGCTCGTCCGGAATCTTCGCCGCCCGGCAGCGCACGCGGTCGGATGTCCAGGACTTGGGCAGGTAGAGCTCCCGGTCCACCAGAGCCCGGCCGGAGCTGGTGGCGTAGGCGGCGAACACCCCGATCCGACAATTGTCGATCTTCCCGGAGGTTCCTGGTGTACTGCCGGCCGACCCCGGCCAAGGTGGTGCCCTTCTTGATGAACCCGGTGTCGTCGACGATCAGCACACCGTCGGGCCCGAGCCGCTCAGCCACGTAAGCACGGACATCGTCACGCAGGGCGTCCGCTTCCCAGGCACTGCTGTTCAATAGCCGCTGGAAGCCATCCGGGGTCCGGTGACCTGCCCATTCAGCGAGTTGCCAGCCGTTCTTGCGTGTCGCCCGGCCCAGCAGACCTCGCACGTAATCCCGCATCCGCCACAGCAGATCCACCCGAGCGAACCTGCCCGCCACCCGAGCAAATACCGATTCCAACTCAGCTGCCCAGCAGGCGACTTCACCCATCCCCTCCATACCAGGACAACGACAACCACCAGCTCAGGACACGAACCGCTGCTGGAGTACTACCGAGCTTTTCGTTAGTTGTGTGGGTGTGGGGGGCTCGTCGGTGGGAGGCTTTCGTCGTTCCTACCAACCTTCGCCCTTCGCCTCGGAGTCTTCTGTTCCCCCTTTGACGCGGCCTCAGTTGGCCGAGGCTCGGCGTGTGCGGGCGGTCGAGTTGTTCGAGCAGGGCCGCCCGAATGCCGAGATCGCGGGAATGCTGGGGGTCCATGCCGAGAGCGTGCGGCGGTGGGGAGCCCGCAGCGAAGGGGGACCGCTTCCCGAACGCTGTGGCCGCCCTCACGGCCTCCCAGCCAGCTGTCGTCGCGATCCCTTGGAGCGCCAGGACGTCGTCGAAGCGGTAGAGCGGCACTCTGCGCGCCTCTCCACGCCGCCGCCAGCGGCTAAGGACGTACCTCACCGGCACCAGGTAGCCGGCGACCGGAGAGGTGGGCGAGCTTCCTGCACCGCTGTTGCGCGATGCGTCGGAAGCGCCGGCGTTCGCGGTGTACTCGCCGCGGAACGGTGCGGGCTTCACCTGTACGAGGACCTCGACGCCGTACCGGCCTCACCCGCGCTACGGCTTCCACAAGCAACCATCTGCCTCGCTCCGCTCACGCTCGGCGGCATCAATGCTGCGCACGAACCGCCCCTGCCCGGAGTGGGTGCGCGCTTGAGGGCCGCTGCTGGTCATGCCGAGAGAGTAGGGGCGCGTACCGGGCAGTTCCGGGGGGAGCATCTCGGACGCCTGCGGCCCACTTGCCGGATCAGGGATGAGCCGCAGAACCGACAATGTTGGCGCTCGGTGCGATTGTCGACCGTCGCCGCCAGTGGAAACCTGACGCTCATGCGAACCGCGACTGGGGCTGTAGCGATGATCTTGGCAGTGCTCGCGGTTGGGGCTTGCTCAGGCGAGGACAAGAAGCCCGACCCTGAGCCCCCGGCCAAATCGAGCACGAAGCCACCTGCAAGCTCACCGAGTGCAGACCTGAAAGTGCGGTACAAAGACGCATCACTCACGCTGAGCCATGAAGACGGGGCTCTCCGATGTCACTCCACCAGCGCCTCCTTTGACAGCAGCTCTCCCGAAATCTTGAAGGGAGGATTCGCCGTGGAATCGGAACCGGACGTGTCGCTTGAGCCGTGCGGAAGAAATAATGAACCCGCGGTGGACTTCTCACCCACATCTACCGATCTGGCATTCCGGGCCACTGACCAGCGGGACGGCCTCAGTTGCAACGCCACCATGGACAGCGGACGCGCTCAGGACATCAATGAAGCCCTCTCGTTCGACAAGCTCGCGGTTGGGGATAAGTTCTGCCTCACGCACCCCTACGACCAGACTGAGCGTGTCGAACTACTCCGCGTACAAGAGATTTCACCAAAGGACGCGAAGGTGACCTTCGTAGTAAATGCATGGAAGGAGAAGGAATAACCCTCGTTCCCGGTAGGGGGTGCGATACGCGGGGAAGCACCCTCGCGCAGACTGCCGGGGGCTTAGCGTTTTGTCCTGGGGTGGGTGTTTTTGGTAAGAGGGCTGTGCGGGGGCAGCTCTCGTCTGGTGCGCCGGCCACTCAGAACTAAGGGTTGTCCCGCAACTGATCTTGACATGAAGGTGGTTGGTCAGGACCGGACCCAGGAGACCATGGGGGCGCTCCGCCGCCACGGTCGCGTCGTCTCATGGATTGTCCGGTTTGATCACATGAGTGTCCAAGGCGGCCCTGGGCGCGACGAGTGGCGGGCGGATCCGCCTGAGGAAATGAGCGGCAGCGTCCCCCTTGTACGCGGTACGGTGCGCCGATGTCAGCGATCAAGAAGTTCCAAGTCACCTTTGACTGCGCAGAACCTGAGCGCCTCGCTCGCTTCTGGTGCGAGGTGTTGGGGTACGTCACACCGCCGCCACCGGAGGGATTCACCACCTGGGAGGATTTCAACCGCACCCTGCCCCCTGAGAAGCAGGGTTCATGGTTCGCCTGCAGTGATCCCTCAGGTGTGGGCCCGCGCCTGTACTTCCAGCGCGTCCCCGAAGGCAAGATCGTCAAGAATCGGGTGCATCTCGACGTCCGGGTCGGCACCGGGCTCGTGGGGGACGAGCGCCTCACCACGCTCGAAACTGAGTGCGCACGATTGGTTGCGCTCGGTGCGACCCACGTGCAAACGCTGTATGCCGATGAGGAGAACGAGTCGTGCATCCCAATGCTGGACATCGAGGGCAACGAATTCTGTATCGACTGAGCATTCTCCGAGCAGGGGAGGTGGGGAGCCGCCTCCCCCGGGCCTCTCTGGTCTCGTATGGGGAGAGAGTTACCTCATGAGAGCGAGGTTGTGCATCCGGGCGATGCCGAGCACGGCGGTGTGAACGCCGTCGCCGGGTATCGGCGTCGATGACGACCTGGTGGTTGGTCGAGTACCGGTAGTTCTTCGACTGCTCGGCAACCATATGATCCCGCGTGGGCACTAGTAGGGTGCGTCGACGATCAGCACGGCGTCCTTACGGAACCGCTGACGAGGCTGAAGCGCAAGCGACGGTCCGAGGTGGCGGATGATGCGGTTGGCGGCCGACTTCGACACCCCGAACATCGGGGCGAGCTGCCGCAGCGTCGAGTTCGTACGCCAGTAAGCCGCTACGGGCAGGATCCGGACCTCCAGAGTCAGGCTCCACGGTCGACGCTTGCGCACCTGGTCCGTACTTTCGCTCCGCATCGCAGTGACCAGCTTGCCAAACTGCTGCGGGTTCAGCCCCGGTGAACGGGGCTATCCAGGATGGTCCCGACGACGTGATCAGGCAAGGCATGGCGAGATCATGACACCAAGATCAGCCGTTACGGGACAGCCCTTAGGGATCAGAAACAGTACTGTCGAGCCGAAGAACTCCGTAGTCATGACCATCTGAGATTTCGGAACCGCAAGTGCATGAGGGATGTCATGTACTTCGAGCCAGACACGGATCCTGCTTGTCTGCCCGTAGATTTCATCTGCGGTGACCCACCCGAACGGAGTGTCGGCCTCCACTGCACGCTTGAGCATGCACAAGCCCAGGTCAGGCTTCGCGGCGAACTCGACATCATCGCCGACACCGACCGATCAGCAGCGCTCACGGTCCGCATTCAGGTACCGGGTGGCAGTAGGTCCCTGGTCAGTGCGAAAGCTGAACGTGCTGAGGTGAGCAGGGCGTTGATCCGGGCGAGAATCCGATCCGTCCTGTGCGGGTTCTCCGTCTGGACCGCCTCCGTCAGGTCGTCGGCGTATTCCTGCGCCCGTACGGCTTCGTCGGGATCCGCGCTGCGTGCATCCTCCCTCAGCGCGTCGAACAACTGCCTGTGTGAGACGGCGTGCACGTCGGCGGTGTTGCCGTGGCCTGCCTGAGCCACAGCGTGAGGGCTGCTGACGTTCGCCACTATGAAACCGCCAGAGCTGGCCGAGATGTGCACCGCTTCGCTTCCTCCTGCCCACATGAAGTTCTTCCGGTACTCGTCCCACCCCGTCCGAGTCGGGCCGTAGATACCGAACTTCCATCCGCAAGTCTTGATCAGCCGGTGCTTGAGGGGTTCCGCAAGAATGAGCATGGTACCGGCGCGATTCCATCCGTGATCCATGAAGTAGTCCGCCATGCAAACCCCCCGCCAGCTGGGCCCCGTGGATCTTCGGCAGATCTCCTGGAAGACCTGGTTTTGGTATGCCGCGGCCTGCGCCAGGGTGATGGACGGAGGAGGGAGCCGCCGTATGTGGCGCTTGTTGCGTACCACCACGAACAGCTCGCGCAGGACTATGCAGAGGATCGCGACCAAGATCAGGGTAAGAAGCACCAGCACTCCCTCCCTCCTGCCCCAAAACCCTCCCACGGTAAGCAAGTTGATGCATCGGTGGAAGGCATCGGTCACCGCACTCACCGGACAACCACAGCGAAGACCAACCACCTGAGGTCGTCTTGCACGCCGCCAGGCTCAACGAGACGGTCTTCAAGCCGCCACACCGTTGGATCACCCTGCCGGGCGCGCATCCTTCTCCGGCCCCTATTGCGGCGGAGGACAGCGCAGGCGGCGGGGCTTTCCGTGGCCTCGGCGGCGTGCTGGTGGGAGCGCACCGAGGTGGAGTCGACGTGGACCGTCCCAGTCGACCTGATAGATCCATGACGTCCATCAGTTGTCAGGGAGCTGGGGGCGGGAATTGGTCCGGTCGGCGGATGTCGCACAGGCGGTCCGGGGGCAGCGTGGCCAGGATCCGGCGGGCCTCCTCCGTGATGACCAGCTGGCAGCGCCAGCCGCCCCGGGCCTGCCAGCAGTCACGGCGGTGGAGCTGCCACCACGGGCCGCCCCCGTGCACGCCTGGGGAGCGCAGCGCCAGCCACTGGCGGCCGGCCACCGCGCCCTCGGTCGGCACACGCGAGTAGGACTCGCCCGGGATCGGGGCAATGTGCTCGGCGGCAACGCTGATGGCCACCGGGACGCCGCCGGGCGGGGCGTGGCCGTTCTGGTCGGGGCTGGCCGGGAGGATCGCCTGGCACTCGTACCGCCATCGGCCGTCGGGGGTGCGGGAGCGAGCTGCGACTTCAGCAGGAAGACCGCAACAACGTCAGCACTACCCCGCCCCTGACCAGCAACAAAGCTCACTGACACCCACGCGGCCAACCACTGACAAAGCAACGCGGCCCATCACCGTTGTCAGGCCGGGACACGTGCGGTGAACTCGTACAGGCGCGTGACCTGCTTAGAGCTCTCGTTGTCATCGCTGACCAGTAGCAGTCGCAGCCGTCGGTCCGGTGTTCGGCCGATGACCGTCATACCTTCGATATTGTCGAGCAGCGGGTGGCTTGAGGGCTGCGGCAGTTGCGCGCCCAGGGAAGGACAGTTGCCGAGGTCGGCGAGGAGCTTCTTGTCCATGGGCGCGGTTGCGCCGGCTTTACGGGGATCGGCCAGGTAGAGGCGGATTGTGTTACCGATGCCCGGTTCGAAACCCCTCTCCAGGAGAAGGAACCGCCCGTCCCTGAGCGCATGGACCTCGGGGACGAGGAGGTCTTTGTCGAGGGGGTAGCGGAATTGCCGTCCCAGTTCGAACTTGTCGCCGTGGCGTTGCCAGGTCTGGAACCGGACAACCTGCCTTCCTCGGCTGTCTGCGGGCTCCTCAGCGAGCGGGCCCTCCATGGATGCGGTGAGGGTACGGCCGTCAGGGGACAGGGTCAGGCCCTCGAAGGTCTGGTTCTCCTGCCCGCGGCCGGCCGGAGCCACCCGCAGCTCGTCCGGCACAGGCAGTCGGCCCAGTAGCCGGCCGTCGTGATCGTAGTGGCGTACGGACGGCTCAATTTCCGATGTGACGAAGTAACTGCCGTCGTGGTCGACGGCCAGGCCCTCGGAGTCGGTCTCTGTGCCCTCTTCGTCGGTGAGCGGGATGACCCGCTGCGGGCGATGAGTCCTGGCGTCGAGACTGAACAGCTTGGACCGGTCGGACAGCGCGGCGATCCGGCCATGGGTGTCGGGCGCGAGAGCGGAGAAGTTGCCGACGTACGAGCCCTGGAACGTGGTTTTGTCCAGGGCGTCTGAGTAGCGGTCAATCGAGACATACGGCGAGCACTTATGCCCACCCCCATGGTGAACTCCACCGTGGGCCTGGGCCGGTACCAGGTTCAGGGTGGTGGCGGCAAGCAGCCCGGCAAGGGTCGCGGCAGCCACACCAACCGCTTTGTCCGTACGCATCAGTTGACCTCCCAAGTGCCCATTCCTCGCATGCGGATGTTATGTGCCGCGACATGCGGCCGGACTCATGGGGGCCCGTTCAGCGTCCAACGCCCCTCATTCCCGGTGAGGCATGAGCGTTTTGGGCACCGGTCGACAGCTCCGGAAGAGCCGGGGACGGCAGTGTCATGCGGGCTTTCGCAAAGCGACCACCGCGGGCCGTCACCCCGGCTCTCACCGGCATCTCACCACGGGCACCTTCTCAGGTCCCACAGAGAGGAGGGTTCACCAGTGACCACTGCACAGATCACCACCGCCGCGTGCCACACCTACATCGCGGTGGATGCGAAGCTGGTGCTGATGGACGAGGTCCACCGGCTCAACCCCCTACCTCCAGCGGCGCGGGGTCGAAGGCGCGCAGGGCCCGCAGGACAGTCGCCAGGGGCTCGAACTCGGCGGTGGCGGCCATGTCCCGGCCCTCGTCCTCTGGGATCGGGGACGTCTCCCGACGCCGGTCCGGCCGGCGTCAGGTCCCGCAATCTGCGCGCCACGATGGCGCCCATGGTGTGCGCCAGCGGCTGCGGACGTGAGAGCAGCGCGTGCCGGACATCCTGAGTCGTGGAGCCCTCGCCAGCATCAACCGTCCGTCCCTGGTCCCGCAGCGGGTCCCCGGTAAGGGCCCACTCCCGGGCCTCCGCCGCGATGGCCCGCAGCGCCTCCACCCTCGGGGTTGAAGCCGCGAAGCTGCCAGCCACGAGGTCTACCTCAGCTGCAGTCAACGGCACAGGGCGCCACGGTCAGCGCCTCAAGCCCTGGGAGGAAGAGTGAGCGTGACCTCTCCGGCCGTCGTCTTGAGAGTGAGGGTGCTTCCCCTCGAGCGATGGCACGATCCCCGATCTACGTCATCAGCGCCCGCTCCTTCGAGCCAGCGCCTCCAACTCCCAGCCGGTCACTTCCAGGAGCAGCCCGTCCAACGGCCCGCCCCAGCTCCCGGTAGGAGCGGCCGGGGCGGCATAGGGATGGGGGGTCGTCGTGGTCGCTGCCGTAGACGCGACGCTGCGGCTCACTCATACCCACCAGCCTCCCGCCGGAGGTGACGGCACGGGTGGGGTCGCAGAGCTCACAGACCCAGCAGGATCGGCCTGCGCGAGCAACGCGAGGGCCTGGTCGGTGGTGACCAGGTGGCGCTGCCAGCTGATTTCGGGAGAGGGCACACGATGGATCTGTGTGCGAGAAGATCACAGCGGCACTTGTTCGCGGCGGAGTGAGGTCTTTGGATGAAGCGCTCGGCACTGGTCATGGCATCTCTGTTGCTCGGTTCCGTGGCATGTGACGTCCAGGGAAGCGACGACGGGAAGGGCACAGACGGCGGGGAAGCGAATCCTGCCGTCTCGACCGGCGAAGCGCGTCGGGTGGTGAAGGAGCTGGACAAGAAGGAGGACAGTGGCAGTCTCAGCCCGGCCTACTGGCACAAGATTCAGGAAGGCCCGTGGCTGGACAGATCACTCGTCAGGATCGATAACGTCAAAATGCGAGGCAAACCCGATGACAAGACCCCCTCCAACCATCCACGCCTGGACAGTGCCGTGCACGCCTGGGCTGCCAAGCCCCGCGCCGGAGGCGGCGGCGAGTGGATCCTGGGGGCTCGCCAAGTCTCCTCCTCCGAGATCGGAGGCGAGTCCAAGAACACGGCAGAGATGCGGTGGAGCCTCCACCACCGTGACAGCAAGGACGGGCCGTGGCGAACTGCGCTCGTGGTCATGCCTCGGGGCAAGAAAGATCTTCCTAAGGCGGCTACGAACAAGTCGAAAGCTGTGCCCACCGTCTCATCGGATGAAGACCTGGCGGTGCAGCCGGGCAGGGCTTGCGGCGCCTTCGACGACTACGTCTCGCACAAAACCACCGGCAAAGACCTGCGGTGGTCAAAGCAGATCAAGAAGTACCGGAACTCCTACGGGGACACGACGGGTGTGCGCAAGGCGTACGCCAACCCCAAGTCTGCCAAGGTGTCAGTGAAGATGCGGCGCACACCACTCGGCCCTGCCTGGCGGACACAGGACGGCGGAGCACTCGTCGCATGCACAAGGGTGAGCGAGACAGCCGTTGACATGGGACCGGGGCGCTGGTTCGAGATGGAGATCACCGGCTGGGACAACATCTCAGAGACCCGTTGGAACACCTTCACCCAGACCCTCATGACGATGACCATGTTGAAAGTACCCGCCAACGGCTCACCCATCAGCATCGCAGCCGACACCACCTGGCCCTACAAGTTCAACGGAACGGAATACACCGGATCCTGACGTTGTGGCGGCGGTGGCGGTTGACCCACTTCTATGCGCAGGCGCGGGATATCCCCATCTCCGCTGCGACGTGGGCGATCGGCCGCGTCTTGCACCGCTCGACGAGTCGACGGCGTCCTTCGATGGATAGAGGCGCGTTGGCGTGCGTCACGAGAAGGCTCCTTGAGGCGGCGCAGAACGGGGTCGCGAGCAATAGGCGACCCCGTTCTGCGCAGGCCGTCACTTGCTCGCCGAAGCCGTCCGTGCCACGACGGTGCGGCGGGCTGGGCATGGTGAAGAAGTGTCAGGCGGTGAGACGTGCGCCGCCGTCTGTTTCGATGACGGTGCCGGTGATGTTGGGGTTGGTGGCCAGCAGCACGATGGCCTCGGCGACATCCGGGGCGGTGGCTATGCGCTTGGTGGGCAGGGCGTCGGCGGCCTGCTTGAAGAACGCGGATCGATCCTCGGCGGCGAGTCCGTCCCACCAGGGCGTGTCCACGTATCCCGGCGAGACAGCGTTCACCCGGATCGGCGCCAGTTCGGCGGCGAGCGGTTGGACGAGCCCTTCGACGGCGGCGTTGAGCGAGCCGATCCCGGCTGTGCCGGGCAGGGCAGCCCTCGCTGTGACGGCGCCGACGAGGGTGATCGAGGCGTCCCCGCTGAGGTGAGCAAGCGAGGCCTGGAGTGCGATGACGGTGGGCCAGTACTTCTCCTCGAACGCCTGCCGCAGGCCATCGAGCGGCAAGTCGCCGAGCGGGCCGGTGCCGCCCTTGCCGGCGAGGGTGATGACGAGGTGGCGGATCGGGGCGATCCCAGCGGCGAGCGACGCGGCCGCCTCCGCGTCGGCGGCGTCGAGAACGTGCCCGTGGACGTCTCCGTCGATGGCCGCCGTTGCCCGGTTGAGCCGCTCTGTGTTTCGTCCGGCGATGTGGACCGCGTGTCCTCGGCCGGCGAGTTGCCGGGCGACCGCCAGGCCGACCCCCGACGTGCCACCGATCACGAGTGCAGTGGACATGCTCACTCCTTATTTCGAGACGTGACGTCTCACATGAGCGTAGCATCATTTCTAGACGTGACGTCTCGATAATGGGTTAGGCTGGCACGCATGACCGGCACCACGACACCCGCCCGCGGCCGCAAGCGGAGCGAGCAGACCAGGCTCGCGATCCTCACCGCGGCCTACGAGCTCACGACCGAGGTCGGCTTCCCAGACCTCACCATCGAGGGCATCGCCGCCCGCGCCGGGGCGGGCAAGCAGACCGTCTACCGCTGGTGGCCCACAAAGGCGGACGTCCTGCTCGAAGCCCTGGCGCTCAAGGCGGACCTGAAGGTCTCAACCGCGGACCAGGGGTCATTCGACGCGGAGCTGGACGCGTTCCTGCGTGGCTCCGCCGCCCTGATGGCCTTCCCGGGGGTGGCCCCCGTCCTGCGCTCCTTGATGGCCGAGGCGCAGCGCGACGCAGACTTCCGGCGCCGCTTCCAGGACGGCTTCCTGAACAAACGCAGGGCCGCGCTCGAGACCATCGTCGAGCGGGCTGCGGCCCGCGGTGACAAGCCCGCTCACCTGACGGCAGCCTTCGCCGCCGACCTGGTGTTCGGCCTGATCTGGTACCGGGTCCTCGCAACCGAGCGCCTGCTCGGCCAAGACGACATCACCGCCATCCGACGACTACTGAACGAACACCCCGGCGAGGAGTAGCGCATGCCCGATCGAACCATCGTCATCACTGGAGCAACCGACGGGCTGGGCCGCGCACTCAGCGGCGCCCTCGCACGCCGGCCCGCAACAACGCTCATCCTCCACGGGCGCAACCAGAGCCGGCTCGACGAACTGGCCACCACGCTGGCCGATGCACCGGCCTCGATCCACACGGTCCGGGCCGACTTCTCCGAGTTGGCGCAAGTGCACCGCCTCGCGGACGAGATCACCGAATTCACCGATCACATCTCGGTGCTGGTCAACAACGCCGGCATCGGCGGCGGCGAACCCGACGGGACCGACCGCCGGCTCACCGTCGACGGGAACGAGCTCCGCTTCGCGGTCAACCATCTCGCCCCGTTCGCGCTGACCCGGCGCCTGCTGCCGCTGCTCGACCGCGGCGCCCCCGCCCGTATCGTCAACGTCGCTTCGATCGGCCAGGCCCCGATCAACTTCGACGACCCCACCCTCGAACACGGCTACTCGGGCATGCGCGCCTACGGCCAGTCCAAACTGGCAATGATCGCCACGGGCTTCGTCCTTGCCCGACAACTCGACCCGCACCGGGTCACGGTCAACAGCCTGCACCCCGCCACCTTTATGCCGACCAAGATGGTCCTGGATTCGGTCGGTTACAGCATCGACTCCCTCGAAGACGGCCTGCAGGCCACCCTGCGCCTCATCCTCGCCCCCGAACTCGACGGGGTGACCGGACAGTTCTACGACCGCACCCGTGCCGCAAAGGCACACACCGATGCCTACGATCCGAACATCCAGCAGAAGCTCTGGGACCTCAGCACCAGACTCACCAAGCGCCCCGAATGACCCTCGAAGATCCAACGCCACTGCCCCACACCCCGCCGGCGCCAGCAACGTCATGACCCGCAACACCTGGCCAGTCGGGCCGGGGATTGCGCGACCATGTGATCCGGCTGCCCAGCCTCAGCTACCCGAGGGGCGCCGGTTGGCGTTGTCGCACGGGACTTGCGCCGGCGGCGTCCGAGCGAGCGGCTACGGCCGCTCGCTCCCCGCCGCCTTGTGCCGGCGTTACTGGTGTCGCCCGCCGGCGTGCAGGCCGGGGCGGGCCTGGGCGCGGAAGGTGCGGCGGTAGGAGTCCGGCGGGACGCCCACCGTGCGGGCGAAGTGGCGGCGCAGGGTGGTGGCGGTGCCCATGCCGGTGGCCGTGGCGATGGCATCGACGGTGTCGTCGGTGGTCTCCAGCAGTTCCTGGGCGTGGCGGATGCGCTGGGTGTGCAGCCACTGCAGCGGGGTGGTGCCGGTCACCTGCTTGAAGTGGCGGCCCAGGTGGCGTGAGCTCATCCGTGCCTGGCGGGCCAGGTCCTCGACGGTGAGCGGCTTGCCCAGCCGCTCCAGCATCCAGGGAAAGAGGTCGGCGAGCGGATGGTTGCCCGGCTCGGGGACGGGGGTGGCGATGAACTGGGCCTGGCCGCCGTCCCGGTGGGGTGGTACGACCAGCCGCCGGGCGATCTTGTTGGCGATCGAGGCGCCGTGGTCGAGGCGGACCAGGTGCAGGCACAGGTCCATGGCGGCGGCCTTGCCGGCGGAGGTGAGCACGCTGCCGTTGTCGACGTACAGGACGTCCGGGTCGACGGTGACCTTCGGCTGGCGCCTGGCCAGCTCGGCCGTGTGCGCCCAGTGTGTGGTGGCGCGCTTGCCGTCCAGCAGTCCGGCGGCAGCCAGGATGAAGGCGCCCGTGCGCAGGGAGGCCACCCGCGCGCCGGCCTCGTGGGCCGTGCGTACCGCGTCGACGAGGTCGGCCGGCGGGTCGCAGTCGGTGTCGGCCCAGCCCGGGACGATCACGGTGTCGGCGCGTGCGAGGTGGTCGAGCCCGTGGTCGGGCTGCAGCCGGAAGCGGTCGACTCGTACGGCGCGCGGTCCGCAGAGCCAGAAGTCGTACCAGGGGTCCACGATGTGCGTCAGGTCGGCGCCGAAGACTTCGCAGGCCAGGGACAGCTCGAGGTGCAGCATGCCATCGGTGATGGCCAGCGCGACGGTAGGCATGTCCGAAAGTGTACGGGTCATGTCGTTGCGGACACTCGCGTGGGGGTGCTGCTCCGGGTCAGGATCTTGGTGACAGAGCGCGGCAGGTCAACAGGGATCGGCAGCGGGTCCTCCACTGACAGACAAGTGCAAGGAAGCGGGCTCATGGGATCGGGTCAGACAGTTGCGGTGTTCGGCGCTTACGGACACACCGGGCGGTTCGTCGTGGCGGAGTTGGTGGAGCGCGGGTTCGTCCCGGTGCTGGCCGGCCGCGATACCGCCAAGATGAAGGCGCTGGCCCACGAGACCGGGCTGGAGGCCCGGGTGGCGTCGGTCGACGACCCGGACTCGCTCGACCGTGCGCTGGCCGGCGCCGCAGCCGTGATCAACTGCGCCGGGCCGTTCGCCTCGACGACCGCCCCGGTCATCAAGGCGGCCCTGCACGCCACGATCCCGTACCTGGACGTGGCAGCCGAACTCGAGGCCAATATCGACACCTTCGCCAATTTCGCCGACCCGGCACGGGAGGCGGGCGCGGTGATCGTCCCGGCGATGGCCTTCTTCGGCGGTCTGGGCGACCTGCTGGCCACCGCGGCCATGGGCGAGTGGACCCAGGCCGACGAGGCACACATCGCCTACGGCCTGAGCAACTGGCACCCCACCGCCGGGACCCGGCTGTCGGGCGCGGTCTCGCGGGAGCGGCGCGGCGAGCGGCGCATGCGCTTTGCGAACGGGCAGTGGGAGTACCGCACCGACGCCCCGCCGACCCTTACGTGGCGCTTTCCCCAGCCGATGGGCCCCCAGCCTGTGATCGGGGAGTTCACGATGGCCGACGTGGTGACCGTGCCCAGCCACCTGTCCATCCCGGACGTGACCACCTACATGACCGTCCAGGCCGTCCGTGACGTCGCGGCCCCGGACACACCGGCTCCCGCCGCGTCCGACGAGAGCGGACGCTCCGACCAGACGTTCCTCATCGACGCGGTAGTGCGGTCGGGTGGCGCCGAACGCCGCGCGGTGGCCCGCGGTCAGGACATCTACGCCGTCACGGCCCCCCTCGTCGTGGAGGCCGTCGACCGCGTGCTCACCGGCCGCACCCGTACGGTCGGCGTCGCCGCCGCAGGCAAGATCTTCGACGCCACCGACTTCCTCCGCGCGCTGTCCCCGCACATCACCCTGGAACTGCTCCCGTAGCATCCCGGGCGCCCCTACCGCTCGCCGGGCCTGCTCATCCTTGGCTCCATCGGCAAAACGGCCTTTCCGGGGGCGACAGCGGCCAACTCGCACTCGGCAGAACGGCCAACCTAGGATCGACAGCGGACACCGACCTCAGCCCTCCTCGCTGCGGTTGGCCAAGTATCGGCCGCAGTCACAGGCGTGTCCTGGCTCGCGAGCCTGCGGCCGAGGTACGCATGCTGGCGAGGTGGCACTGCTCCCACTCGTTCTTGGAGTACGAAAGAGGGCTCCGCCATTTCCTCACCATAAGGAGTGGCGGGGGTCCTTTGTTTCACAGTCAGGCCAGTAGGCCGACTTCGTGTGCCTCGTGGGTCTGGCCGGGGGTGAGTTGTTGTTTCTTGTGGCGGGTTCGGGTGTTGCTGCGGAAGACGCCCAGCCTGATGTGGTGTTCCCGTCCGCCGGTGTCGGTGACGGTTTCGGTGTGGTCCCGCGGGACGCGTAGGTGGCCTTCGCGGGTCTTGAATTGCCGGGCGGCAGCCAGGTTGATTTCCCACCGTCCAGCCCCTGCGGGCACTGCCGGAGCGGCGGGGAGGGCGACCGTGGCCGCGGGCTGGATACCCAGGCCCATGAGGCGTTGCTGCTGGGCTTCGGTGAGGGTGTGCCAGGCTGCGGGCTGCTCGGCCAGCCAGGCGCCGATGTCGTCGCCGCCGAGGCTGACGCCGGGCTGGAGCTCGGCGAGGGTGGCGCCTTGGGCCAGGAGCCAGCTGGCTTTGGCGTAGTGGCGCTGCCAGGACAGCGACCAAGCGGGGTTCCAGTCCGGGTCGATGGCCTCCAGCCGCTCACGGCGGCTCCTGGCACGCTCGGTCTTCTTGCCCAGGCCGTCGGGCTTGCGGGCCTGGTGCAGTCGCTCCCCCACCGCTACACCCGCCATGACCGCATCCCGGGGCGCGGCCAGGGTGTGGTGCTAGGCGAAGTGCAGGGCGCACACGTCCAGGAACTCCGTGAACGCCTGGTCGCGGCGGTCGAATACGAACCCTTCCTCGACCAACAGCTACGTACGCCAGTCGGCCAGCTCGCCATGCCACCACGCGCGGCGCGGCTCGGCGGCCCACTGTCCGGCCGGGTAGGCCACCTTGTGGTCGCCGAGGTAGACGGTTGCGGTGTAGGGCACGTTGGCGTGACCGTGTTCGGCGACGAAGGCGCGGGCGGCTTCCAGGCCGGTGAGCCAGGCGGTCGACTCCGGGCGCAGGATGCGGGTGCGCACCAGCCGGGCGATCTGGTCGGCTTCGCGGGGGCGGCGGGAGAAGTGCAGCAGTGCCAAATCGGCCCCCTGCTCGTGGCCGTCGGGCTCCTGTTCCTGGTCGTGGTCCTCGTCGGCCGGCTCTCCACTCTCGGCGGTGTCCGTCTGCTGTCGGGGGGTCTCCGGCCGGGTCGGCGGCCAGGACGTCCTACGGCGTCCCGCTGCGGCGGCCGGACGCAGCGCCAGGTGCTCGATGATGCGCGGGTCGAAGGAGCGCAGCGCATGCAGGATCGTGACCAGGGGTTCGAACGCCGCCGTTGCCGCCATGTCCCGCCCCTCGTCCTCCTCAGCCAGGAGCACCGGCACGACCAAGCGGGCCACCTTGCCCTCGTGGGACTTCTGGCGCAGGGCGCGGCCGACGGCCTGGACGATGTCGACGGGGCTGCTGCGTACGTCGGCGAACAGGACACCGTCCAGGCCGCACCGGCCGGTGATGTCGGTGCCCTCCCCCAGGAGGCGGCAGCGGGACAGGACGCGGAACTCAGTCTTACGGCCCTCGGCGTCCACCCCGCCTGCGATCTGGTCCAGGACCGCGCGCTAGTGGGAGGCCGGGTGCAGGCCGCACAGCCACTCCCCCATAGTCTCGCTGCAGCGTGGAGGAGTCAGCCAGGTAAACCGACCGCCTCCACTGCGAACTCTTTGCCTACGCGGACGACGTGAGGAGCCGACCGCCCGAGCTTCTCAGCTGACCCCGAAGGCAACCAATCCCAGATTGTTCACGAGACCACCGCCGGCGACCGTTGTGTGCTCGCCGGTGCAGTTCGCGTTCTCCCAGAACGTGATCGGAACCTGCGAGTTGTTCCATGCCGAGACCATGCCGTTCGAGGTGGGCCGACAGACACCCGCGGGGGGCAAGCCACTTTCGCCTTGCCCAGTGCAGTCCCTGCCGGCCCAGGCTGAATAGGTGCCCGGGCTGGGAGTCAGAGTACAGGCTTGTGGTGCGACGTCCGTCGACTGCTGCTTGCGAGCCAACAGATCCGGGTGCCTCGGCACGTCGGCCTGTGCGGGAAACGCGAGCAGCACGGTAAGCGGGATTCCGACTGAGGCCAGCGTTGCTCGCTTGACCATCCGGAGCTTCTTCGACATCTGTTCCTCTCCAGGCTTTTGTTCCCACGCGCCCCCACATTGGTCCCAGGAAGCAACCAGCAGTGAGGGCGACATCAGCATGCCCACGACGTTACGGAATCGCAGGTCAGCCAGCGATGGAGCACGCACCCGGATCAGAGGTTCGGAATTACCGAACCATGGCAGGCAGTTCGACCTGCCAACGACGCAGAAGGCCGGCACCCACCGGCCCGGACCTCCGCCGGGCGAACCGTCCCGACCACGCGCATCGCGGGCCCCGGCAAGCAAGCCTGTGCCGGATCAGCACTGTGCCTGCTCCATGAGGTTCCTGGGCAGTCGAAGATCCTGGACGAAGTCACCAGAAATCAGGCGCCCTCCAGGCGGCGGCATGCAGGAGGGCATCTCACGCGGGACTAGGAGCTCGTAGGCATCGTCGACGTGGTTCCTTTCTGCAGAGGGGCCTTTGGCTAGGTCGGAGAGCAGTCTCCGGCCCTCACCACGACCCCACACCACCGATGGCGGCCTCCACACGGTTACGGTCGGTGCCGGAGTAAGCGATGGCGGCGAGCAGTCTGCGGCCCTCCTTTTCACGCCCCTGCATCCTGGCCAGCGCCTCAAGGACATCTGCATGCCGGTCGAACATTCCGCGCTTGGCGGCGAATGCGGCCAGTTGGCTGGCGGTGGTATCCCTGGGGAGACCGGTCCTGAGGCGCACCTGTGCGGTGAGGAACCGGCAGACGTCGTTCCTGTTGCCGATGTGGATCCAGTCCGTCAGAAAGTGCGCGACGAGGTCTGCCAGGGCCTGGCTGGTGGCGGCTGCGGTGTCGTCGTCGGGGGCTAGCTGCCCATCGATGAGGAAGCCGACGTAAGACGGGTCGAAGTCCGGCGGCTTCCAGCGATCAGTGCCCGCAGGTGTGCGTTATCAGGCGATCAACAAGTCGTGCAGTACTTGAGTACGCGCTTGTCCGTCGCGGGTGGCGTGGAGGGCCGCGTGGTGTTCGAGGAGCGTCTGGTGAAGAAATTCGAAGTCGCCTGCGCGTTCGACCAATAAGCCGGTTGGGCGTAGGAGGTCGCCCAGGAAGGTGTTCCACAGGGGTTCTTTAACTTTGGCCGGGCGCTGGACAGGGAGATGGGAGGCCACGATCTCGACGGCCGGGGCGGTGTTTCCGGTGAATCTTTCGTGGGCCAGGTGGTCGATCAGCTCCGGCAGGTGATCGCCTACCTGTTGTGCGGACTGCTCGGCGGCCAGGTTGTCCCGGGGCATCCGACGCGTCCGCGCCACCCCTGGCTGGATCCCCGAAGCCGGCCTCGTGCGCCAGCCACCGTCACAACCGATCAGCTCGGGGGTATAGGTCTCGGGTGCGGGCCGACCGACCTGTTCCCAGGTCCGCAGCCACCCCCGCCGGCGCGCCAATGAGGGTGAGTCGGGTCAGTCGGCGATGAGGGTGCCGTCTTGCTGGACCAGCGCCGACGCGGTGTTCGTGGAGTGTCCGAGGGCCCACTGACCCGGGGTGAGGCTGACCATCGTCAGGTGTGGTTCGTCGAGGGCGGCAGCGTAGGCGCGCCAGGACGGCCAGTCGATTTCGCCTCCCTCGTCCGGTTCGGTGTGCGCGTCCTTGAGGAGACGGTCCAGGGCCGTACGGGCGCCGGTGCCCAATTCGTCGTCGTCCTCGCGCCAGGCGATTGCGATCCAGGACGAGGTGGGCACGCGGTTCTCCCACCCACCGGCCGGGCAGGTCCAGGTCCGTCTTCGGTGAGACGGTTGCCTCGATGTAGCCACCGTTCTCCACGGCCTCCACCGTCGGCGTGCCACCGTGCTCCTCATGGCGCTGTACCCGGATGGTGGCGACCACGGTGATGTTGGGCACGCTCGCGATGGGCAGCGGGGCCACGATCAGCGCGTCGTCGACGACCTGGTCCACCCATGCCTTTGGCACATGGCGATGGCGTAGGCAGTGCGTTCGGCGAGCTGCGGGTCGGCGGCTTCGATGGTGATGCGGACGTGGCCAGGCATGTCGAGGGGGTGCATGCGGGTGGGGACATGGTGCGGCCCTCGCGGGGTTGCTGGGCGGGGGGCAGGTTCACTCGGTCGTGCGGCTGTTCCTCTCCCGGGCCTCTCGCTCGATTGCTGCACGAAGCTGGATGGTTTCGGGGAGGATTTCACCAATGACCTTCTCGACGAGCTCGCAGAAGCTGTCGAGCGAGTGATGATCGTCTAGCAGCGGCGTGCCCGCGCCAGAACTCGCGGGCACGCCTGTTCTGGAACTCGATGCCCTGGTGGATCCGCTCGACGGTCACCCCTCGCGAGCTCCACCAGGGCATCGTCGTCCCCGCCGGCGGGGATTGCTATCGATCGGGTCTCCTCGACGTCGCCGACATCAGCTTCTGATGGCGAGCACCGTCTTGGGCGGGGCAGTGCGGTTCTCGAGTGCCCGGTGGACCTCGACCACATCGTCCAACGACACGACCGACGGGGCCGGTTCGCGAAGGACCCCGCGGTGCGTCAGGTCGACCACAGCCGAGATCACCGTATGGACCTGTTCGGGCACCAGGTGGGCGACCGCTCCCAGGCTGAGCCCGAGGAGCTGCCGGGTGCCGTGCCAGGCCGCGTCGCCGGACAGCGCGGGGTCCTGGCCACTGGCGTTGCCGAGCACGAGGAAGCGGCCGAATGCAGCAAGCCGTTCGTATGCCTGTGCGCGCAGCTCGCCACCGACTGGGTCGACGACGACATCGACACCGCGGCCGTTGGTCAATTCATCGATGGCCGCAACCAGATCGGTGGCGACGATCACGTCGGTGCACTCTTCGGCGGCGGAGGTGCGCTTGGCCTCACTGCCGACGACGCCGATCACCCGACGGGCCGGATGCACGGCGGCCAAGCGGCTGACGGTGCCACCGAGTCCGCCGCTCGCCCCTAGCACCAGGACGTCGTCGTTGACGCGCAGGCGAGCCAGATCGTGCAGGGCCATCCACGCGGTAACCCCGTTGACCAGAACGCCCGCGACACGCGCGAGGTCGGCACCCTCGGGAAGAGGGACCGCCATCGACGCGTGGGCAACCGCGATCTCGGCGTAGCTGCCCGCCCTAGGTCCTCGGCCGAAGTCGTTAAGCAGTGCGCCGACCGGCTGTCCCACTGCGAATCCAGTCACGCTGGCGCCCACTTCGCGTACGCGCCCAGTAACCTCGATCCCTGGGACGAACGGCGTGGGCAAGGCGAAAGCACCAGCGCGGAAAAGAGTGTCGACGAACCCGACTCCAGCAAATTCCACATCGATCAACAGCTCACCCTCTGCGGGGCTGGGGTCCGGCACCTCAGCGACCTCGAGTACCTCGGCCGGGCCCGGCGCCTTGACGACGGCAGCGCGCATCATACTCCCTCATTCACAACTGATCAGATCCATGTCACCGCAACTCGTGTGAAATTCCCACGATTACCGGCAGGTGAGGGCCTTCCACCCGGTGTCCAAAGCCGCGCCCTGCCGCCCGCTCGCGCCGACCGCCGCACCTGATGCGTCTCCCACCATCTTATTCGAACAGGCCACACCTGGTCGGGTGGCGGCAGCTGCACGAGAGCTGGCCCAGTAGCGCATCAGCAGCCGGCGCCGGTGCGGAATCACAGCCGCCATTGCTGGTTCTTGCCGCCCACGTAGTCCCATTGCTGGACCTGGGCGCCGTCCGCAGTCGAGATCCCGCTGACGTCGACGCATTTGCCGCTGTGCTTAGCGATCAACTTGTAGTATCCGTTGCCGGTGGATATCGGCTTGAACTTCTGGTTGTCCCCGCCCCAGTAGTCCCACTGCTGGATCAGGGCGCCGTTCACTGTGGAGATGCCCCGCACGTCGAGGCATTTGCCCGAGTGTTCCACCATGATCCGGTAGTAGCCGTCGCCGACCGGGTCGAGCCGGAATCGTTGGTTCGCGCCACCCCAGTAGCCCCATTGCACCACCGGAGCGGCGCTGTTCACGTCCCCGTTCTTGACATCCAGGGTCCGGCCGGAGTGCCGCGCGGTGATCGCAGCGTGACCGAGCCGCCACTGCTGGTTGTCGCCGCCCCACCAGTCCCACTGGACGACCTTCGCGCCCAAAGCCTGGGACGCGTCACGTACATCGAGGCACTTGCCGCTGTGCTTTGCGACCAACTTGTAGTACCCATGCCCCACTGATTCAAGCCGGAACCGCTGGTTGTCGCCACGCCACCAGTCCCACTGATGGACCTGGGCGCCATTGGCGGTGGAGATTCCTTCGACGTCGAGCACGCGGCCACTATGTTCCGCGAGGACCAAGTCGTAGCCTTCGCCGGTGAAATGGAACTGGAAGATCTGGTTCTTCCCGCCCACGTACTCCCACTGCGTCGCATCGGCACCGTTCGCCGTCGAGACGCCCGCGATGTCCAGGCACAGGCCGCTGTGCCGGGCGAACAGCGGGCCTACGGTCTGGTAGTGGCGTCGGATCCCCTCGAGGTCGTCGGGATGAAGCGCGCGCCGCGTCGTGCCGGACGACGTCGAAGCGAACATGACCGCGCCGGGGACCTCGGAGTGCAACATCCCGAGGATGTGCCCGATCTCGTGGAGGGCCACCGTCTCGACGTCGACCCGGCCGACCGTCGCTCCGAGCACCCACGAGTGCTCCTGATCGTCGAGGTGCAACGGCCGGGGCAGGGCGTTGCCGATGGTGCCGCAGCCCGGCGGGAAGTCGGCGTGCGCCAGAACGGTGCCGGTCATGTCCCGGTCCCCGCACCGTGCGTTGGTCCAGTCGATTCTGATGTCCGGGCGGTCTGTGACACCGACCTCCTGGAAGGCCAGCGGTACGGCCGCCGACCAGGTTGCGAAAGCCCGCCGGACCGCGTCCCGTTCGCCGTCGCCGGCAACGTCGGCGGTTCCGTTGGCGAAGGCATAGCTGAGGGTGTTGCGCTTCCACCGGCAGGTGAGGTCGAAGCGGATGCCGGTCGCCGGGTCGACGTCGGGGACGCCGCAGCGTGGACGGGACATCATCTCCCGCGTCGCCTCGTCGAAGTTCGCGGTCAGCCGCAGGGAGTGCAGTTCCTGATACCTCAGCAGGGCGATCGCGGTTCGCTCATCAAGAACGGGCGAGAATTCGCCGCCCTCTTCCGGCCTGCCCTCCCGCCACGCGGTTTCTCCGAGATAGCCGAAGCGCGCCAGGAAAGCCTTGACCGTCCGGATTCCTTCGGCGGACGATCCCAGGTCGACCGTCGGCAAGGTGGCCAGCTCTTTCGTCTCCTCCAGGAACGTCATGATGCATCACCCCTCAACGATGATGGGCGCGTCGACGAAGCCGGTCGCCACACAGCGGAGGGGGCGCACTCCCGTCAGATGCAGATCGGGGTTGAGGAAGGGTTCTTCGAGGTTGTCCCTGTCATTGCGGTGTACCGTCCTGACCTGCCCATGACACGCATGAAGTGCGAGACCAGGGAGCCGTATCTACACTGTGATGCCCATCCTGGCCGTGAGAGCCGTGGGATCCGGCGTGCACTACGCCAACTTCCCTGCGTCTGCGGACTACACCTGCACTTATGGCGTCTCTAAAAACTGTAGCGAGCGGCAGGCATTGTGTCCACTTATGACCTAATCTGCCTGCTTGGCGCCTCAACGACCGCAGGGAAACAGAATGACCAGCAGGAATGGGCGCGCCTCTTTCGGTGCCTGCGGCAATCACCAAGCTCGGGCAGTACCCCGAACCGGCGTCAGGACCCTGGCCCGTACCGCATGAGCCCTCGGCCCGGTACTCGCGCTGCTCTACGCTGCTGCCGTGGGCAGTGAGATTCCCGTACGCGGGGGCAGGAGAGGCCAACAGCAAAGGCGACGCCGGACGATTTGCGGTCCTACTCGATCTCGCCGACGTCACCGGTGACCGTGTCCCGAGGCGACGGAATTGTGGTCTTCCAGGCGGCGAAGCCTGCGCAAAAGACCACGTCGGCGCCGCAGCGGCGCGGTCCGGCCGTTTGCGCGATGTGCGGCGGGCAGATCGAGGGCAAGGTCTGGGTCAGCCGCGAGCAAGGCCCAGCCCGCCGCAAGCCGGTCCACCCCGAGTGTGAGCAGAAGGCAAAGGCGTTCGTCACCGCCAAACGGGCCACGAAGCAGAAGGCCAAGAAGGCCGAGAGCGGGGTCTCGGGAGGAGGAGAACCGGCGGCTGCGGGCCGCGCAGGAGCGCAACCGAGAGTTGCGGCGCCAACGCACAGCACCGAAGAAGGAGGAGCGGCAGCACAGCGGGCTGCCCACGCCCGCGACCGTTCCTGCGAGGAGGACGCGCGGCGTCGTTGAGTCGCCCCAGTATGTGCCGTGGTGCGCGAGGGCTTCGGTAAGGGCTTCGGTGAAGGCCTCGTGGTCGCCTGTGATCAGCCGGTGGAAGAGGGCGACCGGCTGGTAGTCGATCCGGTTCACGAAGTCCTTCGGCGCGTGGGTCACGACCTCGGGTGCGGACGCCTGCATGGTGGTGATCAGCTTCTCCACGACGTCGTCTATGGGGCGCTCGGTCCAGTAGATCTGCAGGGTGTCGATCCAGTGCAGGACGTTGGGATGTCGGGATGTCGGAAAAGACGAGGAACCCGGAGAGGCGGAGCAGGTCACCGGGCTGCATTTCGGTGAGCAGCACATGCGTGATGCGTGGATCGCTCGTGGTGTAGGCCCAGACCGACTCGTCCATGAGGTCGTCGGTGGGTGAGACGATCAAGGGGAACCGTGCGGTACCGGCGGTTGGTGACGTCGGGTGTTGGAACCTTCTGAATGCCTCTGGTGATCAAGCCTTGCGATCTGGCTCTGGGAGGTAAGGGCTGAAGTGATCGGCGACGATCTCCGCAATCGCAGCAGCGTCGCGGGAACCGTCGATTGCGATAACGCGGATGCCTAGCTGGTGGGCGGAGCGGACGGCGTCCTCGGCGACGAGTCGGTCCCGGGCCAGTCGGTTGATCTGCGCTCGGGCCGGGTCGCTGACGCGGTGCGCGAGGGAGGCGGCTCGGGGTAGTTCGTGGACCTGCTGGTGGCGGAATTCGGGCGTGGGCACCATGACGATCATCCGGCGCGGTGAGTCGATGATGGGTGCGACAAGTTCGGGTCGGAGTCCCCAGCCTTCGGCGATGATCGGGCGGCCGGACACGAGCGCGCGTAGGTCGTCGAGAGCCCATTGGAACCGGTCTGGGAAGCCGGTCAGGGTCTCGGTGGCCATCTCTTCCGGGGTGGTGTGGACCCACACCTTGTCCATATCGGGGTCGGTGGCGGGCTCGCCGAGAGCAACGCGACGGGCGATCCGGCGATCATTGTGACCGCGAGCGTCGTGGTAATCGTAGTGATAGACGGTGACGCCGTATTGAACGGCCAGCAGCCGGGCGACGGTCGACTTGCCGGCCCATTGGCCGCCTCCGATCCACAACGTGCGGTGCAGGGTGCCGAAGGGGTCCCAGACTTCACCGTCGACACGGGAGTTGTGGCTGGTCACCTGGTGTCCTCCTGCATTAAGTTCCGGCGGCTGACTTCGGCGGCGTAGGCGGCCCAGTCTCCCGCGGCGGCTCGCTGCCATTCGACGGCGACGGTGATGTCGGTGCCGAGGGTACGGGCGAGGACCGCAGCGGGCAGGTCGGTGGCGAGCTGGAACAGGGCGGTTTGAGGGGGCTTCAGCGAGGCAGATGCCGAGTTTGCGGAGGCGTTCGCCCATGGCCCAGGCACTGATCGGGCGGCGTAGCTGGCCACCGGGGAAGAGCCAGGGTGATCCGTCCGGGCGAGGGTGGCATGGCTGCGGCGGACCTTGACCTGGTGGAGAGCGAGTTCAGCGACGGGTGCGGGAAGCTCGACCGGGACGGCGCCGAGGTGGATGCGGACCGTGATGCCGGTCTCCTCGATATGGTCGATGGTGAGCCGGGAGATCGTGGCGGGCCACTGGGCATAGAGGTGCAACCGCAGCCGGCGTGGCGGTCTTGGGGCTTGAGGGGTGTGCAGCAGGCGTCGTGTGGTGTCCCAACGGGGCTCGTCGTGCATCCACTGGGTGGGGTCGTTCCATCGCTCGGCCGGGAAGCTGAGATCGCAGGTCATCTTCTGGGAGAGGGCCCAGCGCACAAAGTGGCCTGTCTCCCGGCGAGGGCGGACGTCGTCGCTGGTCATCCAGCGTTCAAGGTCGGTCTGTCGGCAGGTGGCCAGGGTCAGGTTCCATTCCTCGAGCCAGTCCAGGAGATAGCCGGCTGCCCGCAGATGCTGCCGCGCGAACGCGAGCTGGTAGTGGGTGACTTCCTCGCCGCGGCTGCGACGACGAAGCCGATGCAGGAGGTGCCACGTCGCGTGCTCCCGTGAGTGCGCGGATGAGCAGGCCCAGAATGTATCGGACGGCACCCGTGGCAAATCGTGAGCTGATGGCGCCGCTCAACCGCTGACTGCGTCAGTCCGCGTCAGCCCCGAGGCGGAGCGCGAGATCGATCAGATCGGCCAGGCGCAGCGCCCGTTCGCCGAACCCTGGCAGGGGGACATGCAGGGGCTCAGTCCAGCGGACGGGGATCGCATCCAATCCGTGATACGCGCCGGCGAGTCCTCCGGTGACCGCGGCGACAGTGTCTGTGTCACCGCCGACATCGATCGCCGCACGAATTGCGTCCTCGGTTGCCTGGTCAGGGTGCCAGTCGGCAGCAAGAACTGTGGCAAATCGCTGACGGTGGTCGGGATGGACGCGATCCAGAACGTCATGAAGGGCACAGAGAGGGTCGGCGTCTGCCAGGGTGAGGCAAATGAGTTCGTGGTATACGGCGGTGCCTTCCCAGGCGGCGCGGTCGCCGTGGGTAAGGGCAGCAATGCGACGGGCGGCATCCATCGTGGCCGCCTGACCAGCACGTGCAAAATAGACCGCAGATGTGGATGCCCGCATCAATGAACCGTTGCCGGCTGCTCGCTGGTTGACCTGGAAATGAATTGCGGCTGCCAGATCCCATGGCATGCCGTTTGTCAGCACGTCCTCGGTCTGCAGGCCGATGTCTTTGGGGCCGGCTGCCGCCCACCGTTGGAAGCGGGCGAAGATGTCCGGCACGTCCAATCCCCCCGCTGCAGTAGCGACTCCGCGACAAGAACGGCCATCTGCGTGTCGTCCGTGGCTTCGCCCGGTTCCCATCGGCAGTAGCCGACAGTGGTATGGCTGGATTCCGCTCGGGTGTCTCGATTGAGACGTCAACGTCGCACCTCGAAATACGCCCCTGGGAGTGATGGCATGACGCATACCTGGTGATCCGCTGCGATGCCGGAAACCCTGCCGAGACCGACGGCCGCTGCGGCTCTGAGGGCAGTTGGCCAGTCCGGGTCGAGAACCACACCGAACTTCAACTCGCTGGCCTGGGCGTCCGGCTGCTGCGGGACGGCTCGCAAGGGCAAATCCGAACCGGGCCGGCACTGCGCTGCGCTGCGCTGCGCTGTTCAAGCCGCTACGGCAGCTGATCGAGTCCGTCAACCAGACCTTGCCGGGGTAGCCGTCCGCGTAGTGCAACGACTCCTCGCTACTGACTGCCGCGATCTGCCACAACCAGTACACCGACCAACCAGACATCCCGTCACTGACCGGCTACGACCACTGACCTTGGAATCAATCATCTGGGCGCCTCGCGCGGGGCGATCAGCCCCGTCTCGTAGGCGAAGACGACGGCCTGGACGCGGTCGCGCAGGTCCAGCTTCGACAGGATGCGGCCGACGTGGCTCTTGACCGTGGTCGGGCTGAGGAACAGCCGGGAGGCGAGTTCGGCATTACTGAGGCCCGTCGCGAGGAGGCGGAGTACCTCGAGCTCGCGCGGGGTCAGGCCGGACAGATCGCGGTGCGGGGCGATGGTCTGCGGTTCGTCGTGATGGGCGAAGCGCTCGATCAGCCGACGAGTGATCGTGGGCGCGAGGAGAGCGTCGCCGGTTTGCACCAGGCGTAGGGCGGAGACCAGACGTTCGGGGGTGACGTCCTTGAGCAGGAAGCCGCTGGCGCCGGCCGTGAGCGCGGCGTAGACGTAGTGGTCGAGGTCGTATGTGGTGAGGATGATGACCCGCGTTTCGGCCGGGCCGGCGTCGCCGATGATGCGCCTGGTGGCCTCGATGCCGTCCATCTCCGGCATCCGGATGTCCATGAGGACGACATCGGGCCGCGTACGGCGAACCGCTGCGACAGCCTCGGCCCCGTCAGCGGACTCGGCCGTCACTTCGATGCCGTCCGCGGCCAAGATCATCTTGAAACCGGTGCGTACGAGGGCTTGATCATCGGCGATGACGGCGCGCAGAGGTGGCCGGTCCGCGGTCATACCGCGCTCCGTGGGATGCGGGCCGTCACCCGGTAGCCGTCGGTCGGCATCGGTCCGGCCGTCAGCTCGCCCTTGTAGACGGCCAACCGCTCGCGCAGCCCTATGTGGCCACGGCCGTTGCTCTGCACCGGCGGGGAATCCTTGGCGCCACCGGTGTCCGTGATCTCGATCTCCAGACAGGCGTCGGTGTAACCAATGGCGACGGACGCCTGCGCGCCGCGCGCATGTTTGATCGTGTTGGTCAGCGCCTCCTGTACGACGCGATACGCCGCGAGGTCCACCCCTGGTGGCAGAGGATCCGGCGGCAACGACACCCCGACGCTCACGGGCGTACCAGTGGCGCGTACTCGTGCGACGAGCGCGTCGAGCTGTGCGAGCCCCGGCTGGGGCTCCAGGCCGTCGGGCTTCTCGTGGTCCGGGGCGGCCAGCAGGCCCATCACGTGGCGGAGTTCGGCCATGGCGGCCCGACCGCCCGCCTCGACGGCCAGCAGTGCCTCCTGCGACTGCTCGGGCGCCATGTCCATCACTTTGCGGGCCGCGCCAGCCTGGATCACCATCACGCTCACATTGTGGGTCACAACGTCGTGCAGTTCGGCGGCGATGCGGGCACGCTCCTCCTCGACGGCGCGGCGCGTGGCCTCCTCCTGAGCGGCCTGCAGTTCTGTCACCCGGTCCCGGCTGGAGGCCAGCCGCAGTTGCAGAAAGCGGACGAGGCTGGCCAGCATCCCTGCCACCAGGAGCACGAATCCCGGGCTGGACCATCCCGGGAGCACAGGTTCCGCGTTGCGGAAAGCGAAACCGGACAGCGCGGCGGCGATCACCAGGACGGCGATCGCCGTTGTCCGGTAACGGCTGTATACGACGGCGCTGTATGCGCCGGTGACACAGGCCAGGACGGTGATCCAGGAGGCGGAGCTGCCGATGGCCAGTGCTGCGCCCAGCACCACCACGAACAAGGTCAGCGGATACCGGCGCCGGGCTGCCAGCGGCAGCGTAGACAGGACGACCAAGGCCCAGGGCACGGAGGAGGGTTCTTCCTCCACGGGCACCTGACCAAGGTCGGGCGGCGAGGGCGGGGCCGGGACACCGGTCCCGACGTCCACCGCGGGAGGGTTGATGTTCACCGGCCCGTCGCCGGGATAGCGCACCGCCACGAACAGGGCAATGACGGTCAGTACGACCGCCAGCACCGCATCGGCGCGCACCGCTCGCCGGGACAGCGGAGCGGCCTTCGCCTCCGGGCGTAGCGCTTCGATGAGTTGCTGATGCCAGCTACGCCGGTCTTCCGTCTCCATCCGTGCATTGTGCTGCGCTCTCCGCCCGGCCCGCGTCCACCTGTCCGGCCAGGGCATTGCCCTGGAGGCGTACTTCTCAGGGATGACTCCGCGGCCGAATCCTCCGCGAGAAGGGCCTGATGTTGGTTCCGCGGCCGACGCGCCCCATACGCGGCACCTCTAGGTTCGCAGGACCGGCAACGGCATGTGCCTCTCGCGACCGCAAGGACGGACAACTGATATGCCTCAAGTGATCGAACTGGAGGGTGTGGCGAAGCGCTACGACAGCGCCGGCGCGCCGGCGCTCGGACCGCTCACGCTCAGCGTCGCCAAGGGTGAGGCCCTTGCCGTGACGGGCCCTTCCGGCAGCGGCAAGTCCACGCTGCTGAACCTTGTCGCCGGCCTGGACAAGCCGACCGATGGCGCCGTGATCGTGGCCGGGCGACGGATCGACCAGTTGAGCGAGCATGCCCTCGCCAAGTTCCGTCGCGAGCACATCGGCATGGCCTTTCAGTTCTTCAATCTTCTCGACGACCTCACGGCTACCGACAACATTCAGCTCCCGGCCCAGCTGACCGGGAGCAGTCGGCGCAAGGCCGCGGCCCGCGCGGGTGAGCTCATGGAGATGCTGGGCATCCTGGAGCATGCCCGCGCCTACCCGGGCCGACTGTCCGGAGGCGAACGCCAACGGGTCGCGGTCGCCCGGGCCTTGGTCAACCGGCCCGCGCTGCTGCTCGCCGACGAGCCCACCGGTGCGCTCGACACCGCCTCGGGCCACGACGTCCGCAATCTGCTGATGGATCTGCACCGCGCCGGACAGACCATCGTGCTGGTGACGCACGACCTGACGCTGGCGGAGGCATGCGCGAGCCGCGCTGTTCACCTGGTCGACGGTCACGTCGCCCTCGACTCTTACGCGCAGGCCGTCCGATGAGCCTGTTCGGTGCCGGCGCGCTGGGCCGGGTCGTACGCTCCGGCGTCGACCGACGGCGGGTGCAGACCGTGGTAATCGCCGTGGCCACGATGATGGCCGTGGCCTCGGCCGTGGTCGCCGGGTCGCTGATGGTCGCCGCGGCGGCGCCCTTCGACAATGCCTTCAAGAAGCAGCAGGGCTCGCACATCACCGCGCAGTTCGATCCGGCCAAGGCGAGTGCGGCGCAGCTGGCGAAGACCGGGAAGCTGCCCGGCGTCGCCGCGAGCGCGGGACCGTACCCGTCCACGGCGGTCCGCCCGGTGGACCGGTCGGGCTTCCAGCTGCCGACGCTGACCCTGGTAGGGCGGCCCGGTCCTGACGGCGCCGTGGACCGGGTGGATCTGAAGGCGGGCCGGTGGGCGCAGAAGCCCGGCGAGATCGTGCTCGACGCGTCGTTCGAGGGGCCCGCCATCGGGATCGGCACCCCCATGAGGGCGTCGAACGCCAAGGCCGCCCCGACTCTTTCGATCGTCGGCTTCGCCGTGTCGGCCAGCAGGACCGCCGACGCCTGGGCGGCCCCCGCGCAGGTCGACGCGCTGGGATCGAAGGGCAACCCGGTCTCGAGTCAGATGCTCTACCGCTTCGACTCCGCGAGCACGAAGCAGCAGATCCTCACCGACCGGAAGAAGCTCGCCGCCTCCGTGGGGTCCGGAGCGCTCCTCGGGACCCAGTCCTGGCTGGACACCAAGCGCGCCGCTGATCAGGGTGCGGCGGCGACCGTCCCGTTCGTGATGGCTTTCGGCGCGCTCGGCATCGTGATGTCGGTGATCATCGTCAGCAGCGTGATCAGTGGCGCGGTCGGCACCAGCCTGCGCAGGATCGGCATCCTCAAGGCCATCGGCTTCACTCCGCGCGAGGTCGTACGCGCCTACGTGGCCCAGGCGCTGATCCCGGCCGTCGTCGGCATCGCCCTGGGTGTCGTCCTGGGCAACCTCCTGGCAGTGCCGCTGTTGTCCGACACCGAGTCGGTGTACGGCGGCGTCTCGCTCTCGGTGGCCTGGTGGGTGGACGTTGCCGTGCCGGCCGCCGCCCTGGTCGTCGTGGGGCTCGCGGCGCTGATTCCCGCGTTGCGGGCCAGCAGGCTGCGCACGGTCGAGGCCATCGCGGTCGGCCGGGCACCGCGCACGGGGCGCGGCCAGTGGGCGCACCGGGCGATGGGGATGCTGCCGCTGCCGCGGCCGGTGACCTACGGTCTCGCCACCCCCTTCACGCATCCGGTACGTACCCTCGCGATGCTGCTCGCGGTGGCGTTCGGCACCGTAGCGGCGACGTTCGCGGTGGGGCTGACCTCGTCCCTGAACGCGATCGGCACCTCGCAGGACCCCGAGAACCGTGCCGCGGTCACGGTCACGACGACCAAGGCGATCGAAGTCGCTCCCCCGCCGCCTCCTCCTGTGGGGGGCGACGCGGGAGATCCGCCTCCCGTGGAGAACAGCGCTGCGAGCACGTCCAAGAAGCCCAAGGCCGCCGACCCGGCGAAGGTGCGGTCCGCCATCACGTCGCAGCCGGGCACGGAGTCCTACTACGGCAAGGCCCAGACCGAGGTCGCCGTGGCCGGGGTCTCAGGACCGATCCAGGCCAGCCTCTACGAGGGCGATTCGCGCCCCGGCAGCTACGAGATGCTCTCCGGGCACTGGATCACCGGCAAGGGACAGGTCGTGGTGCCCTCACGCTTCCTGGAAAGGACCAGCACCAAGCTCGGTGACACGGTGCGGGTGACCTACGAGAAGGAGACCGCGAACCTGCGGATCGTGGGCGAGTCCTTCGACACGTCGGGCAGCCAGCTGGAGATCCACGCGGACATGGCCGACTTCACGTTGGCCGAGCCCAGCACCTTCCTCGTCGAGACGAAGTCCGGCGTCTCCGCCGACGAGTACGCCCAGAAGGTCGCCGCGGTCGTACAGCCGCTGGGGGGCGACGCCACGACCGGCTCCGAGTCGGGGCAGGACGGCGTCATCCTCATCATGGCCGCAATGGCGGTGCTGCTCACCCTCATGCTGATCATTGTGGCCGGTCTCGGCGTACTCAACTCCGTGGTCCTCGACACCCGGGAACGCATCCACGACCTGGGCGTCTGCAAGGCGATCGGCATGTCCCCGCGGCAGACCCTGAGCCTCGTGCTCGCCTCGGTGGCCGTGATCGGCGTGATCGGCGGGCTGCTCGGCGTCCCTGCAGGGTACGCGCTGCACCACGTCGTCATGCCGGTGATGGGGCATGCCGTGGGCACCAGCCTGCCGTCGCTTGTCCTCGATGTGTACGGGCCTTTCCAGCTGCTCCTGCTGGGGCTCGGCGGGGTCGTGATCGCGATGCTGGGCGCGCTGATCCCGGCAGGCTGGGCCGCCAGGGCGCGTACGGCCACGGCGCTGCGCACCGAGTAGCGTCTGGCGGAGCGCGAGTTGCTGGGGCGGATCCGCAAGGCCCGCGGGGTCGGGCCGCCCGTACAGGCTGCAGGTGCCGATGCCCCCGTCCAGGCAGGTCCTCTTGAGAGGGACTCGGAAGGCCCGGACGGGGGCCGGCAGCGGGAAGCGGTGCGGGGTATCGGCGGCGAGACCGGGTGTGGAGCAGGAGCTCCGACCCGGTTTCGCCGCCGCACAGATCCGGCCCCTGCTCATCCGCAGAAGTCCCCCGAGACCTGTCCCCCGAACCGGGGGTAGGGCACCTCACAGACGCACGGCTACCTCGGCATCAGTGAAACGTCGCACCACGGCTCACTCGTCCTCATGCCTCCGCATACGCCGCAGCACAGGTCTGGCCCTCGGCTGGTGGCGCTCCTGATCGGCGAGCCGACTCGCGAGTGCGGCCGACGTGGGCGCTATGAAAACCATACGGATCGGCAGTTCCGCCTATACCAACGCTTGGGACATCGTCGTCTCCGTCGGTCCGTACGCGTTGACCAGCCACTGCCCCGGCGCCCCGTCACCCTCATCTGCACTGGTGCATCGGCCCAGCCGACGAACGACCACACATCGTCCTCAAAGCGGGCCCGCGGGCATCCGTCCAACCAGGCCAGGCGGGCGGTGGCGGCGATATCCGCGCCGGCGAACACCGACCGGACCGCAGGCTCCGCAGAGGCCGGAAGCAGACTCACGATGTGGTCTCCTCTGCTCGCAGCGGCAGCTCGGCGTCCTCGTCACCGACGTCGCGCTGTGCCGCCGCGATGGCGGCCTCCTCGAACCGCGGCAGGATGTCCGCCGACAGGCGGCGGGCGTAAGGAGCGAACACTGCGACGAACTGCTCGCGCGGCATCTGGCGGAACTGCCGCGCGAAGAAGGCTTTCAGCCGCAGCAGATTCGGCAGATGACGCGGGGCGAACAACGCCAGCGGACAGAGCATGCAGACCCAGGGCCGGGCCGGACACGGCTGCCCCTTCGGCCCGTGCAGCCCGGCGAACTGATCGGCGCAGGCCCCGCTAACACGTCCCGCTCACCTGACAGCAACTCGGCCAAGGCGCCCTCGGCCAGGCCGAGGCGGCGTGCTTCCTCCGGCAGCCCGGCGGCGCTGACCGCCTCGTCGACGACCAGCGGCGTGCTCGCGCGCCGCAGCAGATCGCTCTGCGCGTCCCGGGCGATCTCCTCGACCACCGCCTTCTGCGCCGGGGTCGCGGCCGACAGGTAGTGATCATCCTCGACCTGAGGCGAGTGGTTCGGATCGACCGTCGCCCGCAGGGACCACTGCCGCTGACCCCGCTGCGCGATGAACGTCGTCCGCAGGCGTCGGCGGTCGATGCGCATGAGACCGCCGTCATCACCGCGCAGATCATGGGCCTTGACCCACCCGCGCATCATGTACTCCTCGAAGGCCGCGCGGGCCAGCCTGCCTTGCGGCGTCACCAGCCACGTGCTCGGCCAGCTCGGCCGGGGCATGCCTGCGCAGCAGGGCGCTGTACTGCAGCCACTGCTCCAGCAGCCGCGACGCCCGCGGCGACAACACCAAGCTCTCGTCCGCCGTGCGGCCTTGGGCGTAGGACAGCAGTGTCGCCTGACTCCCGGTCCAGCGGATCCCGGACACCTCCAGGCCGGTCAGCCCGTCCGGGACGATGCCGGTCCAGGCCGCCAGCAGCAGCATGTAGGGAATCGCGTCCTTGTGGGACGGAAACAGCGCCGCCCTGGCTCGCTCGATGCCCCGGTGCCGTCCGGTGAACGTCCTCGGCGTCAAGCCCATGTGAGCGGCGACCTCCTCGCGTCACCGGGCCCATCCGCAGCATCAGCCAGGCCGCGTTCACCTCGCTCCAGCCGCCGACTGCCGGATCCTGCCCGCCCTCGGCGAGCGCGGACCATCGCCCGCTGTGCCTCCCCCAGGCGGCGCACCTCCTGCTTGCAGAGGTCGATCAGCCGGTTCCATTCGGTCGGCGCGTAGGGCGGAAGCGGTCCATTGAGGGTGGGGCGCGTGTAGTTCTTGCCGAACACCATCTGCCGCACCGGCCTCCGGCAGATCGAGGACGACCTGAACGCCGGCGACGTCGACCGCCTGGAGCTCGCCGTGATCCTGCGTGAGCTCCAGGAGGACATCGACGTGCCCGGCGGCCTCTTCCCGGCAATCGCTCAGCTGGCCAGCACCGCTGCGCGCCGGGCGGAGCAGATCGAGCCCGACCGCGACGGCGACGCCTCTTGCCCGCTGCATGAGGCTGCCGCCCTGCTCGCCGACAACGTCGGGCCCGCGCCTGCTCCGGGCTGCCCGCTCCCTGGGCCCTGAAGGAGAACACACCCCATACAACGTCGTCCCGTTTCGCCCATCAACAACCTGAGAGTCTGACGTCGCAGATCCTGGTACCCAGCCGACATGCCAAGTGTTACCTGGAGTTGGACAGAGCCCACCGCAGAACTGTCTGGCGCGCCGAGCGGCGGGCGAATGAGTGCGCCCGCAGACCGCCGTAGTGGGCGCGCGCCTTGCGCCACGAGCAGTGAGCTTCCTTCAGCCCGGCGCCGATCATCCGCCCCTCTGTATCCCACGGTGCGCGTGACCGGCGGGATGCAGGTGCCGAGCACCAGACTTGCGTCCCTCACTAGCTCAGCGAGCGGAGCGTCACAGGACGAGCCCGTTGCACCTACTCCCGGAGGCTCCCGTCTGGCAAGAAGAGGCTGCGCTCGCTCACTCGGAGGTTGGCTGTGCCTCCCATCCCATTCAGGTCATACAGGGCAAAACCGCAGTCATTTTGGCATTTGTAAACGGGAGACGGGATCGGCCTGTCAGGCTGAGTCCTTCTCTCCTCAGCCTCGGTTGCCCGGACAAAGACCGTGGTCGTCTTGCAGGCAGGGCACTCACCCGGCCCGTCCAATTTGAGGTAATCCGGAACCTTGTTCCGGCGGTAGTAGCCGTAGTCGGGACTGCCATTTTCGGGCTTGCGCCACCGCCGTCGTTCCTGCATCATCCGCCGAATTCGTAGCGTTGCAAGCCCCAGGGCGGCACAGCCGACAAGGACGGCAGCACCCCAGAGCAGGAAGGCCAGTGGTTGCGGAAGATCCTGAAGCGGATCAGGCAACTGACTTCCGGGCTGTTTCGCTGCGTTGTATCGGCGGACAGCCCTCATTCCTGCAGCACACAGCAGGACGGCTGCGAGAACCGAAGCGACGGTAAGTGCAGTCCTCAAGACGGCAGTGGCGCGCGCGACGTGGGTAGCGATGGTGCCGGGCTTCTTGCCCATCACGACGGCTACTTCTGCCTGGGTGTAATCCAGGGCCTTGGCTGCATACACGGCCGTGCGCTGCTGCTCAGGCAGGGCGCGCAGTGCGCGGTGCACATCGCAGCGCTCGGCCACCGCGTCGCCGACGTCTGCCGATGAGACGCGGGCCTCCCTCTGTGTCTGTGCTGTTGCCTGCCGGGCCCGCCGTGAGCACTCTTGGACCTCGTTCTTGATGACCCGGTACAAGTAGGCGCGAGGTTGCTCGATGCGAGCCGGGTCTCGATATGCCTTGGTGAAGGCGTTCTGTACAACGTCTTCGGCGCCGATGAAGGACTCCGCCACCTCGGCCTCACGCAGCATCCTGC
Source organism: Streptomyces sp. 8N114 (assembly GCF_052245835.1). Taxonomy (NCBI): domain Bacteria; kingdom Bacillati; phylum Actinomycetota; class Actinomycetes; order Kitasatosporales; family Streptomycetaceae; genus Streptomyces; species Streptomyces sp. 8N114. The sequence continues at coordinate 358,781 of NZ_JBQQBT010000003.1, read as the reverse complement.
GGGTGTAGCCGACCAATTCCCCGTACCGGAGGGCGTAGACCTCATCCAAGGTGAGGCCTACGCCCGCTCCGCTTTCAGCCACTCCGCCCCACCCGTCCCTCCCCGTCCTTCTCGCCAGCGCGCTTGGCCCTGATGATCTCGGCCTGCCCCGCGGCGTGGTTGCGGTACGCGACGCTGTCCATCATTTTGGCGATGCTGGGTACGAGGGCACTTACAACGATCAGAATCACCAACGTGATCTCCACGTCTCTTCTCCTCCTCACTCGTGGCCGCTCGTCCCACACGGGGACTGGCCGTATGCCTATGAAGAGGGCTGAGACGCGGATTCTCTTTACAGGGCTCGCAGAAGTTCTGACCCATCGGGTAAGGGCTCGCCACCAAGTTGCGGTCACCGAACGTCGACCGTGTCAGGCGAATGCCCGAGTCCGCCGGCCCCTACACGCATGTCGACTCCGGTCGGTATCGACCTGGTCCACCGGCAGGCCATCTTCTTGACTGGTCACGCGCTGTCTCCAGGAGACTGAACAGAAGAACTTGACGGGGAGCGCGACGAACACCAAGGCGCATGTGAGGGCCGACCTTCTGCAGATCGCCCATGACCACGGCGTTCCCGCCGTCGCCTTCCTGGTTCCCACCCCGGTCTCCGTCTGTGTCGCCCGCCAGGCCGAACGGACCCCGGACCGTGCCGTCCCCGAGAACGTCGTGCGCGCCCAGTACGCCGAAACCGTCGCCGCGTTCCCGAACCTGCGCGGCGGGGGCTTCGCGCACGTGGTCTTCGCCGACAACATCCACCGCCTGGAGCCGCTGCTGCGCTGCGCCAGCGACACCCGCCGCCGCGAGCTCGGCTGGGACGGCGGCGACGGCCTGGGCGACCTGCTCTTGGTGCGCCGCTTCTTCGGCTCCGAAGTGCTGCCGCTGTGGCGGTGGCGCGACAACTCTGCGATCGCCGACGGTGACCGCGTCGGCGAGATCCGCCTCGGTCCGGACCGCATGGTCCTCGCCCTGCGCACGAACGTCGACGGACAGGGCGACGCTGGTTCCGGCTCCCCGCGCCCTCCTCGAATGGCGCGACAGCCAGCACTTCGACCGCTGGCAGGACCGCCCCTGCGTCCTGTGCGGCAAGCCCACGCCCATGTGCTCCCCCCCCAGGGCGAGCCCGTGCACAAGGCGTGCGCTGAGGACTGGATCGCCGCGAATCCCACCGAAGCGCGCGTCGGGCGGTTCGCCTCCGACATCCAGCCCAAACGCCGACACGACGACGACGCCTGAACCCTCCTTCTTCCTGGCCCGCACTGCAGCTTTGCAGTGGCGTGCGGGCCCTTTCTCGCATCTCAGGAGGACTCCTCCATGAGCCGTATCTACACACCCCCTCTCCCCTAAGCCGACCATCACCTCCCGTTCCCCCACACCTCCACCCGGACGCGCTGCCGGACCGAACCGGCCCTGTTCGCCATCGAGGACATCGACGCGGGCCGCGAGCGCAAACAGGCCCTCGCCAAGGCGCGGCGTGCCTGCTCCGCCTGCCCGATCGTGGAGGGCTGCCCGAAGTGGGCGCTCGCCGGCCCCGAACTCACCCCCGTCGGGGTGTGGGCGGCCACCACCCGCACCCAGCGCACCCAGGTGCGCCGTCAGTTGATCGAGCGACTCGGCTCCGACTGGGTCGGCGTCGTCGCCGGACACGACCGCGAACGGACCCGCCGCCAAGCCGCTTTCCGCCCCCAGCCCTCCCGGCCTCCTACCAGCGAGGAGGTGGCCCGGCTGGAGCGGGAGCTCATCCCCACCCGGCCCGAGCCGTACGAGCCGTGGCGCGAGCCCCTCACCTCCGCGGCCCAGGCCCGCAACCAGCGGCTGCTCCTGGCCGGACTGGACGCGGTGCCGACGTACGGGAGGGCGGCCTAGTGCTGTGAACAGGAAGGTCCACAGGGTTGGTGGTCGGAGCGGTTGGATATGGCATGTCGTCCGATCCGACTGCTGGAGGTGTGGTGGCTGAGCCTGTCCGTGTGCGCAGGTTGACCGACCAGGAAGGGCAGAAGCTGCAGCAGATCGCGCGCCGGGGCAGCACCAGTTCGGTACGGTACCGGCGCGTGATGATGCTGCTGGCTTCGGCTGGCGCAACCGGGTGCCTGTGATCGCAAAGCTGGCGCAGGCCGATGAGGAACCGTCCGCGACGTGATCCACCGGTTCAACGAGATCGGCTTGGCCTGCCTGGACCCTCGGTGGGCGGGAGGCCGTCCCCGCCTGCTCAACCCTGACGACGAGGACTTCGTCGTTCAGACGGCCACCACCCGTCCGACCAAGCTCGGCCAGCCCTTCACCCGCTGGTCCATCCGCAAACTCGCCGCCTGCCTGCGGAAAGTGCACGGCCGCGTCATCCGGATCGGCCGTGAGGCGTTACGGTGCCTGCTCGCCCGCCGCGGCGTCACGTTCCAGCGGACCAAGACGTGGAAGGAATCGCCCGACCCCGAGCGCGACGCCAAGCTGGACCGCATCGAGGAGGTACTGGAGCGTTTCCCGGACGTGTCTTTGCGTTCGACGAATTCGGGTCGCTCGGGATCCGGCCCATCGCCGGGTCGTGCTGGGCCGAGCAAGGCCGGCCTGAGTGGCATCCCGCGACCTACCATCGCACCGACGGGGTGCGCTACTTCCACGGCTGCTACTCGATCGGCGACTACACCCTGTGGGGAGTCAACCGCCGCAAGAAGAGCACCGCGAACACCCTTGCCGCGCTGAAGTCGATCCGGGCCGCCCGGCCCGACGGCGCCCCGATCTACGTGATCCTGGACAACCTGTCCGCGCACAAAGGCGCCGACATCCGTCGCTGGGGGAAGAAGAACAAAATCAACCTGTGTTTCCCCCCGACCTACGCGTCCTGGGCCAACCCGATCGAGGCCCACTTCGGACCGCTGCGGCAGTTCACCGTCGCCAACTCCAACCACCGCAACCACACCGCGCAGACCCGTGCCCTGCACGCCTACCTGCGCTGGCGGAACGCCAACGCCCGCCATCCCGATGTTCTCGCGGCCCAGCGCAAGGAACGGGCCACGCATCCGCAGCAAGAAGGGCATCCGCTGGGGCGGCCGGCCGATGTCAGCGGTGGCCTGACCGCCCAACCCGGCACCGCTAGGAGTTGGCGGCCTCCGCCAGGACGCGGGCGAGTTCGCGGGGGCGGGTGGCCATCGGCCAGTGGCCCGAGTTGAGGTCCACGTACTCAAGGTGGGCAGCGCGGGCGAGCTCAGGACTCTCACCGGCGGCGATCCACTCCTCGGCCTGGGCGGGGGTGAACTCGGGGCAGACAACCACAACGGGGACGTCGAAGCGGCGCTCGTTGGTCAGGCGTACGACTCCCCTGGCGACCGCCTCGGGGACAGGAACCGCGGCGGACGCGAAGCGGTCGCGGGCCTGCTGGTCCAGGTCGGCGGCGTCCGCGCCCTCGAAGGGATCCCAGCCCGGGAAGGGCATAGCGCCGCCCTCGATCGCGAAGTGATCGGCGTAGGCCCGCCCATCGGCGGCGGGGAAGCCGCCGATCAGGGCGACCTTGGCCACCTTCTCCGGTCGCCCGTCGGCGGCCAGCCAGGCCAGGGTCGATGCTGCGGAGTGCCCTACCACCAGCGGCTTTCCGGGCGCCGCGTCAACCGCGGCAAGCACTGCTTCCAGCTGGTCGTCAAGCGTCGCGGAGGCGGCGCCGTCGCCCTGGCCCGGGAGTATGAGCGGCACGGGATGGTGGCCGAGCGCGGTGAGTTCCGGCACGACGTCGTCCCAGGCGGATCCGTCGAGCCACAAGCCAGCGATGAGCAGGATGTCCACAGTGGTTCTCCCGAAGAGGAGTCGGATCTGGTTGCCGGCACGCTATCGGGAGGCTCTGACACCGGACTCTGGTCAGAGTCCGATCTGTGAAGACGGCTCGACCCAACCCGGCGAACCTACGCGGTCACAGCACTAGCTGGCCCGGTGACCAGCCTGGCCGCCCTCTGACTCCGAACGCCTCGGCGAACTCGGCATCCGCGAACAACTCGCCCAGCTCGTCGCGGACCCGCATCGCCAACGGGTACGGGCCCCGTGCCGCCACCGCCCGCGCCACCCGCGCGGTCAGCTCAGGCGCGTCCGGCCACGGCTTCGGCCGCATCGACATTCCACACCCCACCCGCGACCGGGAACGCCAAGACGGCCGCTGCTGTCCCGACCAACGAGCCGCCAGCCCCGCCGGGCACGGAATAAGCCAGCAGGATCGTCACCAGCCGCAAACAACGGGCCCTCGTGTCGATGATGGAGTCGGCGACCGACCCGGCCAGCAGGTCTACGTGACTCTTTACCGCAACCAGCCCGGCCTGCCGACATGTTGTGGCTGACCCATTAGTTCAGTGCAGGTTGTGCCGTATGGCATGGGCAATGAGCTCGCCGATGAACACGGCGGGGGCGGTGGGCAGGATGGACGTGTCCGCGACGCGAAGCGCGGCGACGCCGTGGAGGCGGCCGTACTTGTCGACGGCTGCGGTGTCCTCGTCAGCCGGTCCCTTGTCGGCTTCAAGGTGGACTCGTCTCCAAGGTGGACTTGTACGGCCTCGATCCCCTGAGTGGCCGTCCTGGTCAAGGGGTCGTGGGTTCAAATCCCGCCGTCCCGACCAGCTTTAGCTGGTCGGAGGCCGTTTCCACCGAGAGGTGGGAACGGCCTTTTGTGCTTGTGGTCGTGGGGTGGTCGTCATCCGGGTGGGGCGGATGCGCGGGCCCCGATACCGCGGTGGCGTTCTCATGCGGCGTGCGGTCTGGTGGTCGTGGTGTGGTCGCGGGATTGCTCTTCGCGATCGAGTGCGGCGGCAATGGCGTCGACGGCCTGGTGGGCGGTGTGCGCTAGGGCGTGTACCGAAAGTCAGCCCCCGGCTCCGGTCACGTTGCTTTCGCGTCCTCACCGGCCAGGAATGGACGCAGCAGCGTGAGCAGGGCGCGCGGGCGGTGCAGCGGGATGATGTGGCCGCAGTCTTCGATGACGTGTCCAGTGAGATCGTCGGTGACCGGGCGGAGCTGGCGTTCCAGCGCAGCGCCGACGGGCCGGGCGCCCAACGCCATTGTCGGCACCGTCAGGCGGGCAGTGGCGATCGCCTGCTCGATCTGTACCGCGCTCTCGGGCAGCGCCCGGTAGTACGAGAACGCGCGGCTCAAAGCCTGGCGGCCGGTGTATGCGCGGACGAAGGCGTCCCGGAGGGCGGGGCGCACCCCGTCGCCGAGCGTGCCGGCGCGCAGAAACCAGTCGACGTAGGCGGCCTCGTGGCCCTCCAGCACGGTCTCGGCAAGGCCGGGTGCGGCGGAATGGAAGCCGAACCACCACGGCGGCCCGTCGGCGAGGAAGTCCTCGGCGCCAGGCAGCCTGCCCAGAAGGGACTCCATGACGACCAGGCGCCGGACGAGACCGGGGCGACGCAGGGCGAGGAGGAAGGCCGGCGCGGTACCCGCGTCGATGCCCACCACCGCGGCCGAGGACACGCCGAGCGTGGTGAGAAGCGCCGCGGCGTCCTCGGCCAGGGTGCCCGCGTCGTACCCGGAGGCGGCCGGGCTGCTCGCTCCGAACCCGCGTAGGTCCGGCGCGATGACGCGGTAGCGGCCGGACAGGCCGGCCATGACGTCCGTCCACAGCTCCCAGGTGTGCGGGAAACCGTGCAGGAGCAGGACAGTCGGGCCCGATCCGACGAGAGCGACGTTCAGTTCGACACCGTTGACGGGGACGCGCCGCAGCTCGGGCATAGAGAGGCTCCAGGAGGTAGTGAGGAATAGTGACCAGGTCACGTTAGGGAACTATCCTGGTTCCTCCAAGACGGCACTTTCCCTTCAGGTGGTGAGCCCTGAGTGACCACATCGAGTCCCGGCGAACCCAGCAGGCGGCCCGGCGAGCGGGGCGATCTACTGGATCCGCGCTGCCCGACCCGCCAGTTGCTCGACCGTATCGGCACCAAGTGGACGTCGATGGCGGTCAAGGTGCTGGCCGAGGACGCTCCGGACGAGCTCCGATTCGCGGAACTGCGGCGCCGTATCCCCGGCATCTCACAGAAGATGCTGTCCGTCACCCTGCAGAGCCTGGTCCGCGACGGCCTGGTCACGCGCCGAGTGGAACCCACCGTGCCGCCCGCCGTCCACTACCGGCTCACCGAGCTCGGCCTGTCCCTCGAAAGACCGCTCTCCGCCCTGCGGGTCTGGGCCGAAACACACATGCCGGAGATCGACCGCAGCAACCAGCTCGCCGACGAGTCACCCCCCAATTAGGACTTGTCCGGCCGATCATGTGACCGGTTCATACTCGGGTTGTTGATGTGGACATGGGGCGGGGTGATCTGAGTGATGCCGAGTGGGAGCGGCTGCGGCCGTTCCTCCCGGTCAGTAACGGGCGTTGTGGCAGGTGGCGGAATCACCGGCAGGTGATCGATGGGATTCTGCATCGGGTTCGGACCGGGGTGCAGTGGCGTGACCTGCCCGAACGGTTCGGGCCGTGGAAGACCGTTCACGAACGGCACCGGCTGTGGTGGGCCGACGGGACATGGGAGCGTCTGCTCCAGCAGGTCCAGGCTGCAGCGGGCGCGATGGGTGAGCTCGACTGGGACGTCTCGGTCGACTCGACCATCGTGCGGGCGCATCAGCACGCGGCTGGCGCGCGCAACGACCCACCGCCGGCCCCGCCCCCAAGGGGGCGTCAACTGCACCGTCTGGTTACTCCAACACCATCTGCGTCCGCTGCCCGATGCTCTGGCCCGACCCCGGCCAACGCGACCGTTTGGTGGAGATCCGCGACAACCGTCACGCCCGCCTCGTGGAGGCCGAGCGCGAAGGCTGGCTCGGCGAGGTCGAAGGGCTGCGAGTCAGAAGCGACAGCCTGGCGCTACGTCGGCGAGACCGTGGAGGTACTGGCCGCGTGGGCACCGGGCCTGCACGAAGCCCTCGTCGGTCTGGGCGAAGGCGACTTCGTCATCGTCGACGGGACGCTGATCCCCACCGACCGGATCGCGGGTCGATGAGCCGTACTACTCGCAAGAACACAAGACGCACGGCATGAACGTCCAGGTCATCACGCGTCCGGACGGCAAGTCCCTGTGGTTTTCGCGGGCAACGCCGGGACGCACCCATGACCTGACCGCAGCCCGCGCTCACGGCATCGTCCAGGCCTGTCTCACCCGCCAGATCCTCGTCCTGGCCGATCGCGCCTGCCAAGGCGCCGGCGCCACCGTCCGCACCCCCTACTACGGCCACCGCGAACTCCCGGAGCACTACAGAGCACTACCAGCAGTACAACCGCGACCACGCCCGTCTCCGCGCTCCAGGAGAACGCGCCTTCGCCCGCCTCAAGTCCTGGCGACTGCTACGACAAGCCCGATGCTCGACCAATCGCATCGGCAGAATGGTCGCAGCAGTCCACACCCTCCTCGCCTGCGAATACGCAGGATGAAAGAGGTTCACTGAGGCTGCTGAAGCTGCGCGACCCTGTTCGCGCCCCGCCTGTCGTCGGCTGCTGATCCGACCACGCGGCTGGTCATTCCAGGGTGAGGTACGCCGCCGTCGACCAGTTCTCGTCCACCAGCTCAAGAACCACTGCGACCTTGTCCCCCTTCTCGAAATACTGGAAGCACTGCTCACCCGGGGCGACGATGCAAGTTTCGCCGCCTGAACGGAAATCGGGGGTAATCGTGGGGTAGTGGTACTTGTCGTCGCACTCGCCTTGGAGCACATCACCCACCGCGGGCTCGTTCTTCTTGCGAATGGTGATATGGAGAAGGGCTGGTTTGTCGCAGCGGTACATGAGGTCGACTGCGACCTCGCCGCTGTTCACGGCTCTCGCAGAGAGGATCTTGTAGGCGTTGACGGCGTAGGCGGGCGCGGGTTCAAGGACCATACCTGCCACAGCGGCAAGGGTCGCGACTCCAGCGAGCGCACGGCGCAGTGCGTACTTCACCTTGGCTCCTTCCCAGCGGCATTCGATGCCCCTGGCATGCCCTGCTCACGGGTCTGTACCGGTCCGCTCCGCCGGACGAGCCCGAAAGAGTGACGCTGTGGGACACAAGACAAGGCAAGTGAGGGGCCGGGATCAGAAACAGGCGCTGAGCTTGTTCTTTAGGCAGTGCGCCGCGGTTTGGTGCCCTTCTTGTGGTGGGTGGTGGGGCGGCTGTAAGCCTGGCCGGTGGTGAGGATTCGCCCCACGTCATGACGCTGGGCCGGACGATGGCTTCTCGAACCAGGTGGGCGGCCAGGGCCGGGGCGTGTTGGTTTCGGCGCACTGACTGGGGAGCCTGCTTTCGTGCGCAGGTTCCGAAACCCGCGCCTGACCCTTGTGGGGGTCAGCTTGTTCGGCGGGGAGGGCTTCTCCCACGGCCGACGGAGGTCAGTTGCCAGGGGCCGCGCGAGTCTCAGCTGGGTGTGTCCGGAGATCACCAGCCAGGTCCAGCGGTCGGCCGCAGCCGAGCTGCGAAGCCGCGGCCGGGTCCAGCCCAACGTCTGCTTGAGCATGCGAAAGGTGTGCTCCACATCGAACCGTCGCAGGAAGGAATGCCAGCAGCGGTCGACGTCCTCCGCCTGTGGCGCCGGTGCCGGACCACCACAGCCAGACCGGCTTGTTCACCCCGCCGGACGGCAGCTTCTCGACGGCCAGGCGGATCACAGTCCCTTTCGATGAAGGGCAGCGGCCCGTCGTAGTCAAGCCAGGCCGCCCGGTGGGTCAGCCGCGGGTGCAGCCGGTCCCAGGCTTGCGCTGTCGCCTTCCCGTAGAGACGGGTGTCGGTGGTGGTGACGGCCTGCTCGAGACCCCAGGTCGCCGAGTCACCGAAGACGAACTCGCCGCCGTGCTTGGGCGGTCGGCCGCCCTTCGGGTCATAGACCCACGGCGGCGCCGGCCGCCGCATCACACGGTCGGAACGGAGCCGACCGAGGATCTGAACCGGCAGGCCGGACAAGAGGTGGGCGATGCGGGGTGCGTCGTAGCCAGAATCCAGGACAAACAGGATCTCGGGGTCGCCCTCACTCCACTGACCAGCCGCGATCAGCCGCTCGACCACGTCGCGGACCTGGGCGGTGGTGACGGCTGCAAGATCGGCGCCGGGCTGAAGGCGGACAGCGTCGAGAACCGCCGTCCACGAGGTGCGGCCCGTCTCCAGTGCCGCGACGACCGAGTACGGCCAGCCGGGCATCATCTGGTGCTTGGCGTCGCCACGGCCGTAGGTGTGACAGAAGGACCGGTCCGGCACGGTTCCGGCATCAGGCCGCAGCCAGGGCGAGACGTCCACGGCCAGCACCGGCCGGTCGTCTGCCGCCCGCGGCAGGGGCACCTCGGCAAGAGCCCTGCGGAGTCGACTGACATCGATCCGACCGCAGTTGAGCCCACCGTCGAGGGCTCCGTGACCGCGGCGGTGTTCGGGCGCCAGCGCGAGGTCGACCAAAGACCGCACCGGTCCATCGGTGCACAGCATCGCGTCGGTGAGCTCGAACAATGCGTCAGCCCTCGCGGTCAGCGACGCGTACAACTCCGTCCGGAAGCATGACACTTCCGCGAACGCATCCCGCAGGACACCCTGATGCACCAGACTCACGACCACGGCCTTCGCGCTGATCCTCTACCTCTGTGACGGAGCACAGGATCGAGCGAAGGCCGTCTCCATGTCCGATGAACTGCGGAAACATTGATCAAGTTCGAGCTGCGTTCGACGCCCGACCTTAAAAAACAAGCTGAGCGGTATGACGACGAAGGCCGCCTACACCGGGAGAACGACCGGTGAGCGTCCATCTGCTCAAACACCCTGGCAGCCAGGTCCCCTGGGCAGGGGACTCCAACTGCCAAGAAGCAGCTGGAAAGTGAGGCTGGTTGAGGGTGTCAGCCGCAGTCGTTGCGGTTAGTTCGCCGCCCGCACAGGCGCCCTACCAGCCACACAACGTGACGACCAGCAACTTGGGGTCAGGCATCGCCTCGGCACTCCTCAACGTCGGTGACCAGTCCGCCGCACACGGCCCGCTTCCAGAGTATGTGGTGCCACTCGTTGGCGTCCGGTGCCGGCTTGCGTGTCAGGACGGGGTTCGGTCCGGTTTCGATGAGATGCAGAGTCCAGGCGATGCCGTAGCAGTCATCCGGGCCGAAGTATTTCACCAGGGCCTTGGCCTCCTCCGCTGTGACCCGGGCGTGGAATCGCTTTCAGCTGGTGTGTCCGACGGGCGATCTCTTCCACGCTTGCTTCCGAGTCCGGCAACGGCCCTTCAGCGACGAACAGACATACCTCGCGCCTCATACACGCATCATCCGCACCGGCCGAACCAGCATGTGGCGGGCCTGAGCTGATCCCGACAGGAAGAAGCTCATCCGCGGCAGGCCCGCCTCCCGGCGCATGCCGTGCGGGGCGGGGAATCCGTGCACACTGGCCGGTGGCCGGCCCACGTGCAGCCACAGCCGGGCCCGGCCACCCCCTTCTCTCGCCCTGGCCTCACCGCTGGCCAAAGCCATGGGGCGCTTCAGCACAGCTGCACCCGAGGGCGGTCAGCTGCTCAGGGAACAGCGCTGCGTTGAGGTTGGTGACGAGTCAGCCGCAGTCGTTGCGGTTGAGGCGCAGGGAGCGGGTCTGGTCGTTGAGGTTGTAGCCGCGCAGGTCGTGGATGGAGCCGCCGCTCTTGGCCACGCACACCCACCGTCCGGCGAAGTTGCGCTTCTCGTAGATGCGGGCGGTGCAGTCGGAGTTGTTGCGGATGGAGCTGCCGCGGTCGCGGATGGCGGTGGGGAGATCCTTCACGCTGCCGTCGACGGCGCGCTTGACCCAGGGCTGGCCGCCGAAGTTGATGTCTGGGTAGATGCACACGTAGCCGTTGGGGCAGTCGATCACCGCCGCCTTGGAAGCCGGTGCAGCAGCGGGTGTCGCAGCGGTGCACGGCGATGGCGGCGGTCAGCAGGCCACGGAAGAGGTTGTTCACGGCGAATTCAAGCGGCACGACATCGCCGGTCACGGCAGTTGGAAGGCTGCACACGTCCGAGAAGTGAGGGTGCCGGGGCTTGGGCAGCCGGACCGAGTCTCGCCGGGCAGGATCCGGAAGGGCGAAAAATACAGGGGCAGCTCCTCCTGCGGGCGGTGCGGCTGCCCACCGAGCACCTGGAGGTCACCCTCGCCTTCCCCGCCGCTCTCGATCCGGCGGTGTGGGGCACCGAGACATCCATCGAGATTTATCAGCTCCATGGCCGCCGTTACCGATGACGGCGGCCATGGCACTACGAGGCCGTGGTGGGCTCAGCTGTCCGTCCACCAGTAACGCTTCTTGCCGTCACCGTGTTTGCGGTTCGACTTGTTGCCGATGTCCGCGCACCACACCTTTCCACCGGTCTTCGCGCAGGCCCGCATGTAGCGATTGTGTACGTCGCTACCCGAGTGCAGATACTTCGTGCTCGTGATGATCCGCTCGCCGGCCTTGGCGGTCTTGTGACCGCAACTCTTCCAGGTCTTGCCCTTGTCGTGGCTGATGGTCACCCATACCTTGTCGCCCTTGCTGGCGTCGCTCAGCTCCGCGGCCGACCTGTCGTGGATCTTTCCGGTCCGCAGTGCGAGAATCTTGTAGCCGCGCACCGTGTATCCGTCGTTGTACTTCTCAGTCCCCTTGCCCTTCCGGCTGACGGCCTCGAAGAGGCCCCATCCGCTGTAGCCGTTGTAGGTACACTTCCCTCCCTGAAAGGCAGGGGCGGACTTGGCCAGGGCCGAGTCCGCGGAAGCGTTCGTCACGCTGGCCCCCGCAATGGTGGCGACGGCAGCGACTGCCGTCGCCACTGATGCGATACGTCGTTTCATGACTCCCCCATATCCTGCCCATGCGCCGTCGGCACGAGCGGTCCCCCGTGATCTCACGACGTGCGCGGTCGTCCTCACAATAGGTGGTGACTCCCGGGGCACGGAGCCTATTCGGGCGAGGCCGAAACACCGCTGACCGCGGCTGACGACCGATCGCACGGCACCCCCCATGGGCGACGGACGCTACAACATCGACCTCCCCCGCCTCCCTGTGCTGATCAGCTACACGCGCTACCCCGGACACCGCGAATTCCGCGTATCCGACCTCATCTGGCTCGGCTGAACTCCTCCACCACCACCCCCGCTTCTCTTCCGGGTGGTCGGGCACCGACGCCACCGCCCAGGACATCGACCGGATGCTGTCGGCGCTTCGATGTCGAGCGATCCCCACTGGGTAATCAACTCTGGGCTGCGGCGGAACCTCATCATCAAGGAGCGGACAGAACCGTGGCGGTGGCGGGCAGGCGCTGACGGGTCGGGGTTCGCTGGATCCGCGACGCTCGGTGATCTGTCGCAGCGAAGCTTGATCGTTTCTCAACGAATCAGGTTGAGCGCCGATTCGTGTGAGTGCCCGTCGTCGATCCCCGAATCTGGGGCGTGGGCAGGAGACCGAACGACCTCGTCAGAGGACGTCGTAGGTCAGGTGCGTCGCGGTCGATGTCGAGGTCACGCTCCGCTGCACGAGCGTGCGTGGCGCTGTGCCGGTGAACAGTGGCGTTCCGGCGCCCAGCACGACGGGTGCGAGGTGCAGCGTCAGTGCATCGACCAGCCCGGCGTCGAGCGCCGAGCAGATCGTGGCGCCGCCGCCCATGAGGACGACGTCCAAGTTCTTGCCGCTGTGCGACGACACCGCCTCGGCGCGCTCGCGCGCGGCGGCGACGGCGTCGGGGAGACCAGTGGTGACGAAGGTCCAGTCGAGGTCGGTGAGCCGCACCGACTGCGGCGGCGAGTTCGTCACGACGACGAACGCGGGCTTGCCAACCTCGCTGGCGCCGTAGCCGACCGTGTCGTCCCAGCCTTCCGGCCCGTCGACCACGTCGAAGAGATGGCGGCCCAGGACGACGGCGCCCGAGCGGGCGGTCCCCTCGCGCAGATACCGGCGGTCGTCGGGATCGTCGGAAAACGCCCAGGTGTGCAGGGCCTCACCGCCGGTGCCCAGACCGTTGTCCGGGCCGGGGTCGGGTCCGGTGACGAAGCCGTCGAGAGAGACCGAGATGTCAGCGATGATTCGAGTCATACCGAGACAGACCCGATCCGCTGCCCAGACTCATCGCTCACGCATGAGGGCAAGCCGCGTGGCGTCCTCGCAGCACACGGGGCACCCATTGTGCACCCCGAGCCGCTCAACCTAATTGCTGCGACGAAACACTGGGTCCGCGAGTTGAGACTTAGCGCTTCAGTTGGCCCCTTCGCGTAGTTGTTGGCCTGCTGAGCGTCAGAGTTGGCCCGAAGGGCGCTGGGAGAGTCCGGGTCCGGGGGCTCAGACCATGACTGCCGCACGGGCATTCGCTCGCGCGATCAGGGAGTTTCGGCGGGGGACGAAACAGATGTACTGCGCGCGCGCCCGCTGTCAGCGTGGTTCACGTCAACGGGGAGGCGTCACGCTTTGAGGTGACGCGAACATGACGTATGGGGGACATAGGTATGAGAACCACACGAATGACTTGCGCTCGCGCCGTCGCCACACCGCTGCTCACCGCAGTGCTCATAGCGCCCACCGCCGCCGCCCATGCAGTCGAAGCCCCGAGCCGGGCCGCGACCGCCAGCCAGGCCACGCCAAAGGGACACAGCTGCGACCCGGAACATTCGGACTGGTGGGGTGACGCAAAGCTCTATCCCGGCGATAAGCGGTACAACCCGGAGCACCCGGGGCGCAGCGGCCCCAAGACGAAGGTCCAGTTGTGGCAGGAGCACTTCGAGTGGGAGGACACCTACGCCATCGCCAACACGTACAAGCCGGGTGTCAGGATTTACATCGAAGACCGGAAGAGCAAGCAGAAGTGCTGGTCGGAGCCGTCCTCGGACTGGCCGGGCGGCTACGAGATCGAGACCGACGGGGTTCTCGACAACCGCAACACCTCTATCCGGGTCGTCATCGTCGACCCGCTCCACGGGAAGAAGTACGGGCGGTGGGCCCGGGAGGATGCGGGTGGCCACTATCAGCCATGGGAGAACGGGGGCAGGGGGAAGATCGACGGCTCCCCCGACTACGACCGCAAGGCCAAGGCGAACTATGACCACAACGAAAAGCCGGGCCTCGGCCAGTCGCTCCCGAGCAAGTACGACGCGACGTACGGGCACATAACCCGGGGCAGGATCGTCCAGAACGCGTACGACGAGGGTGAGGCCAACGAATCCTACGGGTCCGTCACCACGAAGAACCCGAACATGACCGTGTCGCTTCAGAGCGACAAGTACGGGCAGGGCAAGTGGCACAAGGTGCGCAGTACAGGCGGCGGTTGGCACAAGACCCAAAGCGGCATCCTCTACAACAAGCACGATGCCCTGCGCGTATGCGTCAAGCAGGCCAAGGAGGAGGATCCGACCTGCGGGAAGTGGCACAAGGGCTGAAGGAGGGCCGATAGGCCACCGGTTGAGGGCGGCTCTTGGCGCAATTGCCAGAACCGCCCTCAAACCGTCCGTCACCCGACGGCTGGGAACAGAGCGGGCGGGTGTCCGTACCCGACGAACGGAATACCCACGGTCTACGAGCGCCACTCTGCCGGAGCCGACGGGACCTACCGGCGGGAAGGGGCACGGTGAGCGCCGAAAGCAGCCGGCCAGAGTGCGGCTGCATGGACCCACGGGCCAACCCCGACGCTCAGCCGGACCAACTGGGACGCTAACGGGCCAACTGAAGCACTAATTCACAGCTCGCGAGCCTGCTGTCCGGTGACAACGAACCTTGGGTGCCTGCCAGCGAACCTTGACGGACGCGCGTCTGTGCCATCGATGCCTGAGCGGGAGAGGGCGGACACCCCGGGTCAGAGTGCGCGCTGTTCGCCTGGCTGTCATCGCCCGCCAACCCACACGGCCCCGCCAAGTGCGCTGACTGCGCTGCCGATCACGGCGAGCAGCGGGTACGGCACTCTCTTGATAACCAGGTGCACCCACCCCAGTGCAGCTCAAGGAAGGGGGCTGGGGGTCCGTTCTTCGCTCGTCGCGATGCCATGCGAGCCTCCGGCTCGTCGGGGGTATGCATGGCACGGTCGCGAACGACCCGTGACTTCCATGCTGTACCTGCGGGCCTTCTCGGGCAAACCCTCACGCCCTGCCTCATGCCGATTGAACTGCGCCGATGGAGCAGCATGAAGGTCAGCACTCCTTCATCACGAGATACAGCAGTGTCACGTCTCTGCTCAATCTTCGATGGCCACGCTCAAGGTTCGCTGTCACAGGACACCTGCGGCCGCGGTACGCATGCTGGCGAGGTGGCACTGCTCCCACCCGTTTTTTGGAATACGAAAGAGGGCCCCGCCATTTCCTCACCATAAGGAATGGCAGGGTCCTT
Organism: Streptomyces sp. 8N114; assembly: GCF_052245835.1. Taxonomy (NCBI): domain Bacteria; kingdom Bacillati; phylum Actinomycetota; class Actinomycetes; order Kitasatosporales; family Streptomycetaceae; genus Streptomyces; species Streptomyces sp. 8N114. Next base: position 343,490 of record NZ_JBQQBT010000003.1, on the reverse strand, counting down.
TCTTTCACAGTCAGGCCAGTAAGCCGACTTCGTGCGCCTCGTGGGTCTGGCCGGGGGTGAGTTGTTGTTTCTTGTGGCGGGTTCGAATGTTGCTGCGGAAGACGCCCAGCCTGATGTGGTGTTCCCCTCCGCCGGTGTCGGTGACGGTTTCGGTGTGGTCCCGCGGGACGCGCAGGTGGCCTTCGCGGGCCTTGAATTGCCGGGCAGCAGCCAGGTTGATTTCCCACCGTCCAGCCCCCGCGGACACCGCCGGAGCCGTCGGCGCCCCGCCCGCCGGACCTGGTCGACCGCGACTTCACCGCCTCGCGGCCGGACCAGCTGTGGGTGGCGGGCATGACGTATGTACGCACTTGGTCCGGCTGGGCATACGTGGCGTTCGTCCTGGATGTGTACTCGCGGGTGATCGTCGGCTGGCAGGTCGCGAACCACATGCGGACCGAACTGCGTCGGATGCCCTGGAGATGGCGTTGTGACGCCGGATCAAGAAGGACGCCGGTCTCATTCATCACAGCGACCGCGGGTCGCAATACGTATCCATTCGGTATACCGAGAGGCTGTCCGACATCGGGGCTTCGGCCTCGGTCGGCTCAGTCGCGGACAGCTATGACAATGCGATGGCCGAGCCCTGAACGGCACGTTACAGGCGGAGCTGATCGAGATGCAGAGCCCTTGGAGGGACGTCGACCAGGTCGAGCGGGCGATCTTCCGGTGGCTCACGTGGTACAACGAGGAACTGCTCCACTCCGCCCTCGACTACGTACCGCCCGCCGAGTACGAACGCGCCTGGTGGCGACAACAGGAAGCCACCCTGCAGTCCGCCCGAAACAAGATCACCGGGCTCTACGAAACCCGGGACAGCTCAGAGGCGCGGGTGATGGGGGCCGAGCCCGCGTAGGCCTTCAGTCCGCGGGCGTCGGCGAAGCGGTGGCGGTGGTCTCCGATCTCGGCGAGCACCCGGGCGCCGAGCTGGACGCCGAGACCGGGGAAGCTGAGGATCACGTCAGCGTCCGGGTGCTGGGGGAAAGCCTCCTCGATCGCCTTCGCGAGGTCGTCCGCGGCCGCTCAGGTGGCCTCCAACTGCCTGAGCAGAGCGAGCATCTGCTTGCCGAGCGCGTCCTCGACCAGCGGCGGCTGGTGGGCGTAGTCGGCCCGGAAGATCTCCCGCATCCGGTCCGCTTCAGCCTCGATGCCCCAGGTGCGACCAGCCCGTTTGAGGGCGGAGCGAAACTGAGCTCGCGAGAGACCGGCCGCGCGGGTCGACGTCGGTGCGACCGCCAGGACGGCGCGGGCCTCGGGCCGGCACAGCCCGTTCTGCCAGATGGCGAAGGCTTCCAGGGCGGCCGGGTAGTACTCGCGCAGCAGCGAGCGGAGCTGGTTGGACAGCTGCTGCCGGTTCCAGATCGCGTCCTGCTGGGCGCGGGCGAGCACGGCGATGGCCTGGGCGAGGTCGCTGTCCTGGGGCAGCGGCCGGTGCACGGCCATGTCGGTGCGCAGCATGTTGGCGAGCACGAAGGCGTCGCCGGGGTCGGACTTCTTGCGGCTGACGCCGTGCCGGTCGCGGTAGCGGGCGGCGGCCATCCGGTTGATCGCGAACACTTGACGCTTGCCGGTGCGCAGGGCGGCGACGAGCAGGCCGCGGCTGGTCTCGATGGCCACCGGGACCGGGTTCTGTTCGGTGTCGCCGTGTTCGGCGAGCAGGTCCAGCAGCATCCGGTAGCCGGCCGCGGTGTCGTCGATGCGGAGCTTGGCGAGCAGTTGGCCGGTGTCGTCGACCAGGGCGACGTCGTGGTGCTGTTCGGCCCAGTCGATACCGCAGTAGATCACGGTCAGGTTCCTCCCCCTCGTGGTGCTGTTTGTGCAGGTCACGAGCACATGCGGGCCACGCGGCGACCTAATTGCAGGACTCATTGGTCCGACATCTCACAAGCCGTTCGCGGCACCAGCGCACCGCGCGGGCCTCGCTCTTGGACAGGGCTCGACGGCTCGGGCAGTTCAAGAGGTCGCCGCGCGACGGGCTCGCGCCACGACCAGAATCGAGGGCGGAAGACCCGCGGTGGCGGCGGCCGCCAAGACGCCAGGATTCGCCACTCTTCGCTGAGGCCTCGCAGGCCAGGAGACTTAGCAGAAGGACCGATCAGGGCAGGTTGTTGGCGCCCGGCCGCAGCCACGGCGAGACGTCCGCGGCCAGCACGATCCGACCATCCGCCGCCCTGGGCAACGGCATCCCCGCCAGGCCCCGACGCAACCGCGAGACGTCAATCCGGCCTGATTGAGGCACCCGTAGGGCGACCCGTGCGCGCGACGGTGTTCCGGCGCGAGCGCCAGGTCGACCAGCTCCCGGCCCGGCCCGTCCGTGCACAGCAACGCAGCGCATAACTCGAACAGCGCGTCGCCCCGCGCGGTGAGACACGCTACAACTCCGTCCGGAAGCGTGACACTTCCACGAACGCATCTCGCAGGCCCTGATACCCGAGACTCACGACCACGGCCTTCGAACTGATTCCTATGCCTCTGCGACGGAGCACAGGATCAGACGAAGGCCGCCTTCACGTTCGCTGAACTGCGAAAAAAGTGGTCAATTTCGAGCCGCGTTCGACGCCAGACCTTAAACGACAAGCTTAGGACCGCGGCCACACACGCCCTCAGCCGTGGACGCCGCCAAGCAGGCTGCCTACGCCAGGAAGCAACATGGAACTCACCCCCTCCCCCACAGTCCATCTGCATGGTATCCACCCTGAGTGACGCACTCAGCACTGTCCATTGACCGTCACCCAAACGGGGACAAGGGATCGAACCACCACAACACACCTTGGCCGCCTCTTCACCCGATACGCCGAGCGCACCGCGTCGGGGGGCTTCTTATGTCTGGAGACACCTCGGCTTGGCTTCTGGATCGCCGTGCGAACCGACGATGTGAATGAAACGGCCCAGCGGGCGCAGGCGACGTGGACCGTTCGCTACGCCGAACCTGTGACATGCGGCGCAGGCCAGAGTTCCCCCTGGGCCGAGATCAGCCCGTGCCAGAGGAGAAGGCATCGCGGATCGGGGGAGCCGTTCACTAGGGTCGCTGTGCGAGGAGGCATGCATTCAACGCCACTCGGGGTCCACACCTGCCCCGAAAAGCACGGTGACGCACTCATCCAAGTCCCCTCCGGCGCCGGTCAGACAGGCCTCGTCGGCTTCCTCGCCTTGCTGACCTTGGGAGGCTGTTTGCAGGCGTTGTAGTCAGCATGGGCGGAGGTTGCGGTGGCCAGCGGCAGCACGGCTGCGGCGACTGTGAGGACCGTGGCAGCAGCGGCTCCGGAGAGGGCGCGGCGCACAGACTTCATGTTCAGCCCTTTCGGTGCGGTAGAACGATGGCTGTCGTCGGGATCCTGCCGCCTCTTGGCATCACCTTCTCCATCTGCTGATTAGCCCGTATGAGCGATCGTGTGAGAGACGAGGTGATGCATCTGGAAGCAGCTCCCACACGCTCGCATCCCACGGCGGCCGACCAGACCGGGTAGCAGCATTCCCGCGTCACCGTGCCGAAGCAGTGAGAAGGGTCGCGGCGGCCGGCCCGCAAGCCGACCGCAAACGGGATACGGATTCCGCAGAATCGGGAAGCTCTTGGTGAAAATGCCGGTAATGCCGCAGATCTCGAAGGGCGAGCTGTACGCAGCGATCCGGCGTGACCATGTCGCGCGAGGCGACCGGTCGCGCCCTACTCGCTCAGCCCCAGGAGTCCCCAGCCCTGCCGGGCAGCTTCGGAAAGGACGCGGCCCCAGTCGTCCAGCAGGCCAGTGAACTCCTCGAAGTCCCGGACCCAGCCCTCGGGCACAGCGGCATGCTCGTCAAACGCCCCACGCAACCCGTCGAGCCAGGGCCGTACCTCCTCCCACGTCGCTGCCAGTTCCCGCACGCTGTCCGGCGACCTCGCGAGCAGCACGCCATAGGTGACGGCGGGGTCATCGCAGAAGAAGCCCTGATCCACGTGCTCCGCCTCACCGTCCAGCCCTCCCCAGATCAGCCCGAGCAGCAAGGTGTCCAACCCAGCCCGCACCAGCGGGTCGGCACGGTCGCGTACGGACTCCCACCGCTCCCCAGCCCAGAAGTGCGCCTTGAACGAACCGAGAGTTCCCGGGAACTCGTAGACGGCGAAGGAGGAGCTGCTGGGCCCTCGTGGCCACTCCCAGTCGCCTTCGACCACCGGCGCTTCGTGATCCCACAGCCCGCTCTCGTCGGCGTACCAGGCACCCCTCAACCGCGACAGCCTCTCCCTGGGCGGAACCTCACCCAGCCATGACCAGTCGGCGATCATCACAGTGATGTCCAGCCCCATACCCGTGAGAGTACCGATCACCCGTACTGCAAGGTGCCGCCACTGAAGGCGCCTCGGATACCTGTCGGCGACTGTGAAGGGACAGCCCGGGCCCTCTTCCCCCGTGATCCTGACCGGTGGAGAACAACGGTGCCCGTGCCATCTGCCTGGCCGCCCTTGCAGACGTGACTGTCGCTGCTGGTGTGGTCGGCGGCCCCTACGGCGTGCCCGCCAGACTCCTCCACGACGGGGTGCCGTCCTTTCTCGTCGACAGCCCGGGGTGGGTTGATCACCAACTGCCGTCGGACCCCGCCAACAAACGCTGTCCTTAGACATCAACGAAGCCAGAAAAGACCCCGCCGCCTCCCACTTGTACTGAGAGGAAGTTGCGGAGCCTCTCCACGTCAGGCCCGCCGACGGAACAGGCCGCGGAGCCTGCCCGGCTCCTGGCCGTGCTCCGGCTTCGGCGGTGGTGCCGGCGTTGCCTCCCACGAGTCTTCGGCGGCCTTCTCACGGGCGGCATCGTCGGCGTGGCATGTCCCACATATGGTCAGGTCGCCGGCCTTCCAGGACCTGGGGCGCGTGGTGGTCTCCTCCCAGCGTTCGTCGGTGAACTTCGCCCCGCACCGCGCACACCGGGCGGCGGGCCTCGCGGTCGGCGGCGCGCCGGCGTTCTGCTGTGACGCAGGCGGCTTCGGCCTGGCGGTGGAAGAGGGCGTCGCCGTCGGGGTTGTCGAGCGCGGCGCTCAGCGTCTGCTTCCCCGTGCGTCCCAAGCGCCGCCACACCGCAGCGTCCGCGCCGTGCTCGCGCAGCTCTTCCAGGGTGGTGACGATGACCGGCACGGCCTGGCTGTGGTCCCGGGCTGTGACGCCCTCCCACACGCCCGGGTCGTACCGGGTGCCGCACCAGTGGCGACGGCCGGCCTCTTCCAGCACCTTGACGGTGCCCGCAACCTTGTCGGGCGTGGTGTCGGCGAACACGAACGCCAGCGGCGGCGTGCCTTCCCGTCCGGTCGGCGGGTAGAAGCGGCGCCACAGCCGCTGTTCGTGGTCGATGTCGCCTCCCGCGCGGGCCAGCCGCTTGGTCCGGTCGTCCAAGTCCGCGGGCAGCAGCCGGAACCAGTCGGCGTAGCGGCGGAGTTTGTGCACCAGCTCATGGGCGTCCTCGGTGCGGCGGTCGATCTCCAGGAGCAGCACCGGTACCCCGGCCGCGGCTGCTCGCATCACCAGGTCGGCCCGCTGCACGTACCCGCCGGCGAGGCGGTGGGCGACTTCGGTTTCCCAGCCGAGCCGGTGCCCAATGCCGGCCTTCGTCAGTTCGGCGGCCGTCGATGTCACCGCCGCGGCATGGTCGTCGTAGCCGGTGCCCAGCACCTCACCGGGGCCGGGGTCGTATTCCTCTTTGCGGAGCGCGGAGAGGCGTATCCCCTCGGGCTGCAGCAGTCGCTTGGCCTCACGGTGCCCTCGCGCGGTCAGCACCCACACCTGCCGCTGGTCGTCCTGAACGGACTCGATCCTCACCAGGCGGTGGTCTTCGAGATCCAGGAGAGTCTCCCGCACGAGCTTGTCGTGCCGGTTGGCCGGCCGGGTCAGCTTCCACAGCTGATCGGCGGTGGCCCGCTGGAAGATCCCGAGCGCCTGCAGCAGCTCCTTGCGCCGGGGGCCTGTCGAGTTCTTCCGGTGCACAGGACGCCTTGAGCGATGAGGGTTGTCGGACCTCTGCCGACCCCCAGCTCGCCGGGTCCGGCCTGCGGAAACGGTCCGCTGGTGCGAAGCGGGAGCGGAGGGGGCGATGGAGGGGTCTGCGGAGGGGACGGGCGCGCCCTGGCCAAGCGGTGCGCCATGGGTCTGTTCAGCGACGGGAACGAGACTGCGTAGGGCATCGGCGGCGGTCATCGAGTCCTCTTCACTCCGGCTGTGCGGCCGGGTCGACGGCAGGCCAGGCCCACGCGCACCCGGCACGCGAGCCGGTGACCACCGCGCCGCACGCATCGAGTGCGCACCGCAAGCGGGCAGGCGAGATCAGGCCCGGCGAGGTGGCGGGTTAGCTTCAGGTCCTCACCGAGCCAGGAGTTTGGCGAGGGTGAGTCGATCTTCCCGCGTCATATGTTCCCGCAGGATTCGGTTGAGAGTCGGCGGGTCCGCCCAAGGTAGAGGCGGTACGGATCGCGTGCTAGCCGACTCTCGCGGGGTGATAACTGAGTTATCAGCGGTTGAGGCTGGGGGCGCGGTCCGCTTGGTAGCTCGCTGCCGCTTCTTGTCCGCGTCGGCCTTGGCGCGGCGATCTGCTTCCTGTCGCTGTTTTTCTGGGGGAACTTTGGCCATGTTCCGGAGGTGGGAGACGTTGCGTCGGCCAGCCTCCAGGTCTGCCTGCAGCTCGGGGTGAGGAGCAGCAGGGATAGCTTTTGGCTGATCAGGGGTCGGCTCATACTGAGGCGCTTAGCGGCCGTGTGCTGGGAGCCGTAGAACTCCACGAGCCGGTTCAGGGCCTGCGCTTCCTCCAGCTCGCTGAGGTCCTTGCGTTTGGCATTGGCGATGAAGGCCGCTTCGAGCAGGCTTTGGTCCGTGCTGGCGAACTCGTCGCCGAACATGATCTTGATGGTGGCGGTTCCGGCTTCTCGGGCGGCTTTCAGCCGTCGATTGCCGTCAACGACGACGTACTTCGCTCCCGCGTCGAGGTCGTGCTTCCGGTCAGGGCGGCTCGCCAGGTAGGCCTCGGCCGTCGCGATGGTGATGGCAACGATCTGCCCGACCTCGTTGAAGCTCGCAACCAGGTCGCTGACGTCACCGAGTTCTTCGCGAGGGTTGTCGGGGTTGAAACTGACCTCGTCTGTGGGGACGGTGGCTGTGGGAGCGGCCTGCGGGGGCGACACCGGGTCGCCAGTGGCTGCGGTGATCGCTCGTCCGCGGCTGCTCCGGGGGCCTACGAATGCGGGAGGCCCAACGCGGTCAGCGGCCTTTTGGTGACTGGTCACACGATCTCCCTGGCGATGCGGCGGATGGCCTTGGCCTGCTTCGCCGAGTGGGTCAGGCCGGAGCGCCGAAGCTCCACCGGCGAGACCGTCCGGGTCCGCGCCGTCGTCCAGGCCGTCCGTGAGTCGGCTGCCGTCATCTGAACGGCCACCGTCCATAGGGCGACCGCGCGCGGCTGGCCGGCGCTGAGTGCGTCAACCCCTACCAGCACGTCCGCTATCCGTGACGCTCCTGTACGCGGATCTGCGTACTCCGGATGCCGCACTGACGTTGACGCCGCGACGGGGGCCCGCGTCGCACGATCTCCAGTGTCAGATCGGCACCCCGAGCCACTGGAGACATCATGAAGACCACGAGGACTCTCCCCTTCACCGGCAAGCTGAACGCCGCCGCGCTGGCCGCAGGCGCCGTCGGGATCGCGGTGCAAAAGCTGTCCGGGGTCGGGGAGTTCCCGCTGATCCCGCCCGGCGCGGTGCTGCTGCTCAGCTCGGCCGCGTTGGTGGCATTGGGTGCCCGGTGGCGTTGGACATCCATCGTCGGCCTCGTCATGCCGGTCTATCTGCTGGGTGCGTCGTTCCTGGTGTCGTCGGGGGTTTGGGACCGGCTGGCCACACCGGGTGAGATCGGGCCGTTCGCCGGAAGCATCCTGCAGATGACCGCGATGGCGGCCGCGGCACTCACCGGCGTGGTCACTGCCTTGACGACGTACGCCGGTCGCCGCCAAGCCGGGATCCATCAGCGAGCTTGACAGACGGCCCCCCTTCGACTGGCTCCTCACCGTCCTTGGCCTGTCCGTCACACCACAACCAGCTCCTGGAGGTTCCTCACCATGTCTGCCCCACCCCTAGTACGCGCCGAACAGCAGTCCCCGCAGCCAGCCTTGGCCGGGTATGGCGGGATTGTGAGCATCACCGTTTTCTTCGGCTTCTTCATCCTCGGCCTGATGTTCCACAGCGCACTGGCCACCAGCACGTATCCCGCGGCCGACGACGCCACCGAGCTGATAGTCCGGTGGCGCCTGGAGAACGCCCGGGTGTCCCGGATCTCGGGCGTCGCGCTGAGCATCTCCGGCCTGGTCTTCGCCTGGTTCAGTGCCTGGTTCGCCACGGTGATCCACCGCACCGGCCGGGTCCAGGCAGCGCTGGTGACGTTCGCTGGCGGACTGCTCTCCGCACTCGGACTGCTGCTGTCCGGGGTGCTGCAGTGGGTCGCGCAGCGGCCGGAGAACATCGCCGAGGCGCCGGTGCTGCACCTGGTCCACCAAATCACCTTCGTACTCGGCGGCCCGATGGTGGTCATCAGCCTCGCCCCGTTCGTCGCGGTCGGTGGCATCGCCCTGATGAGCGCGAAGCTGCTGCCCGGATGGCTGGGCTGGACGGGCGTAGTCCTCGGCGTGCTCGCCCTCGGCTCGGTCGTCATGCTGCTGCCCGAGGAGGGCAGCCTCACCTACCTCGTTCCCCTCGGCAGGTTCCTGTCGCTGCTGTGGCTAACAGTCACAGCCGTCGTGCTGGCCCGGCACCGGCGGCGAGGAGCAAGCCGCACCTGAGCGACCGGCGGCACCGACACGGTGGCACCGGCGCGGCCGAGGTCCTTCACCGACAAGGACCTCGGCCGCGCCGACGCGTATGTCAGGGGTCGCCGGGGAGGGGCAGGCCGGCTCGTACGGCGAAGACGACCAACTGGGCGCGGTCCCGGGCGCCGAGTTTCATGGTGGCGCGGCCGACGTGGGTGCGGACCGTGGCGGGGCTCAGGAAGAGTTCTCCCGCGATCTCGTCGTTGGAGCGACCGGTCGCCACCCAGGCGACGATCTCCCGTTCGCGGTCGGTCAGTTCGTCCAGGGCCGAGGACGTGGTGGTGCCGCCCGCTATGTGGCGGGCGAAGCGCGAGACGACGCGGCGGGTGACGGAGGGGGAGAGCAGGGCGTCGCCGGCCGCGGCTACGCGTACGGCGTGCACGAGCTCCAGCGGGTCGGTGTCCTTGAGGACGAAGCCGCTGGCGCCTGCCTGAAGGGCGGCGAAGATGTACTCCTCGATCTCGAAGGTCGTCACGATGACGACGCGGGTGCCTTTGAGGGCGGGGTCGGCGGTGATGGTGCGCAGCGCCTCCAGCCCGTCCATTCCGGGCATTTTGACGTCGAGGAGGAGGACGTCGGGTGTGGCCTGCTGGACCAGTTTGATCGCCGTCGCGCCGTCCTCGGCCTCGCCGACGAGTTCGAGATCGTCCTCGCGTTCGATGAGCACGCGCAGGCCCATCCGCATCAGCGCCTGGTCATCGGCGAGCGCCACCCGGATCATCACTCGGCTCCTTCATGGACGGGGATTCGGGCGCGTACCCGGAATCCGCCTTCGTTGCCCGGCCCGGCGGTGAGTGTGCCGCCCAGAGCCGCTATGCGGGAGCGCATCCCGGTCAGTCCCCGACCGTCGGAGTGGTCCGGCGACCCGGTGCCGTCGTCGGCGACCTCGACGAGCAGTTCGCCGTTCTCGCAGCTGACGTGGACCTGGGCCCGGGCCTGGCCCGCGTGCCGCAGCACGTTGGTCAGCGACTCCTGGACGACGCGGTAGGCGGCGGCATCGAGGTCGTCGGGCAGGTCTCGCACCGGTTTCATCCGCAGGTCGACGGCGAGGCCCGCGCCTTGGACGCGGTCGGCCAGCCGGGGTAGGCCGTCGAGTCCGGGGGCCTCGTTTGCCTGGATCATACTGAGCGCGGCCCGCAGATCGCTCAGCGCCTCGGTGCTGGTGGTGCGGATGGCCTTGAGGGACTCGCGGGCCTGGGCCGGGTCGTCGTCGAGTACGAGCAGGGCGACGCCAGCCTGCATCGCGATCACCGAGAAGCCGTGCCCGGCGACATCGTGCACTTCTCTGGCGACACGTGCGCGCTCCTCCAATGCCCCCCGTTCGACCAGCTCCGTGCGCAGCCGGCGTGCAGCCACGGTCCGGACCTGGACCAGCGTGCCCAACGACCACGGTATGAGGAGCCAGTTCGCCCAGGCGATGCCGACGATGACCGACAGGCTGCTCTGGTCCGCGACGTTGACCAGCAGTGCCGCCACGACGACGGTGGCGGCCGCGCCGCAGGCCGGGAGGGAGAGACGGATCGTACGGACGCGGGCGACCTGGAACGTCGCGAACACCGGGCACAGCAGGACCGGACCGGGCGCGTATCCGCCCAGGAGATAGGCCCCTGTTCCGGCGACGACCGCCGCCAGCATCGCCATCGGCGCCGCCCGCCACCAGGCCAGCGCACCGGCCGTCACCGCCGCCGACAGCCAGGCCCACGCGTCCGGCGACCGCTCCCCGTCCTGAACGGAAGCGGCGAAGATCGAGCCGGCGACCAGGAGGACGACCAGAGCGGCGGCGACCAGGCCGTCCCGCAACCCTGGCAGCGGCACCGCCCCGCGATCTCCTGTGGACCTTCGCACCATGGCCCGAGCATAAAGGCGTCCGATCATGAGGTACACGCGCGTACGCAGCCCCGCGTACGCGCGCATCAACGCTGGTGACGACGACTCAGACGTCCCCGTTGGCCGATCTTTGCTGTGCACGTACGGCACAGCGACGAACGGAGCAGCGATGACCGAGACGGTGACGCCGGCCCCCCGAGCCGAGACCACGACCGTACGGCCGCGGAACAACTCCAGGGCCGGACGTGCCGGAGGGCGGGGGTGGCGGCTGCACCCGCGGGCGCGGAAGTTTGTGCTCACCTGCCATGTGACTGTCGCGGTCGGCTGGTTGGGGGTGGAGGCCGCCCAGTTCATCCTCGCCCTCGTCGGACTCTTCACCGGCGATGCCGAGATGCTGCGCGCGACCCGCCTGGTCATGGAGCTGCTCGGCATCGAGCTGATCGCCGTCCTTGCCTGGTCATCCCTGCTGACCGGCCTGCTCCTGGCACTGGCCACTCCCTGGGGTCTGCTCAAGCAATACTGGATCGTGGCCAAGCTCGTGGTGAACGTCACGTTGATGCTGGCGGGTCACTTCTGCTTCCGGCACTGGCTGCAGCGCCAGGTCATGGCCCCCAGCGAGACCGTCAGTGTCCAGCTCGGCCTCGGCATCGTTACCGGTCTGGCGCTGCTCGGGATGGCCACCGCCATCTCCATCTACAAGCCCTGGGGCAAGACCCGGCTCGCCCGCCGTCGCTGACCCTCACGTCACGAATGACGGCACGGTAGCGGAGCCGGGACACAGGCCGCCGTCGAGCCACACGAACGAGAACGGACCGTTTCGCAGGTGGCTGGACCGACATACGCTGCTTGGATGCCGAAGGAATCTCGCGAGGCCAAGCGGGCACGGAAGGCTGCGGCTAAAGCAGCTGCACGGGCCGGTGCCGCTCTGTGCTTCGTGCGGCCGGCCGGTTCAAAGACCGGCTGATGGCGGTGTCACGCCCATTGCACGCCCAGTTCTGTGAGCGCGGCGCGCTGCTCGGGGGTGAGCTTGTCGCGGCGGCTCTTGGTGTTGGAGACCCGCACACCCAGCTTCGCGACTGCCGGGGCGGCCTCGCCCTCTGCCGCGATCTCTTCTGCATGGGCCCTGGGGATGCGGTGGTGGCCTTCGCGGGCGGGATGTACTGCGCGAGGGCCTGAACGCCCCTCTGGAAGGCCGCTGATGCCTTCCCTGCCGCTGTGCGCCCTTGGCTGCCGGGACCGTGGTGGGCCGTTCAGCGGGCGTTGCGCCCAACTCGGACAGCCGCCGCTGTTGCTCCTCCGACAGCTGTGCCCAGGTGCCCGCTTCCCTGTGCCGGCGTTCGTGAGCACGCGCACATGGCCAACCACCTCAAGGACCCCGACACGTTCGTGTGGCCGCTGAACTTCCCCACCGGCGACATCCGGCCCTCACGGGCTCGAGACGCCCGCATCGGCACCGACTTCGACCCCGACCCCGACGGCGGCGAGGACGCCCCGGCCCCCGAGGCCCGACCCACCCTCCGGCTAGCCGGCTGAACCGCCACCGCCTGCGCGCACCACAACGGCGCCCCCGACCGGGAGAGCACCGTCGTCGTTCCCGGCCGGGACGGAGCAGCACGCCGGTAGCACCAGGCAAACCGGATCGTCCTGGAGCAGCAGAACAAAGCAGCGCACCGCTGCATGCAGCAAACCTCGTGAACGTGCAGCAGTTGCCCGCGGCTGCACCGCCCGGGCCGCTCTGCTGCACGAACAGCAGCCGCATGCCGCCTGGCCCATGCAAATGCTGTGCAGCACCCCACGTCTTCATGGCCGGCCTTCCGCCGTACGACAGCCCAGTGGGTCGACGGAACGCATGCCACACGCCGACCTGGCGTGCCCTGAATGCGCTGCTTGGCAGCGCGCATCTGAATGCAGTCGGCGGCGTAGTTGGCGAGCTCAACGACCAAGCCGAGGGCGGACGCGGCCGGCTTGAACCCTCCTGTGAGGGTGCGGGCTGTAGCCGCGTCAGCCGCAGTCGTTGCGGTTGACGCGCAGGGAGCGGGTCTGGTCGTCCAGGTTGTCGCCGCGCAGGTCGTGGATGGAACCACCGCCACACACCTACCGCCCGGCGAAGTCGCGCTTCTCGTAGACGCGGGCAGTGCGGTCACTGTTGTTACGGATGGAGCTGCCGCGGTCATGGATGGCGGTGGGCAGGTCCTTCACGCTGCCGTCGACCGCGCGCTTGACCCACCGCTGGCCGCCGAAGTTGATGTCCGGGTAGATGCACACGTAGCCGTCGGGGCAGTCGATCACCGCCGCCTTGGCGGGCGCCGGCGATGCTGCGGCGGTCAGCAGGGGCACAGTCAACGCGGCGGCCAGCAGGCCGCGAGTCAGGTTGTTCACGATCGTGTTGTAGCGAGCGAGGCAGGTCGCGCCCGCCATGTGTCAGCGGTTCACCCGGAAGCGCGCAACGCTTCCGCGATCTCCTCATCGGCCACGGCCATGGCGGCGTCGGCGCGGACATACCAGACCTCGCGCCGGGCCGGGGACAGCCCCGCCCAGGGGTGGCGTTCCGCGCTGTGTCCGAGGGTCCTGTACAGCGCCACCGCATACCGCTCGCGCCGCTCATCCTCGCTCATAGGTTCTCTTCTTCTCGTTGAGTCGTGTCGCGCGTCCGGCGGTGGATGGGGCCTGTCCGGCGGATCATGCCGGGCGGCCCACCGGCCCTGAATCGCTGTGGCGACCCGTCGGACAAGGAGCTGGGTGGAGCAAGTTGGGTCCGTCGACAAAATATCTCGACATCGGTGGCGGTGATCGGGGACGCTTCGCGCGATGACCAGAATCGACGATACGCCGCCCGCGTGGGACGAGCACACCCAGCTCACCACGTTTCTCGACTACGCACGTGAAACCGCCCGCGCCAAGTGCGATGGCGTCTCTGCGGAGAACGCCCGAAAGGCGCTCCTGCCGGGCTCACCGCTGATGACCATGAGCGGCCTGATCAACCACCTCCGCTGGGTCGAGTACTACTGGTTCCAAGTGGTCTTCCTCGGCGAAGAAGACCAGGGCCCCTGGACCGAGGAGGACCCCGACCGCGAAATGCGTATCGCCGTCGACTTCCCGCTCACACAGTTGCTCGACGAATACGCTGAACAGAGCGCCCGCTACCGCGAACTGGCCGCCGGGAACGACCTGGACAAGCAGGCCCAGCGAGCCGTCCGCAACGGCCTCCACGTCGACCTGCGCTGGATCCTCCTCCACCTCACAGAGGAGACGGCCCGCCACAACGGCCACCTGGACATCCTGCGCGAGATGCTCGACGGCACGACCGGCGACTAGTGCCGCATCAGGCAACGTTCGCCTTGTCGATCACCTCGCGTAGGGGTTCATCGGCGGCGTGCTTGTTCCGCCAGATGATGTAGCGGCGGATCATGCTTCCTCGTTCCTTATGGCTAGCGTGGTCCGTTCCGTCCAGTGCGAAGTAGCGGAGGGCGGTGAACCGGGCCTCGATGCGGTTCAGCCACGAACTGTTGGTGGGTGCGTAGGCGAACTCGACGTTGCCGGCCGCGGCCCAGTCGCCGACCCGGGTGTCCTTCTTCGTGGTCAGGTGCGGGGAGAAGTTGTCGAGCACGATCGCGATCCGGATCTGCGGCGGGTAGAGGGCGCGCAGGTAGCGGCAGAACTCGAGGAACCTCGCGCGGTTCTTCTTCGGCTTGATGTGGCCGTAAAGCCTGTCCTTGGCCAGGTCGTACGCGGCGAACAGGTGGGCGGACCCCGCGCGGCGGGTGTAGGTCGCCCGCCTGCGGGGCCGGGGCTCCCGGTCGGGGTCCTTGTGCCGTCCGCCGCGCTCGGCCCCTTGCCGCCCGGGGTGGGGCTGGAGGTTGAGCGGGACGAAATCGTCCATGCAGAAGACGACTTCGGGTTCGTCGTCCTCGGGTATGACCTCGCCGTCGGCGATCACGTAGACGTGCTCAACGCGTGCCTTCTTGGCCGCGTAGTCCGGATCGCAGGGAGGTCTTCCAGGTCTTCAGCCGTTGAAAGACATCCCAGGAGCGTAGATGTCAAGCCGTAGACGATTGCCTGTGATGCGACCAGGCAGTTGCCTCGTCGTAGAACGTGCCGTCTTTGAGGCATCCGTGGAGGACGCCGACGAGCCGGTTGGCGAGCTGTCGCAGGGCGGAGTTGTAGCCGACGCCTCGGGCCCGTTGCCGGTCGTAGCAGGCGCGCGCACCGGGCGAGATCTTCAGGGCGCAGAATACCTGGGTGAGCAGGGCGTCGATCAGCCGGTCGTTGTGCACGAAGCGGGCCAGGGCGACCTTCTTCTTCCCCGAGGCGCGGGTGATCGGGGAGGTTCCGGCGTAGTTCTCGCGGGCCTTGGCGGTGGCGTAGCGTTCGGGGTCGTCTCCGAACTCTGCGAGCACCCGGGCGCCGAGGACGGCTCCCGGCCCGGGCTGGGAGAGGACGATCTCAGCGGCCGGGTGCTGGAGGCCCTGCGCCGGGAGGACTCGTTGTGTTCCGTGCTGGTCTCCCGGCGGAATCACCCTCCCCGATCCATTCTGAGATTGTGGACGTTGCAGCCCTGAAGCACGCTGGCGCACACCGATCGTCCTCTGGTTTCGAGACGAAGGAGAGTCTTTGTCCATCCATCCCTTCTACGGCGTGCGGGTGCTGGCCCTGGCCCCCGACCGGCGGCGTGTGAGATTTCGGATCTTGGTTGTCGATTACGACGTCGAGCGCCGGTGGCATGCTGAACTGCCAGCAGATCCCGGCTTCTTCCTGTCGCTGCTGTGGGAGAGCGCGGATGACGGCGGCGGTCCTCTCGGCGATGTGTTCACCTGGCGGGAGCTCGACAACGACGGCTGGCTCGCCGTGAACACCCGGTGGTTCGTCGAAGGCGTCGAACGTGTCGCCGTCCGCAACTATCCGCTGTCCGACGTGGACTGGGAGAACATCGATACCCTCCAAGAGGAGGGAATTCACCAACGAGACGACGGCTGGCTGGATGAGGACCGTCTCGTGCAGGCCGACTACGAGGTGCAGGTCACCGACCCACGCTGGCTGGAGCATCTGTGGCCCGGCCTGAGCTGGGAGACCGGGTACTACCCGGACCCAACCCGCCGGTTGCGTGCCGAGGATGCCCCGCACGTACCGGATCTCACGGAACCGGAGGCCGTCCTCACTCCGTTCGCCGGCTCCGACTATTCCGACATCGTGGTGCTGGCCTTCTCCGACGACGGCCGCTTTCTCGCTGTCACCAGCGAGGACGGCGAACTGTCCGTTTACGACACGGCCAACCGGTCCGAGCGGATCCGCGTGTCACCTGTCTCGGCCGGCCGGGACATCATGTGGGTGCCCGGGCAGCATGTGGTCACGCTCAAGGAGGATGAGGACGACGAGGTTCGCCCGTGGGCCTACGACCTCGACGCCGAGACCGAGACCGACTTTCCGGTGGAACCGGGCCGCGTACGCTCGCACACCGGCTGCTTCCGGGTCGAGTACGGTGACAGCGGCCGGGTGAACTTCGTCTCCGGGCAGTCCTCCCCCGATCGCACGGTACGGCTCGGTGACGAATCCTCCGGCCGGGTCCAGGACGTGGCATTCAGCGCGGACGAGACCCGGATGTTCGTAGCCCACGACTCGAAAGTGCACGTGATCGAGCCCGCCACCGGCAGGATCCTGGACACCATCACCGTGCCGGGCGACTGGCTGAACTCGCTGGCGGCGAGCCCGGACGGCGCGTACCTGGCCGTGGCGACGGAGGACTGGAACGATGAGCGGAAATGCACACCCGACATCTTCCGGGTCGCCGACCGTGAGCTGATCATGCGACGCCCTGCGAAGGACCGCGCACAGGCCGGGATCAGTGCCCAAGCCCTCGCCTGGTCGCCCGACGGCGCCCGGCTGGCGGCCATCGTCGAGAACGAGATTCATCTCTTCCGCATCGGCCTGCCAGACGAGCCACCAGCCAGTCTCAGGCTCGGCGCCGGGCCTAACGCTCGGAAGTCCGCGCCCGAACCAGGTGGCCAGGACGACGCACCGGAGCCCATGCCGACCGTTTGACGGTACATGAGCACTGCGCCGGACGCCTCGGTGCACCCAGGCGACCATGAAGGCACGTCGTCCGTGGAAGTGACAGTGGACTGAACGCCCAGCGCAACAGCGATCAGGGATGATGCGTCGGCAGATACGGTCTTCCACTGGGATCATGGGGCGCCGCATGATCTTGGAAGCCCGTCGCGTTCCTGACCGCGCAGCTGACCTCGCAGATCGCCACGAACCCGGCGTCACGTGACTACGCCGAGCTCTGGTCGAGGTCAGCGGTTACCCGCGCTGTGCGGCCCGCCGCCCTGGTTCCGAGCGTCGGTGATCACTGGGCCGCGTGCCGCGCAGTCGCTTGAACGCCACACTCAACGCGAAGGCGTTGGCGTAGCCCACCTTCCTCGCGATCGTGCCCACCGTTTGGTCGGTCTCCCGCAGCAGATCTGCGGCCAGAGCGATCCGCCAGCCCGTGAGGTAGGTCATCGGTGGCTCGCCGACCAGTGCGGTGAACTGGCGGGCGAGCGCCGCGCGCGATATCCCCACCTTGGCCGCCAGGTCCGCCACCGTCCACGGGTGGGCGGGGGTGTCGTGCAGCAGCCGCAGCGCGGCACCGACCACCGGGTCGTCCAGCGCGCGGCACCAGGCCGGGGCTTTGGCGTCCGGGTTGTCGAACCAGCTGCGCAGCGCGGAGACCAGCATCAGATCCAGTAGCCGGTCCAGCACCAGTTGCTGCCCTGGGCGGTCTCTGGCGACTTCCTCGGCCACCATCTCCACCGGCGGGTAGGCGTTGTCCTTGGCTGGCACCACCAGCACGGCGGGCAGGGCCTGCAGCAGCCGTTCGCTGAGCTCTCCCCGACGCTCGAAGGCCCCGCTGAGCAGCACGGCGGCCCCGTCGACGGGCGTTCCGCAGGTTCGGGCGGGCCCGGAGGCGTGCTCGACGCCCTCGGCCGCCGAGCAGTAGTCGGCGCTGGTCACCACCAGCGAGGGTGTGGTCGCCGGGTCATCGGCCACCGCATAGGGCACGTCGCCGCGGACGAGGGCGATGTCGCCGACTCCGATACGCACCGGCTCGTGCTGGTCGGGAACGAGCCAGGCATGACCGCGCAGCATCGTGGCCATCGTCAGCGGGGCCCCGCTAGCCATCCGCAGAGCCCAGGGGGGTCGCATGATCGTCTGCCGGAAGACAGCGCCGCGCGCCCGTACCTCTGCCAACAGCTCCGACACAGCGTCCATATCCCTAGGGTAGACGCCTAGACATCAAGCAAAACCTTTCAGCCATGGATCGTCTCAACGGCGGCCGGTTGACTGGGAGCATGTCTGAACATCCAATCCTGGTCACCGGGGCGACCGGCAAGTCCGGCCGCCGCGTCGTCGGCCAACTGCGGGCGAAAGGGCTGCCGGTCCGCGCGGCGGCCCGACACGGCGAGCATGTCTTCGACTGGACCGACAGCGGCACCTGGGATGCCGCCCTGGAGGGCGTACGGTCCGTCTACATCGTGCAGTTGGACGGCACGAAGCTTGTTCGTCCGTTCATCGAGCGGGCGGTGCAGCAAGGGGTGCAGCGGGTCGTGCTGGCCTCGGGGCGCGGGATCGACAATCCGGACTACGCGAAGGACAGCAGCGGTGTCTTGGAGGGCATCGTCGACAGCGAGGCCGCTGTGCGGGAGAGCGGTCTGGAGTGGACGATCAGCAGGCCGGGCTGGTTCGCGCAGAACTTCAGCGAGGGCTTCTTCGCCGATGCCATCCGCGCCGGTGAGTTGCGGTTGCCAGCCGGCGACGGAGCTGCCAGCTTCGTCGACGCCGAGGACATCGCCGCGGTGGTGGCCGCCGCGCTGACCGAGGACCGGCACGCGGGCCAGATCTATGAGTTGTCCGGACCCCGGGCGGTGACGCTGACCGAGGCGGTCACCACGATCTCCGAGGCCGCTGGCCGAGAAATCCGCTACGTACCACTCTCCGTCGAGGACTACCTCGCAGAACTCATCCAGCAGGGTCTGCCGCCCGCGGACGCCGAAGCCTTCGCGGACGTTATTGAGCCACTCAGGGAGGGCATGGACGAGTACGTCTCCGACGGAGTGCAGCGTGCCCTGGGCCGCCCGCCGCGGACCTTCGCCGAATTCGCCACGTCCACAGCTGCCGCAGGCGGTTGGCCGACCTGACCGCCTCGTGCCGTGATCGGGCACGTTCACCGGGTTCGGTGATCAGGCTGCGGTTTTCGCGGGCCGCTGGCCCCAGCCAATACCCTTCTCGTTGCGGATGCGGGCGCGCTCGCGGCGCTGGGCGGCGAGGATGTCGGGATTGCCGACGTTGGCGTTGCGCCAGCGCAGGTAGGCGTGCAGGGCCCGGGTTTGCACGGTGTGGTTGGTGTGGTTGGAGTTGGCGATGGTGAACTGCCGCAGGGGGTCACGAAATGCGCCTCGATCGGGTTCGCCCACGAGGCCATCGTCGACCGGCTCACCTTCGGCGGCAACCTGATCCAGACCGGCACCGAGTCCTACCGCCTCGCCCTCACCCAGGCCCGGGCCGCAGCCCAAGACGCCGCGAGCTAACCTCACACCGGCCCCTTCCTCGATAGGTGCCGCATCCGTCGGCAGCTGGCGGGTGTCAAGGTGGAGGCACCCGCAGGCGAAGCCGAGGACGAACGACCTTGACACCCTCCTGCTGCTGGCCATCATCACGCCGCCGAGGAAGGGCGACCCACCACTGACAGTCGGGTAGCCCGAGGGTGAGATTCCCTCGGGCTGCCCGACCGTCAGGCTATGAATGGTCCGGACGATCACAGATGTCTCAAGTTCAACAATCAGGATCATAAGACACTCGGGAGACTTGTTGTACAGCTTCTACTTGTTCGAAGGATCGTTCATACAGGGCGGCGGCGGTTGGGAGTTCGTCGAGGTCAGCCATGATCAAGCGGATGTCATGCAGGCGGCTGCTCGCTATGTCAGGGACGGCAACTGGATCGGCTGGATCAGCGGGCACAATGACACCTGCGAAATCCGCGTGTACCAGCACGGCGAGGTGGCCTGGGAACAGCCCGTCTATCCGCTGACGACGGTGAAGATCCCTGGCTTCACCGAGTTCCGTTTCGACGATCAGGGGCGAAAGCTCGGCGGCCTCCCCGAGCCGGGGAGCGGCTACGAGCACCTCTCCAAGCTCGACCTTGAGGGGGCCGTGATCCCCGAGCTGGTGAACAAGCGGCCTGAGGAGGTGCAGGTGACGATCGACTGGGACAACCTCGCCTGGCCCCAGCTCGAACCTCCGCTGCTCCCCAAAGACGCTTGTGTGCTCATCGATCTCGCACGCGGTACCGCCAATCGCGTCGGCGAGGGACTGGACGATGAAGAATTCGATGAGTACATCGAGGAACTGGAGGAGGAACTGGATGACGACCAACGCGTCGTTTTCTACGGCCTCAACGACTTGCTCTGAACTGACCGGTGTCAGTTCTCGTCGACATTCTCCGCCCCTGTGATCGTCAAGTGCTGCCGAAACTCGGCGATAAACGGTGTCGCTCGTCAGTTACGAAGCCACTCGCCTCACTCATAGAGACCGCCGTCGCCTTCCACCACGCCGTACGCGGCGCACAGGACGACCTGACAGCCACCATCGACCGCCTGCGCGAGGCAACCGCGAACTGCGACTTCGCCTACTACCTCAACATCGCCACCGCCATGGGCGACCTGCCCCAGCCCCGCGCCATGACATGCCAACGGCGAGAGCCCCCGGCAGTCACAAGATCTGCCACGGCCAGAACCTAGCCACCCGTGCGTTCAGTCCCCGCTTGCGGGGACCCACGGAGGGAGGTGTCCAGAGCAGTCATGAGCTGCGCAGCGCGGCTCTTACCGCTGGGCGCGAGAGGGTACCGCTCGAGGATATCGATCAGGGCCGGTGTGGCTCGTTCGCGGGCCTCTTCGATCGCCCGGTTCCCGGCCATGGGATCCTCGCCTGCGTCGATTTCGGCGATGCGTGCCGCATTCGCAGCGGCGCGCAGGATGTGGCCCACTTGGTGAGCCTTCGCGATCGGGTGCAGGTAAGCGGCAGATGCGGCATCGCCGGCGGCTTGCGCAGCGAGACGTGCAGTTTCAGTGGCAGTCTCCTTCGCCGCTCGGTGAGCGTCCATCGACGTGATGCGCTGAAGCTTGGTCCTGGGCGCACCGTTGACGAACTCCCATGCCGCATCGATGGCCGCCCGCGGTCGGGTGTCACCGGGATTGGCATCCTCGAACACCGGGAGAACTTCCTGCGCTGTCTCGGCGACGTAGCGCGCTACGACTCGCAATTCGTCCATGGACAGTTCGAAGTCACCGTTCACGCTCGTCACGAAGGCGATCGTCGCACATTCTGGGGTGGGGCACGCTCGCGGGCAGGCCCAGCTCCTTTGTCCGGGCGAGAGCGTCAAGCTTGGCTCCGTCCATGATCCGCCGGACAGGCCCTAGGCCAGCATCGACTCGATGCTGCTTCAGCCAGTCCGAACGCAGTGCCTGTGCCTGGATACCAATCTGCCGGACAGCTTCATCGCCAGCCCTTCGCGCCCCTCGACCGCTGCGCGGACTCCGCCCGCCGCCTGAGCCTCCGCGGCCTCCATCGCAGCCTTCGAATTCTGTTCTGCTGCTTTGGCCTGCCGACTGGCACCCACAACAGAACCTAGGAACCCGGCAATGCCGGCGAGTAGAGCGGCTATCCCCCATCCAGCTGCATGTATCTGATCAGGCCCTCACGACGACAGGTTCGCCATGCCTTGAGTGCGTGCTCTTGACCGATGGCTGATTCCCGATCGCCTCGGACCCACCGCGCTCGCGAGAACTTTGTGCGCTCGCTCACTGACCAATGAGATCCTCGGTCTCAGCCGACAACCATTGTTCGCTCACGCGTTCATTCAGCCGAGGCCAGGACGGCTGTCCGACAGCAAGTATCTTTCCACCGCTGCCGCCCCCGCCTCCACCGCGCTCAGGAGGACCTCGTCCACGCTGGCGGGCAGAAGCCCTTGGCCGAGCCCTGCTGATGCGACAGCTTCCTGCAGACGATGACGCTCTTCGCCAGTCATCTCCCGGGAACAGATCAGGTTCGTGAGGACGTCCCGAGATACGTATCCGTCCTGGGAGCGGACCCCCGTCGTTTACCAGCCGACGGATGACCTCAGCCGGAATGGAAGGGGAGAGTTCGAGTACGACTGGTCCGAGACGAGCCCGAAAGACGGCCAGCTCCGGCGGTGCTTCGAGGTGCAGGTACTCGGTTGTCATGTGCGCAGTGGCATATCGGGCAGGTTGCCCGCTGACAGTGCGGCAGAGCACGGCCATGCACGCGGCGACGCAGGTCTCCCAGGCTTCGTCCAGGGCGCTCTCGTCCAATACGTGCTGTGCAGCCGCGCCGTCACCGTCAAGGAACCGGCTTACGATTTCCACCTGCCGGCCGTCGAGCAGCCGACGGCCGACTCCTTTGTGCTGATTCACGTGCTGTCTTGCTCGCCCCCACTGCTGTGCTGCGACAAGGGCCCGCGTTCCGTCTCCGAGGAGCACGGTCCACAGCCATTGGCACACCGCTCGGTGGCTGTCGGACGTCGCGGCCAGGTTCTTGAGCGACAGCGAGCGGCCGTCGATAGTTGTGTCCGTTTTGCCCCGCACCGCGTCGTACAGGTCGGTGAGCAGGCGATAGGCCCCCTCTCCGTCGCCGTTTCGGATCAGGAGGCGGGCAAGGTTGACGAGGGGTTCGAGGGCGAGGCGCGCTTCCTGCCCGTTGAGTGGCTGGGCAGTCAGATAGATCTCCGCGTGCCGCCAGCACAGGTCGCGAGCCAGGTCGGGCAGCCCGCGCTTGCGACGAGGGCTGCCCGGTTCAGCGCCGTGGCTGCGGTGCTGAGGCCGCCGTCATGTTGGGCGGCCTCAGCCAGCGTGCTGATTTCCCGGACTCGCTCTGTGAGCGGAGGGCAGGCGGGACGCGGACGTGCGACCAGCGGGAATCGCTGGGCTATCCGGCCGATGTCCATCTCACTGCCACTCAATGATCACGCGGTTGAGGGCGTTGTCGAAGGCGAAGCGGCCGGGCTGGGGCGTCGGCGGCGTGGCGTCGAGGTCCTGGATTTCGAACTGCACGTCGCGGCCCCGGTACTCGCGGTCCCAGGTCCGGGCCTGTTCGGTGACTCGGTTCGCGAGTTCCTGTGCGTCGGGGCCGTGCCCGATCACGCCGAACTCGTAAAGGTTACTTCCGTCAGGTGCCTTCTCGTCGGCCAGGCGGCGGGTGAGGTAGGTGAGGGTGCCGCCATCGAAGACGGCGGTGGAGCTGGCGTACGGGCGGGTGACCACGCCCCGATCGATCACCTCCTTCTGGGCGGGCCTCCGGCTGAGGCCGTTGGGCATGGTGCAGGTCAGCCACAGCTCCGGCCATTCCGCTGATTCCGGCCCGCGGAAGTTCACGCCGGTCCACGCTTCGGCGCGCGCCTGTGTGAGCACACCGGTGAGCGCCTCGGCGTCCACGTCCTGGTCGCCGTTGGTTACCAGGGTCACCGATCCGTCGTCGGTCAACTTCACAAAGCGGCGCGGGTCATCCGCGATGCCGGCCCGCAGCGGCATGAAGGTGTTCATCTCGGAACCGATGCTGCGCCAGCGACCGTATTTGTCCTGCTCGAAGAGGATCGACCTGGAGACGCTGCCTCGCAGGCGATCTTGTCCCAGTCCTGGCGGGCCGCGTAATCTCGCCGTCACGCAGACTCCAGCAACCGCTTCGCCGACTGCTGCAGCAGCCCTCCCTCACCGGTCAGCCGCAGCCAGTCGGCCTCGGCCCGGGCAACGAGTTCCTCGATGAACCCCTCGTCCGCCCGCAGCTGACGACCTCACCGCCACAGCACCATCCGCAGTTGCTTCCTCGGCTACGTTCTCGCTGGTCACAGGCGCATCCTCCGTGATCGGAGTTAGACCGTTCTACATATGGGCCCCTCTTCGAGGCACCGCCCGAAGGGGGCGCCCGCTAGGGGCGTGTCCGTTGAGGGATCTGCCACGGATTGTCGTCGCGCAGTGCTGGTGGGAGGAGGGCGGGGGGCCAGGACTGGTAGGTGACCGGGCGTTGGAAGCGTTCGATCGCGGCGGTGCCGACCGAGGTGGTGGTGGGTGTGGTGGTGGCGGGGAAGGGGCCGCCGTGCTGCATCGCGTGGGTGACTGAGACTCCCGTGGGCCACTCGTTCCACAGGACCCGGCCGCTGCGGTCGGCTAGCGCCGTGGTCAGGGCGGTGAGGGCGCCGGTCTCGTCGGCCTCGTCGGGGTGGGCGTGGAGGGAGGCGGTGAGCTGGCCCGGCAGTGCCGCCACGACGGGGGCCAGGTCTCGCAGGCGCTCGTAGGTGATGACCAGGCCCAGTGGGCCGAAGCATTCCTGGGCGGTGTTCTGGAGGTCGGCGGCGAAGGTGGTCAGGTCCATGGTGAGCAGCCGGGGGCTCGCGGACGTCTCGTCGTCCGGCCACACCAGGGTGCGGGTGCCGGGGTGCCCAGCGAGTCGCCCCGCTCCCGCCACGTACGCCTCGGAGATCCACTCGCCGAGCATCGGCGCGGTCGGCACCTCGCGCAGCAATCGTACGATCTCGTCCATCAGGCCATCGTCAGCCGGGACGAACAGCAGGCCGGGGTTGGTGCAGATCTGGCCCGCGCCCAGCGTGAGGGATCCGATGTAGCCCTGGGCGATCTCTGCGCCGCGCGCGTCGGCCGCGGCCGGGGTCACCACGACGGGATTGACGCTGCCCAACTCCCCGTAGAACGGGATCGGTTCGGGGCGGTCGGCGGCGATACGGGCGAGCGCCAGGCCGCCGCGCTCGGATCCGGTGAAGGCGGCGGCGCGCAGCGCCGGGTGGCGCAGCGCGTCGACCCCGGCCTGCTGGCCCTCGATGAGGCCGAACACGCCATCCGGTACGCCTGCCTGAGACAGCGCCCGCAGGATGATCTCGGCGGTGCGGCGGGACAGTTCGGGGTGGCCCGGGTGTACCTTGACGACCACCGGGCAGCCGGCGGCCCAGGCGGAGGCGGTGTCGCCACCGGCCACGCTGAAGGCGAAGGGGAAGTTGCTGGCCGCGAAGACGAGGACCGGGCCGATCGCGGTGCGGTAGCGGCGCAGGTCGGGCCGGGGTCCGGTCGGCCACTGCGGGTCGGCCCTGTCGATGCGTACGTCGAGGAACTCCCCGGCGCGCGCCTGCTCGGCGAACAGACGCAGTTGGAAGGTGGTCCGGGACAGTTCGCCGTTGAGTCGGGCCGTGCCGAGCCGGGTCTCGCTGTCGGCCAGCGCGACCAACTCCGCGCGCTCGGCTTCCAGCGCTTCGGCGACGGCCTCCAGGGCGCGGGCGCGGTCCACCGGTGCCGTCGCGGCCCAGTCGGGGGCCGCCGCGGCGGCCGCTGCCACCGCTTCGTCCGGTCCGATGGCAAGGGTGCTCATGGGGTGCTTCCTTCTTTGTCGTTGTGCTGTTCGTTCTCGGGGAGCGGCGCCTGTCGTTCGGCCTCGGGGAGCATCGAGTTCCCGCTGGTCTCCGTCATACGGGCGATGACCAGCAGGGCCGCCACCGAGACGGCGACGACGTACCACGCCGGAGCGATGTCGCTGCCGGTCTGCTCGATCAGGAAGATCGACAGCAGCGGGGCGGTGCCACCGAAGATCGTGAACGCCAGGTTGTAGCTGATGGAGGCGCCGGTGTAGCGGGTACGGGCGGGGAACAGCTCGACGAACGCCGCACCGGCCGGGCCGAAGAACATGCCCAGGCTCAGCGCGAGCAGCCCTTGGCTGACGATCGCGCTCGTCAGGCTCGCCTGGCCCACGAAGAGATAGGCGGGCACGGCGAACAACGCGTTCATCCCGGCGGCGAGTTGCAGTCCGCGTTTACGGCCGATGCGGTCCGAGAGGGCCGCGGCGACCGGCACCGTGACGAAGGTAATCGTCAGGGCGATGCTGTTGGACAGCAGGGCAGCGGATTCGCCCATGCCGATCGTGACCGTCAGATACGTGAAGAAGTAGCCGGTCAGCGAGTAGTAACCAAGGCTTGCGACGGCCGCGATGCTGAAGCAGACGGCCATCTCCTTCCGGTGTTCGCGCAGCACGGTGCGGACAGGGGCGGCGGAGACCCGCTTGGCCTCCTTGACCGCGGTGAACGCCGGCGACTCGTCGACGCGTGTCCTGATGTAGAGGCCGACGATGGCGAGCGGTGCGCCCAGCAGGAACGGCACCCGCCAACCCCAATTCTCGTACGCGCCACTGCTCGTCGCGCCGGTGAGGAAGTAGACCAGCAGGGCGGCCAGGACCGGCGGCAGGTTGGACCACGTGTAGACCATGCCGACCGCGAAGCCGCGCCGTTTCGGGGGCGCGTGCTCGCCGACGAACGAGTTCGACCCGATGGTCTCGCCCGCGGCGGAGAAGCCCTGCGCGAGCCGCATCACGACCAGCAGCACCGGCGCGAGGACGCCGATGTGGTCGTACGTGGGAAGCAGCCCGATCCCCGTCGTGGCGCACCCCATCGTCAGGATCACCCCGGCCAACACCCGCTTGCGGCCGATCCGGTCGCCGAGGCTGCCGAGGAGGAACGCGCCGATCGGGCGCATCACGAACCCGACGGCATACACGGCGAAGGTGGAGAGCAGCGCGACGAAGGTGTTCGCGGTGGGGAAGAACAGGTCGGCGATCACCGGCGCCGCGTACGCGTAGACGGCGAAGTCGTACCACTCGACGAAGTGCCCGATCGCCGACGCCGTCATCACCTTTCTGACGGTCCGTGGGTCGTGCGCGCCTCTCATACGGCGCTCCCTTCGCTCTGCTCGCTCTGCTCGTTCGCCTTGTTCTCCTCCGAGTTGCGGACGCCGAAGACGAAGTAGAAGAGCAGCCCGAGGGCCATCCAGGCGGCGAACCGCACCCAGGTCACCCAGTCCAGGTTGGCGATCAGCCAGACCGAGAAGGCGACGCCGATGGCCGGGACCAGGGGCACCAGCGGGGTGCGGAAGGTACGGGGCAGATCGGGCCGGGTCTTACGCAGCACCACGACGGCGATCGCGACGACGGTGAAGGCCGCCAGGATGCCGATGTTGGTGAGGTCGGCGGCCTCCCGTATGGGCAGGAACCCGGCGATGAACGCGGAGCCGATGCCGACGGGCCAGATCACCCGGGTCGGCACGTGCCGCTTGGGATGGTTCTTCGCGAAGTAGCGCGGCAGCAGCCCGTCGCGGCTCATGGAGTACCAGACGCGGGAGACCGCCAGCATGTTGGCGAAGGCGGAGGTGGTGATGCCGATGATGGCGCCGACGGCGACCACGATGCCGAGGCCGCCCAGGCCCACCGCGCCGAGTGCGCTGGAGAACGGGCTCTTGGTGTCGATGTCGCGGTAGTCCTGCATGCCCAACAGCACGACACAGACCAGCAGATAGACGACCGCGGCGATGGCCAGCGAGATCACGATCGCCTTCGGCAGCACCTTCTTCGCCTCGGCGCTCTCCTCGGCGGCGGCGCTCATCGCGTCGTACCCGTAGACGGCGAAGAACGCGGTCGCGGCGCCGGTGAACGCGCCGCCGATCCCGAAGGGCAGGAACGGCGTGTAGTGGCCCGAGGAGATATGGAAGGCCCCGGCGACGACCACCAGGGCGACGATGCCGAGCTTGACCACCACGAGGATGGTCTCGAAGCGGGCCGACTCCTTGGTTCCGCGTGAGAGAACCCAGGCCAGCAGCAGACAGAGCAGGGCTGCGAACAGATCGACCTTGTGGCCGGACCCGGTGCCCGGTGCGCCCAGCATCCAGGACGGCAGGTCGATGCCGATCCGCTCCAGGATGTATGAGAAGTAGCCGGACACGGCGATGGCCACCACCGCGACGATGGCGGTGTATTCGAGCAGCAGGTCCCAGCCGATGGCCCAGCCGACGACCTCGCCGAGCGTGGCGTAGGTGTACGTATAGGCCGAGCCCGCCTTGGGGATGGTGCCCGCGAACTCCGCGTAGCACAGCGCGGCCGCGGTGCTGGCGATGATGGCGATGAGGAAGGACAGCATCACGCCGGGTCCGGCGTCCTCGTGGGCCACGACGCCGGCGAGGGAGAAGACTCCCGCGCCGACGAGGCCGCCGAGGCTGAGGGCGACGAGCTGCCACAGTCCCATGGTCCTGCGGAGCCCGCCCGTGGTCTCCTCCTCGGAGGAGTCGACGTGCTTGAGACGGAAGATGCCGTTACGGGAGAACAGCGCCCCTCTGGGGGCCGATCTTTCGCGGGGTATCACTGGGTTTGAACGGGACATGGCGGTCCCTCCGTGCATCCGTGCGGGGACGAGAGGTGTACGGGGTGCGTGCGCTAGAGAACGAAGCCGTGGGGGAAGGGATCGTTCGGGTCGAGCAGGTAGTTCGCGGTGGCGGTGATCCACGCCCGGCCGGAGAACTCGGGGACGACGGCGGGGACTCCGCCGACCTCGGTCGTCTTCAGCAGTCGGCCGGTGAATCGCGTGCCGATGAATGACTCGTTGATGAACTCGGTGTCCAGGGGCAGTTCGCCGCGCGCGTGCAACTGGGCCATACGGGCCGAGGTGCCCGTGCCGCAAGGGGAGCGGTCGAACCAGCCGGGGTGGATGGCCATGGCGTTGCGCGAGTGCCGCGCGGTGGAGTCCGGGGCCAGGAACTGCACGTGCTTGCAGCCGCCGATGAGCGGGTCGACCGGGTGCACCGGCCGGTTCTGCTCGTTGACCGCCTGCATGATCGACAGTCCGGCGCCGAGGATCTCGTCCTTGCGCGCCCGGTCGAAGGGCAGCCCGATCCGTTCCAGGTCGACGATGGCGTAGAAGTTGCCGCCGTACGCCATGTCGTAGCGGACCTCGCCGAGTCCGGGCACCTCCACCTTCGCGTCGAGTTCGCGAGCGAAGGCGTCCACGTTGCGCAGCGTGACCTTCTCGGCGCGGCCGTCGCGGACCGTCACCCGGGCCTCGACCAGCCCGGCCGGGGCGTCGAGGCGGACCGTGGTCTCCGGCTCGGTGACCGGGACCATGCCGGTCTCCACGAGGACGGTGGCCACGCCGATGGTGCCGTGGCCGCACATCGGCAGGAATCCGCTGACCTCGACATAGACCACGCCCCAGTCGGCGTCCGGGCGGGTCGGCGGCTGGAGGATCGCGCCGCTCATCGCCGGGTGCCCGCGCGGCTCGTCGACCAGGAAGCGGCGCAGCCCGTCCAGGTGTTCCACGGCGTACCGACGGCGCTCGGCCATGGTGTCGCCCGGGATGGGGCCCACCCCGCCGGTGATGACGCGGGTGGGCATGCCCTCGGTGTGCGAATCGACGGCGCTGAGCATACGGATGGATCGCATCAGGGCTGGTTCTCCAGTGAGGCGATGGCACGGGCCATGTCGGCCTCGACCTGCTCGCGCATCTGCTCGGGCAGCGGGCCGCGCGGCGGTCGGCAGGGTCCGCCGAACCGGCCCACCTGCTCCATGCCGAGCTTGATGGCCTGCACGAACTCCGTACGCGAGTCCCAGCGGAAGGCGGCGACCAGCGGCTCGTACAGCGCCCGTGCCTCCTCCAGCTTGCCGGTGGTGGCCAGGTCGTACAGGCGGGCCGACTCGGCGGGGAAGACGTTCGGGAAGCCGGCGAACCAGCCGGTGGCGCCCATCAGCAGGCTCTCCAGGACGACATCGTCGGCGCCGCTGATGACCTCCAGTCCGGGCGCCTGCTCCTTGATCTCCAGAACGCGCCGGACGTCGCCGGAGAACTCCTTGATCGCGACGATGTTGTCGATCTGGGCGATCTCCGCGACCAGGTCCGGGGTCAGATCGACCTTGGTGTCGATCGGGTTGTTGTAGATCATGACCGGGAGGCCGACGGAGGCGACGGCCTCGAAGTGGTCCAGGACCTCACTGCGGTTGGCGCGGTACATCGTCGGCGGCAGGCACAGCAGCCCGTCGGCGCCGTCCTCTGCCGCGACCTCGGCCCAGTGCTTTGCCTGGTGCGAGCCGACGCCGTGCACACCGAGGACGACGACGCCCGTCTCGCCGACCGCTTCGATCGCGGTACGGGCCACCTTGCGGCGCTCCTCGTCGGTCAGCGACGAGTACTCACCCAGCGATCCGTTGGGGCCGACGCCGTGGCAGCCGTTCTCCACCAGCCAGCGGCAGTGCTCGGCGTAACGGTCGTAGTCCACGGCCAGACCGGCCGGTGCCGAGGCGTCCTCGTAGTAGGGCAGGGCTGTGGCCACGACCACGCCGCCGAGGGAGAGGTGCTGCTTCTTGGTCTCGTTGGTCTCGCTCATGAATTCTGCTCTTTCGTCGGGGAGCTGGACTCGGGGTTGGACTCTGTGGAGGGTTGCGCCAGCTCGCCGAGCCGGATGGGCTGGGCGATCGGGCGACGGTGCGGTGCGGGCGCGGGCAGGCCCTCGACCGACCGTTCGGCGGAATCGGCGGGCCCGGCGGACAGCCGGGTGTGCAGCTCAACAACCGTGGGGCCGCAGACACGGGCCTGGCAGGGGCCGAGCCCGGCGCGGGTCTCCAACCTGGTGACCCGCGCGGCGGCGCTCGCCGGGCTGGTGGCGGCGCGGCAGACGGAGGCGTAATCGGCCTCCTCGCAGCGGCAGATGACGGTCTCGGGGCGCAGCCACTCGGGCCAGGCCGCCCCGATCGGGTGCGCACGCGCGAGCCGCTCGGCGAACGCGCGGCCCTGGTCCCTGCTGCGGCGCAGATGCCCCAGCGCGGAGGTGCCGCGGGCGCCGCGGGCGGCGAGCCAGCCGGCGAGCGCGCCCTCGGCGCGTGCGGCGGGTGCGCCCGCGATGCCGGTGATCTCACCGGCCGCGTAGACGCCCGGAACGCTGGTGAGCTGGTCGCCGTCGACCTCCACGAACTCTCCGGCCGAGCCGCGGCGCAGCGCGCATCCGGCGGCCAGCGGCAGCTCAAGCTGCGGGCTGAAGCCGTGGGTGACGCACGCCGCGTCGACTGCGACGGCGCGTTCGCTGCCCGGCACCACCGACCAGTCCGCGCACAGCCGTGCGGTGACGACCTCCTCGACCCGTCCGTCGCCGCGTGCCTCGACGACGGTGCGGCCCGTACGGTACGGCACCCGGAGGCGAGCCAACGCACCTGCGTACTCGGCGAGTTCCCCCGCCTTTCCGGCCTGCGCGGCAAGCTGCCAGGGGCGCCGGGCCCAACCGCGGGCCACGGTGGCCGGAGTGTTGGCCTCCAGCACCGCCAGCACCTGGGAGCCCGCTTCCAGCAGCGAGGCGGCCACCGGGAGCAGGAACGGTCCGGTGCCTGCGACCATCACGCGGTCGCCGACCACCACCCGCTCGCCCTTGGCGAGCGCCTGCGCCGCACCGGCGGTGAAGACGCCGGGCAGCTCCCAGCCGGGAAAGGGCAGGACGCGGTCGTGGGCGCCGGCCGCGAGCACCAGCGCGTCGGGGTCGAGCGTCAGCCGGCGCCGGTCGCCCCCGTCGGCCGGGCCGCGCAGCACGTGCACGCGCGGCGGTCCGGGCCGTGCCGAGTCCGGGGCCGGGCGCTCCAGCGCCCAGACCGCGGTCTCCGGCCACCAGGCGCACCGCGGGTGGCCGAGCACCCGGCGGCGGCGCCGGTCGAAGGCCCGCCAGCCATGCTGGAGCCGCTCGGGCCGCGCGGCGCCGTACGCCTCGGGCGGCATCCGGTGATACTGACCGCCGACCTGGTCCGCCGAGTCGATCAGCGTCACCCGGGCCCCGGCGCTCAGCGCGGCCTCCGCGGCAGCGAGGCCAGCGGGTCCGGCGCCGATCACGGCGACGTGACGGGGTGTCATCTCTCCTCCGCTCCGGGCATCTTGACGTTCCCTTGGGCCTTCTGGCCCTTCCGGGGCTTCGAGGACCGGGCCTCCGAATGGCTCCTCGAAGCCGCATCCGGCTCCCGGGTCTGCGTGGTCACCACATCGCCGTCGCTGGCCCGGCGGCGGCACGCCCGTACGTCACGCTCGTCGCCCACGGTCACCAGACAGTCGAAGCAGACGCCGATACCGCAGAACACTCCGCGGGGTGCGCCGGAGCGCCCCCGGCGCCAGGCCGCCCGGTCGGCGGCGAGCAGCACGCCCGCGAGGGTCTGGCCCGCGATGCCGTCGACGGGCTCGCCGTCGACGGTGATCCGCAGCGGCCGGTCCTGCCGCCCGACGGCGTCGGACTCCGCGGGGACACGTCTCGGACTCATGCCGTCTCCTCACTCTCGGGGTGTGCGCTCTCGCCCAGTACGGCCGGGCGGTCCACCCGGAAGGGCGTCGCGTCCATGTCCGTCGGCTCGTCGAGCATCAGCGTGCGCAGCAGCCGTGCGGTGCCGACCGAGAGGCCGATCCCGGCGCCCTCGTGACCGCCCGCGTGCCAGAGGCCCCTCAGCCGGGGGTCGGCGCCGATGATCGGCAGGTGATCGGGGACATACGGCCGGAATCCGCCGTAGGTCCGCATCACGGGCACCCCGGTCAGCGTCGGGAACAGCCGCAGCGCCTTGGCGGCGATGGCCGAGAGCACCTCGGGGCGCAGCCGGTCGTCGAAGCCGACCCGGCGGCGTGAGGAGCCGATGAGCACGCTGCCGCCGTGGGTGGACTCCACGACCGCCGAGGTCTGGAGGTCCTCGGCGCTGCTGCCGACCGCGCCGACGTAGTCCGCGTCGTAGACCTTGTGGAAGACCGTCGGCGGCAGCGGTGTTGTCACCAGGACGTCGCCGCGGCGGGGCCGGACGTCCACCGGTGCGCCGAGGCGGGTGGAGAGTTCGCCGGACCACGGTCCGGCGGCGTTGACGAACCAGTCCGCCTCCAGCCGACCGGTCGAGGTGCGGACCCCGGTGATCCGGTCGCCGCGGGTGACCGCGCCAAGGACCTCGCAGCCCGTCCGCAGGACCGCACCCGCCGAGAGGGCGTCTCCGAGTAGAGCCGTGGCAGCTCCGGCGGGCTGCACCTGGGCGTCCTCGGGGTAGTGCAGCACCGCGGTGTGCTCGCGGGTGACATACGGCTCGGCTGCGGCGAGCGCATCCGCGTCCAGCACCTCGGCGCGCACCCCCGCGGCGCGCTGATCGGCGGCGAACCGGGCCAGCCCCTGCGCGCCGGAGCCGGTGGTTGCCACGACGATGCCGCCCTTGGGGTCCCACTCCACCGCACGCGCCGCGTCGGCGGAGCGCTGGGCGATCTCGGCGAGCAAGTCCGGCCACAACTCCCGTGAGATCTGCGCGAGTTCGAGCTCCGGGCCCGGCCCCTTGTCGGAGACGAGCACATTGCCCTCGCCGTGCGCGGTGGTCGCCGACGCGGCGGCGCCGCGGTCGACGACGGTGACCTCAAGTCCGGCCCGCGTCAGCTCGCGAGCGCAGGCGGCGCCGACGATCCCGGCGCCCAGCACCGCCACCCGCGTTCCATACATCGCACACCTCCCGTTCGCTTCACCGAACGCCGGAAAGTTATGACGCCCCGCGTGGCGTGTCAACGGTTCCGCCGGGCCGACTTTTTCCCGCCACGGACCGCCAGGGCCACGCGGCCGTCATCCCTCCGTCACGCAGGGGACGCCGGGCGTCGCGTCCGTCAGGTGCAGCCGCTGGTCGGCGCGGTACTGCAACAGCAGAACGGAGCGCACCTCGCCGTCGAGCGCCGTGTAGCCGTGCGGCAGCGCGGCGTCGAAGGAGACGCAGTCGCCAGGCCCCAGCTCGACTTCGTTCCCCTCCACCCGCACGCCGAGCCGTCCCGCCTGCACGATGGTGTGCTCGGTCCCCACATGGCCCAGCGATTCCTGTCGGCGACCGGCGCGTACTCGCTGGTCAAAGACCTCGAAGACGGCGTCCCCCGACTCGATCCTCCGCAGCGCGCGCAGGTCGACGCCCTCGCCGCTGAGCACCTCCGCCTCGCTGGCGCGCACCACGGTGAGGCCGCCGGCGGGCCGGGCGTCCAGCAGGTCGGAGATCGGAATCTCCAGTACACGGGACAGGCTGAACACCGTCTCGATGGTCGGGTTGCCCGTGCCGGACTCAAGCTGCGACAGCGTCGCCTTGCCGATCTTGGACTGCCTGGACAACTCGGAGATCGACAATCCCCGCCCGGTCCTCGCCCTCCTGAGATTGGCCGCCAGCATGCCTCGAACCGACCCCTCGGAGACGCTCACGTTCTTCCCCTTCTCCTCTGCCGACGTTCGGTATAACGTACGGGCGTCGCGCAGGTGCGTTCGCTAACCCGATCAGGATCAGCCTCGCCCGTCGGCAGTGCAAGAGAGTCGGCATCCGATACAGCACTGCGCCACCGGGTGCGGCCGGAGGCGGCTACGAATCGACGCCTTGAGGGGAACCGTCGGCAGCCCAGGACCTTGTCCGCGTGGCGGTGGCCCGGGAAGCCGCGCGGTCCCGGACCACCGCCTGTGTCAGAGGGGTGAATTGCTCCGGTGAGTCACTTCTTGGTGACGCGCACGGTGTCCCCGTCGCCGTCCGCGCTCAGGACGTCGATCCGGACGCCCGCTTCGGCGTCCTCGAACGACTCACCGGCCTTGTACGGGGCGTCGTCGAGCGGGTGGCATCCCTTCTTGGGGGCCGCGTTGGGCTTGGCGTCCATGACCTTGACCGGGCCGTGGCCGCTCCTGGTGGACGAGTCGATCTTGTAGACCAGGGCCCCCGTCGCGCACAGTCCGGTGTCCGCGCCGGACGCCCTGCGGGATTCGACGACGTACGCCGTCGTGCGGCCGGTGCGGACCACGGCCATCTTCACTCCGTCTCGCTTCTCGACGGCGCGGAGGCGGACGGTGTCGCTGCCCGCCGAGGCCCGGCAGGCGACCTGGCCATCCTCGGTCCAGCCAAGCTTCCACGAGTGCCAGGCAGAGTACTGCGGGCCGGCCCCGCCGATCAGGCCCATCACGTCCCAGCCGCCCACGAAGCGATGGGCGTCCTCGCCCGCGTCGAAGGCGTACAGGTCGGGCAGCCCGAAAGTGTGCGCGGTCTCGTGGTCCAGCACCTTGGGTCCCCAGCGCCACATGTCCTGGCCGAAGGTGACGGACCACTTGAGGCGGTTCCCGTCGGCGACGACACCGGGGGTACCCGGCGTGTACACATAGGTTGGGGAGAAAGAGATGGCCGAGGCGTTCTTCGTCGGCACGACGTACACCATGTCGTACCCGGAGAAGTCCACATCCGGGTCAGCGGCGGTCACGGCGTCCTTGATGTATTTCTCGTGCTCCTCATGGCTGAGGCCGCGTTCGTAGCCGTAGTCCGTGGACTTGTGGGGCATCCGCACCCACTTCTTGTGCTGGGTGATGTCGAGCCGCACCTTGTCGTAGGACGCCTCGCGCAGCCACTCGGCTCCGGGCGTGAGCTGGGCCGCGACGTCGTCGGGGGACTCGGTGGCGGGGGCGTCGGGGAAGTCGACGAAGACCATGCCGACCCTGAGGTCTCCGGCGGGGCGCTGGAAGACGTTGTAGTCGGTGTCGTGCCCCTCGTCGCCTTCGTCTGGTGCGTCGGTCCCGTCGGTGCTGCTGGGCAGCGCGCAGTCGGCGGGGCTGCCCGCGTCCCTGGGGCCGGACTTGGACGCTGACTTGGGAGCCGGCTCGGCCTGAGCGAATTGAACGGCTGCGAGCGGCAGCAGGAGCGCGGCGAGCGCTGCGGACAGCAGCGTCGCCCAGGTTCTCTTGGTGAAGCGCACAGATCTCATGGGTGTTGGTCTCCCGACAGGCAGTTGGCGTGTGACGTGTGACATTTCACTTAAGCCTGAGCGCGCCATGCCCTGCCGGGAACTACCGCCGGTCCATAACATCCGCGCCATGGATCTGGAGATACGGCACCTGCGAGTGGTGAGCGCCATCGCCGAGGCAGGCAGTCTCACCCGCGCCGCTGCCGCGCTCGGCCTGCCCCAGCCGGGCCTGAGCGCGCAGCTTCGGCGCATCGAAAGCCTGCTGGGCGGCGTGCTGTTCGACCGCGACCGCTCCGGAGTCACACCCACACCACTCGGGGAGCTCGTGCTGTCCCGGGCGTACACCATCCTGCCGGGCGTCGACCGGTTGCTCGCCGACACCGAACGGATCACACGCGGCGACGCCCCACTCGCCCACGTCCGCGTCGGCTCGGTGGGCGCCCCGCTCCTCGGTCATCTCCTCCTGGCCATACGGGCGTTGCTACCCGGAAGGGAGGTGACATCCCGCGGCCATTACGCCCCCGGCCCGCTTCTGGACGACCTCTGCGCCGGACGCCTGGAAGCGACGGTCCTCGGCGACCATCCCGGCCAGGAACTGACGGTCCGCGACGGCGTGCTCCTGCACCCGTTCGTCATGGAGCCCGTCTTCGCGCTGCTGCCCGCCGACCACCCCCTGGCCGCTCTGGAAGAGGTGAGTCTGGCCCGGCTCGCCGAAGAGGACTGGGCCGCGCCCCACCCGGACAGCGACCGCACGCGCGACTACTGGTGGTCAGCGCCCGCCCTGGACGGCCACCCTCCGCGCATCCCCTACGAGGCCGAGGGGCGGCAGCTCATCGAGATCGTCCGCGCGGGCCTGGCCGTGAGTCTCTGCCAGGCCACCTTCACCGAAGTACCCGGCGTCGCCGTACGCCCCCTGGCCGGGAACCCCCTGTGGTATCGCCATGTGCTCGCCTGGCACCGCGACGGCCAGCTCGCCCGGCACCGCGCGGCCATCCTGCGGCACATCCGCGACGGCTACCTGAACGCCTGCGCCGACAGCCCCACGTACGCGCGCTGGCGACAACGGCATCCGCACGCCGCACGGCCACTGTCCTAGTGGCCGCCGATGCCGCCGCACCGGCAGGTGACAGAGATGTCGTCAGGACGTGTCTGGGGACGCCGACTTCTTGCGCGGCACGGTGTACCAGGGTCAGGTCGACCACGCGTGTGCGGCGTTCCAGCCGGGAGACGGTGGCCGGTGAGCAGCCGAGCCGGTCCCCGAGCGCGGCCAGTATCCAGGAGCGGTGTTCGCGGCCGAGGTGGATCAGTGCACCGGGCCGCCGTTGCGCGGCGAACTCGCGTGCTCTTGCGCTGTTCCAGAGCGGGTCAGCAGACACGGGACCCTCCCACGCGCACAACCGGGGGCTTTCCACGGTACGGGCGCCCGTCGGAGGCGTCGAGGCCGCTTGCACGACGTGCAACCCCCTTGCACAGCAGGAGAGTTGACCACTACGGGTGGCGCGGTGTGCTGGAGGTGGCAGCCCCTGACCGGCGGGGCACCGTCCATCGGAGGTACAACATGGCAACCGCAGCCGTCCAGGCCACCGACCCGGCAACCGGCCCGGTCCGTTCCGCGCGGGACGTCGTGCCGGCCGACCTGTGGGACAAGCAGGTCGGACTCCTGATGCGCAACTACCCGTACGACTCGGTCATGGCCGCCCGCGTCCTCGGCCAGGGCTACGCCTACCTGCTGACCGCGATGAACCACCGCGGCGAGAAGCTCGGCCTGGCCCCGAGCAAGCTGGTCGACATCGGCGTGCACACGATCATCCTCGACACCGTCGCGTACGCCGAGCTGTGCGACCGCCTCAACGGCGGGCGCTTCCTGCACCACGTGCCGCTGGTCGAGATGAAGAACGACGGCTCGGTGATGAAGATCGCGCACCGCGTCGCGGCCGACGGCTGGGAAGTCGACCTGCCACTGTGGGCGGACGCCGCCGAGTGCGGCCCCGGCCACTACGGCAACGACTCTAACCTCACTGACTGGCCAGGGGGAACACCGTCGCGGGAGTATGTCCCGCTCGCTACGATTCCAGGTCTCCAAGGAGGACCGCGGCGCCGCCCACCCAGACGCTGCGCCCTTCCCCCTGCGCCAGAGTGAGGACTCGCTCAGCTCACCCCGTACGTCAATGCGCAGGGACCTTAGCAACCAGGCGGGATGCCGCACGCGGGGAGCATGCTTCCGTCAGCGCGGTGCGTTTCCTCTGTCCGTGCGCTCGTGGCCACATGCCGATGGCATGTGGCCCGGCCGGCATCTGGCCTTCAAGTGCGCCAACGCGTGGGCGGATACGCCTGTTCCGCCGGGCTGCGGGTTGGCCAGGCGGCCCGGGTCCGCCTGGCCCAGGCCCATACCGCCAGCCAGATCCGCCCGATCGCTGATGAGGACCTGGCCTTGGAGCTGCTGTGCGGCACGGGGTGCAACCGCCTCCGTGGCGCCGGGCCGTGGCTGGTTCAGTCGGCGTGGTGCGGCTCGGCGGCCTTGCGGGCGGGCAGCGGCTGAGCACGGTCCCCGCGCGCGGTGATCCGGGCACGGGGCCGGGGCAGTTTCAGTGCGGCCAGGGCGGCCAGCAGCATGAGGGCGCCCAGGGTGTGGACGGCGGTGCGCATGCCCTCGGCGGAGGCGGCGCGCAGGGCCTCTCCGCTCAGGCCCGCGAGGCCGTCGTTGGCGACGGCGACGAGCAGCGCCAGCCCGGCGGCGGTGCCGATCTGCAGTGCGGTGGAGGCCACCCCGGAGGCGAGGCCCTGTTCGTGCTCGGCCACACCGGTGCCCGCGGCGTTCCACATCGCCGTGTAGGTGGCGCCCATGCCCAGGCCGACGACAAGGACCCCGGCCAGCGTGGTCAGCACGGATCCGTCGACGCGCAGACCGGGGGCGAGGAGCGCGGCGCCCACGGCGTTGACGACGATGCCGATCAGCAGCGTGCCGCGGGTGCCCAGGCGCTGAATCAGCCGCTCGCTGAGGAAGCTCCCGGCAGTGATGGACAGGGTCGAGCCGAGGAACGCCAGGCCGGTCTCCAGCGCGCTGAAGCCGAGCACGTCCTGGTAGTACAGCGTCAGAAAGTACGGCACGGCGTTCATCGTCAGCCCGAAGAGGAGGATGACGACGACGGCACCGCTCAGCGACCGGTTGCGGAACAGCCGCAGCGGCATCAGCGGGTTCCGGCCGCGCGCCTGGAGACGGACGAACCCGGCCAGCAGGAGCACCGCGAGCGCCGCGGCGACCAGCACCTCGGCCTGCGTCCAGCCGGCCTCGGAGCCGTGCACGACCGCGTAGATGAGCAGGGTGACGCCGCCGGTGCCGGTGAGCGTGCCGGGGATGTCGATGCTGCCCCGGGTGGCGCGGCCGTCGGCGGGCAGCAGCGCGAAGGCCCCGGCGATGCCCACGGCGGCCAGCGGGACGTTGACGTAGAACACGGCCTGCCAGCCCAGGGCCTGGGTGAGGACGCCACCGGCCAGCGACCCGGCTGTGAGCCCGCCGGCACCGGCCATGGCCCAGATCGTGAGCGCGCGGTTGCGCTCCCGGCCCTCGGCGAAGGCGGTGTTGACCAGGGCCAGCACCGCCGGGAACAGCACCGCCCCGGCGAGGCCCTGCAACCCGCGCGCCGCGAGCAGGACTCCCGGCGACGTGGCCAGGCCGCCCAGCAGGGAGGAGATGCCGTAGAGCGCCATGCCGAGCACGAACATCCGTCGGCGTCCCAGGAGGTCGGACAGCCGTCCGCCGAGGAGCAGGAAGCCGCCGTAGAGGACGGCGTACGCGGTGACGACCCACTGCAGGGTGTGGGGCGTGAAGCCGACGTCGGCGGCGATGTCGGGCAGGGCCACGTAGATGATCGTGAAGTCGAGGCTGATGATCAGGTGGCCGAGCGACAGGAGCGCCAGGCTCCACCCCGGCCGCCGAAGGCGGGGCTGGGACTGTGCGGAGGGCATGCGGGGGCCTTTCGCGTGATCGGTGGGTGCTGGGTGGGTGCTGCCTACGTGCGCTGCGTACAGCTGCTGCCTACGCGCGCCGCGCGCTACGTGCGCTGCGCGTCCGCGAGGCGGCCGGGCCGCTCGGAGGCCACCTCGTCCCGCCCCTCCCTCGGCGCCTCCGCCTGCTCGGTGCCCGTCCTGCGCAAGGAGATGACGGCCAGGGCGGCCGTGCCGGCGATGAGCACCGCGCAGGTGATCCCGACGGAGTTGAGGCTGTGGGTGTATCCGTCGCGTGCGGCCGTCAGCACCTGGTCGCCGAGGCGGTCGGGCAGGTCCCGGGCCGCCGCCAGCGCGCTCTCCACGCCGCCGCGCACCGCCTCGGCCTCCGCGGCCTGGGTCTGCCGCGGCACGGTGATCTCTGTCCGGTAGACCGCGGCGCCCAGGCTGCCCAGGGCCGCGATGCCGAGCGAGACCCCGAGCTGCCCACTGGTCTCGGCCATGGCGGCGGCCGAGCCGCTCTTCTCCGGCGGTGCGGAGCCGATGACGAGGTTCTGGCTGAGGGCGCCGATCGGGCCCGTGCCGAAGAAGGCCAGGACGAATCCGGTGACCAGCAGCGGCAGTCCGCCCGTGGCCTCGACGAAGGCGAGCAGCAGGTAGCCCGCGGCGGCGATGCCGAGTCCGCCCGCGATCACCGCGCCGGCCGACAGCCGCCGCGCCAGCACGGGCGCGGTCATGGCGGCCACGATCGAGGCGACCGCGGAGGGCACCATCCACAGCCCGGCCTCGATCGGTGTCAGGGCCTGGACCATCTGGAAGAAGCCGGTGATGAAGAGATAGCTGCCGCCCATCGTGGTCATGGCGAGCATCAGCACCAGGAGCGAAGCGGTGAAGGCGCGGTAGCGGAACAGCCGCAGGTCGAGGAGCGGGTGGGTCAGCGTCCGCTGGCGCCGTACGAAGATCAGGCCGATCACGAGTCCGGCCGCGACGGCCGCGGGGGACAGCGGCTGCCAGCCGAGGCGGGCGAACTCCTTGAGCCCGTAGATGACGGGGAGGATCGCACCGAGCGACAGCAGCACGCTGAAGAGGTCGAGTCGGCCGCCGTCGGGGTCGCGGTACTCGGGGAGCAGGAACGGCGCGGCGATCAGCAGTACGGCCATGACCGGCACGCCCAGCAGGAAGACCGAACCCCACCAGAAGTATTCGAGCAGCACGCCGCCGATCACCGGGCCCAGGGCCGTACCCGCCATGAAGCAACTCGCCCACACCGCGACGGCGCGGCCCCGTTGCCCCGGGTCGAGGAACATGTTGCTGATCAGGGCGAGCGTGG
Source organism: Streptomyces sp. 8N114 (assembly GCF_052245835.1). NCBI lineage: Bacteria > Bacillati > Actinomycetota > Actinomycetes > Kitasatosporales > Streptomycetaceae > Streptomyces > Streptomyces sp. 8N114. Next base: position 302,965 of record NZ_JBQQBT010000003.1, on the reverse strand, counting down.
ACGGCATCAGGCTCGCCGCGGCGATGCCCAGCAGCGCACGGGTGACGATCAGCGTCTCGGCGCTGGGCGCGTAGGCGGCGGCGACGGAGGCGGCGCCGACCGCGACGGCACCGATCACCAGCACCCTGCGGCGGCCGATCCGGTCGCCGAGGGTGCCCATGGTGACCAGGAAACCGGCCATCATGAAGCCGTAGACGTCCATGATCCACAGGGTCTGGTTGCCGGTGGGCCGCAATGACTCGGCCAGATGCGGCAGGGCGAGGAAGAGCACGCTCTGGTCGAGCGCGAGCAGGATCGTGGGCAGGGCGAGCACGGCCAGGCCCAGCCACTGCCGGGCGCCCGCTTGGGCGGGCGGCGCGGTCGCGCCGACGGTCGGTGGCATGAATTCGCCTTCCGGGTGGAGTGGGTGCGGTGGGGTCGGTCAGGGGGCGGTGGCGAGGCCGCGCAGCAGCGCGGAGGCGGTCTCGACCGCGCGGCGGGCCTGGAATTCGACAGCGGCGAGGTTCGCTTCCGCGACGTTGTCCGGGCTGTCGCCGGAGATGCTGCTCGCCCCGTAGGGATTGCCGTTGGCCGCGTCGAACTGGACGGGGTCGGCGAAGCCGGGCGGGACGATGATCGAACCCCAGTGGTAGAAGGTGTTGTTGAGCGCCAGGAGGGTGCTCTCCTGCCCGCCGTGGCATGTCGAGGTCGAGGTGAACGACGAGACGACCTTGTTCACGAGCTTGCCCTGGGCCCACAGGCCGCCGGTCGTGTCGATGAACTGCTTGAGCTGTGCGGCGGGCAGGCCGAACCGGGTCGGGGTGCCGAAGAGGACGACGTCGGCCCACTCGACGTCGGCCGGGGCCGCCTCCGGGACGTCGGCGGTGGCGGCGACGTGCTCCGCCCAGGCCGGGTTGCTCTCGACGGCCGCGGCGGGCGCGAGTTCGGCGACCTTCAGCAGACGGACCTCGTCAGCACCGGCCTTCTCGGCGGCCTGCGCCGCGGCCTGCGCCATGCTGTGGACATTGCCGGTGGAGGAGTAGTAGATGACGGCCACGGTGGTCATGCGGTGATCTCCTTGCGGTTGAGGCGGGGTAAGGCGGTCGGACGGATGGCGAGACGGTCGGGCGGTCGGACGGCCAGACGGTCAGGCGGCCAATCGGCCAGGCGGTCAGACGAAGAAGCTGTCGTGGCGGCGGAAGAAGTCCGCGCGGTCCTCATCGCTGAGGCCGTCCAGTCGCGTCACGCCTTCGAAGTAGTCCTCGCGGGGCGCGCCGGGGGCGAAGAGCATGAGCATGGAGGCGGGTTCGCCGGACTCGTTGCGGAAGGCGTGCAGCCCGCCCACCGGCACGTAGAGGTAGTCGCCCGAGGTGGCGTCGACCCAGCGCCGCCCGTCGAACAGGCGCATGGTGCCGGACAGGATGAAGAACGACTCCGACATCGCCTTGTGGAAGTGCGTGCTGGGCCCGCTCGTCTCCGGGCCCATGTCCACCCGGTACAGACCGTATTCGCCGCCGGTGGAGAGGGTCGTGGACAGGTAGTGGTAGGCGGTGCCGGTGGCGTCGGCCGGGGCGTCCGGGCGCGGCTCGGCGACGAAGTCGGGCGCGGCGCTCGCGGGCCGGTAGGTGGCATTGATCTCCCCGTGCTCACCGAAGTAGCGGGGTTCGGGGTAGGACATGGGGGTTCCTTTCGGGATGCGAGGTGCCGACCTGGCCGGCCATGGAACAGCCTCGGGCTGTCCGCGGTTGCCAGCCAGGCCCGAGGGCTGCGTACTCAGCGCCTGAGCACCCTGCGGCGCTCCTTGCTCGTACGGCTGAAGACGTGACCAGCTTCGCCACCACCGTGACCTGGAACAACGCCGATCCGCTGAAGTACCGTGCAGTGCGGCTAAATGATCGAGAGGGACGGGGAGCATGGAGCGACAGGAGCTGGAGGCCTTCCTGGCGCTGGCCGAGGAGCTGCACTTCGGGCGCACGGCCAGCCGACTCGGGCTGTCGGCCGGTCGAGTCAGCCAGGTCATCCAGACGCTGGAGCGCCGGGTGGGGGTGCCGCTGTTCGAGCGCACCAGCCGCCGCGTCATCCTCACCCCGGTCGGCGAACGGCTCCGCGACGATCTCTTGCCCGCCCGCCGGATCATCGATGGGGCGCTCGCCCGCGCGGTCGCCGCGGGGCGCGGCATCACCGGCACACTGCGGATCGGCTATTCCAGTTCGATGGCCGCCAACCTGCTGCTCAAGGCCATCGAGACGTTTCGCACGACCTATCCGGACTGCGACGTGACGATTCAGGAGATCCAGCTCTCCGACCCCTACGGGCCCCTGCGCAGCGAACAGGTGCACCTGCAGGTCACCGAACTGCCCGTGGACGAGCCCGACCTCGTCGCCGGACCTGTGCTCTACTCCTCCGAGCGGGCCCTCATGGTGCCCAGCGCCCATCCCCTGGCCCGACGCGAGGCGGTATCACTCGAGGACCTCGCCCATGAAACCCTGCTGACCATCGGCGGCGCCGCCCCGCAGCACTGGCTCGACTACAACTTCCCACGCCGGACCCCCTCCGGCCACCCGATCCCACAGGGCCACGCGGCGATCTCCTGGCAGGAGATCCCATTCCTCGTCGCCGCAGGCAAGGGCGTCTCCCTCGCCTGCACCGACGCCGAACCCCACTACTCCACCCCCGGCGTCACCTGGCTGCCGATCCAGGAACCCCTCCCCTGCCGCTTCGCCCCCATCTGGCCGAAGCACGGCACGACTTCCCGGGTACGGGCCTTCCTCGAGACACTGCACCTCACAGCGCGACGGCCGGGCACGGGTAAGGATCCCCGGAGCAGGACCTGCCCCGTGTGAACGGCCCCCCGCTACCGCCACACCAGCAACGAAAGCCGTCATCCCCTATCCGCCGACCCCCGGCCTCACTCGGCCCCGCAGAGCCCCGGGCCGTACAGTCGAAGGCGGTCCGGAGTCGACTGCAATGACTCCGGACCGCCTGTCTCAGCTCACTATTCGGCAACTCGTCGGCATCCGCCTTCTGGGCAGCGAGCACGCCGGCGACCCCGTATCCGTTCACGACTACGCGCAGAGCGGCCTTCTCAGCCTCGGACCGCTGGATCGCCTGCCACCACCCGCACACCTCCGGGAACGTCACTCCAGCCGGGCCGCGGCCTCCAGTGGCTCGGACGAACGGAGGAAGCGCAGGTCGTCCATGGCCAGGGCGACATCGGTGGCTCCGCCGCGGCGGAGGGCCCGGGCCAGCGCGTCCAGGTCGGACCAGCGGGACGGGCGGAGGTGGACGCGGTAGCCGTCTCCGGCGGGCTCCAGGGTGAGGGCTTCGCCGATGGCGAGCCTGCTCTCCGGGAGATGGGCCGCGGCCGCTCCGGCGGCTCGTTCCAGGGCGGTGACCGAGGTGACCCCGGCGGCGATGGGCAGGGTCGTGTCCGGAGCAGTGACGTGTGCGTACAGGTCACGCAGGCGGGTGGCGGCGGTCGTACGGGCGGGGTGGTCCTTGAGCAGGCGGTCGGCCAACAGCCTCGCAGCGCGGGTGATGTGACCCAGCGGCGGTACGGACGGACGCTCGCTGAGCAGGGCGATCAGCGCCTCCAGGGCGTCTTCGGCGCAGGAGGCGAGGGTGACCCACTGCTCGGTGGTGAGCGGGGTGAGCTTCGGGTGGCGTTCCGTCCAGTACGCGACCGCCCGGTCCAGGTCAGGGCCCGTACGCCAGAGGTCGGCGGGGTCGTCGGGCATGAGCAGCTCGACGACTTCGACGGCCTCGTCGGTGGTGGTGAGCGCCTCCAGGGAGAGCGCGGCGATGCGCAGTTCGATCCCGGTCAGGCCGAGTTCGCGGGCGCGGGCGGCGTCGCCCCTGCGGAAGGCGGCGACGCGTCCCCGCGCCCAGCCGTCCGGCCAGGAGAGCATGCGGGCCGAGGTGGACAGCAGGATCAGGCACTGGGCCGGTGACAGGCCGGTGGCCTCGGCGAACGCCCGTACGGTCGCCTCCCGGTCCACGGGCGGAGGGCCTTTCTCGGCGATCAGGTCGAGCGCCCGCCGGAGCCGGCCCGGGTCGCCCCAGCCGTGGCAGGTCCGCAGCTCGACGGCGCGGTTGCGGGTGAACAGGAGCGGGTCGGGGCCGTGCGGGGTGTGGAGGAGCGCCGTGACCGCGTACCCGTGCCCCACCTGCTCGTAGTCGGCGACGGCGGCGGCCGCGATGGGGCCGCGGCCCGAGCGGATCTGCCCGAGGTCGTACTCCGGGCGCAGCCGGGCGACGTGCCAGGTGCCGTCGGTACGGAGGAGTTCGGGGACGGCGGCCAGTTTCAGGAGTTGCGCGCGCCTGCCGCCGTTGCCCCACGCGGCCTCCAGGACGGCGGCGCCGAGGCGGCCCAGGGTGTTCTCGACGTCCTTGACGGCGGCGGTGTCGAATGTCGCGATCTTCTGGTCGTAGGGCACATCGACGGCGGCACCGGCGAAGTGGACGATCCTCTCGTACGCGGACTCAGGCCCCGGATCGTCCGGCGCGGGGGACTTCTCGGACCGGACCGCGGGTGCCGCGGCGGCGGGCGCCGGGCGCAGGTGGGGCGGCGGGGTCAGCGCCAGGCGTTCCAGCAGGGCGAACGCGCGCTCGCGGCATTCGACGGCCGTCCACACCAGGAACGTGACGCCCTTCCGGAGCGACTCGTCGGTGATCTCCGGCAGGAGCGGGCTCAGCCGTCCCGCCAGCTCGTCGCGGGCGGCGTCCTTCTCCGCGTACCCGCTGTCGGGGGCCAGCACCCGCATGAGGTCGGTGGCGAGCGCGGCGTCCGCGACGTCGATCAGGGCCTGCGCCTTCTTCTCGTCGATGGCGCGCAGCGCCCTGGATCCTTCGGGGTCGCGCGGCCGCATCGCCGACCACCGGCCGGGCGGCGGGACCAGGCGAGTCCCGGATGCGTAGCGGTGGCTTTCGACCACGCTGATGTTCTCGGCCCCGTCGTGCTCGGGCACCCTGCCCCAGCCGCGGACGTAGCGGCCGATGATCCGCCCTGCAGGGTCCCGCAGCTCGATGATCCGGCCCCGGCCGCGCCACACGGTGGCCTCGGCGCCGCCGGGGAAGGCGACCCGTTCGCCGTCGGCCGGCGCCACACGGCGGGCGGCGGGGTGCGCGCTGCCGTGCGGGCAGTGCGGGCCGCCGTGGTCGAGGACGGTCACCCGGCCGTTCACGGCGATCAGGCAGCGGTCGTAGAGGTCGCGCGCCTCGGTCCGTTCGTGGGACCGGCTGGAGACGTACTCGTACGTGCCGAAGCCGTGGGACGGGCCGACTCCATCCGGTGTGACGACGGAGGCGCGGAACTTGTGCTCCCAGAGCCGGCCGGACTCGATCAGGAGCAGGTCGGTGCCACTCTCTTCCAGGTAGTCGGTGATGGTGTTGACGTGGCCGGGGACGAAGGCGGGCAACTCCAGTTCGTCGAGGACGCCGCCGCTCAGCGTGGTGGCGAGGGCGCGGGCCGGGTCCGTCCCGGTCGCGATCGTTCGGACGCTGTCCAGGAGGAGGCCGGGGACTCCGGCGATGGTGAACCGTTCGGCGTCGCACAGGGCGGCATGCGCGTCCGGAAGCCCTTGATGGGGGACCCGCCCCGCATGACCGGCCAGGATGTCGGCGATAATCTGCGCCGTTCCCGGTGTCGCAGCCAGGGCCCGTACGGTCTCGGGGTCGGTCTGCTTCGGGACGGCGGGCTCGGTGACGTTGAGCTGGTTGGTGACATTGCCGACGATCGCGTCGCGCAGCAGCGGAGCCCAGTCGGGGTCGGCGGCGACGGCGGACAGATCGGTGCCCACTCCGGCGGCGAGCCAGTCGTACAGCTTGAACGTGTGCAGCAGTCGGGGGCGCGCGAGCGGTACGCCGCGATCCACGAGGAGTTCGAGGAGCGGGAGGTCGGCGGCGGTCTCCTCCCAGTAGTTGACCTCGTCCTCGTCCGCTCCCAGTACCGCCTCGTGGTCCTCGCAGACGACACCCTCCGCGCGCAGCCGCGCACCGGCCCCGTGCAGCAGGTCGCCGAGACCGGCGACGGGGAGTGCGAGCCCCGCGTACAGCTCCAGGAAGCGCCCGAGCCAGACCTGCACAGCCGGCCCGGTGAGCCCGGGGGACTCGGCGAACGGGGCGGTCAGGCCCGCGCCCGCGAGGTTGCCGACGAGCAGCGACACCGCCGCGCTCTTCGCCTTGGCGGTGTCCTTGGCGGGCAACGGCAGGACGTCGAGCAGCGCGCGGCCGATGCCCGCGTCCGCCCGCGCCATCGGGCCGAGCAACGGAAGGACGAACTTCCACAGGGCCTGCGGTGCCGACTCCATGCAGCCGCTCTCCAGCAAGGCCCGAACGGCGCGTTCGTCCTCGGGCCCGCCGAGCGCGTGCCCGGCGGCCTTCGCCAGCGCCGCCCAGCCGTCGGCCAGAGCCAGCGCGCCGCCCGCGCCGTCTGCGCCGTCTGCGAACCCCTCGCACCAATCGGTGAGCAGGCTGCGGTGCCAGCGGTACGCGCCGGGGGCGGGTTGGCGGGCGGCGAGCCGCTTGCCGTGCCTCTTGAGCGTGGCTGTTCCGGCGGCGTCCGGTCCCGCGGCGAGGTGCGCCGCGATGAGCGCGGCCTCGTCGACCGGGAGCGCGTGCGCGTCCTCGGCGGCGCGGGCCTTCTCGAAGAAGGCGGCGGCGAAGCGTGCGCTGCCCGCGGCGGCCAGGATCCGCGCGCACTCCTCGTGGAACGGCGGCAGCAGCTCGGGCGCGTGCGTCTCCAGGTCGTCGCCGGTACGGGTGAGCGCGGTGCGCGCGAGGCCGGGCTTGCGGGCGGCCAGGCCGCGGGCGGCCAGGCCGCGGGCGGCCCGCAGGTCGGTGTGCGCGGCCAGGATGCGGGCGCGGTGCGCCGGGTACCGGTTCAGGGCGGACGCGAGGAAGCCGAGCGGGCCCGCGTGCACGGTGCCGACGCCGGTCTCCGCCACCGGGTCCAGGTCGTGCAGCGACTTCTCGGCCTTGTCGCCGTCGACGGCCGTGCGCCGGACGAGTTCGACGACCGGCTCGTCCAGGACGGTGTGCTCGTAGCGGACGGCGACGCACAGGTCCTCGCCGGGGCTGGCGGGCGTGCCCAGCAGCACCGCCCCGGCGCGCAGCAGCACGTCGCGCGTCGGGGCGGTGATGCCGGAGGGCACCACGGTGCCGGGCTCGCCTTGGTGGGCGTCACAGTATTGGGAGTACGCCTCGGCTGCCTCCACCACCGGCTTCGTCGTGTCCACGGTGCGGTTCGCGTACAGAGCCATGAGAATGCGGACGCCCTCGGACCAGGCGATGTCGCCGATCTCCCGGCCGCCCGCGGTGAAGCTCAGCCACGCCATGTAGGCCGGGCTCATCGGCCCGCTCCAGTCCAGGTCGATCTCGATGCCGAGCGGCTCGGGCGCGTGCACGGTGAACCCCGCCCTGTCCCCCTTGATGCGCCCGCCCAGCTCGTGGACGCGGCGCTCGAACGCGGCGCCGCTCTCGTACCGGGCGTCCATGTATCCGAAGGTGTCGACCACGCCGAACGTACGGTCCATGCTCGCGGGACGCCTCCACACCTCGCGGCGTACCTGCTCAACCACCTGCGTGAGGTTCCGTCCCCGCCAGATGGCCAGCTCGTCGCCGAGCAGCAGCGGGTGCGGGATCGCGAAGGCGCCCGCGCCCCTCCACCCGCCCTCGCGCAGGAGCTCGCAGCGGCCGAGGTCGGGCGCGCCGTCGACGATCGGGGCGATGACCAGGTCGGTGAGCGTCTCGCGCCACACCGGGTCGTCCCACACGGCCGCGAACACCGCGGCCGGGACGGGCAGCGACCGCACCATCCAGGACTCGACCCGGTCGTGCACCGCCCGCGCGTGCTCGCCGAGCCGGTCGCAGAGGGCGCCGAACCGTACCGCGGTCGGATCCTTTCTGACGTTGGCGGGCACCTTGGCCAGCACGCGGCCCGCAGCCGTCCGGCAAGCGAGCACCGGCCACCGCGTCCCCTCGACAGTGAGCTCATGGCCCGTCGCGATCCCGATCCACCCCATGGCGCGCCATTATTGATCACCCCTAGGACACTCGGCGGGGAAGCGGATGATTTACCCGCAGTGACGGGGCAGCCGGTAGGGCGTGGGAAATATCGATCTTGTCTTTGTCATCGCGAGCGCCGGCGCGCTGCTCGCGGCGGCCCTCCCCGGCGTTCGGCCGGAGTGCAGCGGACATGTACCGCGCCGAGGGCCGGGGTTGAGGAACCTGCGGACAGCCATGAGCGGTGAGATGGATCTTGCGAGGTGAGGAGTCTCCGACCTGGGGGCTTCGCGTGTTGCCGAGGTGGTCGGCAGGGCCGGCCGCTGCTGACGTTCACGTCGGATGCGAGATGTTCGCATCGAGATTCCAAATACCGCAGTAGTTGATCTCGGGTGAGGTGCGCTCGGATCGGCGCTCAAGTGTCGGCAAACGATCATTTGATGACAGGTTATGGGATGCGGGCAGGTCTCCAGGGGACGGGGCACCGCTACCTGGACAGCCGTTAAGGATCTTGGCGGGAGGGGCAAGGGAACGCTGAGCTACAGCAGTTAGGGCAGAGACCTGGACCGATTCCGGAGTGTCATCGATCTCCTCAAAGGCAAGACAGACCCAGCGCACGCTTGCTGAGATCGACGCCATGAACACAACCCCGCCCGACTGGGAACACTGCGGCACCGGAGCTGGCGACGCGGACCCTGTCGGATGCCGGGGCATCGTCATCAGGAGCACCGGTAGGTGCTTGGTCCACTGCGACGATACCGAGCGGCAGAGCTACCTCGACGAGCTGTCACCTGGCGCGGACATCGACCTACGCGGCACCACCCTCGGCGAGAACATGCTCGACGCCTTGCTCGATGCTGTACGCGACACAGAAGCAGAGTTGGCCCCTCGAATCGGCGACGCTGAGTTCAGCGAGGTGGTGTTCACTGGTGATGCCCGGTTCGACCGTACGAAGTTCACTGGTGATGCCCGGTTCGACCGTACGAAGTTCACCGGTGATGCCCGGTTCGACAAGGCGACGTTCAGCGACACAGCCTGGTTCTACGAGACTTGGTTCACCGGCATCGCCTGGTTTCCCCAGGCGAATTTCAGGGGCGACGCCGAGTTCAGCAGGGCGTGGTTCAACGTTGATGCCCGGTTCAACAAAGCAACGTTCGGGCCGGCGGTCACGCTCGGCCCGATGACCTGCGAGAGGACGCTGAATTTCGAGTCTGCGGTGTTCGAGAACTCCGTTCTCATATTTGCTGCAGTGAGGTACGTCAGCTGCTCAAAGGCCCGGTTCCAGGAGCCGTCAACACTACGGCTTCTCCATGCGCAAGTGGATCTCACCGATGCCGTACTACTGCATCCGGTCACCGTGGCCACGGGGAGCGATCCTTATGTGCGGCGCGTGTTCGAAAGGGACCTGCCCACGAAGATGTCGATTCGTTCTCTTCGAGGTGTGGACGCCGCCATGCTGCTCATTTCCGATGTGGATCTCCGAAATTGTGTTTTCACCGGAACGCATCACCTTGATCAGCTTCGTCTCGAAGGCGAGTGGCAGTTCGCCACCACTTCCGAGGTTGCGCGGTGGCGCAGTGGCATGATTCCGCGCCGTCGCTCGCGACGGCAGGTGATCTACGAGGAGCGCTTGTAGCGTACTCGCCCCAACCACCAACAGTCGTCATTCCAGTGGGACTGGAGTGCGCCACCTAACAACTACGGGGAGAAGACTCCCAGCGTCGAGGCGCTCGCAACGACGTACAGGCAGTTGCGGAAGTGCCGTGAGGATGCGAAGGACGAGCCGGGTGCTGCGGACTTTTACTACGGTGAGATGGAGATGCGCCGTTACAGCCATAGCTGGGGAAGCGTGGAGCGGTGGCTACTGAGCGCGTACTGGGCGCTTTCGGGATACGGACTGCGGGCTTCGCGTGCTCTGGTCGCGCTGGCGGTGGCGTCATTCGCGACGGTGTGCTTGATGATGGCCTTCGGTCTACCGAACGATGATCCGAAGCAGGAAGTCCAGCGTATACGCACCGAGGACGGCATGCGCTGGGTAGTGGACAAGCCGGCCCCGAAACTCACCCTCCCGTTCGAGGAGCGACTGAGTGCGAAGCGGCTTGAGAAGTCGCTGCGTGTGACATTGAATTCAGTGGTATTCAAGTCGAGCGGCCAGGATTTGACGACGGTGGGCACGTACGTCGAGATGGCATCACGGTTCACTGAGCCGGTCCTTCTCGGCCTTGCTGCGTTGGCAATCCGAAGTCGGGTGAAGCGAGGCAACTAGGGGTTCACGACACCGGGAGAGCCGCTACCCAGCCACCCGTGCACGCTGCTTTGCTTCCCCGAGATCAGCCCAGGACTGAGCGTGTCCATTCCCTAGCGTTACTGGGCCAACTCCTCAACGGCCTCAAATACCTGTACTGGCACATGCACAAGCGCCCGGGCCTCGCTGTCCGCCTCCGGCTGACCAAGCGCAAGGCGGCCCTGCTCGACCGGCTCGCATCGAGGAGGGCCGGGCCGTCCCGAAGCCGCCGTCAGGCGGAGGAGACCCGCGCGCTCGCCGCCCAGCGGCGCGCCGAGATCAAGGGCACCGCGTAGCCGTCGATCAGCAGGCTCACGCCTCGCCCTCGTCATCCTCGTCCAGCTCCACCGCGTCCGGGTCGCGCAGCGGGCGCAGGGCGCTGGCGGCTGGGGTGGAGGCGGTGAAGCTGTAGCGGCCGAGCAGGTTGTGGGCCATTCCCACGCGGCCACGCGTAGGGTCGAGGTGTCATCGCGCAACGAGGAGGACCATGCCCGAGCCAACCACCGCCCCCCTCGGAATCCCCGAGGAAGAGGTCGCCGGTCGCGTCGGCGCATGGTGGCGTGAGGGTGGGCACGGCGGCCAAGTGGCCTTTCTTGCCCCTACGGACGGCCATGACGCCTCGGCCGTCATGCGGGAGATACACGAGCACGTGCCCGGCAGTGTTGTCGTCGACGCCACCGGTCTCACCGCCGAGCAAGTCATGCAGCAGGCCCTCACGGCGCTGGGGGTCGATCTGTCCGCGGACAAGCGGGACGACTGGCGTTTCGCGCTCGGCTCGTGGCCCGAGGAGCGGTTGCTGCTGGTCGTCAACGCCCATCGTGCGGGGCCGACACGGCGGTCGTACGAGCCCGAGCGGTTGGTGACCCGGACCCTTGCGTGGCTGGCGCGTGGCATGTTGGCCGTGGTGGTCCATGTGGTTCCCGAGTTGCTGCCGGCCCGCGTTGATCCCAGCGCGGTGTTCCGACTGTCCGCGGCGGCCGTCGAGTCTCTGCCAGCGGTAACAGAGTCCGTTGCCGTGCGGGCGTTGGCACTGGCCGAGCCCCGCTTCGTACCCGTCCCTGTCTGGGCCCAACTTGTCACCGCGCTGACCGGTGAAGCGGCATCCGAAGACGAACTCGCTGAATTCGCGAGGGAAGAGTCCGGAATTCTCCGGCTCGGACCTCTCGGGGTTTCCTTTGTCGACGAGGGCCTGGCCGAGACCTTGCGTCGAGAGATCGACTCTGACGAACTCTCCCGTGTCAATCGGCATGTGGTTGCTTGGCTGATGCGCTCGGCTCCGGGTTTTTCCCACCCCGAGGGGTGGGCCAAGCGCGGTGCCGTCGGCCTGTACGCGGCCACTGGGCTCGCCATGCACGCCGTACAGGCGGGAACGTACGACGAAGTTCTTCGGGACGGACGTGTCATCGCCAATCTGCCGCAAACGGCGCTCATGGACGCGGCACGAAGCATCACGTTCCTCATCCCCGGAAACACGGCCGCCGCCGACGCGATTCATCTGTGGGGCTGGGGAGTCACACTGCGGCATCAGACGGAGTGGGCTTCGTGGCTGCACTTGATGGCGCTTTCGCGCGACGATTTCGAGTTCGCGTCCGCGGTCGCCTCCTCTGGTGTGACGCTGCCCTGGCAGGTGAAGTGGGCCCATTGGCGGCCGCCGGGTGGCTATCACGCGCGCTATCTGCGGGCCGGGAGATTCGCCGCGCTGGCGGAGGTGCGCTGGCAGGGGCGACCTGCCATTGCCGGTCTGCAGCAGCGGACGGTGCTCGAGGAACAGGAGCTGTACGTCTCGATCTGGGACGCGGAGACGGGAGACCGTGTCGCGGACCCTTGGGAACACGACGAGATTCCGCAGGAGCATCGCACGGACCTCACCTGGCCCGCGTCACCCGGGAGCGACGCCGCCGCGCCCGCACGCGTGCGAGATCTGTTCGCTGCGTCGTCCCCCCGACGCGACCAGCGCGCTTTCATGCTCCCCTGTGTGCCGCTGACCGTGGGTGAAGTCGTCGTCTTCGCAGGCGACTTGGGGCTGATCGCCATCAGTCCCGCGGACGGCGTGGACATCTCCGATTTCGGTGCCCGGCAGCAACCCCTGAGCTGGGACTACACGGACGCGGGCCCGTGCGGTCCGATCGACGCGCCAGCACCGAGTCACGAGGACGTCATCCCCCTCTTCGGCGAGGACCTGCTGTGCCCCATCCCGGACGAGGACCTTCCGGATCGACTCACCCATGCGGCGACGCGCGAACAGCTCCTCGATTTCGGTCTGCCCTACGTGAACGAAGGGGCCATGGGGATCTTCCCGTACGGCGGCTGGGACATGGGAACTCTGGACGAACTTCCCTCCTGGCCCGAGGGAATCGAGCCCGTCCCCGAAAGCGGGCCCTTCTTCCAGATCGGTAAGTGGATGGGCGGCAAGCTCGTCATCGACGGGCCCACCGGTCACGTCCTGCGCGTTCCCACGAAGCCGGGCCAGGATCACCTCGCCGGCCTTCCCGCCGCACGCAGCCTCGAAGATTTCCTCACCATGGTCGCGCTGTGGGTCACCGGGCTGCATACGCGGAGTGTTCTGCCCCCGGCCAGTTCCGAGCGAGAGCAGATCACCTATTGGGTCCTGGGAGTGCTGGCCGAAGTCGACGAGACGGGCAGTGAGCAGCCCGCCTGGTCGTACGTACTCCACAACGAGTGACGTCGATCAGTCAGAGAGGCGGGCGGCAAGAGGGCCTGTAAAGAGAACGGTGTAACTCCGATCATGGAGGATTGCACCTGCGACCAGCAGGAACATGGCCGGGAGTCAGGGACGGTGCCCGCGAAGGCGTCGTCAGCAGTGGCGGACGAGAAGCTCATCGAGGAACTCGTGTCCCGGGCCCAGGCCGACGGGCTGCAGCTGACCGGCGAGGGCGGGCTGCTGCAGCAGCTGACGAAGCGGCTGCTGGAGTCCGCGCTCAAGGGTGAGATGACCGATCACCTCGGATATGAGCACGACACGGCAGGGAAGAACGGCGGCAACTCCCGCAACGGCAAGCGGTCCAAGACCGTCCTGACGGATGTCGGCCCGGTCGGCATCGACGTACCGAGGGACCGCGAAGGGGCGTTCGAGCCGCAGATCGTCAAGAAGCGGCTGCGGCGCCTGACCGGCGTCGAGGAGATGGTGCTCTCACTCTCGGCGAAGGGACTCACCCACGGCGAGATCGCGGCCCATCTGGCCGAGGTATACCGCGCCGAGGTCTCCAAGCAGACCATCTCCGACATCACCGACGCCGTTGTCGGCGTACGGGCTTTGCCGGCTCTGGCAAGATTTTCGTAGCCGGAGATCATCCCGGTGATGCGGTCGGCCGGTCCGCATAGCGGGCAGCCTTCGGGTGTGTCCTGTTGAACTCGCCTTCCTATTACCGCGCTTGGCGGATGTGCTGGTCGTCTCGGTGAACGCGTCCGGGCCGGTCATGGTGGTCCGGGCACGTACGCGGTCGCATGTTCTGGCGGTGTGTACGGGCTGCGGAACGGGTTCCGGTCGGGCCTGGTTTCCCACCGTGGCTCCGGTGATCGACCAACAGCTCATCGAGCTTTCCCGACCTTTACCTCGACTTCAAGATGGTTTCAGGACCGGGCTAGAAGGCGGTGCGGGAGAGGCCGCCGCCGGTCCAGGGGTCCTCGAAGTCGGCTGCGGTGAGGGTGACGCCGGTCAGGACGCGTACGGCGAGGATGAGGCAGCCTTCGGGCTCTTCGGTGTCGGCTTCGCCGGTGGGTTCGCAGTCGTCGGAGGCGTCGAAGCCGACCGCGGTGAGGGAGCCGACGACGGGGTGGGTGGTGTCTACGCTGCCGGAGGGCCCGTCGAAGTAGCCGCCGGACAGTTCGAGGCGGCCGAGGATGGCGCCGTCGTGGGCGATGGTGGCCGTCTTCGTGTCGGGGTCGCGGTAGGCGCTGATAGCGGTGCGGCCGTCGGCGGCGAGGGTACGTAGGACATCGTCATCGAAGCCGATCCAGCTTTCGCCTTCTATTGTGAGGGTCCAGCCGCCGGGCATGTCGCGGCCGAGGATGAAGGCGCCTTCGTCCTGGTGCTCCTGGAGGAAGTCTGCGGCTCGGTTCAGGCCCTCGGGGCAGGGGACGGGGTTGGCGACGCCCATGAGGTGGAGGGTTTCGGTGAGTGGGTGGGGGGCGAGGGTTACGCACCAGCCTTCGCCGAACATCTCGTCCAAGTCCACGGTGTGGGGCCTTTCTATTCGGGTTCGTTGGTCGTTGTGCCCAGATGGTGTGGGGCTGCTATCTGCTGGAGGTTTCGTCATCGAATCTCTGCGTTCCTCACGTTGTGTTGCTGGCGGGCTGGTTGTCAGTGGTGGTCTATAGGCTGGTCGGGCGAGTCATAAGCAAGGGCTCGGTTCGAACTTGCCCCCACCTCGGAGCAGGCCGTGATGTTGGGCCGTCTGCGCCCACGCCTGGGTAGCCGTCCACGGCGAGCCCATCGGCGAACACTCCCACGAACACGGCTACACCCCCTCATCACCGCCCCCGCCCACCAGCACCAAACACCCCACCAGGCAGCAAAAAATGGAGACCTGACACCCCGTAAGCCATCTGCCGAGCCACAAGGGGATCGCACCACCTCGCGCAGCGCTCAAACTTCACTGGCACGCACCTGGCCGGTCAGGCCCAGCACGCGATCGCCGACGTCGACCGCGCCCACACCGCCCGCCAGTACGCCACCGCGGCAGCCAGCCGTCCGGACACGACGTAAACGCGGATCACCGCCCTCGACCTGGTCGCCCGAGCCGAGCAGCAGGCCAAGCAAGACAACATCGAGCAGGCATGCACCACCTGGGGCCAGGCAATCGACACCATGGCCGGAGTGAAGTCCACCCGCACCCTCAAGGCCGTCCGGTGCCGCTCCCTGCGCTCCGACCTCCGCCCCTACCGGGCCCGCGGCGTGCGGGTAGCGGCCGAACTCGAAGAATGCGCCCGCGTCTTGGTCACTCACCGCCCTTGAGCGAGTCGCTTAAGGCGATGTGCGCAGCCCCCTTCGTGACGGGCCGGCCGCCACTTCTTCGCTGCTGTGGTGATCCGGTCGGCGTAGGTGCGGTATGCCTTGCGCCCGGCTGGCGTGGAGCTGTCGCCGGCGAGGGCGGCGCACTGCTTGAGCGTGGCCTGCAACGGTCAACGCGATCGCGCACGAGATCGGGATCGACCAGAGCGGGGCTTCACGGCTGATCAAGAGTGCTACCGCAGCGGGGTACCTGGTAGTGGCGGCATCTGCGACTGATGGTCGGCGACGCGAAGCGTCCCTCACTCCTGCGGACCGATCCATGCCGGCGCAGGCCCACCGCTGGCAGGAGGACGTCTTCGAGCAGCTGACAGCGGACTGGAGCGAGAAGCGGCGCCGCGACTTCCAGCAGGCCATGAACGATCTGATGGACCGGTCCCGGTGCGCGGGACGCATGAGCCACGCCAATGCGCCGTTGAGTATCGAGGGACGCCGACGGCTGATCGAGCGCTGCAAGACGCGCCCCATCGCTCACATCGCGGCAGAGATGGGCATCTCGCGGGCCTGCGCGTCGAAGTGGGTCAACCGTTGGCGGCGTCAGGGTGACGCTGGGCTGGTCGACCGTTCCTCGGCTCCGCACCGGAGCCCGAGCACAGCACCTGCGTGGGTGACCGACGAGATCGAGACCTGGCGACGCGAGCACAAGTGGTCAGCCCAGCGAATCACCGACGAGCTCGCCGACCTTGGGCTCTCGATCAACCGCCGGACCGTCACCCGTCACATGACCCGACTCGGCCTCGACAGACGCCGGTTCATCGACCCCGGCGGAGACAACAACCGCAAACCCGGGAAGATCACCGCCCGTCGGCCCGGCCACATGGTGCACCTGGACGTGAAGAAGGTCGGCCGGATCCCCGACGGAGCGGCTGGCGCGTCCACGGCCGCGACAGCGACAGCGACCAGGTCAAGACCGCCGACCGTACCAAGTCAGCTGGTGCGAAACGCGGCTGCACCTGCCTGCACTCAGCCGTCGACGGCTTCTCCCGACGCTCCTATACCGAGCCGCTGCCGGACGAGAAGGGCGCCACCGCGGCGGCGTTCCCCGCCCGCGCAAAGGTCTGGTTCACCGCCCACGGCATCACCCACATCCCCCGGACCGTCACCGACAACGGCGCCTGCTATCGATCCGGCGACTTCGCCCTGATCGTCGGCCAGCGGGCTCGACATCAGAAGACCAAGCCCTACACCCCGCGCCACAACGGGAAGGTCGAGCGCTATCAGCGCATCCTGGCCGAGGAGCTGGGCTGCTCTACGCCCGCGAGTTCACCAGCGAGGACGCCCGCTCATCCACGATTGCGGTCTGGAACATCCATTACAACTACCACCGCCCACACTCAGCTTGTTCTTCAACCTCCGGTGTCGAAGAACAAGCTGATACAGACCGCCCCCGACGCCTCCTCCTGAACCGGCCGGCCCCCCCCCCGGCCTGCGCCCACAGCCCGGCCCGGAGCCAGCCGACCGTCCCCACACCCCTGTCCCACCACGAGATGGAACACCGGGGCGGGATTCCGGCAGGTCTACCGAAGTCGGCCTGCTCCCTCGGCACTCCGCCATGCGGTGGATCTCCATGGCGGCGCCTCCGCCGCACGGGGGAAGCGGATCCTGCGCCGGTCTGATCTCTGCGCGCCACGGATCGAGAACAGTGACCCCATGGCAACCAGCGAGACGAGTGCAACGACGGCGGTCGAGGGGACCGAGCGGCCTGTGCCGCTCTGGGCAGAGCGCATTGCCCGCGAGAGTGGGAACCACCCCTACCGGATGACATACGACGCTGCCGCGATGGGTGCCGGAGTGTCTGTGCGAGCGGACCACGAGCGGACCGATGCCCGGGGCCCCGAGCTCTCCCGGTCCACACGTCCGATGAGAACGACGCCGACCCCCTCCGTCGTTTCCCGTCAGTCAACTGCGTTGAGGACGATGGGGAATCATCTGTGACGATATGGCTGATGTCGTTCCCGGCGTTCGTGTGTCTGCTGGTCTTGTTCGCCCTCGTGGAGAGCGCGTGGCGACGGTTCACGGGGCTGGGCCTGATCCCGTGGCTACGCAGGCGCACGGGGCGGTCGTTGTCGAGTATCGCCTTCGATGAATTCACGGCGGTCGTGAACGGAAACAAGACGGTGGAGCTGGAGCAGCGGCGGGTGGAACTGCTGCGGCGGGACGACGAGAGCGACGGTGCGCCGCCCCGCTCCAGCATTGACCTGACCAAGGGCACGGCGTTCATCGTGTTGCCACAGGAAGCGGATGGCCCGCGCGCTGACAGGCGCGATCGCCTTGAGGGACGGCGGTGAGACGCGAACCGACGGGAACGGCGGCGGAATTGTCCACGCCCTAGGGGGCGTATCGCGTGCTTGTGGGCGGCCGCGTTCGCCGGCGGGCCGGGTTTGCACTTCTACTGGGCCGTCGGCGTGATGTGGGGCTGGCATCTCCGCCGGCCCGCTGGCCACCGAGCGCCCGCTGTGGTTCGTCGTAGCCGGGTTTTGGGGTGTGGTGCGCTGTACCTCCTCGGCGCCTTACGGGCGACCGCGGCAGAGTCCAAGGCTGAGGAAGCCCGGGCCCGCGCCGCTCATCGTGAACACGGCGTCCATGCTGATCGCCGCGCATTGCGAGCACACCGGCATGGCGCCAGACAGGTTCCGGTCCTACTTGCAGACCAGCCACCAGAAGATCCGGGCAGACGCGCCCCGCGAGGTGGACCGGGCCCAGGCAGCCGGCCTGCTGGGCGAACCCGCCCCGGAAGGCGACGACCAGCTGCTGACGATGCGTTACGCCCGAGGGCAGCACCGTGCCGAGGACGCCCTGACGCCCGAGGACGACCCTCAGAAGCTGTTCACCGCGCCGTGCCTGTACGGTCTGTGCGCCAAGCTTCGTGGGCGCCGACCGAAAGCGCCGAGTGCTCGGTCGAGCGTTGTTCGAGTCGGGCGTTCGTTGCAGCCTGCTCCGCAAGGGGCCAGCCGGATCTACAGCCGCGTGCAGGTGAACTCTGTACGGTCCCCGTCGCCATCGGTATGCACGATGTGCAACGTGTCCTTGGCGTACTTGACTTTCAGCTTGTCGGTGTCGGGGGAGTCGCCGTCAAAGATCTGCCACGGAAGCCGTAAGGACTCTGCTTCGACGATCTCGTCAGGGACGTCCAGCGCGACCCATTTCCTCACGATGTCCGGCTCACCGGGCCGCCAGGGGCCTTGAAGGGTCAGCTTGCTGCCTTTGAGCCCACTGGCCGTTCCACTTCCAGGTGGCGCGCTGTTCCTGGGTGTCTTGCCCGTACGGCTTGACCGTCCAGCTGCTCGCCGCGACGTCGACCAGGTAGGGAGGCACCTCCTGCCCATCCCTCCCAACTCCGTGGACCCGCCACTTCCCAAGGCACCGACCTCCGCCGGCAGTCGTACTGGAACGGAGGAGAACCCCGCGAGGGCCCGCGCCCCAGTGGTCCCCTCCAGCACCCCGCTACGTCGCCAGGGTGAGCAGGACCTTCTCCAGCATCTCTCGCAGGGCCGCCCGGTCGGTGGTGTCCGGGCCGGGTCGCGTCACCCCGTCGTACGTGAGTCCCTCGGCGAAGGCGACAACGGTCCGCCCGCCCTCTTCCGGGTTCGGGCTGCCGAGCGCCGTTGCCAGCAGCTGCGCCTGGCGGACGAAGTTCTCCCGGACACGGAGCAGTTCGGCGCCCAGCTCCCCTTCCGGGTGGCGCGCCGTCAGGAGGATGATCTCCAGACGGGCGCGCGTGCGGTCGCGTTGAGGGCCGAGCCAGTGGGCCAGTACGCCCGCGAAGCGGTCGGCGACCTGGCGAACCCGCGGCGCCTCGGCCAGCTCTTCGGCGACGGTCGCCGCTTCGATCTCCGCCACTTCCTGTTCGGCGATGAACGCGACCACGCCGGCGAACAGTGCCTGCCGCGTACGGAAGTAATAGCTGGTCGACCCGGCCGGCACCTTCGCCCGCTTGTCGACCGCCCGATGGGTGAGCCCTCGCAGGCCCTCATCGGCAATAACCGCCACTGCGGCGGTGAGCAGCGCCTGTACGCGAGGGCTTCTCGCTCCGCTCATGCGACGGCCCGCTTCCTGAGCCTGCTGAGCATCATCCGGCGGACGAGGCCGCTGAATGGCTCGATGAACCGCCAGTACCGCCCCATGGCACGCCGAGCCGCCTCGTCCAGGCACTGGACCCGGGTCTCGGTGACGACCCGCGTACCGCCGGTGGCGGCGTCCGCGGTGAACCTCATGCTGAACGTCGCCTTCGCGTAGCCGGGTTCGTCGAATTCCAGGAACTCACGCGGGCCTGTGACGTCCGGCCGTCCGTCGGCTGCTCCCATGGTCCACCACTGCCCTAGGATCCCCTGGACCATCTCTCGCGGAGGGTCCTCGGCCAGCAGCAGAAAGCTGTCCCGCAGGTCCTCCTCCGACACCTCGCCGCCCCCGCGCTTCAGCCGGCCGAGCTGCCGCCGCACGGTGAACAGCACCCGCACGACCGGCCCCCACCCCTCGCCGCCGACCTGCTCCATCTCCCGCCACGCTGCCCACACCGCCTCCACCGGAGCCGGGATGACCGTCTGGTGCCGGGACCCGAAGTCCGCGCGGGGAACGAAGGTGCCTGCAAGCCCACTCATGTCGGTGACTCTACATTTGTAGAGCGTGGAGGGCTAGTGCTGGGACCGAGAAGGTTCGCCGGGTTGGTGGTTGGAGCGTTTGGATGGGCGGTGTCGTCCGTTGCGACCGCTGGGGGTGTGGTGGCCGAGTTTGTGCGGGTGCGCATACCGACCGGTCAGGACGGGCGGAGGCTGAGGCAGGTCGTGCGCCGGGGCCGTACCAGCTCGGTGCTGCGCCGCGTCCACGGACGCGTCATCCGGATGGGCCGTGAAGCCTTACGGTGCCTGCTCCTGCGCCGCGGCATCACCTTCCAGCACACCAACGACCTGGAAGAAGTACCCCCACCCCGAACGCGACGCCTGGCTCGATCGGATCGAGCAGTAGCGGGAACGCTTCCCAGACCGGGCCTTCGCCTCGACGAAGGGCACCGCCAACAGCCGCGCCGCGCTGAAGCCAATCCGCAAGGCCGATGACCGGCCGCTTCCCGTGGCCATGCAGGACCGCCTGACCGCCGAAGCCGACGCCTTGACGCCCGGCAACACGTACGACGTGCACACACTGGCCACTAGTGCCGCATCAGAGAACCGTTGCCCTGTCTTGAGGTGACGCGCTGCGGCGGGCCCTGCCCACGACGAACAGCGTGACGGCGGCGAGGGCGGCGCCGATCCACAGCACGCTGGTGGTGGTGAGGCCGTCGACGGCCAGGCCGCCGAAGAGAGCGCCGAGCGCGATGGACAGGTTGAACGTGGAGACGTACAGCGAGGAGGCGGCTTCGGTGGCGTCCGGTGCGGCGTCGAGGATCCAGGTCTGGAAGGTGACCGGCACCGCTCCGTAGCTCAGGCCCCACAGGATCAAGATGGCACCCGCGGTGAAGGCGGAGTTGCCGACGAGTACGAGGAGCACCATGGCCAGCGTGAGGACCACGGAGATGCCCACGACGGTCTGCCGCAGCCGCTTCGCGACGAGCGCCCCGGCGATGAAGTTGCCGCAGATGCCGGCGACGCCGAACGTCAGCAGCAGCGTGCCGATCATGCTGTCGTCGATTCCGTCGTCCTGCAGGATCGGCCGGACGAACGTGTAGGCCACGAAGTGGCCGGTGATGACGAGGAAGGTCATGGCGATGCCGGCCCGTAGGCCCGCATTGCCCTTGAGAACCTTCGGCAGGTCCGCGAACCCGATGGTCTGCTCCGCCGGCACCTTCGGCATCAGGAAGACCATGCATGCCAGGGAGACGAGGCCGAGGATGCCCACGGCGGCGAACGCGGTGCGCCAGCCGCTGAGGTCGCCGATGAACGTTCCGGTGGGCACGCCCAGGACGGAGGCGGTCTCGACGCCGCCGAAGATGACGGCGGTGGCCCGGGGGACGTGCTTCTCCGGAACCAGCCGCAGCGCTATGCCGCCGGCCAGGGACCAGAAACCACCGACACTGATGCCGATCAGGAAACGGGCGATCAGCACGACCTCGAAGCTGGTCGCGAAGGCGGAAGCGAGGTTGGCCGCGCCCACCAGGCCGATCAGGACCGCCAGCACGATCCGGCGGTCGATATGACCCGTGGCCACGGTGACCAGGGGCGCCGAGATCGCGGCGACGAGGCCGGGCACGGTCACCATCAGGCCCGCGGTGCCCTCGGACACCTCCAGGGCGGAGCCGATCGGGGTGAGCAGGCCCACGGGGAGCAGTTCGGATGTCATCAGGGCGAAGATGCCCAGGGTCACCGCCAGGACGGCGAGCCAGCCCTTGACGGGTGACGGCTCTCTGATGGCGGGGACAAGTGTGTCGACGGAGGTCACGGCTCCATCAGCCCTTCGTGAGGAGAGGTACATGGCATGCCACGGGCGGTGGACCAGGACTCGGCCACCGCCCGTGGAGTGAGCTGTCTGTTACTCGGTGCCCGGGGTCTTGCGCGTGGTGACGTTCATGCGGTTCCAGGTGTTGACGGTGAAGATCAACGCGATCAGCTGGGCCAGTTCCTTCTCACCGAAGTGCCGGGCGGCCTCGTCGTAGACCTCGTCCGGCACGCCGTCGGGCAGGCGGGTGACGGCCTCGGTCAGCGCCAGGGCGGCCCGCTCCTTCTCGGTATAGAGGCTCGACTCCTCCCAGGCGGAGAGCTGGTAGATGCGCTCCTCCGTCTCCCCGGCCTTGCGGGCGTCGGAGGTGTGGTAATCGATGCAGTACGCGCACCGGTTGATCTGGGAGGCGCGGATCTGCACCAGCTCCAGCAGGACGGGGTCGATCCCCTCACGGGCGGCGGCGTCGAGGGCGTAGACGGCCTTGAAGACCTTGGGGGCGACGGTGGTGAAGTTCATGCGCTGAGGCACCTGAAAAGTTGGCATGTGAAGACCGTAAGAGCGAAAACGACCCAAGATATGGTGCATTCCCATGGCAGAAACGTGGGTCAATCCTAAGGAGCAGTCAGGCGACGGCACCCTGCCCGGGCAGGCCGCGGGCACCGACCTCCACCTGGAACTCTCCGGGGAGGGCAGCCTGCGCAGCCGGCTGATGCACGCCCTGCGGGAGGCCGTTCGGTCCGGTCGGCTCGCCCCGGGCACCCGGCTGCCGCCCTACCGGAGCCTCGCGAGCGACCTCGGCATCGCTCGCAACACCGTCGCCGACGCCTACGCCGAACTCGTCGAGGAGGGCTGGCTCACCGCCCGCCAGGGCTCCGGCACCCGGGTCGCCCCGCGTGCCTCACCACTGCAGCCCGACCGCACGCGCCGTCCTCACCGTCCGGCCCGCCGGCACGTCCTGCACGACCTGATGCCCAGCTCGCCCGACGCGGCCACCTTCCCGCGCTCCGCCTGGCTTACATCGGCCCGCAGAGCCGTCGCCGCGGCACCCAACGACGCCTTCGGCGTGGGCGATCCGCGCGGCAGGACGGAGCTGCGCGGCACGCTCACGGAGTACCTGGCACGCGCCAGGGGTGTACGCGCCGCGCCGGACCGGATCGTGATCTGCTCCGGCTTCGCCCACGGGCTGGAGCTGCTGGGCAGCGTGCTGAAAGGTCCCGTCGCGGTGGAGTCGTACGGACTGGACTTCCACCGGAGCATCCTCGGCAAGGCAGGTCTGCGCACCGTCCCGCTGACGGTCGACTCGTACGGGGCGCGGATCGACGAGCTGCCGGACACCGGCGCCAGGGCCGTGCTGCTCACGCCCGCGCACCAGTTCCCCACCGGCGGACCGCTGCACCCGGAACGCCGGGCGGCGGTCATCGACTGGGCCCGCTCCTCCGGCGGGCTGCTCGTGGAGGACGACTACGACGGCGAGCTCCGCTACGACCGGCAGCCGGTCGGCGCGGTGCAGGGCCTCGACCCCGACCGGGTCGTCTACATCGGCTCGACCAGCAAAAGCCTGTCACCAGCGCTGCGGCTCGGCTGGATGGTGCTGCCGGGATGGCTCGTCGACGACATCCTCGCCGCCAAGGGACCTCGGGAGATGTGGTCGGGCGTCGTCGACCAGCTCACCCTCGCCGACTTCATCGCCTGCGGGGCGTACGACCGGCACCTGCGCCGCATGCGGCAGCACTACCGGCGCCGCCGCGACCTGCTGGCGAGCACGCTCGCCGAACGCGCCCCGCACATCAAGGTCAGCGGCATCGCGGCAGGACTTCACGCCGTCCTCGAACTGCCGGAGAACACCGAGGAAGCGGTCCTGCGCGCGGCCCGGCGCCAGGGCCTGGCCCTTGATGGACTGCGCCCCTACCGCCACCCCGACAGCACGATGCCACCCCGCCACGGCCTGGTCATCGGCTACGGCACCCCACCGGACCACGCCTTCGCGGCCGCCCTGGACGCGCTGAGCCTGGCCCTGCCCGACCCGCCGCAGGACGGCCGATGACGGATACCGCCGCGCCACTCCACGACGGGGCGCGCCACTCCACGACGGGGCCGCGCCACTCCACGACGGGGAGGGCCACGATCGCCGTCGACTTCCGGTTCGACAGCCTCTTGGGCCTGGATAACCTTGCGCTGGCTGCGGCAGGCCATCACCCAGCGGTGACGGGTCGATGGGTCGGGGTCGAAGATCAGGTTGCCGGGCAGCTTGGCCGCGACCCAGTCGTAGACGCGCAGGCCCTTGGCGCCATCACCGCAGGACGGCCGCTGCCGGGCATGGGCAGGGGCGTCATCGATGAGCTGGCCGATGCGCCCAGAGGCCCGCGAGGGACTTGACTCTGCTGGGACTTGGGATCCGCGACCACGTAGCCGACGGCGAGTTGTTCGGGCGGGCGGCGGAGGCCCTCACCGCCGGCGAAGGCCATAGGGGCGCAGCGCGGTTTCGCTGGGGCTCCTTGAAGAGCGTTTTGTTCCGGCAGGGGTGTGTTTGAGAATTGGTCGGTCGTCGGCTACCGCTTGGGCCTGTGCCGAGCTGGCGTGAGGAAGCACTGACAAGATGTGGCGATGTTCGATTTCGGCATCGCGGGATACCAGCCGGTGTGGTTGAGCCGCCGCAGTGACGTTGTGCGGGAGCACGCGCATCGTCTGCGGGGTCTCGCCGGCCGGACTCTGACGAGAGTCTGGGTGGTCTGGGATCGTCAGGATGACGAGTGGTTCTGTGACTGCCCGGTCCTGTTCGACTTCGAGGGCGAGCAAGTCGAGATCAATCATTTCAAGTTCGACGATCTCTCCGTCACGTGGAACACGATCGACCCCAGTGGCCCGGTCCGATGGCCCGGCTTCGACCTGGAGTGGCGACACGAGCCACTTCCCGGTCTCCACGCTGTGCGGGGTCAGTCCCTCAAGGGGGTCGAACTGCTCGAATGGACCTGGAGGGATCTGGCTCAGGGAAATGTCGACGTCAGCTTCGTCTTCGAGACGAGCCGGGTGACCGTCTTCAACGCTCTCGACGAGAACGGGCTGAGCTTTGCCGCGCCTGATCGTCATCAGCGGTCCCACCCGCTGTACTGAAGCACTTGGAGTTCAGGCATACCGCCAGATCGGTGTTGATTCACGGGTGAGCCTGCGGCTCATCGGTCGATCACCGCGAGGCGGATCATGGCTTCAAGACCATCCCGCGGCGCTGGGTCGTCGAGCGGCGCACCTTCGGCTGGCTCATG
Source organism: Streptomyces sp. 8N114 (assembly GCF_052245835.1). NCBI lineage: Bacteria > Bacillati > Actinomycetota > Actinomycetes > Kitasatosporales > Streptomycetaceae > Streptomyces > Streptomyces sp. 8N114. The sequence goes on along the minus strand of NZ_JBQQBT010000003.1, from coordinate 278,043 downwards.
CACCACCACCGCCTCCTCCCCCGCGACTACGAAACCCATCCACACCGCTCCGAAGCCATGATCAAGCCAGCGATGGTCGACCTCAAAGCCGCCGCCTCACCCGCGAACCACTCCGAACTGGCGCGACACCTGATCGGCCACGGCGCCACCGCCTGCCCCCACCTAGCCCCGCAGGACACTGGCGCGTTGTTCCAGGAGGTCAACGCAGTCATGGAGATCTGGCCGCGGCAGGCCGGCGCGCTCACGCATCAGCGCGATGGCCTGAATGTGGCGACCCGCAGTGACCAGTTGGTCCACCTCCCGCTGGTCCCCGGCCGAGAGTCGACCGTATGGAGAACCGTTCATCCCCACATTGAACCGCCCGGCCCCACGGGCGGTCACACAGCCTGCCCGGCAGGTCAGGTACCCCCGTCAGTCGGCGACACCGAGTGTGACGGTCGACCCGTCGGCGAAGCCGACCTCCACGCGTCGTGGGCCGGAGGTGCCGGGGAGGGCGTGCAGACCACGGGGGTGATCGCCACACCAGCGCCGGATGTCGTCGACGGGGCCTGCCACGTCGACGCGGGTGATTCCCGTCGGCCGGCGCTGGTGCGGGGCCGTGAGCGCGGCCGGGCGCTCGTCCTCCGGAACGGGCCAGTGGATCAGGAACGGCAGCCATGGCCGGTCGAAGGTCGCGCCGAAGCCGGCGAGCGCGTACGGCGGGAAACCGGGGCCCTCGGCGGCTGCCTCGGTCACCGGGGCGTTGTTGTCGGCAGCGAGTTGTCGCAGGCGTTCCGCGTCCTCGACCAGTACGAGCCAGGCCACCGGGATCAAGGGGGTCGAGGGGTGGGCCGCGAAGGCCCGACGGTCGATGTCGACCAGCGGCGGGGCGCCCGGCGCGGGTGACTCGCCGTTCGGGTACTGGATCTCCAGCAGGGACCGCCCCAGCGGTACGACGAGGTTGGACAGCCCCAGGCCGGGGATGGTCCGCCCTCGCGCGATGCCCAGGCCGGCGCGGCTCAGCTCACGTTCGGCGTCGGCTTTGTTCCGGGCGGCAAGAACGACGTGATCGATTTCCATGGGCATTCCCCGTTCGATGATCGGGCTCACCCGCCGGGCGGCCCGGGGACCGGGCGGCGGCTGGACGGACGTACAGCCAGGAGGTGCCTCGGCGGACGGCAGCCTCGGCTCAGGCCGTTGGTCAACCAGGTGGCCAGGTCCTCGGCGCGCGAGACAACGGTGAGTGGCCCGAACGTGATCGCGGGGCCGAAGGGCGTACGGTCCCGCGCACAGGGCTGGACGACCACGCGGATCCCCGGGCGTGGTACGCGATTGCCCTCATGGTGCGGGCAGGACAGGTGCCTCGCCAGGCAGCCGGTGCTGACGAGCACACCGAAGACGGATCGCCGCACGGCGGCACGAAGAGGCTCGACGACGCTCTCCTCGACCGCGCCGCAGCCGCCCTCCGCCCGGCAGACCGCTGCGGTGAAGCCCTCGGCACTCTTCATGCGAGGGCCGTTCCGGTCAGGATCCGGACGTCCAGATCGCTCACCGAAGCCTCGGCGAGCCCGTCCGTAAACCGCTGACGCACCCGCTCGATGGCGGCGGGCGTCAGCCCGGCCACCAGGGCACGTGTTCCGCTGCCCATCGCCAAGTCCCAAGCACTATCGGGGGTCAGCGGAACATCGAGCTGCCGACGCTGGACGCGGGCGCCGTTCAAGCCGAGACCTTCCAGCCAGGCGGCCAGGGCCTCGGCCGTGTCGATCCGTGCCAGCTGCGCCGACTGCGGGGAGGGCGGCCACTCGCGCTCGGTCTCGACGGCGCTCTTGAAAGCCTGCCCCCAGCCACCGAGCGCTCCCTTCTCCCACACGGTCACCACCAGCCGCCCGCCAGGGCGCAGCCGGCCGGCGAGGGCCCAGCTGTCGCGGTCCATATCCGGGAAAAAGAACACCCCCAGGGCGCACTGCACCAGGTCGTAGCCGCCCTCGGGGGCCTTCCACGCCGTCGCGTCGCCTTGGTGGAAGCGGATGTTGCGCAGGCCCTCCAGGTGCGCCCGGTGCTCGGCGATGGCGAGCAGGGAGCCGGAGAGGTCGACGGCGTCGACCACTCCCCCGGGGCCGACCGCCCGCGCGGCGGGCAGCGCCGACGCCCCCGCGCCGCAGCAGGCGTCGAGCACCCGCTCGCCGGGTACGGGAGCGGCCACGGCCGCCGTCGCCTCCCCGACCGGATCCCAGAGCAGTGGCGACCAACGGTGGAACTCCTCCGCACCGGCGCTGAAGACCGCGCCGATGGTGGTGTGCGGTGCGGCCATCCGAGGACAACCCTCCTGTCGTTGGTGTCAGTCCTCCGAGGTGAGCGGGCCGCGCTCGTACGCCAGGACGAACCGACGGGGCACCTTGTGCGGCTACTCCTCCATGGGCTGCCAAACAAGCTAATAGAAATGACATCCATTTCCAAGCTCGCTCGCGCCTTATCCCACCCCACCGCACCCCGCACGACTCGCCAGGGCTGTTCCGCAATCCCGCCTGCGACCCCTGGGCGGCGGCTCTCGCCGCCAACTCGGAGCGATTTACCTCGATTGCCCCATGGGATCGAAAGCCGCAGATATGGGCGATCTACCCCGTGTCAGGGGTACTTGCGAGTTGCGGGACAGCCCTTGGGGAGAAGCGCAGGCGGCGGGCGGGGGGAATCGCGCACGCGCGGATTGCGTCGCGGCCCCACACCCCCGTCCCCATCCGCAGATCTATGAGGGGTCCTTGCATGCCTCCCAAGGGACCCCTTTACGACCACGACAAGTACCGCCGCCTCGTATAGGCGCTCGGGGGGACTAGTCGCCCGAAGGGGCACCGAGCATGGCTCCGGACTGGGCACCCAACGCTGGATCGTGGAGCGCGCGTTCGCTCACCTGCATTGGTTCCGCCGCTTGCGGATCCGTTGGAGATCCGCGACGACATTCACGAAGCCTTCCTCACCCTCGGATGCGCACTCATCTGCTGGCGCCGCCTGAACGCGCCCCGGCGTGTGTCGGCGGAGGCTTCTGTTGGAGGATCTTGAGGTCGGGACCCAGCTTCGGGAGGCGCTCCATCACGATCATCACGCACGAGGACCCGATCGGCCGGGGGCCCTCCAACTGCATGATCCATGCCGACCTGTCAGACCGGGAGGACGGCTGGCGTGAGCAGTTGTGGACCCGCCAGCTCACCGGGGACAGGTTCGAGGTGGCGTGTCTGCCCTTCTTCACGTACGGGGTCTGCTACCGCGATGTGGTGACCATCGACGGCAACCACCTGATGTCCGCCGTGGTGCAGAAGTCCGGCCACCGGACCCTTCGTGTCGCGCTCGTCGCGGGGCACCGGGACCGAGACCAGTTGCACGAACTCCTGCACGGCAAGGTCGCCCGAGCCGAGCTGCCCCATGAATGGCTGCAGGGCATGTACCTCGCAGTGGACCTCGCCCCCGGCACCAATCCGGCAGCCCTGGTGGAGGCGTTGGAGTCCCCCGCTCAAGCCGGCGCCCTCCACTGGGAGATCGACTCCTGACTCGAAAGCTCATTCAGTCAGGGGTTCTTGGCCGGGGAGGCGGGCGCGGATGGTTTTGCCACGTCGGGGCCGGGGGGTGATGGTGACGTTGCTGGCCAGGCGGCGGACCATGGGCCAGCCGAAGCCGCCGGTGCCACCGTGGAGGTCGGGGGTGCGTGCGCGTGGGGGTCGGGGGTTGCGGTCGCTGACGGCGACGCTGACCGCTTTGGGGGTGGGGGTGACGCCGAGTTCGACGGTGTAGCGCCCGCCGCCGTGGCGCAGGGCGCTGGTGGCGAGTTCGCAGGCCACGAGGGCGAGGGTTTCTGCCGTTCCGGGGTCCGGGCGCGGGGCGAGGTTCTCGGCGAAGGCGCGGGCGATGCCGCGTGCGCGGGGGACGCTGGCGGGGCTGTCGCCTTCGAGGGCGAGCGGGGGTGGGGTGCGGGGGGTGCGGGTTGTCTCCGTTTCGCTCTGTGCTGTCACCCGGCCTGGTCGGTTGTCTTGACGGGCCGTCTTGTGCCCCGCTCAGGCAGTCTTCAACCAGTCAGGTAACTCTTCTGGGCGTATGCGAGGAAGCTTCTCCGCTGCTGCCGCTGCTGGAAATCTGTCGTGTCGAGGGTAGACATTGACTTCTGCCGGCGTTAGCGTTCTCTTGTAAGCACAGGGTCACAGAAGGGCACGGCAGACATGAACTGCCGTGCAGGCAAGGCGGAACGGCAGGAGAGTGACGGGGCCGTACTGGGTCCCCTTCACCGACTGCCGGGCCGGGCGGCCCCCGGGGCCGTCAGCAACACCCGCAAGTCCGGCACAACCGGAGAGATCGGAAAGAGGAAAGGAGCAGCAGACGCCATCAGGATCGCCCGGGCGAGGACGAAACCGCCCGGGTACCGAAGACCCCGGATGGGAAGGTGGTCCCCGGTCACACACCGCGATCCCCGCACCTTCGCCCCGGCGGGCGGAGCAGCGGAAACTGAAGCCCGGCTCAAGAGCCGGTAGATGGTGTTGAAAGCTCGGGCCCGGGTGCCGGTACTGGCACCCGGGCCCCTCGATGCGCCCCGAAAGAAGAGGTCTATGCCCCCTCGCAGTACCCGCCCCGTCGACAGCCTCGACGACGACGACTACCCCGCCTACACCATGGGCCGGGCCGCCGCCTTGCTCGGCACCACACCCGCCTTCCTCCGCTCCCTGGGCGAGCACCGCCTGATCGTCCCCCTACGCTCGGAAGGCGGCCATCGCCGCTACTCCCGGTACCAGCTGCGCATCGCAGCCCGCGCCCGCGAACTGGTCGACGCCGGCACCCCGGTGCAAGCCGCCTGCCGGATCGTCATCCTCGAAGACCAACTCGAAGAAGCCCAGCGCATCAACGAGGAACTACGCACCCGGGCAGAGCCGGAGACCTCAGCCTGACCTTGAAGGGCCGCGGGCCGGCGGCCGGCTCCCAATGCAGGCCAAGGGGATCCCGGTATCGCCCCTGGTCCGGCTTCCTCCACGAACAACCCCGGTCTGCCTGGGCAGATGGCGAGCATGGCTATCGAATAGCGCCATCGTTTCCTCACGTTGCGTACTCCCCCGATGGTGTGCCAAGCGAGGCGGGGAGGTCTCCAAGTGGGGTTATCGGTAACGCGTTGTCATTGAGGACGCCTGAAACTTGGGTGTCTTTGACGGGGACGGCCCGGGGGGCCGTACGGGTGGCCATTCCCGCGGTCCCTGGGCCATGCCTCGGTGATAAGTGACGAGCGGGAACAGTTGGGATCGGGCCGGGGAACCGGGGCAGGCGGTGGCGCTCCAAGAGCTTCGCTCAGCGGTGCGGGACGACGAAGCCGTCGGGGCCGGCTTGCACTTGGACCAGTTCCAGGGCGTCGATGAACGGCTGAGCGGGAGTGCCCGGCGGGACCGCGGCGACGGTCGGCTTCAGACGTTCGTGCACGGCCGGGAAGACGCCTGAGCCCACGCGTCGTGTTTCTCAATCCGCGTTGGAAGGGCTTCGACGTCGCCCGCGATGCCTCCGGCCACTGGCGGCACTCCGCACGCCGGAACCGCGCCCGTCCCGGCCTCTCCCTCGCCGATGTCCCCGGTCTGACGCAGTACTGAGACAGATCCTGCGTGCCGTCAGTCGTAGCGGCGGCCGCGGGGACGGGCGATCCCGGACGCCGTACGGTCGTGGGCCTGCCACTTCACCAGCATCAGGGCCAACTCAGCACCACTGGAGACGTTCGGCTACCGCCTCACGTGACGCTGTCGGCGCGCAGAATCAGATCGAGCAGGCCGGGAAAGCGTGCGTCGAACTCCTCGCGGCGCAGCCGGTTGACCCGCTTGGGCCCTTCGTCGCGCTGCTCGACCAGCCCGGCGCCGCGCAGGACCGTGAAGTGGTGGCTCTTCGCGGCCTTGCCGACCGGTACGTCGAAGCTGCCGCAACTGCGCGTCCACTCGGGAGACGAGGCCAGCTCCCGGATCAGTTCGATGCGTACGGGATCGGCGACCGCCGACAGCGCGGTGAGGACAGAGACCTCGTCGGGATGCGTGTGGACCGGTGCCGGGCGGTGGCTTCCTCCGGTGGCCTGGTCCGACATACCCCGCTCCTCGCTGCTCGGCACGTGGTGGGACGCACCGGAACGACCCTCGTCACTTGCTTAGTGTTCGACGCTCATCATACGCTCTCAGTGTTCGATATTGATTGAACACCTGTCGAAGGGGGCGTTCTGCCATGCGTGCAGTCGAGTTTCGGGAGTACGGCGGTCCGGAGGTGCTGGAGGTCGTACAAACCGACACTCCTGAGCCCGGGCCGGGGCAGGTCACGATCGACGCCGCGTACGTGGGCGTGAACTTCGCCGACCTGAAGGCGCGCGCCGAGGGGTATCGGGTGGGCGGGCTGCCGTTCAGGCCGGGACTGGAGGCTTCGGGGCGGATCCGCGCTGTCGGGGACGGCGTCGAGGGGCTGCGTCCCGGGCAGGAGGTCGCCGCGCTCGTTGACGGCGGCGCCTACGCGGAAGTCGTCGTCGCCGACGCGGCCACCGTCTTCCCGCTCCCCGAGGGCCTGGACCTGCGCACCGCCGCCACGCTCCCTACCGTGCTGCCGACCGCCCACGCCCTGCTCCACGAGGTGGGCCGGCTCCGTTCCGGTGAGAGCGTGCTGGTGCACGGGGCCGCTGGTGGGATCGGGACGGTGGCCGGGCAACTGGCCCGGGCAGCCGGTGCCGGTGCGGTGTACGGAGTGGTCTCCACCGCGGCCAAGGCCGAGTACGCCCTCAAGCACGGCTACGACGAGGTGTTCCTCACCGACTCCTTCACCGACGACGTCCGCCGCGCCACCGACGGCGCGGGCGTCGACCTGGTACTCGACCCCGTGGGCGGCGACACCCTTCGCCGCGGCCTCGACGCGCTCGCCGTCTTCGGACGGCTGGTGTCCTTCGGCAACGCCAGCGGGGCGCCGCCCTGGCAGGTCGGGCAGCCCGCCTTGTACGCGCAGGGCCGGTCCATCGGGGGCTTCTCCATCCTGGCTCTGGCGCAGGCCGCCCCCGCCGCGCTGCGAGCACTGGCCGAACGTGCCTTCCACAGCGCCACAGACGGAACCGTGTCGCTGCCCGTGACCGCGGAGTTCGCGCTGTCCGACGCTGCCGGGGCCCACCGGCTGATGGGCGGGCGCACATCGACGGGCAAGTTGCTACTGCGCGTCGCCGACTGACCGCGCCCGACCGTACGTCACACACACCAGAGGGAAGTGGCCCGATGACGTCGATCAAGCAGTTCCAAGTCACCTTCGACTGTGCAGAACCTGAGCGCCTCGCTCGTTTCTGGTGCGAGGTATTGGGGTACGTCGTACCGCCGCCACCGGAGGGGTTTGCCAATTGGGACGATTTCAAGCGCTCGCTGCCGCCCGAGCAGCAGGATTCATGGTTCGCATGCGTTGATCCCTCAGGTGTGGGCCCGCGACTGTTCTTCCAGCGCGTTCCCGAAGGGAAGGCCGCCAAGAATCGGCTGCACCTTGACGTACGGGTCGGCACCGGACTCGTGGGTGAAGAGCGCCTCGCCGCACTTGAGGCCGAGTGCGCGCGACTGGTCCCACTCGGCGCGGTACACGTGCGAACACTGTACGACGGCAATGATTCGTGCATCCCGATGCAGGACATCGAGGGCAACGAGTTCTGTATCGACTGAGGGGCCGCCAATGTGACCTCGTTCTGTCCCCAGGGGCCAAGACGAAGAACGTCCCGACCTGTCAGGGCGGTGTGGCGCAGATCGCCGGACCAGACGCTCGGGGCGGGTCAGCCGTCCGGCCAGGCTTCTCACAAACGTCCTTTGCCCGAGCAAGATCGATAAGAGTCGCCGGGGGAAGGAACGGGAAGAGACGGATCGATTCGCACAACGGGTGGCGACCCCGGCCGGCCGGGGGCCGGGGCAGCCGTGGCAGCCGGGCACCCCGCCCCCGGCGCCGATCGATCCGGACACCCCGAGTGCGGACATCCGCGTCGGCTACGCAGGTTGCTCGACCCTCGCCCAAGAGCTCCAGTCGTAGCCCAACGCGCTTGCCGGGCACGGCATCCCGCGAGAGAAGATCTTCAGCGAGAAGATCAGCACCCGCGTCCGCATACGCCCGCAGTTCGAGGCGGCGCTCGCCACCGCCCGCTGAGATCAAGGCCCACGCCCCGCACTGCCGGGTGATCTTCACGGTGTACGAGATGAAGAGACCAGGTGTATGAGGGCTGGACGTTGGTGACGCCGGCCCCCAGTCGTGAGGCTGGGGTCGGCCTCCGGCTCCGCTGTGTGGGCGGTGGTAGTTGTAGTGGATGTTCCAGACCGCGATCGCGGATGAGCGCGCGTCCTCGCTGGTGAACTCGGGCGCAGAGGAGCTCCTCGGCCAGGATGCGCTGATAGCGCTCCACCTTCCCGTTGTGCCGCGGAGGTAGAGGTCTTGGTCTTCCGGTGCCGGGAACGCGGTCCCGTCGATCCGCGCCAAGTCGCCTGATCGGTAGCAGGCGCCGTTGTCGGTGATGATCCGGTGGATGTGGGTTATGCCGTGGGCGGCGAACCAGACCTTGGCGCAGAGTGCGGGCGGTGCGGAAGTGGTCGGCGTTGGTCGAGCGAGTGCTGCGCACGGATTGGCGTTGACTTCAACTTAGGTTGAAGTTCTACGGTGTCGATGTCCCTGATCGTTCGCAAGGAGCACCTATGACGACCCAGCGCACTTCCGATGCCGAACTGGCTTCGCAGCCGGCTGCGTACTGGACCGGAGTCGCCTACGAAGCACTCATCTCGTTCACCCGGGCCCAGCAGTCCGCACTGGGCTTCACCCAGCCTCAGTACTGGCTGCTGCGCAACTTGTCGAAGAACGACATCTCGACCGACGGCCGCGGCATGACGATCAGCGAACTCCAGCAGGCCATGAGCTCTTACCTCAGATCAGAGGATGACCTGGAGGCGGAAGCAGAGCCCCTGCTGGAGCGCGGGTGGCTCACCCGCGACGCAGAGGGACGGCTGTGGATCACCGAGTCGGGTGACGAGGCACGTGCCAGCTTCAAACAGCACGCCCCGTCCATCCGGAGCCGTATTCACCAGGGCATTGACGATGCCGACTACGTCACCACGCTGAAGGTGCTTCAGCAGATGATCCGGAACACCGGCGGCACCCCGAACTAGGGATCCTCTTCCGATACACGCCATAGTGCTGTGACCGCATGGGTTCGCCGGGTTGCTGTTGAAATGAAGTGCCCGATGAAGCGAATGTGCTGTTATGCCTCAGCGGTAGTCGGCCAGGCCGTCCGCGAGTTCTTCTTCGTCGCCGTCGCGGATTGCGTAGAGGGCTTGCTGCAGGGCGAATGTGCCGCGGATCGCGGCGATGCGGGTCAGGAGTCCGTGGTTTGGCCAGCTGCCCAGGGCGAGCACCCGCTCCAGGAGCTCACGGCCGTAGGCGGCGCCGATGGCTGCGAGGTCCTCGGCCGGGTCGCTGAGCGTGACATCGTCCCAGTCGAGTACGCCGGAGAGGTGCGGCAGGCCGTGCGTCCACTCCCACAGGACGTTTTCGGCACCGAGGTCGCCATGCACCACTGCTCCGGTGACGTGGGGAAGGCTGTCGAGTACTGCGAGTTCCCGCTCGGCCCGTAGGCGCCCGCTGTCGGACATGAGCTGGAACAGCTCCGCGCGCACGTTCTCCGCGAACCGCCGCCACCGTCCTTCTGGTGCCTGAGGGAGAACCGCTCGTACCGTCTCGTCAGTGCCGGCACGGGCCAGACCGGACAGCAGCGTGGCGTACTGCGCCGCCACGGTCTCGACCACTTGGGCATCGTTGAGTGCGTCGGTCTCCAGCGGTTCCCCGGGAATGCGACTGAGTACCAGGAACGGCACCTCGTCGGTGCCGTGGGCGCCGCCCTGGAACAGCGGCTCAGGCGTGCGGAAGCCGAGGTCGAGGCCGGCGAGTGCGTGTAGTGCGGCCACCCGCTCGGGCAACCGGGCGGCCGCTGCCCGGGTGCGAGGCAGGCACACAACACGCTCTGAGCCCATGACCACCATGTGGAATTGCCCCTGACGTACTGCAAGGTCGTCTGGTTTGTCGTCGGGCAGCAGACGGCTCAGCAGAGCGCGATCAGTCGTACGGATGCTCACGAGTGTGACCTCTGGATCCTTCGTCGGGTCGGAAGCGATGTGCACGAAGTGCTGTCAGGCCGCGCCATCGAGCGGGCGTCCGCCTCAGCGAATGCCCTTCTCGCTGCGAATGCGGGCCCGTTCTCGGCGTTGAGCGGCCGGTGTCCGGAACCTGCCCGTCCGGATCACCTGCGGCTCACCACTTGCAACTGCGCCGGAAAGAGCGGGTCTTCGCCGGAGTGGCTAGGTGATCAGCCAGCTGGTGGCGGGTCGATCCCGAGGACTGGCAGGCAGTCACCAACGGCGACGAGTTCGATGTCGTCGCGCCGCCGCTTGATCCACTGCTCGCGAGTCAACCTCCACTGTTTGATCTCCGCCGGCTCGCCGCGCCGAGTGTCCCAGGTGACGCCGTTCGGCACGTACCCCAGAGCTTCGGAGACACGGTTCGAGGCATGGTTGTCGAAGAAGGCATCACTGCTCGCCTCGCGGGCTCCCAACCCATCGAAGGCCAGATGCAGCACCGCCTGCCGCATCTCCTTGCCCAAGCCGTCACCACGAACGTCCGGGCTGAGCCAGGAAAAGGTGGTGACCGTACCGAACGCGGCGAAGTCGGTGCCGATCAGATCCTGTATGCCCACCGGCTCGCCGTCGATGACCACGACGAAGTACAGGCGCCAAAAGCTCGCGCTGACCCGCCCCCGGCCGCGCCACACCCCCTGCAGCCAGCCCCACTCGCGCTGGGGGCTGTCCTCATAGAGGGACATCGGATCGTCGAAGGGCCACGGAGGCTCCGTGACCACGCCCTTGCGAACCGTCGGGACCAGGCGCTCCAGCAGCTCATCTGTCGCCCCCAGCAAGGACAGACGGGGCGTGTGCACCTGCACGTTCAACGGGGGATATGCGGACAATGACGAGGCAGTCATCGGCATGGGCGCAACCCTATAGGCCGGCCAATATGGCCCGCATCACATATTCGGCCCGCAGCCTGAACATTGGCGATCTTCCCAGAGGGAGGGCTGTACCCGGCCGGGATGGTGCCTCACGTACCTGGAGGCAACTGTGCGGTCTGGCTCGGACCGATACTTGACGTGAAATTCCGAGCGTGGCCGAATCGATCACGAATCGAGAAGTACGGAACGCGGTGCCGCTTTTACCCTGCACGTCATGGACATCACCATTCATACGAGCTCCCTGCCGCACGACGACCCGGACGCGTCGCTCGCCTTCTACCGCGACGTCCTCGGCTTCGAGGTCCGCAGCGACGTCGGACAGGGCAGGATGCGCTGGATCACGGTCGGCCCGGCCGGCCAGCCTGACACGTCCCTCCTTCTGGCGCCGCCGTCCGCCGATCCAGGAGTCACCGAGGATGAGCGCCGCACCATCACCGAAATGATGGCCAAGGGCACCTACGGCTGGATCCTGCTGGCCACCCCTGACCTCGACGCCACCTTCGAGAAGGTGCAGGCCGGTGACGTCGAGGTTGTCCAGGAGCCGACCGAGCAGCCGTACGGCATCCGTGACTGTGCCTTCCGCGACCCCGCAGGCAACCTGGTCCGCATCCAGGAGCTTCGCTGAGCCTACGGGTATCGGTGCGGCCGTGCCTGCCCTGTCGGCCGGTCCTCAACATCAAGCGCCTGGGTGACCGCCTCGGCAGGCACCCAGGCGCTCACAGGTGCCGTTGGAAGAAGAAAGAAGGGGGAGTCCGCCCATGTGTCAACCAGAATGGCGGCGTGCGCGCGTCGAGGCGCAGCGTCTGTCCGATCTCGCGCGGCTGCGCCGCGTCCGCGACCGGATCGACAGGGAGTACGCGCAGCCGCTGGACGTGGAGGCACTTGCCCGCGGTGTGAACATGTCCGCCGGTCATCTCAGCCGACAGTTCCGGGCCGCCTACGGCGAGTCGCCGTACGCGTACCTGATGACGCGTCGTATCGAGCGCGCGACGGCACTGCTGCGGCGTGGCGACCTCAGCGTCACCGAGGTCTGCTTTGCGGTCGGCTGCGCGTCGTTGGGCACGTTCACCACCCGCTTCACCGAACTGGTCGGCATGCCTCCCGGGGCCTTCCGGCGCCGCGCCGCGGATGCTGCGGCCGACCGTGCCGATGCCGCGAGCACGGCCGGTGATACGGGGCCGGCGGTCACGGTGGAGGGGATGCCGGCGTGTGTGGCGAAGCAGGTGACAAGACCGGTCAGGAATCGAGAAGCCCCGGCCGCCGGGCAGCCCCTAGCGTGATGGCCATGGCAACGACCACATCCACCGCATCCATCGCGTCCGTCACCCTCGAGGTGGCCGACCCCGAGGCCGCCCACCGCTTCTACACCGCCTTCGGAGTGGACACGCACATACGCCTGCGGTCGTCTGAGGCGCGCTCCACCGGATTCCGCGGCTTCACCCTGGCGCTCACGGTGTCTCGCCCGGCCACCGTCGACAGCTTCCTCGGCACCGCCGTGGACGCCGGCGCCACGGTGCTCAAGCCCGCGGCGAAGTCGCTGTGGGGCTACGGCGGCGTCGTCCAGGCGCCGGACGGGGCGATCTGGAAGGTCGCGACCTCGGCGAAGAAGGACACCGGCCCGGCCACCGGCGACGTCGACGAGATCGTCCTCCTGCTCGGTGTCGAGGACGTGAAAGCAAGCAAGCAGTTCTACGTCGGCCAGGGCCTGACCGTGGCCAGGAGCTTCGGCGGCAAGTACGCCGAGTTCGCCTCCGGCGAGTCCAGCCCCGTCAAGCTGGCGCTGTACAAGCGTCGCGGCCTGGCAAAGGACCTCGGAGTCCCCGCCGACGGCACCGGATCGCACTGCATCGTCCTCGGCAGCACCACCGGCACCTTCACCGACCCGGACGGATTCGCCTGGGAGGCCACCACACCGCTCACTCCCGCGCCGTCCACGACGGCTGCACAGTCCTGACCCCCAGCCCTGAACCCACGCCTCGTCCTTTCCCATCCCCTGTACGAGAGGAAAACTGCCATGCAGCACACGAAGTCGTCTGCCGAGAACTCCGGCACGGCTGCCGAGCAGCACAACGGATTCACCGCCGAGGAGCGGGCCGCGATGAAGGAGCACGCGCAGGAGCAGAAGAAGGCGGCGGCGCGGCGCGGTTCGAGGGCGGAGAAGGAGGCGGCAGCGGAGCGGGACGTGCTCACAAAGATCGCCGAGATGCCGGAGAAGGACCGGGTCCTTGCCGAACGGATCCACACCATCGTCAGGGCCGCCGCCCCGGATCTCACGCCCAAGCTCTGGTACGGGATGCCCGCCTACGCCAGAGACGGCAAGGTCGTCTGCCACTTCCAGAGCGCGCAGAAGTTCAAGTCGAGATACGCCACGCTCGGATTCAGCGACCAGGCGGCGCTCGACGACGGTGCCATGTGGCCGACCGCTTACGCCCTGAAAGAGCTGACCACAGCCGACGAACAGCGCATCAGCGCGCTCGTCAAGAAGGCAGTGGGCTGAGGCCGTCGGGAGTCAGGCGCCCTGACCGAAGCCGACCGCGGCCGGGTCCGGTTCGCGCAGTGGGGCGAACTCGACGTCGAGCTTCGGGTCGAGCACATCAATCGATTCGGCGAGTACTCCACGCTCGAACTCGGCATCCAGCCCCGAGGCGCTTCGTGACCGTGTGCCGACTCGGGTCGCTGTCGGCGGCGGCCGCCGAGCTCAATCACACGCAGTCGGCCACCATCTGCCGAGGAGGGCTGGGAGATCGACCCGGAGTGCCTGGCCCACGTCTCGCCGTGTCTGACCGTGGTCGGCCAACTCCTCGCACAGCGAGTTCACCCACGGCAGGACGGCATCGGCGCTGACGCCGCCCGCGTCCACCTCGCTCAGCGGCACTCCGGTCAGCCGTTGCAACATTGATGGCGACAACTCGGCATAGGCCATCGGCTGCTGCGACCGCAGGGTCGTGGCCGGAGTCGCTACCCCGGCCTCATCAACCCGGCCACAACCGCCTGGGCATTCTGGGTCTGTCCGTCGTAGTGAACCTCGATCGGAACCCCAGGCTGACAACCAACCGAGCGGACAGAGCCGGGACGGCCCGATGCAAACGAGACTGACCATCGTGCCCGCTGACGGCCACCACGCTGCCCCGTCGGCCTTTGTACTCGTAGCGTTGGTGGGGCCGACGGCAGTCGGTGAGCCGGACCATGGTGCGTTCGAGTGTCCCAGCGGTGGTGGCGTGGTGGCTGTCGACACACAACTGCAGCGCAACCGCAGTGGGAACCAGGCCTTTTCACGCGCTGAGATCTGCGATTCTTCTCGTGACCTCTGGAAACGACGAAAGGAAGGACGCGGGGATGAGCGGGAGCGGGGGCGGGGCGCCGTGGAATCCATACGGAGGAGGACGACCGCCGGGACCCGGTTCACCACCCGTGCCGCCAGCGGGCCCGTGGCCGCCGGGTCCGGTGCGCCGGCTGACCTTCGGACGTCTCTTCAATCCGATCGCTGTGGGGCGTGTGGTGTTCACGCCGTCCCGGCCGGACCGTGTGAACGACCCGGTAGTGAAGAGGGTGCAGGTCTTGCGGACGGTCGTCGGCCTGGTCGCTGTCACGTGGATGCTGTTGTCCTACGGGCTGGCGTCAGACGCCGACTCCGTGTTGGACGACCGCTTCGGCCAGATCCGTACCACCCTCATTGCGCTGGGGGTGACGTTCCCGGTCGCCGTCGCCGCCTTCATCGCGGCGGCCCGCCCACCCAACCGGCGCCTGTTCTTGCGCCGCGTGGCCAAGCCCGCCGGGGCGCTGCTCGCGTTGGTCGTCACGCTCGCTGTGCCAAGACTGATCACGGGGCTGGGTTACGTGGACGAGGACACGAACTGGACGGCGTCGGCAGGGCGGGTGGTGCTGCTGTTCGCCCTGGGCGCCTTCGCGTTGTGGCTCGCCCCCTTTGGTTTCTACGGCATTGCGCAGTCACTCGTGCACGTCTTCCGGACAGCCGACCTCCACGAGACGGTTCCACCGCTGCTCGCGACGCTGCTCGTTTGGGAAGTCGCTCTCTTCGACGTATTCCGGGGTGCCTACGACGGTGTGCCGTTCGGAGTGCGGGTGGCCTTCATCCTGGGAGCCCCGCTGACCGTCACCGCCGTGGCGATGTGGGAGCTGCGGCGGCTGCGTACGCGGCACGGCATCACCCTGCGCGCAGCACTGCTTCGCTGAACCGTCGCGACGGAGGTTGCCCTTTGGATCTGCTGCTCCCGGCCGGCGCCCAACCCGTACCTGTGCAGTATCGGCCGCGATCATGCGGTCCGCTGCCGCAATGCCCTGACCTGCGTACTTAACCTGCGATGCGACGAACTGCAATCCGCCTGCGCGGACCAATGGATCCGCGCAGCGTGACTGCCATGTGAAAGCGCTGGGCGGGTCGGGATTGCGGGGCCGGCCTAGGCGTTGGTCGACGGCGCGGGTTCCCGGCGATGCTCCAGCCAGGTGCGGCTCAGGTCATCCCAGATCGTCTGATACCGGCCGAAGATCTCGGCGAGCTGATCGAATGTGAGGTCGTCGGTGGCCGTCGATGCAACGAGGTATTCGAGGTCATCGGCAAGCCGCTGGAACCGGTACTGCGCGTCCTCCATCAAGACCCACCGGGAGCGCCAGTTGAAGAACGGTTCGACGGCTCCTAGCAGTGTCACCAGCGCCATACACGCCAAGGCGAGGCCAGCCCACACGTTGAGATTCTGCAGGCCCAGAATGACGGTGGATGCGGCGGACAGTACAAGCGTCGCCACCTTGGTGACGGAGGCGCTTCGACTGAACCGCTGTTTCTTGCCGCGGGCGTAGTCAATGCCCTGTCGAATCTTGTCCAGCAGAAGGGCGGCTACGTCCCTCGGGCTGGGACCGACATCTGGTCCGCGGTCTGGCTGCACTCTGCCCCTAAAAGTTCTGTCGCCACCTCAGCTCGCTCCCCCGCAGACGTTGTCCTGGCATCGCGCGGTTCCCTGGCGTCGTCGTTCGATACCCCCCACTACGGGAGGCGATCGAGGCGGTCAAGCTTCGCCGTGTTGGCGCTCCTTGAAGATCTCCGCCCTGTCTTACGGACTTCCTCCGACCTGCTCGCCGTGAGACTTCGGCGCGGACGCCTTGGCATGCGCCGGGGTGAGGTGCGGGCGCTTGGCGGTGTGGCCGTCGCCGGAGGAGCGGCCGCGGAGACGTCGGGTGAGCCAGGGGCCGAGGAAGGTGGCGGTCCATCGGAGTTCGTCTGTGGCGGCGCGCCACCCGGTGGGCGCGGGTGTCGTCGATGGGGGCAGGGGGTGGGCCCATGTGTCGTCGGCGCCGGGGAGGTTGAGGGCTTGGGCGAGGGCGGCGGCGATGCGCTGGTGTCCGAGGGGGCTGGCGTGAAGGCGGTCGGGGCTCCACAGACGGGGATCGGTGACGACGGGGTGGTGGCCCGTTTCGGCGACGGTGACGCCGTGGCGGCGGGCGGCTTCGCGGATGCGCTGGTTCAGGGCGGTGACACGCGAGGTGAGGGGGCGCGCCAGGGGGATGATGCGGGCGGGGTCGGGGAAGGTCAGCGTGGCGACATGGGCGCCTTGGGCGGTGAGCGCGGCGTACATCGCCTCAAGGTGGTGGGCGACGTGGTCGGCGTCGAAGCGCGGGCGGAGGAGATCGTTGACGCCGGCGACGACGGTGGCCAGATCGGGGCGGAGGGCCAGGGCGGGCGCGAGCTGCTCGGCGTGGATCTGCGCGGCGAGGCGGCCTCGTACGGCGAGGTTGGCGTAGCCGAGGCCGGGGTTGGCGCAGGTGAGGTGTTCGGCGAGGCGGTCGGCGAAGCCGCGCAGGCCGGTGGTCTCGTCGCCGTCGCCCAGGCCCTCGGTTTGGCTGTCGCCCAGCGCGACGTAGCGGCTGTACGCCGCGTCAGTGCCGGGCATGGGTCTGCTGCCTCTCCCGAAGGACCGTGATCGTGTGCTCGCACCAGTCGCGGTTGCCCTGTTCGAAGGCCAGGCCGCGCAGGCACGTCAGGTACGGACCGATGCGGTGGCCACTGCGTAGGAACTCCTCCTCCGTGCGGTTCCCACGCATGCCTCGCAGCAGCTTGCCGAAGAGGTCGATCTTGGCCTGAGCGAAGGCGGCACGCTCGGTGAGCTGGGCGACCAGGGCCTCGGTGTCGACGTGGTCGGCGGCCTGGACCTTGACGAGCAGGTCGTCGCGGATGAAGGAGGGCTTCGCTGCGGCGGCCGTGAACTCCTCCAGCTCCGCCAGCCCGGCATCGGTCACATGGAACAGGCGCTTGGTGGGGCGGGTCTCCTGGACCACCGCCCGGCCTGCGATGAGCCCGTCCTTCTCCAGGCGGGTCAGTTCAGCGTAGAGCTGCTGGGGCTGGGCGTGCCAGAAGTTCGCCACGCCGAGGTCGAACGCCTTGGTCAGCTGGTATCCGCTGAGCTCCCCGTCGAGCAGCGCCGCAAGTACGGCGTGCCGTAGCGCCATCGGATCGTCTCCTTCATGCCTCTATCGCCGGACGCGCACCCCATGATAGTCATGAAAATGACTACTCACATCCATGACTATGGAAGGGGTGCGCCATGACCGCTGCCGACCGTTTCCGTGGCGCCATCGACAGCCGGGACCTCAATGCCCTGGACGCCCTGTTCACCGACGACATCCGCTTCTGCAGCCCGGTCAAGTTCACCCCCTTCGAGGGCAAGCCGATGGTGCTGGGCCTCTTCGGGGTCCTGATGCGCACGTTCAAGGACTTTCGTTACATCGGCCACTACACCGGCACCGCGCAGAGCAGCACCGACAACACGTTCACCGAGTCGGCGGTGCTGCTCTTTCGCGCCAGGGTGGACGGCAAGGAGATCCACGGAATAGACCTGCTGCACTTCGACGACGACGGCCGGATCAAGGAGTTCACCGTCATGGTCCGCCCTCAGTCCGCCGTCCACGCGCTCGGCGAAGCAGTCCTTGCCGGCCTGGTCGCGGACGGCCTCACCCCGGCACCCTCCGGCCAGTAGACGTGCCCCTGCCCGTCGCCGAAGTCCCCGAAGGGTCCTCAGCCGACTGTTGGAAGCCGCCGCTCTTCCCCGATCGTCCAATGCGCAAACAAGGTCCACCGCAGGACCGGTCGCCCACGTGGAGGCCGAGTACTTCGGTGGCGTCGGCGAGCAACGACCTGCCGTCTGGGCCGATGGAGCCCTGGTGTCGGGACCGCTCGACGTGCCGACGCGAAAGCGGTTCTTGCATGCAGTCAACCCGATCTCACAGGCTCTTCGGCAACTCGGCACGAGGAGGAGCCTGGGCGAGGACGAATTCGAGGCCGTTGGACTGGACCGGCATCGAAACAACGACGACTGGGTCTCTTCCGGGACTTGCTGAGCCTGGGCGGGATCGATCGTGAAGTACTGCGCGATCAGCGCGTCCCTGCAGCGGCCCCTCCGACGTCGGAGGCGTGATCGAGGCCCCATTCAGCCAAGGTGTGGACCGCGGCGTTGAGTGAAGCGCCGGATTGGGTCACCGCGTATTCCACCCTGGACGGCACTTCGTCAAAGACATCACGCCGTATGAGACCGTCCGCCTCCATCGCCCGGAGCTGTTCGAAGAGAATCTTCTCGCTGATGCCGGGGATTCGCCTTCGCAGTTCGCCGAAGCGAACTGGCCGACTATGAACCTCCCAGAGGATGGTCGCCTTCCATTTGCCGGAAATTACCGCCAGGGCGGTGCCAAGACCGCAAGCCGCAGAGTTTTGCCGTGCCATCGCCTTCTCTCCCTAACCGTTGTGTAGGCGCTTACAGAAAAGTCAGTACTTGTCGGTCACCTCTGTGCCTATCTAGGCTTCATCACGAACGATGAACGGCCGAGAAAGGCGAGCAAGATGAACAAGGTATTCTGGTTCGACGTGCCGGTGCACGATATAGACCGCGCTTCGGATTGGTACTACGAAGTATTCGGCTGGGATATTCAGCCAAGACACCCGAAGGACGGGAACGACGCGCTCAGCTTCCGAATGGCCTTCACGGGCGAAACGGGCGACAACTGGACTCCGCTGCGGCCCGGTTCGGTCAACGGCGGCGTGGTGACGCGTGACATCGGCATCACGCAGCCTACCATTCTCATCGAAGTCGACAGCATCGACGATAAGCTCAAGCAACTGGTCAACGCAGGTGGCGGCATCGTCGCCGAAAAGGTTCACCTGCCTCTTGCGGCGGGTTATTTCGCCTACGTGACCGACCCCGACGGCAATGTCCTCGGGCTCTACGAGTGGGAGAAGTAGCGGGTCGGTCAAGCAGATCACTGGCACACGAAGCTCCTGTCAGGCGCTTTACCGAACAAAGGCAGCAGAATCTCCGGGAGCTTCGCGTCTGTCCGACAGTTCTCCTTCCGTTCTCCTTCATCCCCTACGAGCGCACAGCGCACAAAGAGTCGGTCGCCATGGGGCTCCCTCCCGCCGGCCTGCGGTGCTGCCTGCAGCGGACGGCTCCGTCCGCTGCAGGCGCATGGGTGCACAGGTGGGTCCGGCGGAGCCCCGCATCCCCCCTCCTACCGCCGAGTGGAGCGCGGGCGTCATGGCGTTGCCCGCCCATCAAGCTACGACGCCCTCCCTCCGCGCTCTCAACGTCGGGGTGGCCAGTGGTCCACCGGCAGGGGGCCGCGGTTGAGCACCGTACGAATGGCGAAGGTGCTTCGGGCATCGCGTACCGGACCGATCGCGAGGATCTCATCGAGCAGCACCTGCTCGTAGGTGGCCAAGTCCGGGACGACCACCTCGACGAGGAAGTCGGCCTCTCCCGACACCACGTGGCAGGAGACGACGGCCGGGATCGCGGTCAGGGCTTCCTCGATCATTCGGGAGGTTGCACGGGAATGCTGCTCGACTGTCAGCGCCACGAAGGCCGTCAGGCCCAGCCCGACACGGTCCCGGTCCAGCTCGGCGCGGTAGCCGGAGATGATGCCTCCGGCCTCCAGCGCCTTGGTGCGCCGCAGACAGGACGACGGAGAGAGGCGCACGGCCTCGGCGAGGTCCACGTTCGCCGTCCGCCCGTTGCACTGCAGGTGTTCCAGGATCGCACGATCGATACGGTCATAATGAGAGCTCGGCATGTTATGCAGCATATGACCCCACTGCCCGCACGATCTTTCACCGTACGCGCTCAGAGGCCCACAACTCGCCATCGCGTGCCGCGCCGTCCAGGCCATGCTCGGCCCATGTCCGACACACCGCTCGCACCTCAGTCACGCCTGTCCACAGCCGGAGCCGCGGCCCTGTACATCGGGGCCCTGCTCGGCCCGAGCATGCTGTTGCTGCCCGGACTCGCCGCCCGTGCGGCCGGGCCCACCTCCTTGCTGGTCTGGCTGGCGCTGCTCGTGCTCTCCGGCCTCATAGCCGTCGTCTTCAGTCGCCTCGGCACCCGGATGGGATCGACGAGCGGCGTCGCCGGATACACCGCCGCCGGACTCGGTCCGCGCGCCGGGCGTGCCGCTGCCTGGTGCTTCCTGGCCGGGGTCGTCACCGGAGCACCTGTGGTCTGCCTCATCGGTGGCGCGTACGTTGCCGAGATGCTCGGGGCCGGCCCAAGGGCAGCGTTCGCAGCAGCGATGGGCCTGCTCGTACTGGTCCTGGCGATACGGCTGGTCGGCGTGCGAACGGGCACCGGACTCCAACTGGTGCTGGTGGCCGTGCTCGTCATCCTGGTGGTGCTCGCCGTGGCCGGTGCGGCCCCCGAGGCGCGGGCCGCCAACTGGACGCCGTTCGCCCCGAACGGGTGGTCCGGGGCCGCACGCGCGGCCTCACCACTGATGCTCGCCTTTGTGGGATGGGAGGCAGCGGCGCCGCTTACGGCCCGGCTGCGCGACCCACGCAGACAACTTCCGCGAGTCGTCGCAGTCGCCTTCGCCGTCACGGCGGTCCTCTACCTGGCGATGGCGGGCGCCACCGTCGCGGTCCTCGGACCCGGAGCCGGCGGGTCGGTGCCGCTGGCCGACCTGTTGCGCGTCGCGATCGGCGAGTACGGGCCCGGGCTGGCCGCCGCGAGCGCGATCGCACTGACCCTGGCCGCGACCAACGCCTACCTGACGGGCGCCACCACAATGGCCGCTGCCCTGCTCAGCGGCGCGGGGTCGGGACGAAGTACGCAGTACGGCAAGCACCATGCGGTCCGGAACGAGCGACACAGTTCGGTCGGCATCGTCGTGGCCATCGCCGCCGTCAGCGCGCTCCTGCTCGGTCTGGTCGGCGCTGGACCGGTGACGACCGCGCAGCTCGTCGCCGTACCCACGACGCTCTTCCTGGTCGTCTACCTGGGCTGCATGGCGTCCGCCGCACGCATCCTGACCGGCGCCCTACGCCTCGCGGCCGGAACGGCCTGCGCGGTGGTGCTCCTGCTCCTGGCGAACGCCGGTTGGGCCGCACTGGCCGCGGTCGCCGTGGCCCTGGTGGCAGGGTCACGAGCTCGCCCCTCCCCGCCCACGCCCGCACAACGGCACCCCTCTCGGATCATCTGATCCTTGGTCCGGGTGCGTCGTCGACTGCTGCGCAGCGGGCACGGATCGAGCCCTGGCCACCGGACCGGCGACCGAAGCGGGATGGCCGGTGATGGGATCACCGACGGGTGATCGACACGATCGCCGAACTCCTCCGGCACCAGCCGCTCAACGACCCCCCACCACGACCGACAGCCCACCGAGCCAGCCAAATGAGAATGACTTCTCAGGCTCGGTCTGCCCTCCAGATTCGGCTGCGCAGGTCGATGCCTCGGATTACTTGGATGCGCCATGGCGTCAGGCGGAGCACATGCAACTGCGGATCCGACGGTGCTTTCCCGAAGTTGCCGAGGTGGTAGCCGGCGCCGCGAGGGCTGGTCTTGCGGTAGAGATCCCACACATGCTCCTTGGCCGGCAATGCGTTGTCCCATCCGGCGATGGCATCGATGGCGACCGAGTTGTTTCCTGGTTGCCAGTAGGAGAAGGTGGCGTGCGGGTTGCCCGCTATATGTGCTGCCTTGACCGGCGTCCGGTAGGTGGCCAGCCAACCGAGCGGTTGACCATCGACGTTCTCCCACACTGGGATGAGCACACGGGTCCGCGGGCGGTTCTTGGCGTCAACGGTGACCATGGTGGCGTAGTTGATGGCTCCGATGTACGAGTTGAATTCGGCTTCCAGATCGCTGAAGTCGAGAACTGCTGTGCTCATGGCTCACTCCGGAGCGATTCGACGACGCGCGCGAGGCTGGCCGCGCCGTGGCCGGCCGCGACCTGCTGGTCAATCAGTTCCTTCACCGGGTTGAGGGTGACAGCCGGGACGCCCTGCGCCTGGCTGGCCTGGATGATCGTGGCCAACCCGGCCTGGTTCATGACCAGATTGGACTCTTCGGTGGAGTAGTCGCCGTTGTCGATCTCCTTGGCGAAAGTGGACAATGCCGGGAACGAGTCCGTCAGCCATGACACCAGCATTGGGGTGAGCTCGGTGGCACTGACTCCGGCGGCCTGTGCCATGGCCGTGGCGTGCAGGAAGCCGCCGAGCATGCCGTACATCCCGGCGAGTATGGCCACGTCATAGCCCGAGGCGCGGCCGGCGTCCGTGCCGAGGAAAGTGCCCTTCCCCAGTAGACCCAACTGGGTCTGCCACCGCCGGTGGGCCTCCGCCGAACCGCTGTAGTTGACCGACGATTCGATGGTGCCGATCGTTTGTGGCACCGCGTAGACAGCCCCGTGGAGGTACTGCGCCTCATGCTCAGCCGCCCAGTCGGCGAGTTCCCGCGCGTCCTTGGGGCCGCCGGAGGTGAGGTTGACCAGCACGCGCCCGCGAATGGCTTCAGCCGCACCGGCAAGCACCTCCCGGGCGGCTGCGGGATCCAGCAGGGCGACGAGCACGAGTTCGCCGGCCGCAATTGCCTCGGCAGCCGTGGCCGCCGGTGTCGCGCCGCGCGCGACGAGTGCCTCCGCCTTGGCCGGGGAACGGTTCCAGACGGTCGTGGGATGGCCGTTGCGCAGGAACGTCTCGGCCAGCGCACGGCCCAGGTTGCCAAGTCCGATGACGGTGACCGGTTCGGGTGTTGTGCTCATGCATCCAGGTTCGCGACGCGAGGCTGCCGTGGCCAGTGACACTGGTGACCAGCAGCACCAAATTCGTGCCATACGATGGCGGTCATGAGCGCTGGTTCGGTCGCCCTTGTCGTACCCGCAGAGATCGGGGTCGCGTTCTGGGACCTGTACGAGTTGAGCATCCCCGCTACCGTTTTCGGGATGCCGCAGCCCGACCTCGCCCACCCCTGGTACGACCTGCGGATGTGCGTGACCGGCGAGCATGCCCAGGGAGCTCCCCCAGGGTTCGCGCTGCGGACCCCGTACACGCTCGACGACATCGCCGGCGCCGACACCGTCATCGTTTCCTCGGTGCCGGAGGAAGTTGTCGACGAGGGCAAGCCCGTGCCGCCCGAGCTGGTCATAGCGCTGCGTCGCGCATACGACGCGGGCGCCCGGATGGTGTCTTTGTGCACCGGTGCCTTCGCGCTTGCCGAGGCGGGACTGCTTGACGGCCGCCGTGCCACCGCGCACTGGATGCACACCGCCCAGCTCGCTGAGCGCTATCCGAAGGTGCAGGTCGACGACTCCGTGCTCTACGTGGACGACGGCGACGTACTCACCAGCGCCGGGATGACCGCCGGGCTGGACCTCTGCCTGCACCTGGTCCGTCGCGATCTCGGCGCACACGTGGCCAACCAGCTGGCCCGTCGGATGGTCGTGCCCGCGCACCGGCCCGGCGGTCAGGCACAGTTCATCGACCTGTCGGTACCGGCCACCGACGATCAAGGGCTGGCGCCGGTGCTGGACTGGGCACGAGCCCACCTCGACCAGCCGTTGACGACCGAGGACCTGGCGCGACGCGCCATGGTGAGCCGGCGGACCTTCTATCGGCGTCTCCAGCAGGCCACCGGCACGACTCCGCTCCGGTGGCTGCTCAACCAGCGTCTTGCCCGGGCGCAGAGCCTGCTGGAATCAACCGACCTCCCAATGGAGCAGATCGCGAAGCTGAGCGGTCTCGGTACCGCGAACAACCTGCGCCATCACTTCCTCAAACAGATCGGAATCTCCCCGAGCGACCACCGAAACGCTTTCCCCCGGCAGCCGCAGGATTCACCCTCCACAAGGTGAACTGCGAACGGCCGGACGGGCCCGACCGGGACACCGCCACGGGCGGCTCACCTCGCTCAGCACCGCTCACTCTCGCCTTCACATGCCGACGCAACTGGCATCACGCGGATGCGGGGAACCTGCCAGCGGCCCCGGCGCGCCGTGCCCCGCACGGCCAACTTCCGGACACACTCACCGGCACTCCCCCTCCCCCGCCACTTGGAAGCCCGTCCTGTGCCTGTCCTGCGGTGCGCTCAGCGATGATCCGAAGTGGATGGAGCCGTTCTCCCGACTGACCAAGGTGCAGTTCGCCAGGCTGGTGGCGCTGGTGTGGGATCGCAGCGGTAACGTCCAGCGTGGCGCGTCCCTGGCGGCTGCGGTTGGCGGAAAGGCCCCGCTCCGGCCTGGAACTGCTCGGCCGGGGGCAGCCGGCCGTGCAGGGTAGTCCCTATGACGACGCCCGCAGAGCTACTCCGTTCCTTCGCCCGCACCCGTGCCTCGCTCGACGGTGAGGAGGTCACGTACTGGTGGTCCGGAGACGTGTACTCCTGGGCCCCCGACGAGCCCTACCAGCGCATCTTCGGCTTCGAAGGGCTCAACGTCGCCCGCCTCCTCCAGGACGCCGAAGCCGGGCCGGACGCTTACCAACTGCTCACCCGCGAGGCCGCCTTCTTCCTGGACCCCGCCAGCCGCGAGATCCTGGAGACCTGGCAGGACCTGCCGGTGGTGCACATCTGGAACGACCCGGCGAACCAGAAATGGCGCCCCTTCCCGGTCCCGACGACCGATCTCGGGCGGCAGGTCTGCTTCAGCCTGGAGATCCCGCTTTCCTACCCCTCGCCGCTGCCCGTCGCCGAGTACCCCGTCCACTCGGCCGGCGACACGTACAAGGCCCTGGAGTGCTTCCAGTTCTTCGCCGACCGCGCCGACCTGGCCGGCCCGGTGCCCAGCGTCCCGGCCTCCATGTCGTGGACGCGGATGTCCCCGTGGCTCCCGTGGATGGCTCGTGGCCAGCGGCCCGGCGGCCTCACCTTCCACTGCCGGGGTCGCAAGCTCGACTCGTACGCCGAAGTCCCCGAGCGGACCCGTGCCTACATCGCCGACCACCACCCGGAGTTCGCCCATGCACCGGAGAAGTGGAGCGAGCCGAACGAGACCAGTTGGACGTACTTCCGCAAGCTCCACCCGCCGAAGTAGCCGCCCTCTGGGCCGCTTCCCCAGGTCGACACGGACCACCTCCGAGCGCGTGGAGGTGGTCCGGCTGCAGAGGTGCGGGATTTCGGCAGCGGCTCGGGCCGTGCTCCCCCGCTCGCCGCAGAGGTGGTCCGAAGCAGGCCGGACCCTACAAGGGTGCGTGTCCTGGTGCTCTCCGCCCGCGCCGGGTCCGATGGCTGATCTCGGTGAGGGGGTGACGAAAGACGTCGAGTTCCGGTTCGACAGCCCGTGCCCTTGGACCTGGAGGACCTTGCGCTGGATGCCCGAGGTCCACCAACGGCCGTCCGGGACGTGTGCGGTGTGGCACCACCAGGCCGGTGTTGATGTACGCGCCGTCGCCGAGCACTGTCACGTCCTGGCACTGCTCGGCCAGGCCCGAGTCCCGCCAGGCCCTGCGGCGACAGCGCCGAGACCATCGCTTGGCCCCGGGTCAGAAAAGGGGCGCCTACAGGGCAGCGGTCAGGCCGCCTGGATAAACGGGCCTGAGCGCTGTCGGCTGGACGATGCCCTGCGCCTCTGCCGATGAACCGAGGACGACCAACAACGGTCGAGCGGTCATCGTTGTGCAGCGAGGTCGGCCTCCAGGCGAGTAGCCGCCGCCTTGAGTGCGGCCAGGTAGGAGATGAGGTTCTCGCTCTCATACCGGACGGTCGGCATGGAGATCGAGAGTCCCGCCAGCATCTGATCGTCAGCCGACCGAATCGGCACTCCGAGCGCGACCACCCCTCGCTCAGAGCGCTCCTTGTTGAGGGCGAAACCCGATTGCCATACGCGCGCCAGATCACGGCGCAGAGCGTTCAGATCCGGCCACTCTCCGGGCCGGTCGGCGTATCTTTCCTCGGCATACAGCTCGTCCAACTCCTGGTCGCCGAGTTCGGCCAGCAGCAGCATCCCGCCTGATGTGCGATGGGCGGGAAACACCATTCCTTCGCGTGACCCTACACGTAGGAGCTGGTCCGATTCGATGCTGGCGATGAACCGGGCGGTATCGCCTGCACGAATCGTGAGGTTTGCGGACTCGTGCAGCAGATGGGTGAGCCGCTGAAGATGCGGGAGCCCGGCCTCCCGGAGCTGAGCGGCCATGGACCGCGAGTGGGCAGCGATCTCCAGAACCGAGCCTGCCGCGTAGGAGTGGTCTTCGCGCTGGACCCGCGCAATCGCGGTAGACGAGCATGGCGAGAAGCCGGTGCGCGGTTGATCTGGCGACCCCCAGTCGCACGGGGGCAGTGGTCAAGGCAGACGTCGAGCCCTTGATGGTTGATCACGGTCGGGTGGTGGGGGACGACTCGTGCAGTGATCTTCAGTAACCGGCGGATCACGGTCTCGCCCCAAGCGGCGACCCAGCCGGCCACGCTCGCCAACGAATGATCAGGCACTGGCCAGGCCCGGTCGTCGTGCAATTCAGGCCCGCCCCGGAGTCGACGCACGGCGATGTGCTGCGTCTCCGGGTAGGGCCAGGGGCTGGGGCACCGTGCGACGTCAGCGTCGGCGGAGACTCGCGAGTCCAAACTCCGTCGCAGCAGGGTGCCTCATCCGGACGGCACGTGCGGCTGATTGCTGCGTATGTCATGACGGGCCCGCGCATATCATGGCGCGCCGTTGGAGTTGGCTGTCCTCGTCGCTCCTGCGGACCGCACTTTCCGGTCGCCAAAGAGCTGTGGACAGCCGTAGTGGCAATTCCGGCACAACGTTGCCACGGGCTGCAGGTTGCTGATGGCAGTCGTGCCGCCTCCGCGGGATCGTGGCCGCCGGATGACGACCGCGTGCCCTGGATTCGTGCCGTCCCTGACAGCTATGGCGGGGAATTCGTGGGGGGCGATGATGAGGGAGGGGCCGGTATCAGGGCATGGACACCAAGCGGCGCGTCCTCATCGTCGCCTATGACGACGCGCAGATCCTCGACATCGCCTGCCCCAGCGGCGCGTTGGACATCGCCAACCGGTACGGGGCGCAACCGCCGTACTCCATCGAACTGGCCACCCTCGGCCGTTCGGGCCGCTCGCAGCTCCGCAGGAATCCTGGTGGGAGCGGGGTAAGGACTGGAGGCGGTCGCGGGATCGCTGGACACACTGTTCGTCGTGGGCGGCGTCGGCTGCTAGGACGCGGCGGCGGACCAGCGATTGCTGGGCCAGATACGCCGGCTGCCCGGACAGAGCCGACGCGTGGCCTCCGTCTGCACCGGGGCCTATGCCCTGGCCGCCGCCGGACTGCTGGACCACCGGCGTGCGACGAGCCACTAGGTATGGGGGGAACTGCTTGCCGACCGCCACCCCGCCGTGGCCGTGGATGTCAGGCCTCTCTACATACGTGACGGCAACGTCTACACCTCGGCCGACGTCACCAGCGCGCTCGACCTGACGCCGGCGCTGATCGAGGACGACCACGGGCCGACCCTCGCCCGCGCCGTCGCCCGCGAACTCGTCACTCATCTGCACCGACCGGCCGACCAGGCGCAGATCTCCATGTTCCTGGCCGCTCCACCGCCGGAGGACCGGCTGGTGCGGGACCTCGTGGGCCATATCGCCGGCCATCTTGCCGACGATCTCACGCCCGCCGCCTTGGCCGCCCGGGCAGGAGTCTAGTCAGCCCTCGGCACTTGACCCGCCTGTTCACCGCGCACCTCGGCACCACGCCCGCCCGAGCCGTGCGAGCGTGGCGCGCACGGAAGCGGCGGCACACCTGGTGCGGTCCAGCGGACTGTCCATGACGGCGATCTGCCCGCCGCTGCGGGTTCGGGTCGGCGGAGACGCTGCGGCAGGCGTTCCTTGACCACTACGGGGTCACGGGCGACAGAATTCGCAGGATGCCGGACATGCCGACTGCGCGCGTCGTGCTGAGGCAGAAGACCCCGGGCCATGAGGCATTCGACGACACGCAGAAACGTACTGCGCGGGAAAGTGGCGACCGCCGCGCTCGCAGCCACGACCGTGGCCCCGACCGGGGCGGCCCACGCCGTCCCGTCGCAAGGCGCGGGACCGAACATCGGCATCCCCGCAGCACTCCCAACCGGTCGGTGCCGTTCACCAGGAGAATCCACCAATGATCGTGATCGGCGGGCGATGCGGGAAGGACCTCACCGTGCTGAAAGCACCCCCCGCAACGGTTCCCTCCACTCTGATCTCCTCCGGCCGCAGGCCGTGGTCTCCGGCCGCGGAGGATGGGCGGTCAACGGCGTCAGCAGCTCCTGCTGCAGATCGACCAGGTAGATCACGACATCGGTCAGCCCGACCCGGGCGGCTTGCGCGCTCAGCTGCCGCAGCAGTTCTTCGAGCGATGACAGATGGCTGGCACTGATGACCGCGCCCAGCAACGCGGAGCGCTCGATCGCGCTGCCCGGTAAGTGCTCTTCCGGCTCCACAGTGTCAGCGGGATTCGGGCCTTCGTTGAAGCTGATGCAACTCCCCCAAGGGGCGGGCCGGCCCTCTCCTCAGCCGCCACGGTGGTACATCCGCAACCTCACGCGTTCCCGGTGGCTTTCCCATGCGATTCGCTTCACGCGGCCCCGCGATGTGCTTTACGCGGTCCCCCGGACCCGCCCGGATAAACGCGCTGGGCAAAATCACGGGATTCCCATGAGGCGCGTTTCCGGCACGACTGATAACTGAACGCGACAAGACCGGCCGCCGGACGCCTCGCCATGACGACGCACTACCCTGCGTGAGAACCAGCCGTTGCACCGATGACCTACGCACCTACGCACCTACGCACCTACGCACCTACGCACCTACGCACCTACGCACCTACGCAAGGAGCCCACATGTCCTTCCACAACGTGGAGATCGACGCGCTCACCGGCGGCCCGGCGAACCTCCCCCAGTACCGCGGCAAGGCCGTCCTCGTCGTCAACGTCGCCTCGCGGTGCGGCCTGACCCCGCAGTACGCGGCCCTGGAGAAGCTCCACGAGCAGTACGCCCCGCGCGGGTTCACCGTACTGGGCGTCCCGTGCAACCAGTTCATGGGCCAGGAACCGGGCACCGCCGAGGAGATCGCCGACTTCTGCTCGACGACCTACGGGGTGACCTTTCCACTGACCGAGAAGATCGACGTCAACGGCGAACACCGGCACTCCCTCTACGCCGCGCTCGTCGACACCCCGGACGCGGAGGGCCACTCCGGCGACATCCGGTGGAACTTCGAGAAGTTCCTCATCGCTCCCGACGGCACCGTCGCCGCCCGCTTCGGCCCCCGGACCGAGCCCGACGCGGCCGAAGTGATCAGCGCCGTCGAAGCCGTACTGCCTGCCTGACGATGCTCCGGGGTGCTCCCCGTCGTCAGTGGTGAAAGCTGAGGGCCTGCGCTCGTCGCGCACGAACGGGCCCAGCTGGCGGTGCAGTTCGGGCAGCAACCGGCCGACCGGAACACATGTACGCGGACGGGCAAGCTGTAGTCCAGTCATCTGACACGATTTGGGTTGGTCAAGCATGAACATCCTGATACAGGTGCTCCCGGGTATCGCCGTGCTCACCTGTTCGGCCGTATACGGAGCCGATCTGTTCGCGGCCGTTGTCCTTCGGTCTGCGCTGTCCGAAGTCGATGATCGGACCCTCACCACCATGATGGGCCGCGTTCACAAGTACGGCGACCAGCGGCTGCCTGTCCCGTTCGTCCTCAGCGTCGCCACAAGCGTCCTCAGTGCGGTAGCGGCGCTGGTGGCCGGGCGCACGGCGGTCGCGTTGGCAAGCATGCTCGCGGTGGCGGCCCTCCTCTGCTGGATCAGCATCTACCTCCGAGTCAGCGCGCCGATCAATCGTGCCTTCAGGGCCGCAGCCGCCGAGAAAACGGCATTGCCCAACGCCCATACTCTGCAACGCCGCTGGGACAGCGTGGTTCCGTTCCGCCTCTCCCTGCAGGCGATCGCCGTTGCCGCGTTGTGCACCGCGCTCGCCCTGGCCTAATACTGCATACTGCAGCCGCAGTTGCTGTGACCGGGGCGGCCCAACTGCTGTTGGAATGTGCACGGGTGGGGACGCCACGGTTGATGAGGTGCACCCAGAAATCGCTACGCCCACACCCCGAGCGTGCCCGATGATGGCCCGCAGTCGTGCGCGACCGTCCAGAGAGCGAGGCCAGGCAGTCGATGGAACTTCGTGCCCCACAACCCGACCGAAGGCATCTACGCAGCCACTGACGACTACGTGCACGCCATGGAGGTCCAAGGCGCCGCGCGGCTGCTGTTCGTCGCCGGCACCATGGGCCTGGACCCGGCCGGAAAGCCCGGGACCGGCCTGGAGGAACAGCTCGAACTGATCTGGTCGAACATCCGCGCCATCCTCGCCTCTGCCGACATGACCGTCGACAACATCGTGCGCCTGACCAGCTACCTGCGAGACCCGGACTACGCCGAGGCCAACGCCGCCGCCCGCATGGCCGCACTCGGCGGCAGGCCCGTCCCAACAACCGCGATCATCGCCACCACCTTGTCAGCGACTGGCTTGTCGAAATCGAGGTTATCGCCGCGGGCTGACGCCAGAGCCGCATGAACCGTGGCCCCCGCGCCTGGCCCACTCGGTCTGGAACACCGCGCCCACCTCCGCCCCGCACCAGCGCCGCGCCCGCCGCTACGTGCCCGGATCCGCCGCCCACCCCGCCAAGATGCTCTCCGCCCTGGCCGCACACGCCATCGCCACCTACTCCCAGCCTGGCGGGACAGTGCTCGACCCGATGTGCGGGATCGGCACCACCCTCGTAGGAGCCCAGCACCTCGGACGGCACGCAATCGGCATCGAACACGAGCCGCGCCGGGCCCACCTCGCCGCCCCAACGCCGCCACTCCCCTGCACGGTGGCGCTACCGGCACTGGCCAGGTCATCTGCGCCGACGCCCGTAACCTCACCACTCTGATCCCACCCGAACAACACGGCCGCGTCGCGCTGGTGGTCACCTCACCGCCCTACGGCAAGCGCACGCACGGACGAGTCAGGTCCAGCCGCGACAGTGGGCCGAGCAGGCGTCGAGAAGTGGGACTTCAGCTACAGCAACGACCCCGCCCCACGGCTTTGTATGCATTCCGTCCCGCGATCGGAGGCCCGGCAAGGAGGCCGTCGATGACAGCGGGGCGCTCGGGGCGTCGGCCCCAGGCGCCCACCCGCCGCATCGGCACCATCGTCCAGGCCGTACGCACCCTCCTGACCTGCACGTATTCAGGATAGAAGAGGTTCAGTGCTCGCAGAGGGAGAACTCTCGTTCGTAGAGCTGCTCGTTGTGTTCGTCGACGAAGAACTTGCGTTCCTGCATGAGTTGTTCGCGGTAGCTCTTGGCCTGCTCCAGGGTCATGGTCGAGGTGTCGGACCATGGCTGTTGCGGTGGCACATCGGATGTCGAGACGATCTTTTCCGACGGGTCGACCAGGAAGAACGCGAGAATTTTGCGGTATCCCGGGCGGGTGGGGTCCGTGAGGCGGAATGAGCCGACGCGGTGTTGCAGAATGTTCGGGAACGCCAGGCAGCGGCCAGCTGGGGTCGATGCCGATCCCAGCACCTGGTTCAGTGCGTCTTCGTCCTCCAGGCCGTAGACCTCACGCATGCCGTTGTCGTCGTTCTGTTCATACCCTGGGTCGTCGAGTGCCGCCCGGAAACTCAGCCGGCTTTCGGTGATGTTGTCGCTGTCCCAGTAGTAGATGCCGGTCGAGACGATCCGCTCGTTCATCATCCCCTCGACATGCCAGGAACCGCCGGGGTATTCGGGCTTCTCCGGGGTGAGATGAATGGTGGCGAGCTTGACGATGACCTGGAGACGGCGGCCGCGCAGGTCGACTCGGGCGGAGTCATCGGGCAACTCGGGCGGGGTGAAGGCCGGGGCGTCCGGGATGACCGGGCGGCGGTTTTCCCACCAGTCGTTTCGGGCCTGTTCCCATGCATGGAAGGCTTCTTCGTAGGCCTCATCATCACTGTAGGAGGAGTCGTCCGGATACTCCGGCTCCGAGTCGTACCACCCGTAAGGATCGGCCTCGATCCGCAGGGGCCGCGGATGGCGCAGATCGGTGAGCACGTTCTCCAGCAGTGGGCGCATGCGCGCGAACAAGTCCGGCAGGACGGAGGCTAGTTCGCGATGAGCCTCGGGGTGGACGTTGTTGACGTACGAACGGAAGGCGACATCGCCGTCGTCACTGACGTCGACGTCCGTGGGCAGCCACTGGAACTTCTCCGAGAATTCGTACCGCGAATAGCGGTCCGTCGGGTTCTGCCAAGCTCGCTCCGGCGCCCCGCTCACCTCTCTCACCAGGCAGAACAGTGAGGGATGAACCAGATCCAGTACCTGGCCGTCGGATCCGGGATGCCAGTCCTGTTCCGCTTCGGGGACCTGTTCCAGAACCCGAACCGCCTCACGCAGCCGGGATCTGAGCTCGTCGTCGACCAGTGTGTCCGACTGCCACACCCCGTCGACGGCGGACACCTCGACGCCGGTTCGTCCGTCCCGCAGTGCGGCGTAATGCGCGAGTTCGGCAAGCACGTAACGAACCTGCGCTTCGGTGAGGCCCTGGGCGACCGCCTCTTGCGTCCACCTGGCGACGATGTCGGCATCGTTCATCTTGTCGAACCACCCCGGCTTCGCCCGAATGTGTGAGCTGCACTGCATCATCTGAAGTTCCCGCAGCGTTCGGGGGGTCGCGAACGATATGGAACGGGAAGCATGAAAGGGCAGCGGGAAAGCAGACAGGCCAGTCAATTCTCTTGGTCCTCCCAGTCGATGTGCGGCGGCGGGAAGGATACTTCAGCAGACTGACACCGCAGCCGTGGTTCCTGTCATCACTGGTCCGGGAGCCAGGGCTTCGATGTAGTCGCGTGATGTCCGGTTCACGCTCATCCGAGGCCGCGGAGCGCGAGGACGTCGCCGAGCCGGTAGAGCGGAACTGGGGGGACTTCTCGGCGCTGCCAGCTACTGAGGACATACCTGCGCGGGGGTCAGGTAGCCGGCATGGTCTAGATGCCTCAAGTCGGTCTCGCGCACCTCCAACTGCTCGGCCACTTCGGCGGTACAGCAGCGGCCGCCCGGTGCAGCCAGCCTTTCGTACGCTCGCAGCTACACGAGCGTCGTCCCCCTACACCGTGAAGCCACACCCGACTTCACCACCCCGCCACCAGCACCCTCAATCTCAATCCCAATCCCCCAGCACAACAGCCCTGCAGCAGATGGTGCACCCCAGTGGAAATACAGATGGCGCCTGTCACCCCCACTCCTCAGAAAGGCCGGCCAGCAACAGAGGATGGTGGCAGGTCGGGGCGGCATACCTCGCAGGCGCCGAGCTTGGCCTGGACGTCGCTGCGCGGAACGCACTCGATGTCGTGAATATCGTGCCCTTTCCATCGGGCGTACTGTTGCCCGTCCTTGAGTCCCTCGCAGTTTGGTGTGCGGTGATAAACACTGCCGCCCTTGGTGACGTACACCCTTCGCGGAAGGTTCGACTGGGCTGAGCGGCAGTGGTCGCACTGGGAAGACGGAAGGAGCATGACTTCGCAGAAATCGTTAGCCATGACTCATATTTTACGGGGTTGCTCTCCTCCTGACCATGCCATATCAGTCAATCAACGTCGCGATCGGGGGTTGCATCGGCGACTCCTGAAAGAGTGACAGTTCGAAGCATCCAGGGTTTCTCGGAGTCGACTCATCGCTCCGCTGAGAAGGAGGCATGGAATGCCGGTCATTCGACTCCGGGACACCAGGTGTGCCGGAAGGCGAGTTTCCGTAAGTGGGCGGAATTCTCTGCGAGATCATCAGTGCCCGTCCAAGGGCTGAGGGGCACGATTGTCTCCCGACGCGGAGTGCCTGCCGGAGTCGTCGATCGATGCAGAGTTCTACGAGTTGGAGGCCGACCGCCACATCCGGACCGCACCGGGTGTGGTCAGCGTGGCCGTGCGGCGACCGTCTCGTATCCGAGCGGCGTGAGGTCATCCGGCAGTTCGCAGACGGCACCGACGCCGACTGACGGACGCCGGGTGCACCGCGCCTTTCGTCGCCTCCGTGCGGGTCCGGGCCAAGGCGTGGACCTCGTGGGCGAGCGGGGCGTAGATGCCGTGTGCTTCGCCGATACCCGCACCTCCCAAATCGACATCGTGAAAGGTGGACGGCTTGACCCTCACACAACGTCAGGCGCCACAGTGCGGGGCATGTCTTTCACCTATGTTGGGTCCGGTCCGTACTGCTACGCCAACTCCCTGGCGATGATCCTCGCCGGCCAGGCGCCGCCTCCGGCTGTGATCGAGGTCCTGACGGGCTCCCCGTACGGGATGCAGTTGATCGGTGGGCGGCTGCCACTGTTCGACTCATTCGGCTGGGACCCCGAGATTGGGCTCGGCGACGCAATCGGCCTACTCGGCTGGGAGTGCGATCGCGTGGACGGGGGGACGGTCTCGGATGCTCTCGATCGGCTGCGGCAGGCCTGTCAGGACGGCCCTGTGCTGGCCGGGCCGCTTGAGCTCGGACTGCTGTCATACCAACCCGGGTCGGGCAAGGCAGTTGGCGCCGACCACTACCTGGTGGTGTTGGAGGTGGGCGACGACACCGTGCTCGTACACGACCCGCAGGGTTACCCGTATGCCACGCTTCCGGTCGATGCCTTCACCCAGGCATGGCGCGGGGAGTTGATCCCCTATCTGGGGCGGCCCTTCCGGATGCGGCACAGGTTCACGCGGCGCCAGCAGGTCACCCCGAAGGAGGCGTTGCTGCGCGCCCTTCCCGGCGGGCTGGCCTGGCTGGCCGGACGGACGGACGTGGAGACCACTCCCGGCACGCTGGGACAGGCCGAGGCCGCCGAGCGCACCGCCCGGCTGGTGGAGGACGGGTTGGATCCCGAGATCAGGCTACTGTGGCAGGCATTCGCGGTGCGGGTAGGCGCCCGCCGTCACAACGACCTGGCAGCCTGCCTGTTTTCCCTCGACCTCGACGCCGGCGCGGCCATCGCCGCAGAGCAGGCTCGTATCGTCGGTGGCCTGCAAGGGGCGCTCGTGTCAGGCGACGACAAGGCGCTCGCGGCTGGTCTGCGTCGACTGGCTCCCACATACGAACGACTGCGCGCGGCCCTGATCGCTGGTGAGGACACAAAACACACTCGGCACTGAGCTTGACTCTGTCGGGGACCTTGAATCTGTCGATGTCAGCGGCTGCCGGCTCACCTGAACTTCGGTCGAGGGATCTGCGTGCTGGTCCAGGAAGTCCTGGAAGGCAGTCGGCGGCCGGGTGAGGGTTGCTTCGCCGCCGCGAGGACGCGGCCCACGTCGTGGCGGTTCGCTGAGCGGCGGTTCTTCGAGCCGGGTGGGAAGTCGAAGAGCGGACCGTCTCAGGCAGACCTGCCCATCAGAACATCCCGAGAAGGTAAGCGACCGCGAGGGCAATCAGGACGCCCAACGCCACCACCCCGCCGGCGACCCCGGCCCAAAGAGCACCCGTCACGCTCGCCGGCCGCTGTTCCTGCCACCCCAACTCCTCGGCGATACCCCGGATCAGGCGGTGCCCATCGGCCGACGAGAAGCTGTACTCGGTTCCGTCCACCGCTCTGTATCTGGTCTTGTACAGGCTGCGCCCGACGGACGTCTCCGTTCGCTTCCGCATTCCCCCCGGCCCGTACTCAACTGTGCGCACCACGTCCGTCAACGTGTAGACCTTTCCCTCCGCACGCAACTGGACACGATACGTCCACTGTTTCTCGGTCCGCCGCGGCTCGTGGACGTCCACCGTCAGATCGAACCCTCGCTCTGTTCGGACCATCCGGTACGGCGTCCCAGCAACTGCGTCCAGCACCCGCCCGTACAGTTCCTCAGCTACCCCCATCGCTCCCATGGCGCCAAACGTTAACGATCAAGCAGGGCCCCGTCACTGCCCCAGGGGCGAACCGCAGACCGGCCTGGACCGCATGTCCAGCTGGAGCGCGCGTCCAGCAGCGGGCGTCTTCGCGGCCGTGGACGGCGGCGCGCGCTTCCTCGCCGACGCCGGTAAGCAGCATTTCGGCGTTGGTGAGGTTCAGTTCCTCGCGGCCGTTGTACTCCGGCATCTCCACGTCGCCCCGCGCGTCCATGACGTGCAGGTATCGGTCAGGTGTGACACCGAGTGTCGATCAGTTTCGACACCAGGAGAACATCCGCGCAGGGGAATGTCGGCGAGTTTCGACACCGGCGGTGTGAAGACGTGGTCCTGTCAGGGGTTAGGTGGTGGGAGTGGAGACGCAGGCGGCGAGGTCCTCGCGGAGTCGGCGTTGCTGCTCATGGGACAACGGCGAGAACAGCTGCTTTTCTGCGGCGCGCACGGCAACGCTGGCCTTGCGCAGCGTCGTCTGTCCGTCCTGAGTAAGCGTGGTCGGCAGTGTTCGTCCTTGGGGCGCCTGATCAGGCCGCGTGAGCAGCTCGCGTTCTTGTAGTCGGCGAACGACGAGGTTCATCGACTGGCGGGTGACGAATGCGCGGCGGGCGAGTTCGGAGTTGGACAGCCCAGGATGCCGGCCGAGCAGTTCGAGGCATGCGTATTGGGGGACGGTCAGGTCCAGCGGCCGCAGGGCCTCGTCCATCGCGGTGCGCAGTGAGGCGTGCACCTGCTTGAGGACGTAGCCCACCGACAGTTCAAGGTCGCCAACCGTCTCTGCTTGCTCCATGTCAGCAGTCTGACATACGGTGGATGTCAGAACACTGACATGAGGGGCACAGGC
Source organism: Streptomyces sp. 8N114 (assembly GCF_052245835.1). NCBI lineage: Bacteria > Bacillati > Actinomycetota > Actinomycetes > Kitasatosporales > Streptomycetaceae > Streptomyces > Streptomyces sp. 8N114. The sequence continues at coordinate 241,078 of NZ_JBQQBT010000003.1, read as the reverse complement.
ATGAGTGGACAAGTCACGTACTTCGAGCTGCCGAGCAGCGACATCGCAGCGACCCAGCGGTTCTGGGGCTCGCTGTTCGGCTGGACGTTCTACGAGGGCAACTTCCCGGGTTACTCGATGATCCAGGGGCCCGAGCCGATGGGCGGCTCCCCGCACGATGACTCGTCACGACACCCGCGGATCTTCTTCGCCGTCGACGACATCGAGGCCGCCGTCGCCCGGGTACGCGAACTCGGCGGTACGGCAGAGGACCCGGTCACCATCCCATCCGGTGCGTACGCTCACTGCACCGATGTTCAGGGCGTGAAGTTCAGCCTGTCCCAAGAGGCAGGGGACCAAGCGTGAATCGCACCGATGACGGTGTGGCGGTGCAACAGGGGTCCCGTCACGCGGTGAGGCTGTTGCTTCCACTGGCGTTAGCCACTTTCGCGGTGGGTACCGACGCGTTCGTGATGGCCGGGCTCCTGCCTGCCATTGCCGGTGACCTAGGGGTGAGCGTCCCGGCTGCTGGGCAGCTGGTGACGGCATTCGCGTTGACGCTTGCTGTCGCGGCGCCGGTTCTGAGCTGGCTTCTGAGCCCGCTGGATCGCCGTAAGGCTTTGCAGCTGGCGCTCATCGTGTTCGTCCTTGGCAATGTCGCGACCGCACTGAGCCCGAACTATCCGATCGCGCTGTCGGCCCGGATTCTCGCCGCGCTCGGGGCGGCCACGATCACGGCCACCGCCTCGAGCGCAGCCGTCGCGATCACGCCCGCGGAGCGTCGGGGGCGTGCGATGGCGCTGGTCATCGGTGGATTGACCCTGTCCACCGCGCTGGGCATGCCACTGGGCAACTTGATCGGTAGCGTCGACTGGCGCCTCACGCTGTGGGCTGTGGCCGCTCTGGGCGTCGTTGCTGCGATCGGCATCTCAGTGTCGTTGCCCACGGTGGTGCTGCCCGCGACGAGCCTGACCGCCCGCCTGGCTCCACTGCGGCAGCCCAAGGTGCTCACCATCTTGGTGGCGACGCTTCTCGTGATGGCCGGCCACTACACCGTCTACACCTATATCGGCGCAATGACCGCCGAAGCCACGACAGGATCGTTCCCCCAGGCCCTCACCCTGATCCTGTTCGCCTGGGGCGACGGAGTCCTGGCCGGCAACTTCTTCGCCGGCTACCTGGTGGACAAGCGCCCGGCGCTCGGGGTCGCAATCGCCGCGCTCGCCGGCGGCACAGTGCTGCTCGCGATCAGCCCACTCACCGTGAGTCACCTGACGATCGCGTCCGTCTGGGCCGCCGTCTGGGGAGCAACTGATGGAATGGCTTCGGTGGTTCAACAACACCGGCTGATCTCGATCGCGCCGGCCTCAGCACCAATGCTCTTTGGCCTCAACTCCTCCGCAATCTACGTGGGCGTCGCGGTGGGTGGCGTACTTGGCGGCTTCTCCCAGGACTGGCTGTCGGTCACCCTGCTAGGCCTTCCCGCTGCCGTGCTGGCGGTGGTCGCCACCACAGTCACTCTCGCCGAGGGGCGAGCCGCCCAGGCGAAACCTTCGCCCGGTGCACCCGAGTACTCCCGTGATCAGCCAGCGCTTTGAGATCTCTGAGGTTGAGGTGCTGGACGAGGAACTCGCGGACAGCTACCGGAGGTTGGCGGAGGATTCCATTCGTCGCTACGGCGGTCGCTCTGCCGTCCGCGGTGCTTTGCCCGAAGCCGTGGAGGGTACCTGGCCCTCTTCTCAGCGAGTGGTCGTCGTCGAGTTCCCGGATACCGATCGGGTCAAGGAGTGGTACGCGTCTTCCAAGCATGCGGAGGCGCTTGAGGTCCGGAAGGCAGCCCCGGAACGGCGGCTTCTTCTCGTCGAGGGGGTATTTGGGTAGCGGTCGCTGTCGCCCGGCGTCGCATATGCATCCAACCTGATCGTCTTTGCTGGTCAGGCGGGTACGCCGGGCCTCCGTCATTGTCCCCCCGGCCACCTCACGTCGGATCAGACCGTGAACTCCCGGATCACCGTGTTCCGGAATACCGCCTGCCCGTCGATCGTGAACAGCGCCAGTTCTGTGTCGGACGGGTCGGGGAAAGCCTCGGTCGAGTGCACGTACCGGCCGTCGCCGACGAACATCTCGACGGACGTGCGGTCGACGAGGATACGCAGGCGGACCGTACGGGCAGACAGGTCGAAGGGCGTCCGGCTCTCCTGCCAGCGGCCGGAGGTGTCGGGACTGACGGTGTAACCGCGGTTGACGAACGCGTAGTCGCCGTAGATCCCCGCGTCGATGTGCCGCTCTCCGTCCGATGACCGCCGCAACTGGATCCCGGCGCCGACCAGTTGGTCCCAGCTGATCTCACAGGTCAGCTCGTACGCGGTACCCGTGTAGTCGAGCAGCCGCGTGCCGTCGACCGTGATGTCGCCGAGGTTCACCGTGCGCGACGCATGGTCATCCAGGGCCGCCACCGGCTGGGACGCCAGGTAGTACGTATCCGACGACGCGTGCCTCAGCCGCACCTCGCGGACGATCGAGTCGGTGCCGTTGAAGCCGTCGCACTCGATCGTGGGTGTGGTGTTCGCGTAGTCCCAGTGGTTCATCCATCCGATCGCGTACCGTGCGGCCGGGTCCAGGACCCCGTTCGCGTCACGTTTGTCGAAGGTGACCGCCGCATACCAATCCCAGCCGTGGTCCAGCCACTGGGGATCGGACGCGTCGGCGGTGAAGGTCGCGCCGTCGAAGGAACCCGTCCAGTACGCGAACGTGCTCGGCAGCCCGGAACCCTTGCCATTGGCGCTGACGCCCAGTACCCACTTCCAGGTCCCGTCGTCCGCCCTGATGCGGAACAGGTCGGGGCACTCCAGGACGCCGATGCCGCCCTTGATGAAGCCGCTGACGTACGTCCACGCCTTGAGGTCGGCGGAGTGGTAGAAGCCCACTTTGTCGTTCTCGGCAAGCGCCATCACCCACCGCCCGCGCTCCTCGTCGCGGATCACCTTGGGGTCGCGGAAGTCCCGTACGCCGGGGTTGGGGAGGACCGGGGCGGTGCCGTGATTCGTGAAGGTGCGGCCGCCGTCCGTCGAGTAGTACAGGTACTGCGCCTGGTTGATCTCGTCGGGCGCCATGGTGGCGATGACGATCACCGCGCCGGCGCCGAAGCCCGCCGTGTCGTCCGTGTCGACCACCGCCGAGCCGGACCAGACATCGCCGTTGGGGGTCGTGTCCTTCGGCACGGCGACGCCTCGGTCGGTGAAGGAGACGAGGTCGGTGCTGGTGGCCAGGCGCCAGGTGGTGCCGGCCGTCGTGCCGCCCGTCAAGTAGTCGGGGTTGTAGAGGTAGTAGTAGTGGTACTCGCCGTTGATCCAGATCGGGCGCTGCGGGTCGTTCATCCACTGATCGGGGACCGTGAAGTGGTACTCGGCGCGGTAGCTGCCCGTGCACGCGGCCGTCGCCTCGCGGGGCACCGCCACCGCCGGTCTCACGAGATCCGGCAGCAGAGCACCGGCGGCGCCGACAGCCGAGGCCGTCAGCAGCGACCGCCTGGACAGAGTCCCTCCTGGACCCAGCGAACTCCTCTTCATGCCACGCATGTGTGGCTCCCTTCCCCGACGTCGTCGTCGGGACGCGGCTCATGTGGACCGGACCGTATACCTAACTCGTTAAAGGTCAAGCCCTCGTGCACCGTCCGTCCACGTAACTTCCCATCGGCACACCTCCCTTGACAGAGCCCTGACGGGGTTCTCATCATCGGGGAACAAAACTTCGGCTAACACGAGTTAGGCACGTCGATGACCGACTCGCTCCTCCCCCGCCGGGCCCTGATGCGCTACGGCGCGTACGGCGCCGGAGCCGCCGCTCTCGCCGGTGTCGCGGCCGGCTGGGACCGCCTCACCGCCGCCGACATCCCCGGCCGCGACGACGGCTCGCTCGTCATCGCCACCATGGGCTCCGCCTTCAACCCCGAGGCGCAACGCGCCCTGCGCGACGGATTCCGCGAGGTCCACCCCGACATCAAGATCCGTATCAACCCCGTACAGGCCTACGACTGGGCGGACTTCTTCTCCAAGATCCTCACTCAGATCGCCGCGGGCACAGCACCCGACCTCGTGTACGTCGCCACCGAGGGCGTGCAGCTCTTCGCCCGGCGGCTCGGCGTACCGCTGGACGGGTGGGCGAAGCGGGATGCGGCCGAGCTGCGCGCGTACTTCGCCGACGTCCATCCCTCGCTGGTCGAGTCGATGATGTACGAGGGGAGCCTCTACCAGCTGCCGGTCGAGTTCAACGCGGCCGACATGTACCTCAACAACCGGGTACTCGAACGCGCGGGCGCCGACCTCCCCGACGACGACTGGACCCGCGACGACTTCACCGCGCTGCTGAGAGGGATGAAACGCAGCAACGGCGCCCGGTTCACCCCGTACTTCTGGACCAACCGTCTGTGGGGCGGAGTGGTCCCCTGGCTCTTCGCCAACGGCACCAACCTCCTCGCCGAGTCCAAGGCCCCCGGGGGCGACTGGCTCTGGAACTCCTTCTACCCCGAGGCGGAGCGGCGCGGCCGGGGTGGCGGCTACCGGTGGACGGCACCCCAGGCCGACTCCGACCGCGTCGCGGAGGTCTACGACTACCTCGCCTCCCTCATCCAGGAGGACCTGTGCACCCGGCCGGAGGGCGGCGACGGCCGGAACCTCGTCGGCGTCTTCTCCACCGGCCGCGTCGGTGTCACGCCCGCGGGCGGCTTCTGGGCGGGCGGCCTGCATCAGGCCGGCATGAAACCGACCGACTACGACGTCCGGTACTTCCCGCGCTGGCGCACGCGACGTCACCAGTTCGGCGCCGCCGGGTACGCGCTGCTGCGCACGTCGAAGATGCGGGACGAGGCATGGGAGTTCATCAAGTACACCGTCCGCAAGGACGCGATGACCCGGCTCTTCGCAGCCAACCAGACCACTCCGGCCCGCCGCTCCATGGTCGACGGGGCCCGCTACCGGGAGACCGGCCCGGCCCACTGGAAGGTCTTCTACGACACCCTCGACAAGATCCCCACCACCGGCCCGATCCCGGCCCCGCCGCAGGTCAACGAAGTCGAGCAGCTGCTGATCAAGCACACCGGAACCGCCCTTGCGAGCCCCGGCGCGGTGCGCCCCGCGCTGCGCCGGCTGCAGGGGGACCTGGAGAAGGCCATGGAGCGTGAAGTGTGACGAACACCGAGATCAGGCCCGTAAGACCGGAGCCCGCCCGTACCCGCACGACCCGTCAGACCCGTAAGTCGTCCGAGTCCATGGCCCCCACCGCCCGCACCCGGGGCGCCCGCCTGCTCGCCATACTGTTCCTCGCGCCCACCGTCGTCGGCATCGTCGTCTTCACGGTCGTACCGATCGTCGGCTCGGTCGTCCTCAGCCTCTTCCAGTGGGACGTGATCGAGGACCCGCGGTGGGCCGGAGGGACCAACTACCGTGAGATCCTGACCGACTCGACGGTCCTTGTCTCCTTCCGCAACACGCTAGTCTTCATGGTGCTCGCGGTCGCGCTGCAGCTGCTGATCGCGCTCGTGCTGGCGATCACGGTGAACGGCCGGATGCCCAAGTGGCTGCGGTCCGTGTTCCGTTCGGCGTTCTTCTTCCCTCTGGTGCTGTCCGCCGCGTCCATCTCGGTGGTGATGAAGTACCTGTTCAATCAGGACTTCGGCCCCGTGAACTGGCTGCTGGGCACGGTCGGTATCCCCTCGGTCCCCTGGCTGACCTCGGAGAACGGGGCGATGGCGGCCGTGGTCGTGGCGTACGTCTGGCAGCAGTTCGGCTTTTCGTTCCTGCTGTTCGTCGGCGGACTGAACAACATCCCGAGAGAGGTGCACGAGGCGGCTTCGCTGGACGGTGCGAGCGGGGTGCGCAAGCACCTCTCCATCACCCTGCCGCTGCTGTCGCCCACGCTGCTGGTGGCGTCCGTGGTCGGCATCATCAACGCCCTCCAGGTCTTCGAGCAGCCGTACGTTCTCACGGCCGGTGGTCCCGGCAACTCGACGCGCACGGTCGTGATGGTCATCTACGAGACGGCCTTCGAGCAGCTCCGCTTCGGCGAGGCGTCCGCCGTCGGCGTCCTGCTCTTCGCCCTGATCATGGCGGTTACCGCACTCCAGTTCCGGCTCAGCCGGCGTTACGTCCACTACCAGTGAGCCGGGTGAGTCAGTTGGCTTCCTCCCCTGCCTAAAGGCGGGGGATTCCAGCGGTCGCCCGCTGGGTTTCCTGCTTCACCGACGATTGCCCCGTCCGGGAGGACTCCCGTTGAGGTCTTACACCGTCTCCACAGGCAGACGCCGCCAGCCCGGCGGCCAGGATGTTGCGTGCCGCGTTCACGTCGCGGTCATGCACGGTGCCGCAGCCGCACGTCCACTCGCGGACATTCAGCGGCAGTTTCCCGCGGACCGTGCCGCAGTTCCCGCACAGCTTGGAACTGGGGAACCAGCGGTCGATCACGACGAGTTCGCGCCCGTACCAGGCGCACTTGTACTCCAGCATCATGCGGAGGTCCGTCCAGGCCGCGTCGGAGATGGCGCGCGCGAGCTTGCCGTTCTTCAGCAGGTTACGGACGGTGAGGTCCTCGATCACGACCGTTTGGTTCTCACGGACGAGACGAGTCGAAAGCTTGTGGAGGAAGTCCCGGCGCCGGTCGGCGATACGCGCGTGCACGCGGGCCACGTTGCAGCGGGCCTTCTCCCGGTTCGCCGAGCCCTTCGCCTTGCGGGACAGCTCCCGCTGCGCGCGGGCCAAGCGGGCGCGGTCACGGCGCTCGTGCTTCGGGTTGGCGACCTTCTCCCCGGTGGACAGGGTCACCAGGGATGTGATCCCGGCGTCCAGGCCGACCGCCGAGTCCGTGGCGGGGGACGGAGTGATGGTGTCCTCGACGAGCATCGAGACGAACCAGCGGCCCGCCGCGTCACGCGAGACGGTCGCCGTGGTCGGCTCCGCACCCGCAGGCAGGGGACGCGACCAGCGGATGTCCAGAGGCTCCGCCATCTTCGCCAGCGTCAGCTGCCCGTCACGCCACTTGAACGCGCTGCGCGTGTACTCGGCCGACGCACGGGACTTCTTCCGCGACTTGTACCGGGGGTACTTGGCCCGCTTGGCGAAGAAGTTCCCGAACGCCGTCTGAAGATGGCGGAGCGCCTGCTGGAGCGGGACGGAGGAGACCTCCGTCAGGAAGGCCAGCTCTTCCGTCTTCTTCCACTCCGTCAGCGCGGCGGAGGACTGCACGTAGGAGACCCGGCGCTGCTCGCCGTACCACGCCCGAGTGCGCTCCTCCAGAGCCTTGTTGTACACGAGACGAGCGCAGCCGAACGTGCGCAACAGCTCAGCTGCCTGCTCATTCGAGGGGTAAAAGCGGTACTTGAACGCCCGCTTGACCTGCTGCGTCATGTCTCACATTTTATCAGGTTCCATGTGAGCGAAAGGGTCGGGTAGCGGTCGGCGGACGCCGAACCACCCTGAAGGCGATTCACCTTCCCCTGCCCCGCTCCGCGGGAGCCACGTTTCCTCCCCAGGCTGGAGCCGGGAGTATCCACGAAGGAGAGCCCCAATGAGTACGAGTTCCCTCTCGGGTTCGACGTCGGGCTTGGCATCGGATTCGATGCCGGGTCCCCGCACGAGCCCCACCGCGTCACGCGTACGGCACGGCCTGGCGCTCTGGGCCCGGATCGCCGGCCTGGCGCTGTGCGCCCTGTTGACGCTCGGCCCGGTCATCTGGACGGTGTCGACGTCACTGCGCACGCCGGCGGAGTCCTTCGACCTGCCGCCGAAGATCATCCCCGCGGACCCCACCGTCGACGCCTACCGCGGGGTTTTCGACCAGATCGACGTCTGGCTGTACGCGCTGAACTCCACCTTGGTGACCGCGCTGATCGCGGTCGGTCAGATGATCACTGCGGGCCTGGCGGGTTATGCCTTCGCCCGCCTCGAATTCCGCTTCAAGAAGCCGCTGTTCGCGCTGGTCCTGGCCACGATGATGGTTCCCTTGCAGGTCACGATCGTCCCGGTCTTCCTGGAACTGAAGGCGATGGGTCTGACCGACACCCTGCTCGGCCTCATCGTCCCGGCCTTCCCGACGGCCTTCGGCACCTTTCTGATGCGTCAGTACTTCCTGGGCATGCCGAAGGATCTGGGCGAGGCGGCGATGATCGACGGCGCGGGCCCGTGGCGCGTCTTCCGGTCCGTGTACGCCCCCTTGGCGGCACCCGGTCTCGCCATCGTCGGCGTACTGGCCTTCAACTACCACTGGAACGAGTTCTTCCGGCCGCTGATCCTCGAAACCTCCACCGAGAACCTCACGCTGCCACTGGGCCTGGTCTCCCTCCAGGGCAACCTCGGCACCGGCTCGGTCTCCGTCGTTCTCGCCGGAGTCGTTCTCTCCATGATTCCCGCCGTCGTCGTGTTCGTCGTCGGCCAACGCCCTCTGCGCGAGGGCATCACATCCGCAGGAGTCAATCGTTGAGTTCCGTGAGCCGGTCGACCGACGCCCACAGCCCGCGCTTCCGGGTCCGCCCGCCGGCCAACTGGATGAACGACCCGAACGGGCCGTTCCGCTGGGGCGGTCGATACCACCTCTTCTACCAGCACAACCCCGACGCCCCCGTCCATGCGAACGTCCACTGGGGCCACGCCTCCAGCCCCGACCTCGCCCACTGGGACGACCACGGGATCGCCCTGCGGCCGACGCCCGGCGGCCCGGACGAGGCGGGCTGCTGGTCCGGCTGCGTGGTGGACGACGGTGGTGTACCGACAGCGGTGTACTCCGGGATCGACCACGACCGCCAGGCCCTGAGCGCGATCTGTCTCGCCGTGGCGGAGGACGATGGCCTTCAGGAGTGGAAGCAACTGCCGGTGCCGGTGGTCGTCGGCCCGCCACCCGGCCTGGACGTGACGATGTTCCGGGACCCGTTCGTCTTCCGCTTCGCCGGACGCCGCTGGGCGCTGGTGGGTTCCGGCCACGCCGACGGCACCCCATCCGTCCTGGTGTACGACTGTGAGGACCTGTACGCATGGCGGTTCGCCGGGGTCCTGCTGGACGGCCGGGACGCGGCGGCGGCCCGCGCCTTCGGTACGCGGGCGATCGGCTGGGAGTGCCCGCAGATGTGGGAGACCGCCGGGGGTGACTTGGTGCTGGCGGTGGCGCTGTGGGACGGCGACCCGCTGAGCACCGCGTACCTTACGGGGCATCTGGTGGAGGAGGGGGACGGCGGATTGAGGTTCCTGGCCGGTACGGGCGGCCCTCTGGACCTCGGCCGTGACTTCTACGCCCCCTCCGTCCTCCAGGACACGGAGTCCGGCCGCACCCTGCTCTGGGGCTGGTCCTGGGAGTCACGCCCTCGCGAGGACGTGGACCGCGTGGGCTGGTCCGGAGTTCTCACGGCGCCACGCGTGGTGGACACCCATGAGGACGGCACGCTGCGAGTCGCACCGGCCGCGGAGCTCGAACTGCTTCGAGCGGCCGTCCCGTTCACGTCCGCACCCGGACCGCACCCGCTCCCCCTCTCGTACGATCTGCTGGTGACCGCCCGGTCGGCGGCGAACGTGAGTCTGCTGCGGGCCGCGTCCGGAGCCGAACTGACCGTGCGACTCGACCCGGTGTCCGGCGTGGTGACCCTGGACCGCACGGCCTGGCCACGCTCCCGCCCGGACGGCACGGCCCCCCTTATCCTGCCGACCCCGCCGGGCGAGACCCTCACCGTACGGATCCTCGTGGACGGCTCCCTTCTGGAACTGTTCGCGGGCGACCGGGCGATGGCCACGGAACGGGTGTACCGACGCGACGACGACGTCGCGGAGCTGGCCGTGTCGGGGACGGACGTCGAGGTCACGGGCTGGGCGCTGGCCCCACCGAGCCCCGCATGACGACGGGGCACTCCAGCCGCCGGGTGGTGAGGGGCGGCGAGGTCCCGCTGTCGATGGCGTCCAGGAGCAGGCGGGCGGCCGTCTCTCCCATCGCGCGATGGGGCAGCGCGACCGTGGTGAGGGGCGGGCTGAGGAATGCGGCCATGTGCTCCTGGTCGTCGTAGCCGACGACGGACAGATCGGCGGGCACATCAAGGCCCAGGCGCGCGGCAGCGTGGAGGACGCCCGCGGCGACCCGGTCGTTGTAACAGACGATCCCCGAGGGCCGCCGGTCGGCGGGAACACGGTCCAGCAACCGCAGCGCTCCCTCGTACCCGGCGGCGATCTCCCCTCCCGTCCGCAGGATCCAGTCCTTCTCGGCGGTCAGCCCCACCGCCCGCAGCGCGTCCCGGAAGCCGCGCAGCCGCTCTGCGGTTGCGATGTCGTCCAGACCACCCACCACAGCGACACGGCGGTGGCCCGCGTCGAGGAGGACGCGCGCGGCGCTGCGGCCACCGGCCCGCTCGGCGGGGATGACGGCCGGGAGGGAGCCGTCCTCGGGGAGACAGTTGGCGAGCACGGCGAACGTGCGGTGCAGCCCTTCGGGGACTCGGGCGCGGCGCAACGACAGCGCGGCGTAGATGATCCCGTCGACCCTCCGGTCGAGCAGTTCGGCGACGGCCGCGTCCTCGGTGACCGGGTCCTGCCCGGAGTCGACGGTGAGCACCAGATGCTCGCTGTTCCACGCCATGTCCATGGCCCCGCGCAGCAGCCGCCCGGCGAACGGCGATGTGGCGATCTGGTCCGTGACCAGACCGATCACGGCGGTACGACGTCGGCGCAGGCCACGGGCGACCGCGTTCGGCCGGTAGCCGAGCTGTGCGGCTGCCTTGCGGATCTTCTCCTGCGTCTCGGCGGAGAGGTTGCCCTGGGCACGCCCGTTGAAGACGAAGGACACGGCCGTGTGCGACACCCCGGCAAGCCGGGCGACATCCCGCGAGGTCGCCCGCTCAGCCCCGCCACCCCGCGTCTTCTCGACCCCGCCCATGCCTCGTCCCCGCCGACTTTGCCTGATCAGGCAAAGCCTACCCGCGGGAGATGTTGCGGAGCCCGCCGCCGCAGACCGCATGGGACACCGCGGTGGAACAGCCGCCGGCCTCGGCACGCCGGGGTGCAGGTCGTCGTGCGACCGTGGACGTCCAACCGCCGTCCCTCGGCTTCTCGGTGTGGTCGGTCAAGGCAGGATCTCGACGTACCCGTCGGTTCCGTGCACGCGGATCCGCTGCCCGTCCCGGATCAGCCGGGTGGCCTGCTCCACGCCGACGACGGCCGGCAAGCCGTACTCCCGGGCGATCACTGCGCCATGGGTCATCAGGCCGCCCACCTCCGTCACCAGGCCCGCGATCCCGACGAACAGCGGCGACCAGCTGGGGTCCGTGAAGGTCGTGACCAGGATGTCGCCCGCTTCGAGATCGGCCTCCGCCATGTCAAGGATGACGCGGGCCCTTCCCTCGATGGTCCCGGCGGAAACCGGTAGGCCGATCAGGGCGCCGGCCGGCACGTCGTCGCGCCGGTACGCCCCGGTGACGGCCTCACCGTCCGATGTGAGCACCCGGGGCGGTGTGAGTGCGTGGTACGACCGGAACGCGTCCTTGCGCTGCTGGATGAGCTGGTCGTCCACCTGGTTCGAGCGTACGACGTCGTGGAGTTCCTGGAACGTGAGGTAGAAGATGTCCTCCTTCGCCGGAAGCACGCCTGCCTGCACGAGGCGCTCGGCCTCCGCCAGCAGGGCCTGCTTGTAGACGAAGTAGCGGCTGACGATGCCGTACTTCGGGTACTCCCGGTACCCGATGAAGGTTCGGACCCGGTCGATCATCCGCTTGGTCTCGTCGGCTTTCCGGCCCCCGTCCGGCAGGGCCCGCAGGCGTGACAGCACGTCCTGTTCCTTCTTCTGCGCCTTCTGCCGTCCTTGCTCGAAGTGCCGCTCGGCGGCGCCCGGTTCGAAGTTCCTGACGTTGTCGAGGATCACGGGCACGAGCGTGGTGGGGCGCTCGCGCCAACGTGGTCTCGTGATGTCGATCTCGCCGACGCAGCGCATGCCGTACCGGTCGAGGTAGGTCTCGATGGCGTCGCGCGCTTCGGTCCCGCCCGCGAGCTTCGCCAGCTCGTCCAGGAAGTCCTCGTCCTCGACGTACTCGACGCTCTGCAGGAACGCCACCACCTCCGGATGCGGGCGGATCACATCCGCGACGTCGAGCAGCACCAGTCCCATCTCCGAAGTGACGTTGTCGGGGGCGGACAGCGTGAGCGTGTCAGCCGCGTTCTTCTCCCCCAGCCACTCCTGCAGCTTGTCGTTGAGCCACCATGTGGCCTCCATCCCCGCCGTGATCGCCTGAAGGTTCGGCGGATCACTGAGGACTCGCTTGTGCTCCTCGAAGGCCTCCAGCAGGAAGTCGAACAGCGCCGGTCCGGTCTTCGTCCGGATGTCGCGCTCCAGGGCGGCGATGGACGCCCGACTGCGCTCGATCAGCTCTGCGACGAGGGCCGGATCGGTCTCGATCGGGGCGGACGCACCGCTGGTGGGGGTACCTCCCTGGCCCCCCGGGCCTGGGGGAGGCCCGCCGGGACCCGCGTCCGGGAGCGACGGGAGGAAATCGTCGCGGTCGAGGACGGTCTCCAGCGCGTTCCTGACCAGCGGATCGCCTCTCCCCATGACGTCCAGGAGGCCGGCGCGGCTCGCTGGCGAGGCCAGGCGCCGGGTGACGTCGACGAACAGCCTCCCACCGGCCTCGTGCATCGGCGCCATGGCCGTCAGCTGCCATATGGAGAGCCCCAAGGGCTTCATGGGGTCGGTCATCATCTGCTGATGGCCGACGGAGACGTAGACGTGATTCTCCTGGTCGCCGGTCTCGGGGATGGGGAACAGCGTCGTGATCGGCCGGCTCTGAACGATCCGGAAGCCATCGTCGACCAGGCACCATTCGATGTCCTGCGGGCGGCCGAAGTGCGCTTCGATCCGCTGCCCGAGCTGCACGAGTTGCATGACCTGCGCATCCGTCAGCGCCGGCTGCTCCTGCCGCTGCGAGTCGATCACTACTTCCTGCGTACCGCCGGCCGGCAGGGCGCGAACGGCACGCTGTTTGGCGGCGATCGACTTGGCGACGACTTCGCCGTGTCGGACCTTGAAGACGTCCGGGTTCACCAGGCCGGAGACCGATGCCTCACCGAGGCCGAAGCCGGCGTCCACGGTGGCGACCTTCCGGTTGCCCGTGACGGGGTCGGCCGTGAACAGGATGCCGGCCGCATGCGGGAAGACCATCTGCTGCACGACCACGGCCATGTGGACCGCACGGTGGTCGATGCCGTTCCGCCGTCGGTAGGTCACGGCCCGCTCGGTGAACAGCGAGGCCCAGCACCGGCTGACGTGCTGGAGGATCGCCGTCGGCCCCACGACGTTCAGGTACGTGTCCTGCTGGCCGGCGAAGGAGGCCGTCGGCAGGTCCTCTGCCGTCGCGCTGGACCGTACGGCGTAGGCGGCTTGTTCGCCGAGCTGGGCGAGCGCGCCGGTGATCGCCGCCGCGAGATCGCCCGGGACAGCGACCCCCTCGATGGTCCGGCGAATCTGCGCGCTGAGCGTGCGGATCGCCTCCCGGTCGTCCGGGTTCAAGCGCGACAACTGATCGAGCCGATCGTCGATCGACGGCGCTTCCGCCATGATCCGCCGGAAGGCGTCCGTCGTCACGCAAAAGCCACCCGGCACGCGGATGCCTTCGATCCGCGACAGCCCGCCCAGTTGCGCGCCCTTGCCGCCAACGACCGCGACCTGCGCCTCGTCAAGCTCTTGAAGATCCAACACGTACTGCTCGATCATTGCGCTACCTCCGCGGCCGCCGTCCTCCGTTGCACTGCGGTGGCCGATCGAACAACCGGCGCCTCCAACTCTGCCGAACCTCGTGTCGGGCACGTCCTCACGCCTGGTGGCCTTCCCTCTGACGAGTCGGCCGGCCGCTCCGCCCTCTTGGGCGGCGCGCACCCCTCCACCTCCGCGCCGAGCACCCGCAACTGCACTGCCGGTCCCACCGCTGGTTCGACGTCACCGCGTCCCTCATACGTCGACAACAACTCACGCACGTCGTTCCCCCATTGCCGCAGGTTGTGGCATCGGCCGACGATTCTGCTCCGTGACCCGGGTCTTGCGGCAAGTCCCCCAGCGCGCTATACGTTGAGAGTGGCAAGGAGAGAGCTCTCCTTGCCTTTTCCTTTGCCGACTCTGCCGACCGGTGCCGAGGCCGCCGAGGGCGGGCGCGCGCTCAGGGGCCCGGTCGTGGTCCGGCTGCCTCAGTCCGGTTCCATGTAGGGGCGGCGGAAGACCGGGGCCTGGCTGGTGCCCCATAGGCGTACGGCTGCCAGGGCCTGGGCGACTGCGGACTCCAGCGGACCGCTGGTGTCGATCGCGACCGCTTCGGGCCACGGCGCTTCCCCGGCCGCCATGGCGGTGGCCACGTCGAGGTCGGCGTCGGACGGTCCGGCGGTGCGGGTGCTGAGGCGGGCCGCTGACACGTCGTCCGGCACGTGGCAGTGCAGGGCCACCAGGTCGGCGCTGGTACGTTCGGCCACCCGCAGTGCCGCCTCGCGCTGTCCCGGATCGGACCAGGTGGCGTCCAGCACGACGGACTCGCCGGAGGACAGCAGGGTGGCTGCGTGGTCGAGCAGGGTGGCGTAAGTCCTGGCTGTCCACTCCGGCGTGTACAGGCCCTCGCCGTAGTCGGCGGCAGCGGACTGCTCCGCGGGGATACCCGCCAGCTCCTTGCGGAGGCGGTCGCTGCTCAGCAGCGTGACCCCCAACCGGTCCGCCAGTGCACCGGAGAGGGTGGACTTCCCGCTGCCCGGCAGTCCGCCCACAAGCGTCAGGCAGACGGCGGAGGTGCGCAGGTGACGCAGCGCAGCCGCGGCCAGCCGTCGTGCCGCCCCCTCCGCGCCAGGCGCGCCCTGGCGTGCCTGGATCAGGGAGACCTTGACGCGGACGAACGCGCGATAGGCGACGTAGTGATGCCGCAGGGAAGAGGGCGCGGAGTCGCCGGAGTACTCGCTGTACTGGGCGAGAAAGTACGCCGCGGCCTCCGGGGCGCCGAGCTGTTCCAGGTCCATGGCGAGGAAGGCGGCGTCATCCAGGCCGTCGACGTAGCGGAGTTGATCGTCGAACTCCAGGCAGTCGAGGATACGGGGGCCGTCGGCGAGGCAGAAGATGTCCTCGGCGAGCAGATCGCCGTGGCCGTCGACCACCCGCCCCTGCTCGATACGGGAGTCGAACAGCCTTCTGCGGCCGGCGAGATAGCGGCGTACCAGCCGCTCGATCTCCTCCACTCCTTCGGGAACGAGACCCTCGGCGGCCATTGGGCGGACCTGCGCGAAGCCGGCCTCCCAGCGCGAGGACAGCGCGTCCCGCGTGCCCTGTTCAGCCACCTCCCGGCCGCGGGGCGCCTTCGTGTGCCACGCGGCGAGCTGCCGTGCCACGGCCCGGAGGACGTCATCGACAGCGGCCCCCTCTCGTACCAGCCGGGAGAGGCGGCGGTCCGCAGGCATGCGGCGCATCACCACGAGCGGTTCGGGCGCCTCAGCACCGGGGGTGTGGATCTCGCCGAGGCCCGGATAGACATCGGGGGCGAAGCGGCGGTTGAGGGCGATCTCGCGCTCGCACGCGACCCGGCGAGCCGTCACCGTCGTGTAGTCCAGGAATCCCAGGTCCACCGGCTTCTTGAGCTTGTAGGCGCGATCGCCGGCGAAGAACACGATGGCGGTGTGCGTCTCGCACACGTCCGCCCGCGGCTCCGGCGGTGCCGACTCCCCGCGGGCGCCACGCTCAGTCATGAGAAGCGGACCAGAAGCATTGCATGGCGACGTCCTCCGTCGCGAAGGAAACCGAAAGTGACGGTAGATCTCTCTCAGTCGAGGAATACCCCAATCCCCTCCGCGGCGCATGTGGACGGTGGCGGAGGGACAGGAAGCGTCTGCCGGACTTTCGGCCCTGCGACCGAAGCCGCTGCCGTTCGATAATGGAATCGACGGACCAGCGACCCTCTGGAGGCTGGCTGTGAGTTCACAGCACTCGCCGTACGCATCCGAGCCACTGCGCCGCGCACGGACCGGTGTCACTTTCTCGCACGGCCTGACCTCAGAACAGTCCGTATCCAGTCCACATCGTTCCGTAAGCAGGTGAGGAGAGAGTCATGGCACGCACCACGGAATGGAAGGTTCGTCTCGACCTCTTCGAGGACGACGAGGGAGCGACGAAGGCAGACGTAGTACTGGACACCGGCGCCACAGCGCTCACCGGCCATGGATCCGCGCACTGCCACCCGGCGGATACAAACGTGCCGGAGATCGGCGACGAACTGGCGGCGGGCAGGGCCATGCGCGACCTCGCCCAGCAGCTGCTGAACATTGCCGAGCGCGACGTCCAAGGCGTAGGCGCACCCCGGCCGAGGGACCGCCAGGTCACCGGATGGCTCACGTGACGACCTCGGCACAGGTAAATCAGCCCCGTCCCGACCGCTTGTAGCGGGACGAGCCGTGGGCGCCGCTGGCCAGCGTCGAGGAGACCGAGGACGCCTACCTGGTGGAACCGGAGCTCCCGGCATGGGGAAGGACCAGATCACCGTGGAGGTCGCCGACGTTGATCTCGATGTCCACGGTGAGTCACGCAGCGGGAACGCACCGAGCAGCCCGCAGCCGCACCCGCGGCATCGGGCGGTTCGGCTGCCGCATGATTGCCGCCGACCCCCGATGCCGAGCACATCAGCGCGGAGCTGACCAGCGGGATCCTCACAATGAGCGCCCCCAAGGCCGAGAAAGGGAAGGCGCAGCGCATGGAGATCACTGACTGAGTCGGAGCGGACCGGCCCCTGAACCGGGACATCCGCCGAGGGCGCCCCGCCGGTCGGTCCGCTCCCCCTCGCCTCCGACGGGTCGAGCAGTAGTGACGAGTTCGGTCAGACGGCGAAGTGGACGTTCGCCGCGCCTTCGATGGAAGAGCCACGACGCCGCGAAGATCCTTTCCCAGGGCCCGTCGGCCGACCAGCGTCTGTGTGAAGTAGGCCGTCAACGAGGTGCCTCTTGCGGGGTCCTTTCCCGACGGACCCTTCCCGAACGACGACGAGATCCTCGACAGAGTCGCCGCCTGCCGCCGAGGAATCCCTGACTCAGATCGCCGACCCTGGCCCCGTCAGAACCGCGGCCAACTGCTCGCACATCCAGTCGAGCTCGTCGGGGCCAATGGTGAGAGGTGGGGCGAGACGAATGGTGGAGCCGTGGGTGTCCTTGGCGAGAACCGACCGGGCCAGCAGTGCTTCACACGCCTGCCGTCCGGTCATGAGGGCAGGGGCGATGTCGATGCCGGCCCACAGGCCGCTGCACCGGACGGCGACGGCGCCGTGCCCGATCAGGGATTCGAGCCGGTCATGGAGCTGTTTACCCAGTTTGGCTGCCCGTGCCTGGTAGTCGCCGCTGCGCAGCAACTCGACGACGGCGTGGCCGACGGCGGCGGCCAGCGGGTTGCCACCGAAGGTGGAACCGTGACTGCCAGGACCGATCACACCGAGGACGTCATGGCGGGAGACGACCGCGGAGACGGGCACGATTCCGCCGCCGAGAGCTTTGCCGAGTACGTAGACGTCAGGGGTGACGTCCTCGATATCGCAGGCGAACGTGGTGCCGGTACGGCCCAGTCCTGACTGGATTTCGTCAGCGATGAAGAGCACGTTCTCGCGGCTGCATATCTCGCGTACGCGCTGCAGGTAGCCCGGCGGCGGGATGAGTACGCCGGCTTCGCCTTGGATGGGTTCGAGCAGTACGGCCACGGTGCTCTCGTCGACGGCGTTCTCCAGGGCTGCGGCGTCGCCGAAGGGGACTGTGCGGAAGCCGGGTGTGAAGGGGCCGAATCCGTCGCGGGCGACGGGGTCGGAGGAGAAGCTGACAATGGTGGTGGTGCGGCCATGGAAGTTGCCGTCGGCGACGATGATGGTGGCGTGGTCCGGGGCAACGCCCTTGCGTTCGCGGCCCCATTTGCGCGCGACCTTGATGGCGGTTTCGACAGCCTCGGCGCCGGTGTTCATCGGCAGGACCGCATCCATGCCCGCGAGGTCGGCCAGGTCCTGGCAGAAGGGGCCGAGGCGGTCGTTGTGGAAGGCCCGGCTGGTCAGGGTGATGCGTTCGAGCTGCTCGCGGGCCGCGGCCAGCAACCGGGGGTGGCCATGGCCGAAGTTGATGGCCGAGTATCCCGCGAGGCAGTCCAGGTAGCAGCGGCCTTCGACATCGCTGACCCAGGCGCCCTCACCTGAAGCCAGCACCACGGGAAGGGGACGGTAGTTGTGGGCGATCGCCGTCTCGGCCAGGGACAGATGATGGGCAGTGTTCGAGTCGGGCGTGGGGTGGGTGTGCGTACTGGTGGTGGTCATAGCGGGGTCCTTGGTGCTTGTGCGAGGTGTCGGGGGGGGCAGGCGGTTGGTTCGGCTGCGGCCAGGTAGCCGGCGAGCAGGGCGCGGGCGACATCGCGTATCCGCTCGTCGGCAGGCATGAAGGTGGGTGAATGCAGCTGTTCGGAGCCCCCGCGGGTGCCCACGAACAACATCAGCGAGGGCAGGCGTTCGCAGTAGAAGGAGAAGTCGTCCGAGCCTGCCGACCTCAAGTCGCCACCGGTGCGCAGGCCGAGGCTGCCGAGCAGGGGCAGGGTCGCGGCGGTCAGCGCTTCGTCGTTGTGGAGGACGGGCTCTCCGTGCTCGATGGTCACCTCTGCGGTGCAGCCGTGGGTCTGTGCCACCAGCTTCGCGACCTCGGCCAGCCTCCGGTGCAGGGTGTGGCGGTCGCCGTCGTGCAGCGTCCGCAGCGTGCCGCGGGCTTCGGCGGTGCCGGGAATGACGTTGGCGGCCGTACCCGCCGCAAGGGTGCCCACGCTCAGCACGACATGTGACATCGGGTCGGCGCCACGGCTTACCAGGCTCTGCAGGGCGACGACGACGTGGGCCAGCGCGACGACGGGATCGCGGGTGCGGTGCGGGTAGGCGGCGTGACCGCCCTGGCCACGCACCGTGAGGGTGAACTCGTCAGCCGAGGCGTTGACTCCCCCGGGGGTGCAGGCGACGGTGCCGGGCGGCAGCAGCGGCTGGAGGTGCGCCCCTATCACGGCCTGGCACAACTCGCGGTCGAGAAGGCCGTCTTCGACGATGCTCTGGGCACCGGAAGGGTAGGTCTCCTCCCTCGGTTGCAGGACCGCCAGCAGCGGGGCGGGGCCACCGGTCCGGTCGACGGCGCGGGCGAGAGCGGTGAGCGCGGCCAGATGCACGTCGTGGCCGCAGGCGTGCATGATGCCCGGGTGTTCGGACGCCCACGGTGCACCCGTTGTCTCCTGCACGGCGAGCGCGTCGAGTTCGCCTCGTACCGCGACGGCGGGCCCGGGGCCACCGACACGGACGACGGCCCCGGTATCGGCGACCTTGGTGGTGGAACCGGCGGGCAGTGCGGCGAGCAGGAGATCGCGGGTGGGAGCTTCGGCACCGGACAGGCAGGGCCTTGCGTGAATGCGGTGGCGCAACTCCACAGCGGCCGGCAGTTCCGCCTCCAGCGCGGCGGCCAGCGTGGCGAGGTGGTGCTCGTTCATTCCGCGGTCTCCAGCCGATAGACGCGGCAGGCATTGTCGTGGCCGATCATGCGCACCACCTTGAGGGCGTCGTCGAAGGCCCATTCCCCGCTGTCGGTCCATGTGGTGAGGGCTTTGGCCATACCGCGCCGCCACAGCAGGGCCCCAAGGTGGTGCAGTTCGGGCGGCCCCCAGGCGTCCGAGGAGAAGAGGATCTTGGCGAACGGGGCGAGTTCCAGTGACTCGGCGATGACGGCATCGGAGCGCACCCCGGTGTAGTTGATGCCGAGCCCGACATCGAAGTACACGTGCGGGAAGACCTGGGCGAGATAGCCCGCGTTGCGCTGGAAGGGGTAACAGTGCAGCAGCAAGAGGTCGGTGCCGTGCGGTTCCACGTTCTTGATGAAGCGGGTGAGCAACAGCGGGTCGCACCGATGGAGCTCGACGTCCGGATCGCCGTACCCGGCGTGCAGCTGGATCGGCAGACCGCGGTCGACACCGCACCACAGGATGAAGCGCAGCAGGACCGGGTCGTCGACGCGGATTGTGCCGGTGTCTTCGCACGCGGCGAGCCAGGGGTCCGCCGCAGCGGCTACCTCAATGTCGGCGGGACGTCCGGGGTCGAAGTCGAAGCCGTGGCGGTAGGCGATGATGCTCTTGAGACCGACCGCGGTGGCCGTGCGCGCGGCCAGGGTCTCGCGGAACCGGTCAGGGAGGGCGGCGGCTGTGACACCGGCGCGCACCACGTCTTCCAGCACGGTCTCCAGGCGCACCACCTCGTCGACGCGGCGGCCGGAGGCGGTGGCCATGCCCTGGACGTCGAGGATGTCTTCCCCCTTGTAGCCGGTCTCCAGCAGGTAGTGTCCGACGCCGGAGGCCCCGAGAAACCTGCGGTTGACCTCCTCCGTGCCGAGTTCGCGGCGCCGAGCCAGATAGGCAACAGGATCGGCATGCGGTGCAAGACCGAGAACGGGGGCGCACCAACGGCGGATTGCGAAGCCGATCTGTGAGTCGAACTGCGTCATCCACGGGGGGACCGGGCGGTCGGACTCGGTGAGCAGATGCTCCAGTGCGGCACGGTCGACTTCATCACGCAGAGCGCCGTGTACGTGATGGTCGATGAGGGGAAGCTGTTCGATCTCCGCTACGAGCAGGTCAGTAGACATTCCGCACCCTCCGGATGCGCTCAGCGTCGTCCATGCCGTCGAGTTGGGCGAGTTCGGACCGTTTGACGGACAGGTGGGTGGCCAGGAGCTGAGGGTCGAACCAGGACCGGACGGTGTGGTCCTTCTCCAGGGCGTCCAGGGCCTCGTCGAGGCTCGCAGGCAGGGATGGGACATGGGCGAGCCCGGCGTCGTCGGTGTCCTCCGGCCACACGATGGGCTCGTCGTAGTGGCCGGTCAGGCCCGCCAGACCGGCGCGGACCAGGACGGCCAGAGCGAGCCAGGGGTTGGCGGTGGCGTCGGCAGCCCGGTATTCGAGGTTGAACTGGGCGCCGGGGTCAGAGCCACCCAGTGCAGTGGTGGGGCAGATGCGCAGCAGCGCCTCGCGGTTGTGCTCGGCCAGGAACACCCCACCGGCACTCCAGCGGTGAGGCGTCAGGCGCAGGAAGGACACCGGACTGGGTGCGGTCAGGCCCGCGAGGGCGGGGGCGTGGGCGAGGATCCCGGCGCTGAACTGGGCACCGGTGGCGGAGAGCCGTCCGGGGCGCTGCGGGTCGTAGAGGGCGGGGCGTCCGGAAGCGTCGCGCAGACTCAGATGGATGTGCACACCGTTCCCGACTCCGGCGCCGGCAAGGAGGGGGGAGAAGGTGACGGGCAGCCCTCTGCGCCGGGCCAGGTCACGGACGAGTTCCTTGAGAAGGACGGCGCGGTCGGCCGCGACCAGGGCTTCGGAGGGGCGCAGGGTGAGCTCGAACTGGCCGTCGCCGTACTCGGGAATCCATGTCTCCGGCTCAAGACCGGCGTGCTCCAACAGCCGCACCAGGTCCGTACCGAAGGGTTCGGCGTCCCTGAAGCGGCGCAGCGAGAACGGGGCGCTCTCGGTCAGTCCGCCGAGGACGAATTCATGCTCGAAGGCTGCGACGACCTCCAGACCGGTGCGTTCGCGCAGTTCTGTCAGGGCGTCGCGCAAGACGGTACGTGGGCAGCAGGGCCAGGGCTGCCCGTCCGGCAAGGTCTGGTCCGCAAGGTAGAGCAGCATGCCGGGATCGGTGCCGTCTGCCGGTATGCCGACCGCGGTGGCAGCGTCGGGGACCAGCCGCAGGTCGCCGCGGGAGCCGAAGACGTTGTCGGGGGCGATCGGCCCGAAGGAGGAGATGGCGAGGTTCGCGGGTACCCAGCCGGTGCCGCTGCGCAGCACCGCGTCGTGTGCGGCAGAGGGCACTGATCGGCCCCGCACCAGCCCGGCCAGGTCGCAGGTGGCGACGAAGACCGTGGTGGAGCCGTCGGCGAGGAAGGTCATGAAGTCACCTTTGTGTTGTCAGCGGTCGGCGCGGGGCCCTGTTCCTGTTCGCCGCCGGTGGTCCCGTTCAGCTCACTGGTGAGGCGGGTGCCGATGCGCCGTGCGAGCGAGGGCGCGAGCAGGACGATGGCGACGCCGGTCAGGCACCAGGCGGCGGTGACCCAGGGGAAGTAGCTGTAGGGCGCGCTGTGCCCCACGGCCTGCTTGAAGAAGACGAAGCAGAGGTAGCCCAGGCCGATGAGGGGGATGGGCAGTTCGCGGCGGGGGATGGTGCCGCGGCCCGAGAGGGTGAAGACGATGACGCCGATTCCGGCGAGGGCGTAGACCACCAGGACACACAACACGCCGATGGTCGCGTACCAGTAGTAGGTGTCGAACGCGGAGGTGCCCAGGCCGTACATGCCCGCGGCCAGTGCGCCTCCCACTCCGCCACACAGCCACAGGGCCCTGGTGGGTGCGCCGGTGGCGGGATCGGTCCGGGCCAGTGCCGCCGGCCCGAAACCGTCGCGGGCCAGGGCGAGGACCATGCGGGAGGCCGCGGCGGACGAGGACAGCGCGGCAGCGAAGGCGGAGGCCACCGCGGTAAAGGCGACGACGAGCGAGAACCAGGTGCCTATGTAGCTGTCGGAGAGCGTCACCAGCGCTGACTCCGCCCCGGCGAACGCACTCACTCCCTCGTCGTCGGTGCCGAATCCGATGGTCTGGACGAACATCATCAGGATGTAAAGGACGCCGGTGAGCAACACGCTGCCCGCCAGGGCACGGGGGATGTTGCGCCGGGGGTCATCGGTCTCCTCCCCCAGGGACGCGCAGGCTTCGAACCCGGCCCAGGACAAGAAGGCGAAGACGGTCGCGGTCATCACGGCGCCATAGCTGGCTGTGCCGGGTGTGAACACCGACAGGTCGAACGGCTGGTGGCGAGGGGCTGACCCGGTGCTCGTGCGACCGAGCACGACGACCGCGAGCAAAAGCATGGCCACGATGCCGATGCCTTCGACGACCAGCAGAGTGCGGGCAGTGACCCGGGTGTCACGTGCGTTGAGCACGGTGACACCCACGCCGGCGGCGATGGCCACGGCAGCCCAGGGGCCTGCGGACGTCACACCGAGGGCGTGCAAGAACGCGTGGGCGAAGACGCCGGTCGCGGCGAGGGTGCACACGAGGAAGGCAAGGTAGGCGCCCAGCAGAGCGAAGCCGCCGAAGAACCCAGCGCGGGGTCCGATGGTAGCCCCGGCCAGGGCGTAGACGGATCCGGCGTGGTGGAAGTTCTGGGTCAGCCGCCAGAAGCCGTAGCCGACGACAGCGACGCCGAGGAGGCCGAGCAGGAAGACGAGAGGCACCGCCTTGCCCACCGTGGCCGCGACTCCCGCGCCGTTGATACCCATCGCCAGGGTGGGGCCCATGAGGCCGACGGAGAGAGCCAACGCCTCCCAGAGACGCAGTTTACGTGGGGTATGAGGGTGATCGGGCACGACGTACTCCCGAGCAGGAAGGGGGCCGCGTGGATGGGGCCCGGGGAACCCTCATGAAATATTCATTACAAGCTGCGCGTCAATGGTGGAGCTGAAACAAATTTTTCAGACGGCACCGCTCCCGCCCCGCCACGTGTCCTCCGCCGCTCGCAGCCGCTCTTCGGCCGCCGTGCCCAGGCGCGCGTGCACGGCGGCGACCAGGGTCTCGACCAGCGCCAGGGGGGCCACGATGCTGTCGAACGGACTGGGCGCCTCGACCCGCGCGGGGAGCACCACGTCGGCGAACTCGGCCACGGGCGACAGCCACGGATCAGTGAACAGCACGACCTTCGCCCCCCGCTCACGGGTGTGCCGGGCCAACTCCACGATGTCGTCCTGATAGCGGCGGAAATCGAAGACCACGCACACGTCCCGCCGGCCCACATCGACCCGGAATCCCGCGTCCCGCCCCGGGGAGGGGGTGTGCACGACCGTGCCAGGGCGCAACAACCGGAGGTGCAGATCCAGATATTCGGCCAGGAGCTGGGAGAATCGCCCGCCGAAGCATACGATCCGCTTGCCCGGATCGCAGATCAGACCCACCGCACGGTCGAACTCCTGCTCGGGCAAGGCCGTGAACGTCTGCCCCAGCGCGGCGATGCCCACCCGCCGTGCTGCTTCCACCAGCTCGGACGTCGGCGAGTCGGCGCCGATCACCGGCGCCAGGGTCAGTGGCGACGCCTGGCGCGCCTGCACCTCCTCGCGCAACGATTGCTGGAACTGCCGGTAGCCCTCGAACCCGAGCCGTGCGACAAAACGCACGACGGTGGGTGCGCTGACCCCCGCTTGTGAGGCCAGCCCCGACGCGGAGTCCAGCCCGGCGGCCGGGTAATTGGCCGTCAACTCCCGGGCAATCTTCATCTCGGCCCGGGACAGGCCACCCTGAACGCGGCGCAGCCGCTCGGCCACGGTGACTCCCAGTCCAGAAGGCTCCTCCGCACCGCTCACTGGCTGCGCGCCCCCGGGGCGGTTCGAATCATCACTGTGCTCTCCGGCCCGGCCAGCCATGGATTTCCCCTCTCCGCACTGCTTAACGCGACGATCGTTCCACACGCCCGGCGGACTACCGGGCCCCCAGGCCCCTTCGCGCCGTACGACAAAGGGCGAGGCTCCGGCACCGCCGGTGTCCAAGGGCGAAGCCCCGGCTCCGCCGGCACTGGTATTCCGCTGCGAGTGTCGTTGACAGGCGGCCACCGCAACGACGTCACCCAGCTGCTACCACTCGTCGACTCCGTTCCTTCCGTCCACGGCCGAGCGGACGGCCTCGGCACAATCTCCGAGCCCTCTACATCGACCGTGGCCACGACATCAACCGCCGTCGCCTGCCGGCGCGGAACATCACCCCGAAGATCACGCGTCGCCGACAGCAGCACGGCTCGGGTCTGGAACGCGTGCGGTGGGTCGCCGAATCCGCCATCGCCCACCTCCACTGGCCACGCCGCTTGCGCGTCCGCTCGGAGGCGCCGGACGACGTGCACGACGCCTTCCTGCAACTGGCTCACTGCATGCTCCTCGCTCGCAGCCCCCTGGCCTTCCGTTAGTCGGAGCCAGGCGTACGATCATTCACCCCATTGGTCATGGAGGACGTCGGCCAGGTCGGTCCCCGGTTCGGTGGCTCCGTGGTGGAGCGCGTGTTCGGTCCAGATGATGTTGCCGCGGGGGTGTAGCGGGTGCCCCAGCGTTCGGCGCGCTGGGCGACGAGGAACATGCCGCGGCCGCCCTCGTCGGTGGTGGCTGCCCGGCACAGGTGTGGGGGTGCTGGAGCCGTCGGAGACCTCGCAGATCAGGTTGAGGTGACGCAGCATCCGCACCTTGATGGGCTGGGTGCCGTGGCGGATAACGTTGGTGATCAGCTCGGCGGGAAAAACAATCTCCTCAAGTCCCCAGGCCTCCAGCCGACGGGTGCACTGGGTGCGGATGGAGGCGACCGCTGCGGGGTCGGACGGGACGTCCCACTGGGCGACCTCCCCGGGGGCCAACAGTCGCACTGCGGGCCACCAGCAGGGCGATGTCGTCGCTGGGGCATTCGGGAAGCCTCGCGTCGAGGATGTCCCGCAGGTCTCCTCCGGGGGAGAGGCTCGGTCGTCCGGTCAGGGCAGTGCGCAGGATACCGAGGCCGGTATCGAGGTCGTGGTGGCGGTTCTCAATGAGTCCGTCGGTGTAGAGGACGATGCGGGAGCCTTCGAGCAGGTGGAGTTCGGCGGTTTCGATCGGGAGGCCGCTCCCCGGGGCGGATAGGCAGGCACGTCGGGGAAATCCGCGGTGCCGTCGGGGCACCCGACGGGCGGGTGGGGGTGGCCAGCGCGGGCCAGGGTGCAGTGCCCACTGACCGGGTCGTAAATCGCGTACAGGCAGGTGGCGCCGGCCACGGCGTGACTGCTCGGCTGTTTGGTCCTGGTCGATTGGGTCAACCAGCTCATCACTCCCCCGCCGCCAACAGCTTCGTGCCCCGCAACGGCCCGGAGAGGCGGGCTCGTTCGGCGCGGCGCTTCGCTCTTACCACGTCCCCGCAACGCCGGCATCCGTGCACGTGGTGCCGACGCACATACCAGAAGAAGAATGCCCGTCAGGGGGTTGCGGGCTTCGCGTATCGCGCCAACTCCCGGATGCCTTCGAGGACCTCGTCGGCCGTGGGCGCGTTGGCCGGGTCGCTGAGGCTCTGGAACATCACACCCGACATGAGCGCCGCCTGGATCATTCCCAGGGTGCGGGCGGAGTGGTCGGATACCGCCTCTTCCGGCGTGCTCTGCAGGATCGCGGCCATCCCGCGCCAGCCCTGTGAGACGCCGTCGGCCAGCCGAGGACGAATGTCGGGTTGACGCTGAGCCTGTAGAAAGAGCTCAACAGTGGCCGTCCACAGGTCCGGGTGCGTGCGGAACTGCTCGACGAGGGACTCCCACATGCGCGCGAAGCCCGCCGCCGCGTCGTGGCCGCCCTCGGGCGCCAGAGCTCGGCCGAGACTGTCCCCCCATTCGTCCAGCAGCTCGTACAGCGCCTGCGTCAGCAGCGTCTCGCGGGAGCCGTAGTGGTAACCGATCGCGGCGGTGCTCACGCCTGCCGCGGTGGCGATGTCCCGGACGCTGGTGCGGTCGTATCCCTTCTCCCGCAGACAGCGCTTGGCGCCGGCCAGGAGGTCCTCGCGGTTTCCCATGCCGGGAGCGTACATCGGTTTGCGCGAGCGAGTCATGCGATCGTTTTGCACGAACGCATTGCACGGACGCATTGCACGATCGTTCAAATCGTGGTTACGGTCTTGCCACTACTCGACCGGCATGGGAGCGAACCATGAAGAAAGTCGCGTTGGCGGGCCTCGGTATCGCCCTGCTTGCCACATCCGGACTGGTCGTCCAGGCGTCTTCCGCCTTGACGGCCCCTGACCCGTCAACGGCCCGCGATCCCTCTCTCGTGCACACCTCGGGCGGAGTCGTGCGTGGGACAGTCGGCTCCCGTGTGCGGTCCTTCCAGGGCATCCCGTATGCCAAGGCCGCCCGTTTCGCCGCGCCCCGCCCGGCCGACCGGTGGCGCGGGGTGCGTGACACCACCAAGCCCGGCAAGTGGTGCGCGCAGCCCGCCGGTCTGCCCATCGGCAAGCCCAGCACCGACGAGGACTGCCTCAACCTGAACGTCACCACCCCCGTGGGCAAGAGCGGGAAGCGGCCGGTGATCGTGTGGGTCCACGGCGGCAGCATGATGTTCGGGATGGGTCATCTCTACGGCCCCGACAGGCTCGCGGCCGACGGCGCGATCGTCGTATCGATGAACTACCGGCTCGGCGCCACCAGCTTCCTCACCCATCCCGGCCTCCCGGATTCCGGCGGCCTGGCACAGGAAGACCAGCGGGCCGCACTGCGCTGGGTGCGCCAGAACATCGCCAGGTTCGGCGGAGACGCCTCCAACGTGACGCTCATGGGCGAATCCGGCGGCGGATACTCCGTATGCGGGCATCTGGCCTCACCGGCCTCGAAGGGGCTCTTCCAGCGGGCGATCATCCAGAGCGCGCCCTGTGGCGCTCCCGGCGGTGCATCCCGCACCCGGGCCGAGGCACGGGCCGAAAGCAACAAGGTCATCGGCAAGACCCGCTGTGCCACCGTCTCCGACGTGGCCGACTGCCTGCGCAAGCTCCCGATCGAGGACCTGCTGGCCGCCTACGGCACCCATCGGGAGCCGCGCCCCGTCAGCGGCACGCGCAGCCTGCCTCTTCCGGTCGACCAGGCGCTGCGCAAGGGCCGTATCAACCGCGTCCCAGTTCTCGTCGGCGTCAACCACGACGAGGAGAACGGCATGATCCTCGGTCAGGAACTGGCGACCCACAAGCCGATGCCGGCCAACGCCTACGAACCGGCCGTCCGGCAGGAGTTCGGCCGGCGAGCCGACGCCGTCCTGCGGCGGTATCCGCTGGGCAGCTCAGCGGGCCGGACGCTGGCCAAGGTCAAGACCGACGCCATCTGGTCAGTGCCCACCCTGAACACAGCCAGGGTTCTGTCGCGCTGGACACCCACCCGCATGTACGAGTTCGCCGACCAGAAGACCCCCTGGTTCAAGGACACCGCCACCCCGAGCTTCCCGCCCGCGGCCCAGCACATGGCCGAGCTGCCGTACCTGTTCGATCTGGCGCTGTTCGAGAGGCTGTCGGACGGCCAGGCGGCCCTGGGCAACCGGATGATCGGGGCCTGGAGGCGCTTCGCCGCCACCGGCGACCCCAACGGCGCCGGGGAGACGGCCTGGCCCCGTCTGACCGACAGCCAGGGCCGGACCGGCTGGCACGTACAGTCACTGACCAGAGGCACCTGGAAGCGCGCCGACTTCCTCAAAGACCATCACTACCGTTTCTGGAACACCGGCAGCCGCTGAACCCGACGGCTGGCTGCAGCGAACGCGGCGTTGGAAAGGCAGGGCGTTCTCTGCCCTGTAGCGCTCGACCACGAAGGCTCTCATCGTCGTCTCCGTCTCGTGGGTCTCGTACTCACGCCGCGTTCGGCGCCAGGGCCAGGCCCTGCTTGACGAGCCGAGTGACGTCGTCGGCGAGGATCTCGGGCAGACCCTGCTGGATGCCGTCCAGGGCCTGGGCGGCCACGTCGGCGGGGTCGGCCTTCTGATCGGCCGGAATGACACTGGCCATGTCTGTGTCCATGTATCCGACGTGCAGTGCCGAGACGGTGATGCCGCGGGGCGCCAGTTCCTCGCGGACGGCGCCGGTCAGCGCCCAGGCGGCGGCCTTGGCTGCCGCGTAGGCCCCGACGCCGGCGGGGTGCAGCCAGGACAGCACGGACAGGACGTTGAGGACGGCGCCGCCGCCGTTGCCCTCGATAACCGGTGCGAAGGCCCGGGTCACGGCGAGCGGCCCGAAGAAATTGGTCGCCATCTCCAGGCGCACCGCGGCCGGGTCGCCGGCGAGCAACGGGGTGCCGGTGGAGATCCCCGCGTTGTTCACCAGCAGCGTCGCGTCCGAGGCGATGCGCGCCGCCGCCCGGATCGATTCCTCGTCGGTCACGTCCAGGCGAAGCGGGGTGACACCGGCCAGGTCCACGCTCTCGGGTCGGCGGGCCGCCGCGTAGACCGTGGCCCCGCGGTCCAGAAGCTGGGTGGCCAGCTGCCGTCCCAGCCCCCGGTTGGCCCCGGTGACCACGGCGACCGCGTTCTTGAGTTCCATGTCTGCTCCCTGCACTGCTGGCGCCCGGCGGCCGGGCCGCGAACCATTAGATTACGTATGCAATCTAAATTCACTATAGGATAGATGACGCCTGACATCCAACAGGAGGTGACCGATGGGTCGCGCATCACAGACACAGGCACAGAAGAACCGCGAGCGGGTGGTGCAGACCGCCTCCCGGCTCTTCCGCGAGCAGGGCACCCACGTCAGCGTCGCCGACCTGATGAAGGCGGCGGGCCTGACCCACGGCGGCTTCTACAAGCAGTTCGCCTCCAAGGAGGCACTCGTCGACGAGGCCACCGCGCACGCCTTCGCCGAACTCGCCCAGCTCCACAGGTCCGGGATCGAGCGGCACGCGGGGCAACGCGAGGCCGCGCAGCGGGAGCTGATCGGCACGTATCTCTCCTTGGAACACCGCGACAACGCGGCGGACGGCTGCCCCGCCGCCGGGCTCGCCGCCGACATGGCGCGGGAAAGCAGTCATCACGAGGCCCACCGCGTCTACGCCGAGGGTGTGCGCGCCTTCGCCGAAGCGCTCGCCACCGAGGACCAGGACGGCACCGTCCGGCTGTGCACCATGCTCGGAGCCCTCGTCCTGGCTCGCGCCACCAAGGACTCCCCGCTCTCGACGGAGATCCTCACCACCGTACGCGCAGCCTTGACGGAAACCGGCTGATCCGGAGGACCATCCGTTTGCCCGTCTCCCACGCACGGTGTGCCGGCTCAGCCTTCGCCCTCCCGGACACGAGTTCCGCGTCCTCGCCCACTGCGTCCTCGCCCCGTCCTCCTGACGCGGAGCCTTGACGACATGTGAGCCTGGGCCCACGGCCGCGAAGCTGAGGGCCTGTATCCGTCAGGAGTGCGCGCAGCCGCCGGGGATCGCGGACGGCGTCCGTCGGGTTGGTGGCACTCACCGGGACCGTGTGCGCGCGGTCGTCGGCGGGGACGCCGAGCGAGCGGGGTCGGTGGACCGACGGAGAGCGGGCAACGGCCGCGCCGTCCCTCGGCTTTCCGAAGCCTTGAAACGACTTGATACGACGCGGCCGTTCACACCGATGCCGAAGTGCTGGGCTACGAGTGATCGTTGTGGAGGCTGACAGTGGCGATCGCCGGGGGAAGGGCCCGGGACGAGGTGACCCGCAGCCGAATCTTGCCAGTGGTGACTGATTCCGACAGCTTCAGGATGCGGCGGTAGCCGATCGTGGTGGCGTTGCCGGCCTCCTTCCAGGACGTGCCGTCCCAGACATCGACGGCGAAGCCCGACGTGCGCTGACCCACCTTGATGTTCTCCTTAAGGTTCACCGTGTTGAAGGTCTTCTGGGAGCCGAGGTCCAGGACGAGGTTTCCGGTGGTGCCCGTGGGCTGCCACGCGGTGTCATCGGTGTTGTCCAGCACATTGCCCGGGTCGTTCCCGGCGGTGTGCGAGGTGCCTGTGTCGTCGGCGGCGGTCGCGCCCTTGGCAAGGTCCGTGTCGAAGGTGGAGCGAATCCACCCGCCGAACTCCTGCATCCGCTTCTCCTCCGCTTCCGGGACCTTGCCGCGGTTGTCCGGAGCGACGTTCAGCAGGAGCTGGCAGTTCTTGCCCACCGAATTGCGGTACATGTTCTGCAGAGTGGCCAGGGAACTCGGCTGCACGTCCTTGTTCCAGAACCAGTACTTCTTGTTGGTGTCGCCGCGATCCTCCTGCAGCCTCCCGTCGCATTCGGCCGGGTGCCAGGCCAGGTAGTCCGAATCCGTGGTCAGCTTGTCGTCGCCGGCGATGTTGTCGTCCTGATAGCCGTACGTCGGGTTGCGTTCGCCGTCCGGATCGGCTTTACCGGTCTGCGGGACGACGCTCCACTCGCTGGGACGCGTAGTGAGCCCGTCCTCGTTGCCGACCCAGCGGATGTCCGGGCCGCCGAAGACGGCGGCCGACGGCTGGAGCGTGCGGACCATCTTGAACCAGTCGGTGAAGTTGTAGCTCTGGTCGAGACCCGCGTCCTTCCACGGGTTGGCTCCGTCCAACCACACCTCGTCGAACTTGCCGTACTTGGTGAGCACCTCATACAGGGTGTTCATGTAGTAGCGGTTGTAGTCGTCGGCCTCGAAGGTGAACTTCGGGCCTGAGCCGCCGTTGCTCGGGATTGTCGTGGTCTTCTTCTCGCTGCCGTTGCCGTACCTGCCCTGGCCGCCGGGAGTCCGGTCGCGGTCGTCATAGGTCGACTGCTCAACCGTGGACAGGGGCTGTCCCGCGTCGTGCTTCTTGACGATGTCCGGGACCCACTTCTCCTTCCACCGCTTGTGCGGCAGCTCCGCACCGTCGGCCGGCGAAACGTAGACACCGACCTTGAGACCGGCCTCGCGCGCGGAGTCGGCGAACTCCTTGAGGACGTCGCCCTGGCCGTTTCTCCAGGAGCTGGAGGCCACCCCGTGGCTGGAGTGAGCCGAGGGATACAGCAGCATCCCGTCATGGTGCTTGGCGGTGAGGATGACCTTCTTGAATCCCGCTTCCTTGAACGTGCGCGCCCACTGATCGGTGTCGAGGCTGGAAGGATTGAAGACGTCCGGGTCCTCGGCTCCTGAGCCCCATTCCCTTCCAGTGAAGGTGTTCGGCCCGAAGTGGACGAACCCGGTCAACTCCTCGTACTGCCACGCCAGTTGCCGCGACGTCGGCGTCACCTTCGCTGCCTTCTCGCGGATCTGCTCCGGTGAGTCCGAGTCGTCGATGGTGACAACGGGATTCCCCGGATCGGCCGCACGCGCCGCGTGGTTCTCCTGCGCGGCCGACGAGCCCGCGGGCAGTACGCCGCTGCCGCACGCGGCGAGAACGACAAGCGCGGCGGTCGCGGTCCGCCCGACCCTCCGACGACGGGCTTGGGGCGTACCACCTGTGAGTCTGGACATGAGCCTTTCTCCTATTGGTGTGGGGGTGAACGGTCAGGGCGCGGGCCGGTCGGTTCGGGCCCCTTCATACGGTGGGGGGTGCCGGGCGGCGCCTGTCAGTTCGGGGAGAGCTGGCTCTTCGGAACGATCTGCTGGGGCGTATTGGGGCTGGACCAGAGCAGCTTCATGTATGCCTCGCCGGTCTGCTCGGTGTGCTCGACCTTGATGGCGTACTTCTTGCCCGCCTGAAGGTCGACGGCGGCCTTGTCGACCGCCTGGTTGTGCGGGGTCGTGTTGTCGATGACGAGCTTCCCGTCGATCCAGACCCGCGCGGTGTCGTCCGAGACGGTCGTGAACTGGTACTTCTCGCTGTAGCGCGGCTCGATCGTGCCGGTCCACCGGGTGCTGAAGTGGTCCGTGGGGATGTTCTCGGCAGGCGAGCCACGGAAGCGCCAGGCGTTGTTGATGGTCGGGTCGGTGCGCGTGACCTTCGGGCTCCCCGACAGCTGGTCGTTGTCGAAGATCTCGGCCTTCAGGCCGGTGCCGCTCCCCTCGGCCGTGGGAGAGGCCGGGGTGATCGACAGCTTGATCACCGTGGCGGCCGAGTTCGTGGCATTGCCGGACGGGGTGATGTCGTATCCGTCACCCGACTTGGTGACCTTGACCTTCTGATCGCTGCCGAGCACGCGCGCGCTGTCGACCTTGAACGGTGTCCTGGCGGTGAGATGCAGCGGCTTGCCCGCCCCGGGCCACTTGTAGACCGAGGCGTACAGGTCGTTGCCCGACCGGCTGACCACACCCCAGTCCGGCTCGGATACGACGCCGGGGAAGCCGGCCTTGGAGACCGCTGCCCCCTGCCCGGCGTGGTTCTGCCAGTCGCCCATCGCCTTCAGCGCGTCGGTGGCCTTGGCGGGTACGCGTCCGAGCTTGTCGGGGCCGACGTTGAGCAGGTAGTTGCCGCTCCGGCTCGTGGTGTTCAGCAAGTTGCGGGTCAGCTCGGTGCCCGACTTCCACTTGTCGTCCCAGCGCGCGTAGCCCCAGCTGCCGTTGATGGTCATGCAGCTCTCCCAGAGCTGTCCGTCCACGGGCGCCTCGGGGATCTCCTGCTCCGGTGTGCCGTAGTCGCCGTCGGCCACCCGCCGCTTGCCGACCCGGTTGTTGATGACCAGGTCCGGGCTCAGGCCGCGCAGGTAGGACTCCAGCTCCTCGCCGTCGCGTGCGGACCACCGGTTGGTGGGGTTGTCCGTGTCCCACTCGCCGTCGAACCACAGCAGGTCCGGGTCGTAGTTGTCGATCAGCTCCTTGAGCTGCGCGTGCATCCGCTTCTTGTACTGCGGGAACGTGTCGGCGTTCGGGAAGTCGGGGTCGTGCCAGTCCCAGATCGAGTAGTAGAGGCCCAGCTTGATCCCTTCGGCGTCGGCGGCCTTCTTCAGTTCGGCGAGGATGTCGCGGTTCTTGTCGAAGGACGAGTGGTCCCGCAGGTTCCAGTTGTTCTGCTTGGTCGGCCACATCGCGTAGCCGTCGTGGTGCTTGGCGGTGATGACGATGTACTTCTGGCCGGCGCTCTTGGCCGCCGCGACGAGGGCCTTGGCGTCGAAGTCCTTCGGATCGAAGGTCGCGGCCTGCTTCTCGTACTCGTCCTTCGGGATCTTGCACTCGCGCATGATCCACTCCGCGTTCCGGCACACCGTCCCGTCGGGGCGCTTGTATTCGCCTTCGAGGTTCGAGTAGGCGCCGAAGTGGACGAACATGCCGAACCTGTCATCGCGGAACCACGAAGTGCGCTCGGAGGTGAAGGGGTCGTCCGTCGCGTAGTTCGTCCCCGGGCCGGGCTCGGCGGCAGCTGCCGCTCCCCGCCTCGGCTCGGCGGACGACGCCGTTGCCGGGACGAGCGCCAGCGAACCGGTGGCGAGTGCGACGGTCAGCGCGATCGCTCTGCCTCTTGTGGAAAACATGGTCGTGTACCTCTCCTCTTCTGCTGTCCGCGGCGCGCGCACGGTGACAGGCCCGTCCCTCCGGGCCTCTCAGCCACGACGTGCGCCGCAGCGGCGGTGGATATTCGGATGCCGGATTCCTCCGACGGACTGGCGTGCACCTGACAGCTGTCGATCGACAGCACGTCCCACGCGAGGCCGTCGATCAGGGTCGGCAGGGGCCCGATGCCCTCCTCAGGGCGCTGCGGCCAGGCTGGTACTGAAGGGCCGGTCGTAGACTTCCAAGCTGCGGATGGAGGCCCAGGTGCCCGAGGGCCCGGTGACCGTCACCCGCACGTACCGGGCTTGCGCCTTGAACTGGGCGGTCTGCACCTGCCTCGTGCTGTCGGTGCCGGTCAGATCGGCCAGAGTGCTCCAGTTGGCGTTGTCGTGGGAGCCCTCGATCTTGTAGCGGTAGTTCTTCTTGTCGAGTTCCCAGACGATGCGCGTTCCGGTCAGGGACTTCGGCGCGCCGAGGTCCACCGTGAGCCACTGCCCGGAGCTGCCGTTGGCCGCGGCCCAGCGGGTCGCCGTCGATCCGTCGACGGCCTTCGCCGCGGTGTTGCCGTGGTTGATTTCCTCGCTGCTGGCCGTCGCCTTCGCCCCGACAGCAATGTTGGCGGGCTGCACGGAGCGGTCCAGCTCGACTCCCACCACGCTGTCCTCGGGGGTGCGGCCGCGGTCGATGCCGGTGATCTTCACCTGGCCGTCCCCGTCGACGCTGAACCGCAGATCGCCGCCCGATGCCACATCAAAGACCCGCTTCACTTTCGCGTCACCGGTCGAGGGGGTGATGAACTCGGTGCCGCTGTAGCCGGGCAGCAGGTGGATGTAGAAGGTGTTCTCCTTGTGGGTGAAGCCGTACTTGCCGTCCTCCGGGTTCCAGGGCCCGCCGCGGGTGCCGTAGACGGCCTTGCCGTAGGTGTCCATGAAGGAACCGATCTTGCGGGCCAGGGCCACCTGGGAGTCAGGTACCTTCCCGGTGCGGTCCGGTCCGACATTGACGAGGCACGTCATGTTCCGCACCCAGCAGTTCACCAGGATGTTGACGGCCTGGCCGAAGTCCATCGCTTCGTCACCGGAGTAGCCCCAACTGCCGCCGAGGGTGAACGCCTTTTCCGACAGCTCGGTGGTCCGGACGGCGCCGGAGGGGACGCCGGGCCCCTCGTC
Source organism: Streptomyces sp. 8N114 (assembly GCF_052245835.1). NCBI lineage: Bacteria > Bacillati > Actinomycetota > Actinomycetes > Kitasatosporales > Streptomycetaceae > Streptomyces > Streptomyces sp. 8N114. Next base: position 205,991 of record NZ_JBQQBT010000003.1, on the reverse strand, counting down.
CCTGGGGTAGCTGGTGTAGTCGCCCATCCAGCTGGATCGCGTGTTGACGATGATGTCGGGCTGGTGCTTGCGGACCATGCCCATCAGGCCGAGGGGACGGCCGGTCGCGGGGTCGGTCTCGCTGTAGGCGGCGTCGACCTTCCAGTCGTTGGACGTGTCGCGCAGCTTGCCGGGCTCCCAGAAGAAGGCGGAGTCCCGGTCGGTGCCCTGCTGGCCGAGCCAGCCGCCGTCCCACCAGATGTCGTCGATCTTGCCGTACTTGGTGACCAGCTCCCGGACGGACTGGTACACCTCGTTCTTCATGACCCGCGCGTTCTCCTTGTGCGCGGGGTCTGTGGTGTAGCCCCACGCGTTCTCCACCGCACCGGTGCCGTTCCAGTCGTAGTAGCCGGGGTAGCGCCAGTTGATCGGGGAGTAGTACAGGCCGACCTTGAGGCCGGCGTTGCGGACGGCCTTGACGTACTCGTCGATGAAGTCCCGCTTGAGCGGCTCCTGTCCGGAGTGCCAGGCATTGGGGTGGCCGGTCGGCCACAGGGCCAAGCCGTCGTGGTGGCGGGTGGTCAGCACCGAGTACGCGGCGCCCATGTCCTTGGCCAACTGCGCCCAGTCGGCCGGGTTGTAGGCGCTCGCGGTGAACTGCGTATCCGATGCGTCGGTGAGGTACTTCTTGTAGTTGTCCGGCGTGATGGCGTCGTTCTCCATGTGCCACTCGCCTTTGGCCGGGCCGGCGTAGACGCCCCAGTGGATGAACATGCCGAGCTTGGCGTCCTGCATCCACTGGATCTTCTCGTCGGGCTGCTGCTCGATGCCCATGTCCCCTTGGGGAACACGCGGTGGCAGGAGCGGCAACGGCTGAGTGGCCGCGAACGCGGGTGTCGCCAACGTCGGCGTGACACTGGCGGCGGCCGTCATGGCAGCCATACCGGCCAGCACTCTTCTGCGCGTCATGTGCTCGGTCATCGTGGTCGCTCCTGTTTGATTTTCGGGACACAGCGCGGGAGGGGTGCTCTGACTGCGGCCCGGTGACCAACAGATCGGGTGGGGGAACCCACGAGGGGCGGGGCGCTGGGAGAGCCGCATGAGACGCGCGCTCCGCCGAAGAGTCATCAGATGTATTAACGGGCATCGCGCCGCCCCCGTCCAGAGGGAAGACAAAATCCGGTGCTAATTACCCGGTTACCCACCGGGGCCTTCGACGTCGTTCACAAGTGATCTGATGTCCTGCGCTCTGCGGTGGACGTGCAAAGAGTGCTCATCGCTCCGTCTCCCCGCAACTGCCGGTCGCCTCGGAACCGTTGACGGCTACGCGCTTCACCCCTACGGTCCCCCAACAGAGCCGCACACGATCCAACAATGAGCCGCCTCGCCGGCCGGCGACCGACGCGCCGGCCCTGATCGGTATGCGCCCGTGCGCGGGGCTCGACATGCCGGGCTGCCGCCTGCCGCCTGCCGCCTGCCGCCTGCCGCCTGCCACTCCTCTCGCGGGGACACCTGGTGCTCAGTAGCGCTCTTCTGGCGCTCACCGGCTCCGCCATTCGAGGCCGTTGTGCCCGCGCGACGTCGGTGGACCACCTGCACGTGCCACTCATTCATGCAACGGAGCACTGGAGGTTCCATGACCAGAACACATCGGCGCGGAGTGACAACCCGGCGCCTGCTCATCGGGGTTGCGAGCATGGCCGTCGCATCGGCCGGGCTGCTCGCCCCCGCCCACACCGCGTCAGCCGACACACACGCCTGGATGAACAAGGGTCAGCCCCCTGAAGAGCGCGCGAACGACCTGCTCAAGGCCATGACCCTCGAAGAGAAAGTGCACATGCTGCACGGGGTCGAGCAGTCGGAGTCACCCCTCCCCACCATTGGCTACATTCCGCCGATTCCGCGGCTGAAGGTCCCCGGCATCACCATGACCGACGGCCCGGCCGGCGTGCGGGACAGCCAGTCCCCCGACACTCAGGACAAGGCCACCGCACTGCCCTCGCCCTCAGCCCTGGCGGCAAGCTTCGACACAGAGCTCGCCGAGGAGCACGGCTCGGTGCTCGGCTCCGAGGCGCGGGCGCTCGGCCAGGCCCAGGTGTTCGCCCCTGGACACAACATCCAGCGCGTGCCCGTCAACGGCCGCAACTTCGAGTACTACAGCGAGGACCCGTATCTCTCCGGCACCCTGGCGGGCGCGAGCACGCGCGGCATCCAGGACCAAGGGGTGATCGCCACCCTGAAGCACTACGCGGCCAACAACCAGGAGACCGACCGGATGAGCGGGTCGTCCGAGATCGACGACCGGACGCTGCACGAGATCTACGAGAAGAACTTCGATGTCGCCATCGCCGGTGGTAGGCCCGGCTCCGTGATGTGCTCGTACAACAAGATCAACAGCGTGCATGCCTGCGAGAACAACCAGACCCTGGGGGACCTGCGCTCGAAGCTGGGCTTCGACGGCTACATCGTGTCCGACTACCCGGCCACCCACAGCACCAAGTCCGTCAAGGCCGGACTGAACGTCGAGCTGCCGACCGGGGTGCACGCCACCCTGCCCAAGGTCCAGGCTGCGCTGAACGACGGCTCGATCACGATGGCCGACGTCGACACCCGGGTACGCGAGACGCTCACCACCCTGTTCCGGTTCGGGATGTTCGACCGCGATCCCATGGCGCGGGGCGAGATCGATGAAGGCAAGGACAGCACGTCCGCCCAGGAGATCGCGGCCGAGAGCGCGGTCCTGATGAAGAACGAGGATGCCGCGCTCCCCCTCGGTTCCTCGACGGACAGCGTCGCGGTCATCGGGGGCCCGGCGAAGCAGACGGCGAGCGGCGGCGGCAGCAGCGCGGTCAAGCCGCTGTCGATGGACAACGCCTACGACGCCATCGCCTCCCGTGCCGGGTCCTCGACCAAGGTCTCGTACGCGGACGGGTCCGACCTGAAGCAGGCGGCGGAGGAAGCGAAGAAGGCCAAGACGGCCGTGGTGTTCGTCAAGGACGAAGCGAAAGAGGGCGAGGACCGCAAGAACCTGAGCCTGCCGGGCAACCAGGACGCCCTGGTCAACGCGGTGGCGGACGCCAATCCGAACACGGTGGTCGTACTCCAGACCGGTGCGCCCGTCCTGATGCCGTGGCTGCCCAAGGTCAAGAGCGTCCTGCAGACCTGGTACCCCGGCGCCCGGGGCGGCGCGGCCACGGCACAACTGCTGTGGGGCGACGTCAATCCCGGCGGCAAGCTGCCGCAGACCTGGCCGGCGAGCGAGACGCAGACGCCGGTGAGCACGAAGGAGCAGTTCCCGGGCGTCGGCGGCAAGAGCAAGTACACCGAGGGCGTCAACGTCGGCTACCGGTGGTACGACAAGGAGAACCAGGCCCCTCTCTTCCCGTTCGGCCACGGCCTGTCCTACACCGCCGGCTTCTCCTACCAGGACCTGAAGCTGGAGAAGTCCTCGGGCGGCCCCAGTGATCCGGTGACCGTGTCGTTCAAGGTGACCAATGCCGGTGAGCGGGAGGGGGCTGAAGTTCCGCAGCTCTACGTCGGCAAGCCGGACACGAAGGCACAGACGCCGCCGAAGGAACTCGGCGCCTTCACCAAGGTCCACCTCGACAGGGGCGAGACCAAGACGGTCACTCTCGAGGTCGACCCGCGGGAGCTGTCGTACTGGGACAGCGAGGCGAAGGACTACCGCGTCCAGAGCGGTGAGTACGAGATCTCCGTCGGCGGCTCCTCACGGTGGCTGCCGCTGCACGGCACGTACCAGGTGAAGTAGACCAACAGCCGGTCCGCGCAGAGGGCATCGGGCTGCCGAGCGCGCTCGGCAGCCGGATGCCTCCGTGCGCCGCCTTCACCCGCATCCGGCATTCAGCTGCCGTACACACGCTTCGCGGTGCCCGACCAGATCCACGCCTGCTCGGTGGGTGTGAGGTCCGCGATGAGCAGCATGGCTGTTTCGACCACCTCGGTGTACGTGGCTGCCAACCGGCATACCGGCCAGTCGGAACCGAACATCAGCCGGTCCGGCCCGAAGGACTCCAGCACGGTGTCGACGCAGGGGCTAAGGTCCCGCACCGACCAGGTGTCCCAGTCGGCCTCCGTCACCATGCCGGACAGCTTGCAGACCGTGTTGGGGAGGGCCGCGAGCGCACGGACGTTCCGCGCCCAGGGCTCCAGTTCGCCGGAGGCGATGGGCGGCTTGCCCAGATGGTCGAGGACGAAGGTCAGGCCGGGCAGCTCGGTCGCGGCCCCGATCGCCGCGGGCAGCTGGTGAGGCAGCAGGACGAAGTCGTACGCGAGGTCGGCGGCCTCGATGGCGCGCAGACCCCGCAGAACATCGGGGCGGACGAGCCACTGCGGGTCGGGCTCGGCCTGGACCTGGTGGCGGATGCCGCGCAGCTGGTCGCCGCCGGGCAGCGCGGCGAGGCGTGCGAGCTCGTCGGCGATCCCTGGAACGGTGAGGTCGGTCCAGCCCACGACTCCGGTGACCAGATCGCTGTTCGCCGCCAGTGCGAGGAGCTCGGGGGTCTCCTCCGCCACCGTGACCGTCTGGACCAGCACCGTGCGGGTGACGCCCGCCGCGCGGGCCTCCGGCTCCAGATCGGAGAGGGAGAAGTCGCGGCGGATCGGGGCGAATTCGGGGCCGCTCAGCCAGTCCTGGCCGCGGACGGACAGGTCCCAGACGTGATGGTGGGCGTCAGTGATCGGCGGGCGTGACATCGGCTCAAAGCTCCCAGACGACGGGGAGCGAGGCATCCGCGCCCTCGGAGGAATAGTCGTGGACGATGTCGAGGAGCTCGGCCATGCGTGCCTGCCAGGCGATGTTCACCGGCAGCTCGTTCAGTTCGGCGATCATCTTCGGATAGTCCTCGACCTCGATCAGATGGAAGAGGTCCGTGCCGCTGCGCCAGATCGTCCACGACGTGGCCCCGGCCGTGCGGATGGCCTCCCGCAGCTCGGCGGGGACCTCGCGGTGGGCGGCCTCGTACTCCTCGATGCGGTCGGAGCGGACCTTGGTGTGCAGGGCGACTCGTGTACTCATGACGGCTCCTCGCTCGACGGTTCTTCGCTCGACGGCTCCTCGATGATGACGACGTCCAGGGTGCGTGGGCCGTGTACGCCTTCCACCCGGTCGAGTTCGATGTCGCTCGTGGCCGACGGGCCGGAAATGAACGTGAGCGGGCGGGCGGGGTCCAGGCGGGTCAGCGCCTCGGGCACGTCACCGGCGACCTGCGCCTCCCGCACGACGCACAGGTGGTGGTCGGGCAGCAACGTCAGTGCCCGTCTTCCCTGTCCAGGACCCGCGTCCAGCACGATCGTGCCGGTGACGGCTATGCCCACGGCGCAGGTGGTCAGCACTGCGTCCACCGCGTCCACATGTTCCACGTTCAGCCGTGGCTCCTCGGCCAGGACCGTCCACTCCCCCGTCGGCAGCATCTGTGGCGGGAAGCCTTCGGGCACCACCAGGGAGCCGACACCGCGCCTGGACAGTGCGTCCGCGACGACGGCGCGCGCCCCGACGGCGGAGGTACGGGTGACCGTGGCCCGGTAGTCCGCGACGCGTTCGGCGAAGAGCGAGACCGGGTCGGGTCCGGCGTGGCTGGACGCGTATGCGCGCGGCACCGGCACGTCGTCCGGGGTCTCCGACGCCGGCACGTCCGTCAGTGCGGCCCGTATGCGCTGCAGGACGGTGTCGCGGGGGTTCATCGTTTGCCGCCTTCCGTGCCGCGCGTGCGCCGCCACCACGCCCGGAAGGACTCCCGGGCCGGTGGCGCTGTGTCCCGGGTGTCCGACCAGCGGCGCAGCGGCCCCGGCAGCCTGCCGATCCGCCCGCGCCGCGTCAGCAGCCGACTGCCCGCCGAGCCGAACCGCTGCGCCCAGGCCAACCGTCGCGGCGACCCGAGCGTCGCCGCCACGGCCTTCATCACCAGGGCCTCCGGGGTCGGTACGGGTCCCCGCTCGGCCTCGACCGCCTCGGCGCGCAAGTGGACCAGTACCTCCGGAATGTTGATCTTCACCGGGCAGGCGTCGTAGCAGGCCCCGCAGAGTGAGGAGGCGAAGGGCAGCGAGGCGGCGTGCTCGACGCCCACCAACTGCGGGGTGAGCACGGCCCCGATCGGGCCGGGGTACACCGAGCCGTACGCGTGACCGCCGGTCCGCTCGTACACCGGGCAGACGTTGAGGCAGGCGGAGCAGCGGATGCAGCCGAGCGCCTGCCGGCCGACGGGGTCGCGCAGCGTGGCGGTGCGGCCGTTGTCGAGGAGGACCAGGTGGAAGTCCTGCGGCCCGTCGCCGGGCGTGGTGCCGGTCCACATGCTCGTGTAGGGGTTCATACGCTCCCCCGTGGACGAGCGCGGCAGGAGCTGGAGGAAGACCTCGAGGTCGGCGAAGGACGGCAGGACCTTCTCGATGCCCATGATGGTGATCAGCGTCTGAGGGAGGGTCAGGCACATCCGTCCGTTGCCCTCCGACTCGACGACCCCGACCGTTCCCGTGTCGGCGGCCGCGAAGTTGGCCCCGGAGATCGCCACCTTGGCCCGCAGGAACTTTTCGCGCAGATGCAGCCGGGCCGCCTCCGCCAGGTCCCCCGGATCGTCGGTCAGTGCGTCGGGCGCCGGCCGCCCCCACTCGGCCATCACATCCCGGAAGATCTCGCGGATCTCGGCGCGGTTGCGGTGGATGGCGGGGACCAGGATATGGGAGGGACGGTCGTCGCCGAGCTGCACGATGAGCTCGGCGAGATCGGTCTCGTACGCGCGGATGTCCGCTGCCGCAAGGGCCTCGTTGAGTCCGATCTCCTGAGTGGCCATGGACTTGACCTTGACGGCCTCCCGCTCGCCCGTCGCACGCACGAGGTACGTCACGATGCGGTTCGCCTCGGCGGCGTCGGTGGCCCAATGCACCGTGCCCCCGGCCTTGGTGACGGTTTCCTCCAGGCGGAGCAGATATGTGTCGAGGTGGCGTAGCGTGCGCCGCTTCAGCGCGGCCCCGGCCTCGCGCAGCTGCTCCCAGCCGCCCAGTTCGCCGGTGGCGGCGAGGCGCTTGTCGCGGATGGTGCCGGTGGCCTTGCGCAGGTTGGCGCGCAGCTGCGTGTCGGCGAGGGCGGTGCGGGCGGCGTCGGGGAATGCGGGCGTCCCCAGCCAGGTGATGTTGCCGGCTCCGCTCACGGCAGATCCCTTTCCGTGGCTGCCAGGATCTCCGCGAGGTGCCGCGTCCCGACGCCCGTACGCAGCCGGGAGAGGGCGCCGGCGATGTGCATCAGGCAGGAGTTGTCGCCCGCCGAGAGCACCTCGGCACCGGTGCCCAGGACGTTGGACATCTTGTCGGCCAGCATGGCATTGGAGGTGTCGGCGTTCTTCAGAGCGAAGGTGCCGCCGAAGCCGCAGCATGACTCGGCGCCCGGCAGCTCGACCAGGTCGATCCCTTTGACCGCGCGCAGCAGTTGCAGCGGCCGGTCGCCGACGCGGAGCATCCTCAGCGAATGGCAGGTCGGGTGATACGTGACGCGGTGCGGGAAGTACGCCCCCACGTCGCGGATACCGAGGACGTCCACCAGCAGCTCGGAGAGCTCGAACACCGTCGGGGCCAGCTGTTCGACCGCCGCGGCGAGCGGTGCGTCGCCGTGCTGCTCGGCCAGCACCCGGTGATGGTCACGCACCATCCCGGCGCACGAGCCGGAAGGCGTCACCACGGTGTCGTACGTGCTGAAGACGTCCACGAACCGGCGCACCATGACAAGAGCCTCGCGGCGGTAGCCGGAGTTGAAGTGCATCTGCCCGCAGCAGGTCTGCTCCTGCGGGAACTCCACGGTGTGGCCGAGGCGTTCGAGGAGCTTCACGACCGCCTTGCCCGTCTCCGGGAACATCGTGTCGTTGAAGCAGGTGATGAAGAGCGCTATGCGCATCGCTCCTCCTGCCCTCCGGCCGCCGGGACCGGCACTTCGGCGGGCAGCAGCCCCTCCGCCCGCAGCCCCTCCCACAGCCCGTCCGGTATCTCGAGGCGCAGCATCGCTGCCGCGTCCTGTGCCTCGGCCACCGACCGTGCCCCGGTCAGCACGCTCGCCACCGCCGGATGGCCGAAGGGGAAGCGCAGCGCGGCGGCGCGCAGCGGGACGCCGTACGCCTCGGTGACGGCCCGCATGTGCAGGGCCCGGGCGCGTATCGCGTCGGGTACGGCGGTGTAGTCGTACGTGGCGTCGGGCCGACCGGGGTCGGCGAGGAGACCGGAGTTGAACACGCCGCCGATGACGACGCGCTTGCCGCGCTCCTCCGCCGCAGGCAACAGCTCGCGCAGCGCGGTCTGTTCGAGCAGCGTGTAGCGGCCGGCGCAGAGCACCAGGTCCACGTCCGTGTCGGTGACGAAACGCGTCAGCATCCCGGCCTGGTTCATGCCTGCGCCGATCGCGCGGACGATGCCCTGGGCGCGCAGCCGCTCCAGCGCGGGGTATGCCTCGCGCAGCGCCTGTTCCCCGTGGTCGTCGGGGTCGTGGAGGTAGACGATGTCGAGGCGGTCGAGGCCGAGTCGCTCCAGGCTCTGCTCCAGGCTGCGCCGCACGCCGTCCGCGCTGAAGTCCCAGACGCGGCGATGCGTCGCCGGGACGGCGAAGCCGTGGGCGAGGTCGTCGCCGGGCCCCTCCCCCTCGGCGTACGGAACGAGTAGCCGCCCGGCCTTGGTGGACAGGGTGTATGCGTCACGTGGCTTGTCCCGCAGCGCGGCCCCGAGGCGGCGCTCCGCGAGGCCGACGCCATAGTGCGGGGCGGTGTCGAAGTACCGCACGCCCGCATCCCAGGCCGCCGCGACCGTGGCCGCGGCGGTGTCCTCGTCCACCGCCTCGTACAGGCCGCTGATCGAGGCGCTGCCGAAGCCCAGTTCCGTCACCTCGACGCCGGCCGCCCCGATCGGGTGCGTACGCATACGCATCACCGGTCCGCGCTGTCCGCCGGCGGGCGCGGCCGCAGGCCCTGCATGCCGCCGTCAACCGCCAGCGCGGTGCCGGTGACGCTTCCCGCTGCGGGGCTCGACAGGTACACGATGGCGGCGGCGACCTCCTCTGCGGTCACCAGCCGGCCCATCGGCTGGCGGGCGTTGAGGGCGGCCCGCTCCAGTGCGGGGTAGTCGGCGGCGGCGAGCAGCCTGCCGATCCAAGGAGTGTCGGCCGTGCCGGGGTTGACGCAGTTGACCCGGATGCCCTCGTGGATGTGGTCCGCCGCCATGGCCAGGGTGAGTGACTGCAAGGCGCCCTTGCTGGCGCTGTACAGGGCGCGCTGCGGCAGGCCGGCGGTGGCGGCGATGGAGCAGGTGTTGACGACTGCGGCATGGGCGGAGCGGCGCAGATGGCTCAGGGCTGCGCGCGTCGTACGCACCACGCCGAGCACGTTGACATCGAGTACCCGGTGCCACTCGGCATCGTCGTTGTCCTCGACGGTCCCGACGGCGCCGATGCCGGCGTTGTTGATCAGGATGTCGAGGCCCCCCAGGTCGTCGGCGGCCGTGCTGACGGCAGCCGCCACCGCAGCCCCGTCGGAGACGTCGGCGGTGTAGCCGTGCAGCGGCGCGTCGACATCGGGGTTCAGGTCGAGCACCGCGACGCCGGCGCCGCGCTCGGCCAGCAGCCGGGCCGTGGCCAGGCCGATGCCGCTCCCGCCGCCGGTGACGAGCGCCTTGAGACCGTCCAGTTCGCCACTCATGCGGTTGCCTCCTCGTTGTCGGCGGCGTCAGCAGCCCAGTACGTGCCGCCCGGGTAGCGGAAGGTGGTGATCGACTGTGCCTTCATCTGCGCCGAGAACCCAGGTGCGGTGGGTGCCGCGTAATGGCCGTTCTCCACGTGCACGGGGTGCTCGAAGTGCTCGTGCAGATGGTCGACGTACTCGATGGCCCGGTTCTTCGTGCTGCCGGTCAGGGCCACGTAGTCGAACATCGACAGGTGCTGGACGAGTTCGCACAGGCCCACCCCGCCCGCGTGCGGGCAGACGGGAATGCCGAACTTGGCGGCGAGCAGCAGGATCGCGAGGTTCTCGTTGACGCCGCCCACGCGTGCCGCGTCCAGCTGGAGGATGTCGATGGCGCGCGCCTGGAGGAGCTGTTTGAACACGATGCGGTTCTGTACGTGCTCGCCGGTGGCAACCAGCACCGGGAAGACGCCTCGGCGGACGGCGGCGTGCCCGAGGACGTCGTCCGGGCTGGTCGGCTCCTCGATCCAGTACGGGTCGAACTCCTCCAGCGCCCGGACCCAGACGATCGCCTCGTCCACGTTCCACCGTTGGTTGGCGTCTATGGCGATACGGATGTCAGGCCCCACGGCGGCGCGCGCGGTACGGCAGCGGCGGATGTCCTCTTCCAGGTCGGCACCGACCTTGAGCTTGATCTGCGTGAAGCCGTCGGCGACGGCCTCCTCGGCGAGCCGCTTGAGCTTGGCGTCGGAGTAGCCGAGCCAGCCGGGAGAGGTGGTGTATGCGGGATAGCCGCGCTCACGCAGAGCCGCTTCCCGGTCGGCGGCGCCCTCGCGCCCGTTCCTGAGCAGTGCGAGCGCGTCCTCGGGGCTGAGGACGTCCGCTATGTAGCGGAAGTCGATCTGGTCGACCAGCCAGTCCGGCTCGGCGTCGGCGAGCAGTTGCCACAGCGGCTTGCCCTGCTGCTTTGCGGCGAGGTCCCAGACGGCGTTGACGACAGCGCCGATCGCCATGTGCATCACGCCCTTCTCGGGACCGAGCCAGCGCAGCTGGCTGTCGCCGTTCAGGTCCCGGCTGAGGGCGCCGGGGTCGGCGCACAGCTCTTCTGCGGACCGGCCGACGATGTGCGGCCGCAGAGCCTCGATGGCGGCGATCTGGACCTCGTTGCCGCGCCCGATGGTGAAGGTGAAGCCATGCCCCTCATGTCCGTCGCCCGCGTCGGTGCGCAGCACCACGTAGCCGGCGGAGTAGTCGGGGTCCGGGTTCATCGCGTCGGAGCCGTCGAGCTCGCGTGAGGTGGGGAAGCGGATGTCGTAGGTGTCGACGGCAATGATCCGCGGGGCCCGGGGGGCTGTGGATGCTGTCACTGTGGCGCCTCTCACGCTTGCGCAAAGGTCTGGCGCTGGCCGCCGAGCCCCGTGATGGTGAGCTCGGTGGTGTCGCCAGCGCGGAGGAAGGGGTTGCCGGGCAGACCCAGGGCGACGCCGGCCGGGGTGCCGGTGTTGATGACGTCGCCGGGCTCCAGCACCATGTACTGGCTCAGATAGGCCACGAGATGCGCGACGTCGAAGATCATGTCGCTGGTGCGGCCGTGCTGCCGCTCGATGCCGTTGACGGCCAGCCGCAGCGTGAGCTGCTGCGGGTCGGGCACCTCGTCGGCGGTGACGAGGAAAGGCCCGAGCGGGTTGAAGGTCTCGCAGGACTTGCCGAGGTCCCACTGGGAAGAGAAGTCCAGCTGGAACTCGCGCTCGGAGACGTCGTGGCTGATCGCGTAACCGGCGACATGGTGGAGGGCTTCCTGCGGCCCGGCCAGGTAGCGGGCGCGCGCGCCGATGACGACGGCGAGCTCGACCTCCCAGTCGGTCCGGGTGGAGCCACGCGGGATGAGAACCTGGTCGAAGGGGCCGATGACGGTGCCGGGGTCCTTCATGAACACCACGGGCCGCCCCGGGATGCCGGCGCCGGTCTCGGTGGCGTGGTCGAGGTAGTTCAGGCCGATGCACACCACCTTGCCGGGGCGGACGACGGGGGCGCCGATGCGCAGCCCGGTCGGGTCCAGCTCCGGCAGTGTCCCCGCTTCGGCGGCGGCGCGGACCCGTTCCAGGCCGCCGCCTGCGAGAAGGGTGCCGTCGATGTCGGCGGTGAGGGAGGACAGGTCCAGCGTGCGGCCGTCTTCGGTGCGGAGGGCGGGGCGTTCGAGGCCCGGACTGCCCAGACGCAACAGTTTCATGGTGTTCGGTACTCCTAGTCCTGCGCGCGGCCGGTCGTCACCCGGGCGATCATGAGAGCGATGAGGATGATTCCGCCGTAGATGGCCTGGATCCAGAAGGACGGCACCTGGGCAAGAGTGAGCAGGTTCTGCACGACGCCGAGCAGCAGGACACCTGTGAGGGCGCCGAACATCGTGCCCTTCCCGCCGTCCAGGCTGATGCCGCCGATGACCGCGGCCGCGAACACCGTGAAGATCATGTTCTGACCTTGGTTGGCGTTGATGGCACCGACGTAGCCGGTCTGCATGAGCCCGCCGACCGAGGCGAGCACACCGGCGACGATGAACACGCCGAGCATCACCCGCTCGACTCGGATCCCGGCGGCACGCGCTGCTTCCGGGTTGCCGCCGATCGAGTACAGCGCGCGCCCCACACGGTGGTACTTGAGGAGGAAGCCCGCGATGCCGAACGCGGCCGCAGCGAGCCAGACCGACAGCGGGATGGTGAGAAAGGTCGAGGTGGCAAGGGCGTAGAAGGCGTCGGGCATCCCGAAGAGCGTCTTGCCCTTGGTGGCGCCGACGAGGAGGCCGCGCAGCACGATCAGCATGGCGAGCGTCACGATGAACGCGTTGAGCTTGAACTTCACGACGAGAACGCCGTTGAACGCGCCGACTGCCGCCCCGGCTACGACGATGGCGAGCAGGCCGAGCGCCGTCGGCCACTCGGTACCGAACCCGGCGTTCGCCGCCGGCAGTACCAGCAGAGCGCCCAGCGCCGGCGCGATACCGAGGACCGACTCCAACGAGAGGTCGAACTTGCCGGTGATCAGCACCAGCGACTCCGCCAGCACCACCATGGCCAGCGCCGCCGAGGCGCCGAGGATCGAGATCAGGTTGCGCTCGGTGAGGAAGGAGTCGTTGACCACAGCGCCCAGGATCAGCAGGACGAGCAGAGCCGGTACCAGGGCGAGTTCGCGGGCTCGGCGCAACAGTACGTTCTTCGGGGCGCCGGAGGGCACGTCGGCGACGGCCGGCTTGCGGGTGGCGGCCACGGTCGCCGAAGGCTTGGTGTCAGCCATGGTCCACTCCTTCTATCGACGCGATCAATTCGTGGTCGTTCCAGCCCGCCGGGTACTCGGCCACCACCTGTCCGTGGAAGAGCACCAGCACGCGATCGCACCGGCGCAGATCGTCGAGTTCGTCCGAGACGACGAGCACCGCGGTGCCGTCCTCCCGGGCGCTGTCCAGGTGGGCGAGCAGCGACTCCTTCGATTTCACGTCCACGCCCGCGGTGGGGTTGATGAGGACGAGCAGCCCTGGGTCGGAGGCGAGGGCGCGGGCCATCACGACCTTCTGGGCATTGCCGCCGGAGAGATCGGAGACCGGCTGCTCGGGTCCAGCGGCGTGGATGTCGAGCCGCTCGATGAGCTCACCGGCGAAGGCCCGCTTGCGCTCGGTGCCGATGAACCCGTACCGCCCGAGCCGGCCGAGCACGCTCATGGTGGTGTTGTCGCCGATGGTCATCCCCGCGACCATGCCCTGTTGGTGCCGGTCCCGCGGAACACACCCGACACCCGCCTCCAGGGCGGCGCCGACATCACCGAACGGCAGTGTTTCCCCGTCGAGTTCCGCCTCGCCCCGGGCCGGCGTGTACAGCCCGGCGAGGCTCTCGGCGAGCTCGATCTTCCCGCTGCCGCTGCTGCCTGCGAGGCCGACGACCTCGCCACGGCGAATGACGAGATCCACGTTCGTGAAGCTTCCGTCGGCGCCGGTGAGGCCACGCGCCCGCAGCCGTACAGGGGCGTCGACCGGCGGGGGCACCGTGCGCCGGGCCCCACTCTCGGCGACCTCCTCCCCCGCCATTGCCTCGATCAGGGCGGCGCGCGGTAGTTCGGCGACGGGGGCGGTGGTGATCCAGCGGGCGTCGCGCAGGACAGTGACGGTCTGGCACACCTCGTACACCTCCTGGAGGTGATGCGAGATGAACAGGAAGGTCACGCCGGATTCCTGAAGCGTTCGCATCCGGGTGAAGAGCCGATCGATCTCGCGGTTGTCGAGTTGCGCGGTCGGCTCGTCGAGAACGATGAAGCGCGCACCGAAGCTCAACGCCCGGGCGATCTCCACCATCTGGCGGTCCTCGACCTTGAGGTCACGGGTGGAGACCTCGGGGTCGACACGCACGTCCCAGGTGTCGAGGACATCGGCGGCCTCCGCGCGCAGCTTGCGCCAGCTGATGAAGCCGCCGCGCCCTTGGGGCTGCCGGTTGATGAAGAGGTTCTCGGCAACCGTCAGCTCCGGCACGACAGTGGGCTTCTGATAAACGCAGGCCACCTTGCTGCGCCAGGCATCGCGGTCGGCCAGCGGCGGGGCAGGCTCGCCGTCGAACGCGACAGTGCCGGAGTCCGGTCCCTGCAGTCCGGTGAGGATGGACACGAGGGTCGACTTTCCGGCGCCGTTTCGTCCCACGAGGGCGTGGGACTCGCCCGGAAGAACGGTCAGCCGACCGTCGGCGAGGGCCACGGTCGGACCGTAGCGCTTGGTGATGCCGTCCGCTGCCACGAGCGGCCGGCTCAGGGTGTCGGCGGTGCTCATTTGACGGTGTTCCCCCACAGGCTCTTGTCCCCGACGTTCTTCTTTGTCACCAGCGGGGCGGGGAGCTGGTCCTCGAGCATGCCGTTGGGCAGCTTCACGATTTCGGAGCCGTGGTCGGTCTTGCCCGGCTTGAACTTCTGCCCCTTCATCGCTGCCTTGATGTAGTACATGCCGTACTTGGCATAGGCGTCCGCCGGCTGCGAGACGGTCGCGTCGATCTGGCCCTTGCGGATGGCGTTGAACTCCTGCGGAATGCCGTCGTTCGAGACGACGGTGATGTGTCCCTTCCTGCCCGCCTTCTTCAACATCCCCTTGGACTTGAGGGTTTGGAGGGTGGGCGCGAGGTACACCCCGCCCGCCTGCAGGTAGATCCCCTTGATGTCGGGGTTGGAGTTCAGCAGCGTGTCGAGCTTGGACGCTGCGGTGTCGGACTCCCACTTTGCGGGGATCTCCAGCACCTTCAGCTTCGGGTACTTCTTCTTCACGCACGCGCGGAACGCCTGGGAGCGCTCACGCCCGTTGACGGAGGCGAGATCGCCCATGACCTGGACGACTTTGCCGCTCTTGGTCTTTTTGCCGAGGTACTCGCACGCCTTCTCGCCGTACGCCACGTTGTTGGCCCGCACCACCATGGCGACCTTGCCCTCCTTGGGCGCGACGTCGACAGCGACGACCGGGACGCCCTTGCGCTCGGCCTGGTCGAGCCCGGCGGAGATGGCGGTGCTGTCGAGCGGGGCCACGACCAGGCCCTTCACGCCCTGGTTGAGCTGGTTGTTGATGTCGGTGATCTGCTGCGCCGGGTCACTGTTGGAGTTGACGGTCTTACGCGCGTCGACGCCCTCGGACTTCGCCATCTTCGGCACGTAGTCGTTGTACGCCTGCCAGAACGGCGAGGTCAGCAGCGGCAGAACCACGCCGACCTCCCCCTCGCCGCCACCCTTCCCACCGGACGCGCCGGTGTCCTTCGTACTCCCGCACGCCGACAGCGCCATGGCGGCGCCGACAGCAACCGCCGCTATGCGCACGGCCTGTGATCTGGTTCCCGAAGTGCGTCCGGCCATGGCTCGGCTCCAAACAAGTGGTGGGTGGAGGACCGACGTCCCGGCGTCGGCCGACCCGAATATTCATCAGATCACTTGTCCGCGTCAACGCCCCTGCATGGGCTTTTTCGATTCAATCGGAGATACTCATCCGAGCACTTCCGAGCTAGACTCCAGCGCACCGGACAGGGAGGAACAGCTGTGGAAGGTCTGCACGAACGCACCGCCCCGCACAAGGGCACGGTGACGCAGCGCGCCATAGACCAGATCAAGGCGCTGATCGCCGAAGGCCGGCTGGATCCTGGCCAGCGGCTGCCCACCGAACGGGACCTTGCCGCGCAGCTGGGTGTCTCCCGCAGCTCGATGCGCGAGGCCGTACGCGCACTGACGTTCATGGGTGTGCTGGAGGCACGGCACGGATCAGGGGTTTACGTCACCCAGCTCGATGCCGGTGACCTGCTGGAATCCCTCGGGGTTGTCGCCGACCTCTCCCGCGGACCGCAGATGGTCGAACTCCTGGAAGTGCGCAAGATCCTGGAGTCCACCGCGACCGCGCTGGCCGCCGCCCGGATCGACGCCGGGCAGCTCGCCGAAGTCGAACGGCATCTGAGGGCCATGGACGCCACCGACGACACCGAGGCGATCCTCGCCCACGACCTCGCCTTCCACCGTGCCATCGCCGAAGCCGCGGGCAACGACACCATGGCAGCAGTCCTCGAGGGTCTGTCCTCCCGCACCTTCCGCGCCCGAGTATGGCGTGGCTACCAGGAGGAGGGCGCCATCGACCGCACCCGCCGCGAGCATGCCCGCATCTACCGAGCCCTTGTCGACCGGGATCCGGAGTCGGCCCGGACCGCGGCCGCGGCACATGTCGGCGAGGTCGAGCAGTGGCTCCGCGAGAGGCTCGACACGAAGGGACAAGGTCCCGGCCTTTCCGCGTCCCATTGAGCCAGTTGCATCTTGAAGCTGCTGGTCACGGGGCTCGTGCTGGTCGCGTTCCGTGATCGGTGGCAGCGACGGATACACCGCCCCCGTGACCGACAGTTGAGAGGGAACGCCTCCCTACGGTTCGACGATATGCCGCAGGTAGATGTGCGGATCGGTGAGATAGCGGCGCCAGTGGTCCACGATGTCGAGCTCCCGCCAGGGGACCCTCCGCATGCCGTACTCGCCGACCTCGACGATGTCCGCCCCCGGCAGGGCGGTCAGCAACGGGGAGTGCGTGGCACAGATGACCTGGCCGCCCTCCTTGGCCAACCGGTCGATGTGTCCGACCAGTTCGAGACACGAGGAGAAGGAGAGCGCCGCCTCCGGCTCGTCGAGAACATAGAGTCCGGCGTGCAGGAACTTCCCGCGGAACGCCGCGAGAAAGCCCTCACCGTGGCTGACCGAGTCCGGCGAGAACCCCTCCCGGTCCAAGGCGTCCAGTGCGGTCTCGGCCCGCAGGAAGAAGCCCTTTCGGGCCGACCAGCTGGTGACCATGCGGCGCCCGCGCGACGCCGCGTCGAACCTCATCCGCTCGCCGAGTGCCGACTTGCCACGCGGGGAGGCATAGCGCCAGTCGTGGGAGCCACCGTAGGAGTCCAGACCGAACCCCTCCGCCAGCGCCTCGACCAGGGTCGATTTCCCCGAGCCGTTCTCACCGACCAGGAAGGTCACCGGTGCGGTGAACCGCAGCCCTTCGTCGAGCAGCTGCCGGACACAGGGCACAGACCAGGGCCAGGCATCCTCGTCATACGAGGAGAGATGGGCATAGGCGCGTTCGACAATCACTCGACCAGTGTCGCCCCCGGACTCGGAAGACATACGCACCCCCGGTAGTCGGCCACGGCCGGCACCTCGTGCGCTGTCGCCCAGGTTCGCGCCGAAGTCGGTGAGATCGAGGGCGAGGACGTCGCCCAGCTCTCACCGCTCAATTGACCGGCAGATCAATTTCCTGCCTGCAGCACGACGGGGGCCGCCGTCACACGGTGAGGTGGCCGAATTGGCGTCGACGATGCCAAGCGGTCGCCCGTCGCTTTCACCACCAGCGGCGCGGCCACGCGATCGAAGGGTGACCCGCCCGGACCACCCCTGACCAGCGCACGCGTCAGTGGTCGTCGACGATGCTGACGGCGGTGCCGTTCTTGATCTGCACCTTCGCGGAGACACCCTTCTTGGCGGCGGCTTCGAGCTGAGTCTCGGTGCACTTCTGAGCCGCCTGCCCGTCAGCATCGCCACAAATATCGCCAGAGCCCTGGACGTTGGTCGTCGTGGAAGTGAAGAACGCCTGCTGCTTGCCCTTCATGTCACTGACCGTGTACTTACCAGGAGCCAGATAGGACACCGTGCCGAACCAAGTGCCGCTGACACCCTTACCGCCGCCTGCGGACTTGTCGCGGGCCTGCGTCTCCACGTCGTCGCCGCCGGCCTGGCCCTCGCTGCCACCGGACTTCCCCTTCGAGTCCTTCGAGGAGGAGGACTTGGAGGCGTTCGTGCCCGCGTTGGAGTCCTCGTTCCCCTGGCAGGCGGTGAGCGAGAGACCCGCGGCGAGGGCCAGGGCGGTGAGGGTGAGCTTCTGAGCGCGCATCGTTTCTTCCTTAGCGGTCGGTGCCGTCTGCCCGGCACGAGTGAGCGTTACTGATCACTCCGATCCACCCGGCCCATGGAATGTTCACGCCCGACCGCCCGTCTTACATACCTGTTACACGCGACCAGGGGACACGAGCCCTGACCACCACCGGGCGCGCACCGCCCGAGCCCAACGGCGCACCCGTCCCCGCGCCGCCGTCCGCCCCGGGAAATGGGGCCCGAGAGCCGTGTGGAGCGCCGCGTCGATACGCGCTGCCGCTCGCCGGACCACCGGTTTCCGCAGCCCTCACCGTGGATCTCCACAGCCGCCGACCGCTGAGACAGATCCGTAACCGACCGGCCGTTGAACACTGCCGATGGCATGGTCGCTTCAGCCATGACGACGGGCCGAAGACGCTCTCCAGCGCATGCCGGCAAGCTGGTCGCGATCGCGGCGGCCGTGCTGGAGTCGCAGGAGGGCGAGCCGCACCGGGCACGGGACGCGCGCAGGAGCGGCCATGCAATGGCGTCGGCAAGAGCCAGGCCGATGAATCCCGAGGCGCCCGGCGAGACCGCGCGTCGCCTAGCGAGACCGCGCGCGCTTCGGGGGCGCAGACTCGCGGCGGCTCCCTGTCGCAGTTGGCCCCTCGGTACCCGGGTACGGCGGTGAGTGGGCACCGCGCACGTCGCGGGTGAAGCCGCCCACGTTCTTGAGGCGTTCACGCATCTGACGAAGCGGGAGCGCGGGCGGTTGTGCCGGAGCCGGGCCCCGGCACAACCGCAGGCGCTGGTTCACAGGTCCACGTGCTGGCTTTCGCAGTAGGAATTGTTGTCGTAGATGATCGTCGTGTAGTACTTGCCCGGCGTGGGGCGGAAGGTGGGCAGCATCTTGTGGCCGTCGTTACGGCCGGGCGCGCGTGCCACCTCCTCATCCAGGCCCCAGGGGACATCGCGCATGAGATACGTCATCTCTTCTTCCGCCCCGTTGCCGTGCCGCTTTCCGACCCCGGTGGCGGTGCCGTCCCCGTTGTGGGCGGGCGGGTAGACCTCGATCCGCTCTCCGTAGCTCGTGGTGCACTCGACGCCCGCGGTGTGGACGGGCTCGGCGTAGCTGGTCTGCGTCATCGCGCCCCCCAGCGCGAGCGTGGCGACGCCGACGGCCAGGGCTCGCGTGACCACTCGCGCCGTCCCCCGCTTCGTCGTCCTCGCTTTCCTCATCATTCCCCCTTGTGCCTGCTCTCTTCTTGCTCAGCGGTGCCAACTGCCCCGCTGGTCCCAGCTTGCGGCAGTTCGCCCGTCGGCAGTACCTGACAGGCATCAGGGTGAGGCGGGCAATGGCCCCGCCTGACAGGTAGGCCGCTGATGCCGTCGTCTGCACCGCCGCTTGCTAAGCAAAACCAGCCCCTCCCTGGCCCGGACAGCGCCTCGGCTACCGCTTGGAGTGCCCCGACCGCGCACCGCTCTCACGGAAATGAGGCGGCGCCGGAGCGGCGCCGCCCCGGCGAGTTGGCACGCCATCGGTGCGACGGCCTGCCAAGTGGCACACGTGGACCGGTCAGCACCCCTGCCGTCCGGTCACAGCCACCCCGGCTTCCAGGGAGCATGGCTCAGAGGGGCCTGCCTCCGCAGCCAGCGCTCGGCCTGTGGCGAGGGCGACGGCTTCTCGGAGCAGGCGCGCGAGGCGTTCGTCGACGTCTGGCGTACGCAGCAGCACCCGCAGAGCATGTTCGAGGTGGTGCCGTCCGGGGCCGCGCCACCACAGTGCATCAAGGCGCCGGACCACCGGAGTGGGAGCAGCAGCCTGACCGACCCTCAGGGCCCGGCGTCTGCACAGCGTCCGGCGCACATGCAATGTCCTCGAGTGGGGGCGGACTCGTTGGGCCTCCCGCAGCACCTCTCCGATCACTATCGGTGCGAAGTCACGGGCACGCGGATACGCCCGCGCCAGGTCGGCGACGAGCGGCCACAATCCGTGACGGGTGGAGTCGTCGACGGTGTCGTTCACCACGCGGGCCAGGGCAGCCAGCATCGGGTGCGTGGTGCGAGGGCTGTCGGTGAAGCCGCCCGTCAGCAAGGAGGCGGCTTCCATCAGGCAGGCCCCGTCCTGCGGGGAGAGATGACCGAAGGGGCGCGGTGTCGGCAGACCGTCGGGGGCTGCGAGGTCAGGTGGGGTGCGGTGTGCGGACATGACCGTCTCCGAGGGGAAGATGCGGGTCAGATTCCGAAGAGGTGGTGCAAGATCCAGAAGGCTGCTGCGGCGGCGAGACCCGCTCCGGGCAGGGTGGAACCCCAGGCGATCACGATGTTCCGGGCGACGCCCCAGCGCACGGCGGAGAAGCGCCGGGTGGCCCCCGCGCCCATCACGGCTGAGGTGATGGTCTGCGTAGTGGAGATGGGCACCGTCCAGATGAACGCGGTGGCGTACAGGACCGTCGAGGCGGTCGCCTCGGCAGCGAAGCCGCGGGGAGGATCGAGCTGCACGATGCGCCTCCCAAGGGTGCGGATGATCCGCCAACCTCCACTGTAGGTACCCAGCGCCATCGCCGCAGCCACGGAAAAGATCACCCACTCGGGCACCTCGAAACCACTCTGGTAACCCGCAGTGACCAGGGCCAGCACAATCACACCCATCGTCTTCTGGGCGTCCTGCAGACCATGCCCCAGACCCATCGCGGCGGCGGAAAGCGTCTGCAGGAAGCGGAACCGTCTCCCGGCCTTGCGCGGGTTCGCACGTCGGCACAGCCACAGGATCCCCACCATCACCACATAGCTGAGGAGGAAGCCCAGGAGCGGGGAGAGCAGCATCGGCACGGCGACCTTTTTCAGTACGCCCATCCATTGCACCCCGCTGACGGCGGCCAGTGCGGCGCCGATGAGGCCGCCGATGAGCGCGTGCGAGGAGGAGGTGGGCAGCCCGAGTCTCCAGGTGAGCAAATTCCAGCCGATCGCCCCCACCAGGGCGGAGGCGACGATGGTGAGACCACCGCCGCCGGTGGGCGTATCGATGATCCCGCTGCCCACTGTCTTGGCCACGGCCGTGCCCATGTGGGCCCCGATGAGATTCATGACCGCCGCCATCGCCAGGGCTACCCGGGGAGTCAGTGCCCTGGTGGAGACGGAGGTGGCGATCGCGTTCGCCGCATCGTGGAAACCGTTGGTGAAGTCGAAGATCAACGCGACGACGATGATCGCAATGACCCCAGCAAGTTCCATGGCTACGGCCACGCCCTTCTGTCCGGCACCCTCCCCGCCTACCGAACCATGGCCGATACGGCAGACCGGGGAACGGCGACTCGCGAGTCGGGCATCGACCCGAACGCGAAGGCGTGCCCGTTTGGCGGTGGGGCAGCTTGCTGCGAGCGGATGGCTCGTATGGCCGCAGGTAGCCGGGGTGATGCCGTGCTTTGATTGTGGGCCCGGCATCGGTGGCCGAGGGCTTCAGGGGCGGATGACGGTGCCAGGCCGGTGCTGGGCTTGCGGCGGCGTGGCACGGGGGGCGGCGTCGGCCGTCTGTGCGCACAGGGGACGTGGACATGTCCAGGACCCCATCCGGGCAGGGCCCAGTTTGCGGGTCCTGCGCAGGTTGCAGACGCGGGCTTCAGCGGCCGACGCCGCGCGGTGCGGCGTCGTGCGGTGCGGCGTCGTGGTCGGGTGCCGGAGCGGTCATGCAGCCCCGCCTCGCCCTCGACCCGCCAGCGCCGCACTCTGTGTAAGCGGTGGCTCGGGAGACACCCAGCTCGGCCGCGACATGTCCGACCGGACGACCGGAACGGATGGTGGCGGTCTTGTCGTGGCGGGTGGCCGGGCCGCCGTCACTGCTTGAGCTTGTTGATACAGCGTTCGATAGTGTTGCGGCGCCAGGGCCTGTTTCGGAAGTGAATCAGGAGTCGTGGTCAACTGTCACCGGGTGTATTTGCGGATGCGGTAGCGCAGCCCGGTCGTCGAGAACTGCCAGCCTTTGTCCTCGGCGACTTTCCACGTCGGGTCCGGTGTCGGGGCGTAGATATCGCCGTCGACCGTCGAGTCGACTTCAGTCACCGAGAGCGTCGTGGCGTATCCCAGGGCGGCACGGTAAATTTCACCGCCGCCGATCACCCATGCCGCAGTAGGGGCGGTTGGCTCCAACGGCTCGGCTGCGAGTTCCAGGGCCTTGGCGATGGACCCGGCACGTTCCGCGCCTTCGGCCACCCATTGTGGATCGCGAGTCACCACGATGTTGCGCCTGCCGGACAGCGGGCGGAATCGCGGAGGCAGCGAATCCCATGTCTTGCGCCCCATCACCACTGGATGACCGAGGGTGGTTGCCTTGAAATGCGCCATGTCCTCAGGAAGTCGCCACGGAATCGCGTTGTCCGCGCCGATCACGCCATCGGGCGTCTGCGCCCAGATCAGCCCGACGTTCACACCGCGACCGGGGCTTTGATGGCCGGGTGGTGCTGGTAGTCGAGCACCACCACATCGGCGTAGGCGTAGTCGAAAAGCGAGTCGGCCTCGCGCAGGCGCAACCTGGGGAACTCGAACGGGGTGCGCGAGAGCTGCTTGGTCACCTGCTCGACGTGATTGTCGTAGATGTGGCAGTCGCCGCCGGTCCAGATGAAGTCGCCCGGCTCGAGGCCGGCCTGCTGCGCCACCATGTGCGTGAGCAGGGCGTAGCTCGCGATGTTGAACGGGACGCCGAGAAACAGGTCCGCGCTGCGCTGGTACAGCTGGCAGGAAAGCTTGCCGTCGGCGACGTAGAACTGGAAGAAGGCGTGACACGGCGCGAGTGCCATCTTGTCCAGCTCGGCGACGTTCCAGGCAGAGACGATCATCCGGCGGGAGTCCGGGTCGC
This sequence comes from Streptomyces sp. 8N114, assembly GCF_052245835.1. Classification (NCBI taxonomy): domain Bacteria; kingdom Bacillati; phylum Actinomycetota; class Actinomycetes; order Kitasatosporales; family Streptomycetaceae; genus Streptomyces; species Streptomyces sp. 8N114. The sequence goes on along the minus strand of NZ_JBQQBT010000003.1, from coordinate 183,128 downwards.
GGCGCAGAGTGTCGAGAACCTCGCTGATCTGGTCGATGTGCCTGCCGTCGGGGGTGGGCCAGGAGCGCCACTGTGCGCCGTAAACCGGGCCGAGTTCGCCGTTCGCGTCGGCCCACTCGTCCCAGATGGTGACGCCGTGCTCATGCAACCAGCCGACGTTCGAGTCGCCACGCAGGAACCACAGCAGCTCGTACACGATGGACCTGAGATGCACCTTTTTGGTGGTGACCAGCGGGAACCCCTGCGAGAGGTCGTAGCGTAGTTGGTGCCCGAAGATACTCCGGGTGCCGGTGCCCGTCCGGTCGGCTTTGGCCGTCCCGGACGTGAGCACCAGCCGCAACAGGTCTTCGTACTGAGTGTCCGCCACAGCCGTCGAGTCTACTGGCCAGCTACTGGCCGCCTGAACGCGGACTCGACGGTCCCGCAGCTGGAGCATCAGTGCCAGGCACCGTCCTACTTCGGCTTTTCCTCCTGGGCCTTGGTGATGAGCCGCTGTGCCTCTGCCGGGTACGAATTGAAGAGGTAGTTCAGCGTGCCCATGCGGCCATGGAAGTCCCCTCCCCAGTAGTCCGCTGTGGGGCCCGTCCACGTGTCGGCGCCCATCAGGTCGGTGACGCTCTTTATAGCGACGCGGATATTGCGCACTGCCGTTTCGATCTTTGCCATGTCCTGTTTGCAGAGATCAGCTTCCGGCTGGCCCATCGTTCCCCTCCCGGTCCTCTTCGGTGCCCGCTGTTGTCGTCAGTTGGCTGTTTGGCCGCGGTTGAAGGCGGTGGCCATCTCGTCGTCGAAGTTGTCCAGCCGACCGCCTTGCTGTGGGGCGACAATTTTCCACCAGCTGTTGAGGTCCGTCACATCCTGTTGTGACTGGATCTGAATCTGCCCGTTCGCCCACTCCGGGTGGTTACTGGGCGGCTTGATCTGGCCGCTCGCCACCAGTCCGCGCAGCAGCGGAAGCCGCATGGCCGACTGGGCCTCGAAGGAGGTCGTCTTTGCCTGCTGCTCGTACTTGGCCGCGTTGTCGGTGGAATAGCTTTCCCGCACCGCGGGCATACCGCCCGCGATTGCTGCTTGTATCCACTGGCCGGCATCGGGCAGGCCCGGAATGGCCCCGATGGCGCCGGTCACGGTGTTGGCCCACAGCAGGCTCTTCTTGTTGGCCTCGTCCTTCAGTTGCGCCTCTTTGAGACCGTTCCTCTCCGCTGTGGCGGTCACCACGCCTTGCAACTCGGCCAGGTTCTTCAGGTAGGTTTGTGCCTCCGGCCTGTCCAAACCCAGTGCGGCTGCCACGGAGATCTGGGAGTTCACGGCGTTGACCACGTTCCCGGATTCGTCCTTGTTGTTCTTCATGATCAGGCCGAGGAAATTAAGCGACGTCGGCTGGCCCACGATCAGCGTGCCGACGTTCTCCTCCCCGCCTGTCGCCGGTGCTGCCGGCTGGTTGGGCATGCGGTGCGATTGGGCGAAGTCGGGTACGTATGCCGCGAACACCTGGGACAGCGCGCGGGTGATCCCGGGTGGTAGTCCCGGATACTGCTCTTTCTCGTAGGCGCTCGTCTTCCCCTCGTCGCCGTACTCGGTCGACCCGGCGTTGATGACGTTGGCTGCCGCTTCCGCCGACTCCTTCGGGTGGCCGGTCCGGTCCATGGTGGCGGCAGTGATAACGGCGGCCGGCCACTTGGCGTCGTCGAGCGGCTGGGGGCCTGGCGTCTGCCATTTGTTGTCGACCAGCGTTTTGGCGTGCCGGGAACCGTCGGGCCCGGTCAGCAGTTGACGCGACGCGTCGCCGTTCTCGCTGACGCGCTGCATAAGAGCGATCGACGGGTCGTTAGCGGTGATGCCCCGGAGGCTGGCGGCGACGTCATCGGCGTTCAGCGTGATGCCTGAGACCTTCAACCCCAGGCTCTGGTACCAAGCGTTCTCGTCCCCGGCGTAACCGCCCGGGATGTAACCGTAACGGGCGCCCGGAATGACTTGCGAAGGGGTGTAGCTGGGCCGCATCTCCTGCTTGGAGCGCCAATCCAGCATGGCGCCCCCGACTGTGGAGAGCACCTTCGGGTCCCATTTATCGCCCTTGGGGCCGTACTTGAAGAGCATGCCGACGGACCACATGTCCCCGCCCGGCGGATGTGTCAGTTTCTGCATGTAGTTGGGCAGAAGCTGGATCTTTCCCTGCTCGGCCAGGCTGGTGGCGGTCTGCAAGGCCTGCCCGAACCTGCTGAGGATCTGCTCCGACTCCTGGGACAGCACTTTCTCGCCGTGTGTGCCGTCCTGCCCGTGCAGAACCCGCGCCGCGCGTACCGACGCATCGAGCCCGCCGGCGTTCATGAACGCCTGGAGGTACGCCGGGTCGTCCGCATGGTCGGCGAGCGACTGGGAGAGCAGCTGGATGGTCGTCCGCGACTGCGGGTCGTCCGGGGAGTTCAGCGCCTTCAGCAGGCTCAGTGCTTCCCGCTGCCCTTCCGTCTTCGTGTCGATCTTCGTGACATCCCAGGGGATGCTCACCCAGTCCTTGTGCGGGCTGTTCGGGTCGACGTACCGGGGCTGCAGCAGCAGGCTGTACGCCAGACTGGCGCGCAGGGCCATGTTCCGGGCGTCATCGCCGACCTGTGTCGTCTGCTGCGTCAGCGGAGCTTGATTAAGTGTTCCCTCCCACTTCGAGAACAAGTCGCGAATGGTGCCGCCTTCTGTTTGAAGCGTGTCCGCCAAGCCCCGCAGCGCGTTGGCCAACTCGCGCAGCCGCAGTGGGTCGACTCCGGTGAACTCACCCATCCCGCTTGCTCCTTCGGTTCTGGCCCTGCGGCGGACAGTGCTTCACCGCAGGCCGCCGAAACTGATCGGTGCGGCATTCTCCCTGCTCCGTGATGTGGAGCAGAAGCCGGGTTCCGACATTGTGACGTTCCTGCTCAGTCGCAGTTCCCCGAGTACCGCCCGGGGTCGCTCGACGTCCGTTGTTTGTCCGAGCTTTGGCGTCAATTGAACAGATGCGCTCTGTGTTATGAAGTAAGAGGTAACAGCGCGTATGCGCCGGGCAATTCATCCTAGAATTGGAGAGAGCTCCGAGACGGACCGTCCGGACGGGGCTTTCGGGGACGCGCAACCGCAAGGCGGGACGATGAGCGAGCACGACTACGACAAGCAACTGGTGGACAGCCCGTTGTACGCGGATCTGGTGCAGTTGAGGCAGAGCGTGGCCTCTCAGCAGAACCACATCGCCGCCACCTTGGACCGCGCGGCGTCCGACATGGGCGGCGGCGGGGTCTGGGAGGGGCCGGCGGCGAAGACGTTCGCCACCGAGGTCGAGGGCCGCAAGGGCGAGGTGCACAGCCTTGCCCAGGAGATCGTGGACGCGGTGAACGCGGTGATCAACCGGACACCGAAGCAGGTACCACTCAGCCAGGCGAGGGCTTACCGCAAGGCAGTGTGAACGCGCTGTTCCGAGCGAGTCGTAGCAGTCGTACGAGGGGGGAGACGGCGTTGAATGCCACGCCACCGCCGACAGGTGGGCCGGGGTCCGGAACGTTCAGCGGAATCGATCCGGGGCGGCTCAAGGGAATGATCGATTCCCTGGTGAACGGCGCCCACGTACTCAGGAGCGCCAACGGCTGGAGCCAGCGGTTCGGCCAGTTCGGCGTGGACACCAGCGGCCTCAACCGGCTGGTGGCCGTGGGGAACTGGGTGGATCAGCAGCTTCCCGCCCTCAAACGCCGCTTCGACCTGGCCCAGACCATGGAGCGGAACCACCCCGACCCCGCCCGCAAGATGGTGCAGGTTCCGGACAATTTTCTCTCGCTCGCCGACGCCCAGGGCAAGGGCAAGGAACTGGCCGACCGGATGAACCGGATCAACCGGGTCGACGGTTCGGGCGCCGAGGAGATGCACCGTATCGCCGGTGAACTGGCCCGCTACCAGGACGACCCCGAGGTGCTGGCCGCCTTCTACGCCAATCTCGGCCCGAACCGTCTCTCGATGCTGCCGACGTTCCTGGCACAGTCGGGGAGCAAGACCGCCAGGGAAGACCTCAAGACCTTCAGCCGGGCTCTGGGTACGGCCAGCAGCGCCGCGTATCTTGCCACGCCCGGCTTCGACAAGGTCACGCAGATGATGCTGCGCCCGTCGGAATATCCGGCGGACGCCTGGGGACGGCTCGCGCTGATGCAGTACGGGCACTTCCCGACCGAGTACATCAAGACGGCAGCGAAGAACCTGGGCCTGGACAGGTTCGTCAAGAACCCCGAAGGCCAGGACTGGCGTGGCGCCTCGCTGTCGGATGCCGCCAAGTTCGGCCTCAGCGACGACACGCTGGCGCTCGCCCTCAATCTGCTGGGGAAGGACGGCGCCGCGGCCCGCGACGTGCTGGGCGGCATGCACCAGGGCGACTACAAAAAGACGTACGACCTCTTCCTCGGCTACGCCAAGTCCTACGGCTCGGGCGACGACGTCGCCGCCGGGCTGGGCCGGGCCATCGAGGCCGGGGCCGGTGTGGGCACCGAGCAGCCGGGCCGGCACAGTCTGGCCGCTTCCCAGTTCGCCTTCAACGCCATGACGTACATGGCCGGCAAGGGCAAGGACGGCACTCCCTGGCCGATGAAGACATCCATGGCGAACCTGGGCGCCTCCTACATCCATGAACTGACCACCGGGGTACGGGGCCAGGATGCGAAGGGGCACCCGTCGAGCATGGGCAAGCCGCCCAACTGGACCGACCTGCCCGGCGTCACCCCGGCCTTCTATCTGAGTGTGGACGACGCCAAGAAGTTCCTGACCACGTTCGCCGACAGCCGGCCGGCGACGGACGTGCTCGACCAGGCGGCGGGGCAGTTCAGCGATCAGGCCCTCAGGGGAGCGGCGAAGATCGACGCCGACGCCGTGCGCGGCGGCGGCAAGGACCCGGAGCAGTTCTCCCGTCTCTCCGAAGCGTTCGGAAGCCTGGCCAAGGCCCAGTACGACGCGGAGCTTGCGGCGGGGAAGGACATGGACGCCCAGCAGGCATCGGTCCGAGGTGTCTTCAAGGACATCATGACGCTCGGCCTGGGGGAGCTCACCATCGCGAAGACGGCCCTCAACTACGGTTGGAAGGGCGTCAAGTTCGCCATCGGCAAGGGCGTGGGCAGCTGGGCCACCGGCGACGACCCGAATCAGAAAAAGGCGACGCAGGAGTATCAGAACTTCGCCGGAATCCAGGAATATCGCATGATCCAGTACCTCTACAACGCGGGCTACCCGGCGCAGCCCCCGCCGCCGAAGGAACTCCTCAACGCGGACGGCAGTCTGAAAACCCTCGACCAGCTCCAGCAGGAGGCCCGGAACGAGGCGCAGGGCAAGGACCCCAACGCGGTGTTCCGGCAGAAGCTCAAGGCGCTGAGCGACTGGTCGGACTCCACCTCGGCGGCGGACAACGACACATTCGACCACAAGGCGGAGAACGCGGGACGGAACGCGGGCGGCATCGATCCGGCAGGGTGAACCGGCCCGGTCCGGAAGCGGGTGGCCGAGCGTCCCGCCCGGGTGTGCCGCCCGTACGCCAACGGCACACCCGGGCCCGGGTCAGCCGCGGCGTCCGCCAGTGACGGTCACCGGGTGATCCTCACGGAGCTGCCGGAACAGTCGGGCGGAGCGCTCGGCGTCCCAGCGGATGACGTTGCCCTTGGACGTGGGGAGGCCCACCGCGTCCACCGGCACGGTGACCCGCTGCGGTTTGCGGCCGCCCGCGCCCTGCACCGAACGGAACATCTCGATCAGACGCCGTAGATCCATGTCCTGGTCCACCACAAGCGTCTCCAGGCCCGCGTGAAGTGCCGGGTAGAGCTGCGACGGGTCAAGGACGGTGCCCGGTCTGGCGGCCTTGTGCGCCAGTGCCGAGAGGAAACGCTGCTGATTGCGGGAGCGGCCGAGGTCGCCCTCGGTTTCCTGGTGGCGCTGCCGGACGAAGGCGAGCGCCTCCCGACCGTGCAGCGTCTGACAGCCGCGTCTCAGGTCGGCTCCGGACTTCTCGTCCTTGATGTCCCGGTCGAGACACAGACGGACCCCGCCGACCGCGTCGACGATCTTCACGAAGCCGGCGAAGCCGATCTCCGCGTAGTGGTCGATCCGCAGGCCGGTGTTGTGTTCGACCGTGCGGGCGAGCAGTTCCGGACCGCCGTACGCGAACGCGGCGTTCAGCTTGTTCTTGGCAGGCGGGACCTGCTTGCCGGTCGCCGGGTTGTGGAAGCCGGGGATGGTGACCCACGAGTCGCGCGGCAGACTGACCATCACCGTGCCGTGCGCGCCCTTGTGCAGGACGATCATCGAGTCCGTCCGGCGGCCTCCGCCGCCGCCCGCGTGCAGATCCCGCACGTCGGTGTCGGAGAGGCCCTCGCGGCTGTCGGAGCCGACGATCAGGTAGTTGGTCCCCTCCCCCGCCGGGTGGCGCCCGCCGAAGGCGCCGAGGTTCACCTCCCGGTTCAGTTCGGTCTCCGCCCAGGTGTAGGTGCCGCAGGCGGTGGCCAGCATGGCGACCAGGAGCGCGAGGGCCGGCCGCAGCACCCGGCGGCGACGCCTCGGACGGGCGTGTCTCTGCGCGGGCGTGCGCATGCGCACCAGCGCGGTGCCCCGCCAGCCGTACACCTCGCGCCGGGCGCCGAGCACGGGCGGGGCAGGACGACCGGGCGCGACGGCCGCGGCCCTCGGCTCACTCGCGGTCGCACCGGGCACGTCGGGCGCATCGGGGGCGTCGGGCACATCGGGGACCCCGGGGACGTCGAGCGGGCGGGTCATCGCAGTTCTCCCCTCGGTCCTTGGTGCAGCAGGCCGCGCTCCGCCGCCTCCTCCACCTGGTACGGATCGGCGGTGCCGGTGCGGTGCATGCGGTGCCACTTGAGGCGCGAGCCGAGCAAGGCCGTCATCACCGAGTGGATGACGACCAGGTACAGCAACTGCCGGTAGACGAAGAGCTGGAGAGGGAGCGACCACAGGGCGCGCAGCCGCTCCCCGTCCAGCCACAGCGCGTATCCGGCGGTGGCCATCTGCACGGCGAGGAAACCCAGCCAGACGGCGACCGCCTCTGTCGGGTCGCGGAAGCACACGCCGTACAGCGCGAAAACGTCCACGACCGGGGCGAACAGCGGCAGCACGACCTGGAAGAGAGCCAGATAGCTCAGCCCGCGGCGGCCGAACCGGCCGGCCGGCCCGACCTCGCGTACGGCGTGCCGGTGCTTCCACATCGACTGGAGGGTGCCGTAGCACCAGCGGTAGCGCTGCCGCCACAACTGTCGCAGGTTGTCCGGGACTTCCGTCCAGGCGACGGCGGACTCCTCGTAGACGACGCGCCACCCGGCCCGCCACAGCGCCATCGTCAGGTCGGTGTCCTCGGCGAGGGTGGCCTCGCTGACGCCGCCGACGCCCATCAGCGCGTCGCGCCGGAACGCCCCGATGGCGCCAGGGACGGTCGGCATGCACTCCAGCACCTCGAACATGCGCCGGTCCAGGTTGAAGCCCAGCACATACTCCAGGTGCTGCCACTTGCCCAGCAGGTGACGGCGGTTGCCGACCTTCGTGTTCCCGCTGACGGCCCCGATGGCGGGGTGGGCGAGCGGCTGGACGAGGCGGTGGAGCGCGTCGGGTTCGAAGACGGTGTCGGCGTCGACCATGACCACGATGTCGTGCAGCGCGTGCGCCAGCCCGGTGTTGAGCGCACCCGGCTTGCCGGCGTTGGGCCGGCGCACGAGGGTGACGCGCGGGTCGGTGATGCCGTCCACGACCGTTGCCGTGCTGTCCGTCGAGCCGTCGTCGATGACGATGATCTGGAGGTCCTGATAGGTGGAGGCGAGCAGCGAGTGCACCGTAGCGCCGATGCCTGCCTCCTCGTTGTGCGCGGGGACGAGCACGGTCACCGGGCCGGTCACCTCGCGCAACCGCGGTGCGCCGGGTCGCCACCGGTCGCGGCGGCGCACGTGGACGCGGGCGAACCAGGCCAGCATCGCCAGCCGCAGCAGCCCGAGCACGCCCGCCACGACCAGCGCCCAGGCCATCGCCCGGGAGAAGATCCGGCCGAGTTCCTGGGCACGGATCAGGCCCTCTCCCTTCACCCGTTCGGAGAGCGGTGCGGGCGCGGTGAAAGAGAGCTGCCCGAGCCCGGCCGAGACGGTGGTGAACCTCTCCACCTCCCGGTCGCGCAGCAGCGCCCGCGCCTCGCGGTAGCCGAGGTCGGTGTGGCTGTACTGGCGTACGACGCCCTCGGCGGGCTTGTGGCTCTTCCGGTCGGCGGCGACGACCAGATACCCCTGCCGGGCCGCGCGCTGGGCCGCGGCCCATTCCGGGCCACACAGTGTGTCCGCCGCCGTGGTGTGCGGGAGCCGCAGCAGCCGGGTGCGCACGCCCGCCGTACCGGCCAGCGCCGTCTGCGTCAACGACAGCTCCATACGGGCCCGCAACGGCGACGCGGCACCCAGATCGCCGCCGGTGTAGGTGTACGAGCCGATCTCGTGTCCGTCCTCACGGATCCGCCGCATCAGTTCCGGGTGCCGGGCGGCCTGCTTGCCGTAGACGAAGAAGGTGGCGTGGGCGCGGTGCGCGGCCAACAGGTCGAGCAGCCGCGGGGTCCAGACGGGGTCCGGACCGCCGTTGAAGGTGAGGGCCGCCGTACGTGCGGGCATGGCGGCCGTCTCCACGCCGTCGCCGGTGAATCTCAGGACCGGCTGCCCGGTGTCGGCGCTGCGCGGAATGGGCTCGGCGCAGGGACGTTTGGTGCGGGCGGCGTCGACTTCGTGCGTGGTCCAGCCTTCGAAGAGGAGAGTGACGATGACAACCGTGAGGACGAGCAGTAACAGCACCCAGTGCCCGCGTGGGGGACGGCGCAGTGCGTGCCGGGCGCTCATCCGCGGATGGCCGGATGCGGGGACTCGACGGGGGACGGGGTACGGGAGGGCGGCCGGGAGCCGGGCCCGCGCCGTTCGGCCCCGGCGCCGGTGTCCCGCCGAGTGTCATCCGCAGGGTCGGTGCCGTGCCGCGCGGCGGCGCCCCGTTCGGTGTCGCTGAGATCGGTGCCGCCGCGCGGGGCACGCCCCTGCTGTGCGGGGCCGGTGGGGGCGGCCTCGCCGGTACGGGGAGGCTGCTGCTGTCCGGCGGGCTGCCAGATCCCGGCGAGGACGACTGCGACGAACATCAAATACGCGCCGCAGGCAGTTCCGAGTGCCACGGCAATAGGCCGGAGCACCCTCCTTCGTTTACCTGAACGTTCAATGAATATCGGGCGGTTGCCCTGCTTGTTCTGCGTCGTACCGTGGGGGGTGTGATGCATGAAGGCTGAGTTTAACCAGACCTATTCGCCCCTGAGCAAGAGCGCATCACCGCGCGTAGACGCGGTTGACATGACCGGCTACGAGATGGGAAGGCAACGATCACCTTCCCGCGAAGTCGCGTTTTCCCAGTTCACCCGATTCCACCCAAGTAGCCTGCGAAGGGCGGGATTTACGCAGGTCAGCAGGGTCGCACCAGCGAGGAGTGGAGTTCGTCCGCCCGTCGCACCGTCGAGATGGAACCGCTTCGCTCCCGCCTCCGTCCCATTCCGGGCCTCGGTATCGCAGTATGGCGGGAAAGTGGTGCGCGGGAACGGCACTACGACAGGAACGGCACTACGGCCAGTACGCCAGGAAAGGAGACGGAAATCCCGCGGACATGGCTATTTCATCGGCAGTCGATACCCTGATCTTGCATTCAGCCTCGGCGGCCTGAATAGCATGCCCTCAGCAGGGCCTCACCTATATGGGACAAGGCCACCCGTGTACCTGAGGGAGTCGAGCAGTTGGGGGGTCAGCAGCACCCCGGTCAGCCGGGCGGCGAGCGCGAAAGCGGCCTCCGTGCACAGCCGGAAGTCACGCTCCTCGCCCTCCCGCAGATCGAAGCCGGACTCCCGCAGCACACCGGCCACCTGCTCGGCGTCGCTGCCTTCGCGCTGTGCGGGGAACAGCGGCTCGAAGTGCAGCCGCAGCCTGCCGTCCTCCACCCAATGGAAGTGGTCGCCTGCCCCGATGTTGTAGTAATGCGAGACGAGGGCACTCTGCCTCGAGAGCGCCTCTTGCCGAGAAGAATCGTTGCCCAGAAAGCCGTTCGGCTCGACCAGCAGCGTCCACGGAGCGGCCGTACCGTCCTCCCCGGCGCCCTCAGCCTCGACGGCGGCAACGAACAGCTTGTCGTCGTCGTACTCGTCCCACGCCTCCTCGGCGGCCTTGCACACCTCCGCGACACCGGACAGGGTGCGCATCGCCTCAGTGACGCCCATGCGGCGCAGGGCTTCGTCGGGGTCCAGCCCTCTGACGTACGTCAGACAGTGCCCCTCGCTCAGCGTCGGGTAGCGCTCGGCGAGCCAGGTGAAATCGGCAGCGGTGACGGATGACGCACTCATGAAGGCATCCTGCCATTCGGCACTGACTCCCCCACGGGTCCGGCTACTTCGCCGGCGCCGACCTCCAGCTCGTCGAAGAGCTCGTACATCCTCTTCCCCGCCGATTCCCGACCAGGCTGCCTCTGATTCGGGCAGCGAACGCCGGGTGCGGGCGGGTCAGCCGGGTTCTGCAGACAGTGCCTCTTCGGGTGTCAGCGTGCTGCCGCGCCGGTAGGCGGTCCGGTAGGCGTCCTCGTCCAGGTGCTTCTGTATCGCCATCGTGATCCGGTCGACATCGCCTCGTTCGGCCGGGGGAAGCGGCATGCCCACGGAGTCCCTGGCCGCGTACGCGGCGCCGAGGAGCACGGCGGCGTGCGCGTGGCGTCCCGCGAGGGTGTGGGCGCCTGCCAGGCCCTCCAGGGCCAGCGCCATGGCCCGGGAGTCTCCCGTGTTGCGGGCCGAGGTCCAGCCGTCCTGGTGCAGGCGCAGAGCCTGGTCCGCTTCGCCGCGCTGTTCGGCGATGAAGCCGAGTTCGGCGAGGGCGAGCGCGCGGCCGGGTTCGAAGGACATCGTGGTCTGCCACCGCAGCACTTGGCGCATGTGGGCCTCGGCGGACTCGAGCCGTCCTTCGCGGCGAGCGCCGAGGCCGAGGCCGACCTCGGCGTGGATCTCTCCCGGCTTGAAGCTGTGCTCGGCGGCGAGGCGCTGCGCCCGCTGATGGAACTCCCGTGCCCTGGCGTGGTCACCGGTGAGCATGGCGGTGCTGCCCAGGCTGGTCAGCCGGTCGGCGGCCTCGGGCCACAATCCGAGGTCCTCGGCCAGGCGCAGCCCCTCTTGGTGGAGTTTCGCCGCGCGTTCGTAGTCACCGGCCATCTCAGCCAGCGAGGCGAGCGGTTCGACGGTCTGCAACTGCCCCCAGCTATCGGCCAGTTCGGAGAAGAGATGCGCGCTGCGCTGTCCGTGGTGCGCGAGCCGGGTGAGGTCGCCGCGCACATGTGCCTGGTTGGCCCGTACGCTCAGCGCCGCAGCGGTTCCCCAGGGGTCGCCGAGGGCCTGGAACGCTTCGAGCGCCTGGTCGATGAGTACCTCGCTGGCAGCCTGGTCGCCGACGCCGAACAGGGCGAAGCCGAGGAACCACTGTGCTCTGGCCCGCTCCCGCCGGTCCTTCACTTCCCGGGACAGGTCCACGGCGACGCGGCTGTACTGCGTCCGCTCGGTGCCGTCGCCGACGAGGACGGCGAACCCCGCGCGCCACGCCCGGGCCTGGGCCCGCAGGGACGCAGCTGCCTCCGGGTTCCGGGCGGTCTCGGTCTGCTCTGCCGCGGCGAGCGCCGCCTCCAGTGACCGGCCCGCCTCCCGGAGTCGGCCACGCAGGAACCAGTACCAGGTCAGAGCGTTGACCAGCCTGAGAGCGTCCTCGACGGCACCGTGCTGTACGGCGTGGTCGAGCGCCCGGCGGATATTGGCGGTCTCCGCGTCCAGGAGGCGCAGTTGGCGTCGCTGGTCGGGGCCGTGCATCAGCGGTGCGGCGCGCTCGGCGAGTTCGGTGTAGTACCGGCGGTGGCGCCGTAGTACCTCCTCGCTCTCGCCGGCCTCGTCCAGGCGGGCGAGGCCGTAGTCCGCGACGGATTCGAGGAGCCGGTAGCGGGGTTCGTCGCCGCTGTCGTCCATGACGACCAGCGAGCGGTCCACCAGGCGGGCGAGCAGATCGAGAACGTCGTGGGAGTCCACACCTTCCCCGGCGCAGACAGCCTCCGCCGCCTGAAGGGTGCATCCCTCGGCATGGGCGGCGAGGCGGCGCAGCACGGCACGCTCGGGGCAGGTCAGCAGGCCCCAGCTCCAGTCGATCATGGCTCGGAGTGTCTGCTGGCGGGGCGGGGCGCCCCGGTAGCCGGTGGCGAGGAGCCGGAAGCGGTCGTCGAGGCGGTGGACCAGCTCTCGTACGCTGAGAGCGCGCACCCGGGTGGCGGCCAGTTCGAGCGCCAGGGGAATTCCGTCGAGCCGACGGCAGATCACCGCCACGTCCCGGGCGTTGCCGGCGTCGAGCGCGAAGCCGGGCGCCGCGGCGGCTGCCCGCGCGACGAACAGCTCGACGGCGCTGGAGCGTGCCACCTCGTCGAGTCCCGGCTCGCCGGCCGGGTCGGGCACCTCCAGCGGGGGCACGGCCCGGACCACCTCGCCGGGAATGCCGAACGGTTCCTGGCTGGTGGCCAGGAGGCGCAGGCCCGGGGAGCGCTTCAGCAGCAGCGCCGCCAGTTCGGCGACCGCGTCGATGATGTGCTCGCAGTTGTCGAGGAGCAGCAGCAGCCGCTTGCCGCCGAGTGCCTCGGCGAGACGCTCGGCGGGTGAGGAGGACCTGTTCGTGCCGGGGGATGCGGACCCCGGCTCCTCCCGGATGCCGAGCGCCGTCATGACGGCCTCCGCCACCGGGTCCACCGCTTTCGCGCTGCCGGTACGGCCCAGCGCCGCGAGCTCGACCAGCCAGGCGCCGTCGGGGAAGTCAGCGGCGAGCTGAGTTGCGGTCTCCAGTGCGAGCCTGGTCTTGCCGACGCCGCCGGAGCCGGTCAGCGTCACGTGCCGCGCGGTGGCGAGCAGGCCCTTCAACTCGGCAACCGCCCGCCGGCGGCCGACCAGCTCGGTCAGTGGAGCAGGCAGGTTCGAGACCGTGCGCCACAGCGGGTCCGCGACGCCGGTGGTTGTTCTCAGCTCCGTGTCCTGCTCCAGCATCGCCTGGTGCAGAGCGGTGAGTTCGGGGCCGGGGTCGAGGCCCAGTTCGTCGGCGAGCCGGGTCCGCAGCTCCTGGTAGCCGGCCAGTGCTTCGCCCACCCGGCCGGCGGCGTACAGAGCGCGCATATGGAGGGCCCGCAACCGCTCGCGCAGCGGGTAGCGCACGACGAGCTCATGCAATTCTCCCGCCACGTCGAGGGGTTCGCCCAGTTCGATCCGGGTCTCGGCGAGCGCTTCGAGGGCGGCGAGGCGGGCCTCTTCGAGGCGGGTGATGACCGGGCGGGCGAACGCGGCGTCCTCGAAGCCGGAGAACGCCATGCCCCGCCACAGCGCGAGGCCGTCCGACAGGAGCGCTGCGCGGGTGCGCGGCGCTTCGGCAGCCCGGGCACGCGCCGTAAGGGCTGCGAACCGGTCCATGTCGACGCTCTCGGGTTCCGTACGCAGCAGATAGCCGTCGTCGCGCAGCATCAGCAGCTCACGGCCGCCCGCTTCCGCATCCTCGAACACCTTCCGAAGCTGCCAGACCTTGGTCTGCAGGGCTGCGGAGGGATTTCCCGGCAGCTCCCCCTGCTCCCACAGCTGGTCGACGAGCCGGTCCGCGGACACCGGGCGCCCCTCCTGCGACAGCAGTGCGGCCAGCAGCGCTCGGGTCTTGAGTCCGGGCACGGTGACCGGGCTGCCGTCCGCCCTCCACACGGCCAGTGGCCCCAGTACCCCGAATCGCATGAGCGCCACCGTAATGCAGCCCCCGTGGCGTACCGGGAGTCGGCCGTGAGCGGGTGGTGAGCCGGTGGTGAGTGCCTCGACGCAAGCTGGGCCATGTCCACCACCGTCGGCGGTACGCCGACCCGGCACAGGAGCGTTTCCGATGTCCGACAACCGCCGTCTGCGGTCAACGATTCGCATCGGCAGTACGTGCCGGGGTCGCCTCGGTTCCCACTGTGGCCCGCCGGCGCGCCGCAGAGGCCCGTCGGCGCGGGGGCCTCGGCGCCGACGGCCGCTGACACAGGACATCCGCGGGGTTCACGGCCTCCGTCACGGCGCTCGACCAGCTCACCTGGTGGGCGCGGTGCTGCACGACGCCCGGGACGTCCGTCCGTAAGAGCTCTGGCTCCTGGAGTGCCTTCGACGGTGCCCTCACCCCCGTTCCCCCTGCCCCGGACCACCAGGGCGCAGACGATCCACGAACCTTGGAGGGTTCACTATGACGACAGAAGCTCAGGCCCCCGCGGACCTGAGGGCCGGACCCCGGGAGTGGCTCGGGCTCTTCGTGCTCACGCTCCCCACGATCCTGCTGGCCCTCGACGCGACCGTGCTGAACCTCGCGGTCCCGCACATCAGCGCGGACCTCAAGCCCACCAGCACCGAACTGCTGTGGACGGTCGACATCTACGGATTCATGATCGCCGGATTCCTGGTGACCATGGGCACGCTGGGCGACCGCATCGGCCGTCGAAGGCTGCTGATGATCGGGGCGCTCGGCTTCGGCCTCGCCTCGGTCCTCGCCGCGAAGTCCACCAGCCCGGAGACGCTGATCGCGGCCCGCTCGCTGCTCGGCATCACCGGCGCCACGCTGATGCCCTCGACGCTGGCCCTGATCAGCAACATGTTCAAGAACCCCCGGCAGCGCGGGGTCGCCATCAGCGTGTGGGTGACCTGCTTCTCCGTCGGTATCGCCGTCGGCCCTGTCCTGGGCGGTGCGCTGCTGCAGTGGTTCTGGTGGGGTTCGGTCTTTCTGCTCGCCGTGCCGGTGATGGTGGTGCTTGTGGTGGCGACGCCGTTGCTGATCCCCGAGTACAAGGACCCGGAGGCCGGCCGTATCGACATGGCCAGCGTGGTGCTGTCCCTGGTGACGGTGCTGCCGGTGATCTACGGCATCAAGCGCGTGGCCGAGCACGGCGTTGACGCCCAGGCTGTCGTGACGCTGCTGGCCGGCGTGGTCTTCGGCGTGCTGTTCGTCCTGCGCCAGCGCAAGCTTGCCGATCCGCTGCTGGATCTGCGGCTGTTCTCGGACCGAGCGTTCACCACCGCTCTGCTGGTGCTGCTGCTCGGTCTCGGCCTGATGGGCGGGCTGTATCTGTTCATCACGCAGTACCTCCAGTTGGTGGAGGGTCTCTCACCGATCACGGCGGGGCTGTGGCTGCTGCCCGCGGCCGCGGCACTGATCGTGGCCTCTTCGGTGACGCCCGTGATCGCCGGCAAGGTCCGCCCCGGGTACGTCGTCGGCGGCGCGCTGTTCCTCTCGGTGTTCGGCTACGCCTTGATCAGCCTGGTCGACAGCACCGACGGACTGCCGCTGTTGGTGACCGGCTTCGTGCTCGTCTACACCGGCATCAGCCCGATGATGGTCCTCGGCACGGACCTGGTCGTCGGCTCGGCGCCACCGCAAAAAGCCGGTTCCGCCGCGGCGATGTCGGAGACGGCAATGGAGTTCGGCATCGCGCTGGGCATCGCCGGCCTCGGCAGTGTCGTCACCGCCGTGTACCGGCAGGGGATCGGCGAAGCTCTGCCGTCGGGCCTCCCGGAGTCGGCCGCTGACACGGCACGCGACACGCTCGCCGGTGCCGATGCCATGTCCGACTCGCTGGGCACCCAGGTCCTGGAGCAGGCCAGGGAGGCGTTCACCAACGGTCTGAACCTCGCGGCCGGCACCGCGGGCGCGGTTGTGGCCGTGATGGCTGTTGCCGCGATGGTGCTGCTACGACACGTGCCGGCGGGCGGCGCCGAGGACGAGGAGGCCGGTGAAGCCGGTGAGACCGATGACACCGGTGAGGCCGCGCCGACGGCGGAACCGGCGACTGCCGGGGACAACCGCTGAGGCGGGTCGCAACCGGTGGCCGGGCCGCCTTGTGGTGCGACCGGGATCCTCTGCGGGAGCAGTCGTTGTGCTGAGGGACAAGTCCGCATCGGCAAGGGCAGGGGGCGCCCGGTGTCGGCCCCCTCGGGGCGCATTGCGCGTTCCGCTGTTCTCCCGACTCGACGTACGCCCTGGGCAGTTCGGGGAGGAGCTGCTGGAATGGCTTACGGGGCTTCGCACGGCGGTCCCTGGAGAGGGGGAGCCCCATGGGTCAGCTGTCATGGTCGGCTCGGGTCGTCGTGGTGGCGTTGGCGTTGCTGGCCATGCTGGCCGGACCCGTGCCGGTCGCCTCGGCCGCCCGGGTCCAGGCCCCGGCAGGGGACTGCGCGACGACGCTGCGCTGCGACCTGGCCGGGCTGGAGCGTATGTCCATGGCAGATCGCGTGGAACTGGTCCGCGCCCTGCAACGGCAGCACGGCCCGGCCTTCGAGCCGGGCTTCCGGCGCTGGGCCGCGATCGCGGGAGTGATGTCAGCGGCGCGGGACCGGGGGCTCGGCGATCCGGGCACGTGGATGTCAGTGACGAACGCGGGCCTGCTGGAGGCGATGGAGCGGGGACTCGCGCGTGGGCGCGACCCGGAAGCAGACGTGTACGGCAACCCCGGCGCCCTGCGTTGGTCCACCTATCTGACGAACCTGGCGGCCGGTCGCCTCGACTCACGTCCCCGGCACGACGGGGAATGGAGCAAGGCAGAACAGACCTCCCTGGACCACGGGGACCGGATCGCCCGTACGGAGTTCGGCCTGCAGCCCACCCCATCCGAACAGCGCTTCAAGCAGCTGACCGACCTCTATCGCTGGGCCATGCAGAACGAGGACGGGCTTCCGGCCCAACTGGGCACGCTGGCCCCGGTGCTGTGGTGGTTCACGGATGTCCGCAACGAGGACTCCTACCGGATCAGCGCCGAGATCGCGATGACGGCCTCCTTCGGCCCGCCGGGCATCGAGAGCCTCACCCGGCTGCTCCGGCAGATCCAGCGCGAATGCCGCACATGTACCTCCCCGCTGCCGGTCTCTGTGCACATCGGAGCTCGCTGATCAAGCACATCCGAGCGTCGATAACCTGCCCGAGTGATGACACCGACCTGATGCTCCTGTCTCCGGCTCGGATCACTGGGTGGAGATCTTGTGGACGGTGGTGTCGTCGGGGTTCAACCGTCGCCCGTCCGCGGACAGCACTTCCAGCGCGCGGAGGCCCTGTCCCTGTTGGCGGTCGACCAACTGTGAGTGTGGTTCGCCGGGGTCGAAGAAGTTCTGTTCGCCCCACTGTCGCAACGCCACGATGACGGGGAAGAGTGCCTTGCCCTTCGGAGTCAGTACGTACTCGCGGTAGGCGCTGCCGTCCGAGGCGGGGACGGATTCGAGGACTCCGCCGGCGACCAAGGTGCGCAGACGCGCGGTGAGGATGTTCTTCGCCACGCCGAGGCTGCGCTGGAACTCCCCGAAGCGCCGGCTTCCGTCGAAGGCGTCCCGCACGATCAGCAGGGACCACCAGTCGCCGATCGCGTCCACCGACCGGGCGACGGGACATTCGCTGTCGTCGAAGCGCGTCCTGGTCACCATGGCGCCCCTCACTCTCATGTCGGTTGCAACATGCTACCAAAAAGCCTACCGTCGCCCTCGTCATTGGTAGCAAGATGAAACCAGATACGCGGAGGAGTGCCGATGCCCGGCAACGGTGAGGCTGTGACACGACGGACAGAGGCCCGAAGCCGCGAAGGTTCCGCGTTCGTCCTGTCCCGTGGCGTCGTCATACTGTTCGCCGTCGCCTGCGGGGCCGCGGTGGCCAACGTCTACTTCTCCCAGCCGCTCCTGGTGGCCATGGGCCACGACCTCGCCATGAGCCCGGCACTCGTCGGCAGCGTCGTCACCCTCACGCATGTCGGATACGGACTGGGACTCTTCTTCCTCGTGCCGCTGGGCGACGTGGCCGACCGCAGACGGCTCATCGTGGCCCAGTTGCTGCTCCTGATGGTGGCGCTGATCGTGGTAGCGGCCGCCCGCACGGCGGCGATCCTGCTCGCGGGCATGGCCGCGACAGGGCTTCTCGCGGTCGTCACGCAGACGTTGGTGGCCTTCGCCGCATCACTGGCCCCTCCCGCCGGGCACGGACGGGTCGTCGGGCTGGTCACCAGCGGCGTGGTCATCGGCATCCTGCTCGCCCGCACCGCATCCGGCATCATGGCCGATCTCGCGGGCTGGCGCTCCGTCTACCTCGCCTCGGCGTCGCTCACCGCTCTGCTCGCCCTGGTCCTGTACCGAGTGCTGCCGCGCCACAGCGCCGCTCCGCCGACGACCCTGCGCTACGGACAGCTCCTGCGCTCCACGATCATCCTGTTCGCACGGGAACGACTGCTGCGGCTCCGGGCCCTGTTCGGTCTGCTGATCTTCGCCGCCTTCAGCACCCTGTGGAGCAGCGTCGCGCTGCCGCTCAGCGAGGCCCCGTACTTCCTGCCCCACAGCGCGATCGGGGCGCTGGGGCTGATCGGTGTCGCCGGCGCCCTGGCCGCGACCGTGGCGGGCCGCCTGAACGACCGCGGACTCTCCCGGCGGACCACCGGCCTCGCCCTGGCACTGCTCGCCGTCTCGTGGCTGCCCTTGGCCTTCACCCGCAGCTCGCTCTGGGCCTTGGTCGTCGGGGTGATCCTTCTCGACCTCGCCGTGCAGGCTGTCCATGTCACCAACCAGACCCTGATCTACGCGCTGCACCCGGACGCGGGCAGCCGGCTGATCGGCGGATACATGGTCTTCTACTCGATCGGCAGCGCCACCGGCGCCATCGCCGCGACCTCCCTCTACACGGTGGCCGGCTGGGGCGCCGTATGCGCACTGGGTGCCGCCTTCAGCTGCCTCGGGCTCGTACTGTGGGCGTTCACTCGACACAGCTCCCCGGACCCCACCGCCAAGGTGACCTCCGGCTGCGAGGGTTGGGCGTTCTCGCCGAACGCTGAGTGACGGGCACGCCGCAGGCCAGAGGAGTGTGCGGCCCTTCAGGGCTCAGCCGAACCAGACCACCACGGGGATGCGGATTTCGCGGGCTTCCGGGAGCACCTGGTATTCGAAGAGGACGGGTGCTCCGTTGACTTGGAGGCTGTAGCGCGAGCCGGAGTCGTCCATCGGGTCGCCGGGCGGTTGGCGGCCGGCTTCTATGGCGGCGCCCGCTTCCAGCGCCAGGGCTCTGAAGAAGTACACCGCTTTCTTGGCCAGGTCCGGGGGCCAGTCGCCCATGTCGGCGGCCGGGATTTCTTCGGTGTAGACGCGCCAGCCGCTGCGGTGCGGCTGTTCCTGGCTCACTGCGTGCCGGCCCCCTCGATCCGGCCGGCCAGGTCGTCGACGGCGACCAGGCGGTGCCCGCGGGCGGCGTTCGCGCGGCTGGTCTCGGCGTGGGGGGCGCGGTTGAGCATGGCTGTCTTCCACCAGCTGCGCATCACGCCGGGGACTTCCGTCTCGTCTGCGGCCAGGACCTTGCTGTAGAAGAGGGCGCGGTCGGCGCCGCTGAGGGCGTCCCCGATCGCGTTGATGGTGTGCGGGATCGCCGGTACCGGCCCGGGCCGCGGAGCCGAGTTTTCGGGTTGTGCGGTCACTGGTCCTCCTCGGTATCGGTTCAGAGTGTCCTACGGAAGGGGTGCCGACCGCGACCTCGCAGACTCTCACCCCTGCCGCGCCGCCCCCTGCGGCCACACCACGTCCACCGGCAGGCCGATCCGCCGCGCCTCGGTCACCATGTCCGAGGTGCCCCCGCCCTGGCCGGAAGGCGGCTGCCCGTTCCAGACGGCGACGACCCGCTCCGCGCGCTCCAGGAGTACGGCGTTCGCGTCCTCGTACGCCCGTCGGCCCGCCCTCTCGTACGGCAGGACGGTCACCTCGGCCGCGGCCTCGACGAGGCGGTCGAAGAGCACGGCGTGGCCGGGCGTGACCTCGGTGCGCCGGTAGTCCTGTGAGGGGAGCACGACGACGAGCTTCCCACCGAGCGCCAGCACCGCCTCGGCGAACAGCGCGTCCGCCCCTCGGGCGATGCACGAGACCCCGACGAGCGTGCCGTCCGCGTACGGCACGAGCAGCTCCGTCAGGGCAACGCGGACCAGCGGCACGGTCGTTTCGGTCAGATCCATGTGGCCTGTCACCGCGATGGTCGTCACCACTGTTCTCTCAGCTCGACGGCACGTCCGGATGATATTGGGCTGTGAAGAGAGCCTTGTCACGAGTCGTAGCCTGGCGTGACACTGTGCGTGAGGGCTCACGGGGGTGTGGGGATGCGCCTTGAGGGTACGTCGGCACGGCTCGACTTCGACGGGTGGCGCTGCATCATCTCGTATCCACTGAGTACGCGCCGGTCGTTGCTGCGCGCTCTCGACAGCCGCCCCGTCCCTGTCGCGGCGCTCGCCGACGCGGTGCTGCGCCTGCCTGCGGGCAGGGCCCGACGGGGCGAGCTGCTGCTCGTGCCGCGTCCCGGCGCGGATCCGGTGGCCGACGTCCTGCGGGCTGCGCAGCAGCGGCTCCCCGATATGTCCAACCCCTACCTGATCCGCTTTCGCCGTACGGAAGTTGACCAGGCCAAGCAGCTGTACGCCGGCCTGTCACAGGCGATCCGCACCGCCCCGGCGCCGCCCGGCCGGACCCCGCTGGTCCCCGTGCCGCCCCCGCCGCCCGTGTTACGCGCCGTGTCGTGCACGGTCGAGTGTGACGGCAGCACGCTCAGGCTCGCCGGCGGCCCCCATCACGGCGCCGACGGCGCACCGCGGATCATCCCGCTCGCCGCCCTCGAGGGCGTCACCTATGTCCACTCCACCCGGTACGGGCCCACCCTCCGCTTACGCCTTCCGGGCGCCGCTGCTCCGCACCCGAGCCCGTTCGAAGACCCGAACACCCTGGTCCTCAAACCCTTCGACGAGGCTGCCAACGTCCTGTTCGCGGCGGCTGTGCTGCGGGGGTGTGAGGTATCGGCCGAACCCACAGCTTCTGTGCGGACCGAGGAATCCGCCGACGACGGCACCACCTTCGCGGCCAGCGCGCTACTGGCCGACGGACGCGAAGCGGGCGCCATCCGGGTCCGAACTCCCGGCCCCGACATGAGCGTCCGGGAGATCGAACTGCTCCAGGTCGACGGCTTCCCCGACCCCCGCCTCCGCCCGGCGGCGGCGGACGCGCTCCTGCGGGCCGCTCTCCGCTGGGCCTACGCGTCAGGTGCCGACTTCCTCACGGGCCGCCCCGACGCCGACGCCGCGCAGCGGGAGCTGTACCGGCGCCATGGGTTCAGCACGACGTCGGCGGCGTACCTCTCCGAAACGGTGGGCGAGGCACCACGGCCGTCGCTCGCCCTGGGGACGTACACCGCACGCCGCGACACCCACGTTTTAGACGCACTTGACGATGTGTCACCACGGCGGCGCAGGGCTGCGGGGTGCGGCTCCTGGGCGCTCGGCGCCGTCCTCTTCTACGGGTTGATCGTCCTGGCAAGCACCTCTCAACTCGCCGATGGGCCGAGTCTGTTGGGTGTTCCGCTGGGCTTCGCCGCCGTCGCGGTGCCCATCGTGCTGTTCGCCTGGCCCCGGATGCGTTCGGCCGTGCGCGCGAGCGAGCTGAGGTACGTGCAGGGCGCGCGCGGTGTATTGACCCAAGACCCTCGGCCGCCGGTCCTGTATCTGCGGTCGTTCCGCGACGACAAGCGGGCCCGAGCACCGTCCCGACCGGGCTCCCTGGTCACCGAGGAGGAGGCGGTCGCCACGGCGATGGCGGGCATCGGGCCGTTCATCGCCCTGGACCGCGACATCGAGGTACTGGGAGCGGCGAAGGGCAGGGTCGCGGACACGGACTGGCGCCCCGCGGTGACGACGCTGATGGAGCACTGCCGGCTGACTGTCCTGCGCTGCGGCGAGGGCGCGTCACTGTACTGGGAACTGGGGCAGGCAGTAACACTGTTGGACCCCCACCAGCTCGTCATCCTGGTGCCCTCGGACCACCGCCTTTACGAGACGTTCCGGGAACGGGCAGCGGAGATCATGCCGCATCCGCTGCCCGCCGTGCCCATGCCGCCGCGCCGCGCGCGCCCCCGCCTGGTGGCCGCCATACGCTTCTCGCCGGACTGGCGTCCGCAGGTCGTCTCGCTGCGGCTTCCGCCCACGCTGCGCTTCCTCTCCGTTGAGACCTGTCTGGCCTTTCGGCTCTTGCCACAGCTGACGGAGTTCAGTCCGAACCGATCGCTCTTCTGGGTGCGGCGGGTGTTCCAGTTCTGCGTGCTCGCGGCCGCCGTTTTCTTCCTGGTCGGCACGGGGCCGCTCCTGCTTGATGGCTTCGAGCATCTGACAGGCAACGGGGACGGCGGGCCGCCTTCGCCGTTCCCCTCCTTCCCCGATGCCTCTCCGCCCCCCTGACATCGCCAGGGCTTTCGGCCAAGCTCCTGTCATGCCTTCGCTCCCGGACTCCCTTTGGAACTCCTCCGTCAAACCGTCCACGTACGCCTCGGGGAACGAGCAGTACCAGGCCGCGGTCCTCGAGCAGTACAAACTCTGTGTGGAGATGGCCGACCGGGTCAGCTCACGGCGGAGCCTGACCAACACCTTCTTCCTCTCCCTCAACAGTCTGATCGCCGCCGGTGCGGCCGGGTTGAGCGACAACGTCGGGCGCGCGCCTGTGTGGATGCTCGTCGGCGCCCTGGTCGTACTGATCACGCAGTGCGCCGCCTGGTTCGTGATCATCCGCTCCTACCGGCAGCTCAACGCCGCGAAGTTCGCCGTCATAGGCGCCCTCGAGGAACGGCTTCCTGCGTTCGCCTATTCGCGGGCGGAGTGGCAGGCGCTGGGGGAAGGCAGGGACTGGCGCCAGTATCTGCCACTGACCCACGTCGAGCAGTGGGTGCCGCTGATCTTCTCGCTCACCTATGCGCTGGGGTTCCTGGCCGTGGCGTTGTGACTGCCTCTCCCACCATGGAGGTGCCTCGACCAGGGCTACATCTTCACCGCTCCGCTGACCAGCGCGGCCTGCATACGCTTCTGCAGGACGGTGTAGACCAGATAGACCGGCACAAGGGTGAGCACGGTGCCCGCCGTAAGAACCCCGTACTGCGTTCCCGAGGTGGAGATGAGGGTGGGCAGCGCGAGCTGGATGGTGCGCTGGTCCGGGTCGGGGCCGATGATGATCAGCGAGTAGAGGTACTCGTTCCAGAAGTTGAGGAAGTTCAGCAGGGCGACCGCGGCGATGCCCGGCAGGCAGATCGGCGCGTAGATCTGGCGCAGGACGGCCAGACTGCCCGCTCCGTCCATGCGTGCCGCTTCCTCCAGTTCACGCGGAATGGTGCGCATGAACTGGGTCAGCAGGACCACGGAGAGCGGCAGAGCGGTGGCCGGCAGGAACAGCACCATGAAGGTCCGGGTGTGGAAGAGTCCGGTGGCGGCGGAAAGCAAGAAGGTGGGGAACAGCGCGGCGAACGTGGGCACGAGGAAACCCAGGGAGAAGACCGTTTCCACGACACGGCCCAGTCGTCCGGTGCTCCGGGCGAGGACGAATGAGGCGGGAAGCGCCAGGAACAGGGTCAGCAGCAAACCGCCGGTGGTGACGAGGACCGAGTTGATGATGGCGGGGCCGAGCTGTGCCATCTCCCACGAGCGGGAGTAGTTGTCGAAGCTGAAGGAGTCCGGCAGCGCGAGGGGTGAGTCGAAGATGCCGTTGTTGTCCTTGAAGGACGAGACCAGGAAGTAGTAGAGGGGAACGACCAGAAGGGCGGTGTAGCCCCAGGCCAGAATGTGCGCGCAGAGCCATCCGGGGCGGGAGTACTTGTTCATGTGACCGGCTCCTCAGTAGTTCTGGCGCAGCAGCCGGCGGATCAGCAGCATGCCCGCGAGGCCGATGGCGAAGAGGACGACACCGACGGCCTGGCTGTAGCCGAGGTCGGCCTCGATGAATGCCTTCTGGTAGACGAGATACGACAGGGTCGTCGACGAGGTCCCCGGGCCTCCTTGGGTCAGCAACAGGACGTTCTGTGCGGAGCCGAAGAGGGTCCACAGGAACTGGAGCATGGTGACCACGCCGATGTAGTCGCGGATCACCGGGAAGTGGATCTGCCACATGGTGCGCCAGTGTCCCGCCCCGTCGAGTTGCGCCGCTTCGGAGATCTCCTCGCTGACGCTGCCGAGCCGTGCGGCGATGAGAACGGCGGTGAAGCCGATGCCGGCCCAGATGTCCATGGCGATGATGCCGTACAGCGCGCTGCCGGGCTCCGCGAGCCACACCTTGGTCACTCCGCCGAGGCCGATGCCGCCGAGTACGGAGTTGAGCAGTCCGTCCGGTGACAGCGCGGCGTAGAAGAACATGGCCTTGGCGGGGGTGGAGATGAGGCCGGGGATGAACAGCAGATACCGCAGCACCCGGTGGCCGGGTGGTTTCTGCGCGACGTAGTAGGCCAGCATGTACGCGCTGACGATCATCACCGGGATGGCGACGAGGAGTTGCTGAGCGGTGTTGCCCAGGGCGTCGCGGAAGGCCGCATCCGCCAGCACGGTACGGAAGTTCTCCAGCCCGGCGAAGCTGCGTGGCTGGAGCGTGCCGGGCCAGCGCAGCGCGGCGATGACGAAGATGGCCAGCACTGGGCCGATCATGAAGATCAGGTACCAGGCAAGGGCGGGCACGGCGAGCCAGGTGGTGCCGCCGCCCTTGGCGGGCCTGCGCCGGGCGGGTCTGCGCGGGGCAGCCGGCGGTGGTGGCGCGGATGAGACGCCGGCGGCCGGCGCGGCATGTGTCACGGGTATCGACGACAAGGTTTCCTCCAACGGAAAAGGGGCGCGCTGGGCGGCGGATTCAGGCGCGGACGCCGCGGTATGCCTTCTCCAGGGCCGTCCGCACCTGACGAGCACCGGAGTCCCGGTCGAACGCCGCGCCTGTGGCCTGGATGACGGCCAAGTTGGCGGCGGAGGGGACGTAGGTGTCCGGGCAGACGATCTCGCTGACATCGTTGTCGGTGAGGCGTTGCGCGGCTGCGACCAAGGGGAAGCGGGCGCTGGTCGTGCTGGTGCTGAGGGCCAGGTCCCGCCCGTGGCCGACGAACGTCGACACCACCTCGGGGCTGTACATGAAGCGCACGAACCTCTCGACGCGGTCCGGTTTCTTCCTGCCGTTGGGGCTGACCCAGATCCCGTGCGCCCCGTTCACCCGCATGACCGTGGGCTTCGGGTGTACCGAGTCCTCGGGCACCGGCCAGCCCCCGACGCGGATGTGCCCGGCCGCCTCGTCCGGTACCTCGCCGAGTACCGACGACAGCATCGAGGCCACGGCGGCCTTCTCCGTGCCGATCTGCGTGGTCATCAGGTCGGCCGACAGGCCGCGGACGTTCTCGACGAAGACACCTGCCTTGCGCAGTTCGACGAAGTGCTCGATGCCCTGCCGGGCACCGGCGGAGCCGCTGAAGTCACCACTGGCCAGCACTTCCTTCGCCTCGTCCGGCTTCAGATAGGTCTGGACGATCTGCAGGAACAGCTTCTGTCCGCTCCAGTCGTTGCCGCCGACGGTGACCGCGCCGATCCCCCGGCTCCGCAGCTTCCCGGCCGCGGCGATGAGCGCGTCGACCGTGGTGGGGACCTCGTCGACGCCCGCCCGGCGCAGCAGCGCCTCGTTGAAGACGACAGGCCAGTTCGTGCGGACGTACGGGAAGCCGCACAGTCGCCCCTTCTGGTCCGTCCACTCGGCCAGGGACGAGGGATTCACCCGGTCCCGCAGCCCCCAGCGGTCCATGTACTCCCCGACGGGCACGGTCGCGCCGAGGTCCGTCCAGGCCAGCGACTTGTCGTAGAGGTTGGTGATGACGACGTCGGCCTCCTTGCCCGCCAGCTTGGAGGTCTCGTAGACCTGTTGCAGATCGTCACCGTTCTCGAGCGCCGTGAGGGGCAGGTCGGGGTTGCGCTGCCGGAACAGCTTCACGGCCTCGTTCCAGGCGGGCGCTCCGGGGGCGTTGCCGCCCAGCTGGGAATGCACGGACAGGCCGTCGGCGGTGGAGCCTGCGCCCAGCACGCCGCAGGCGGAGAGGGCCGGCGCGGTGATGCCGGCGCCGGTGAGGGCCAGGAAACGCCGACGACTCAGTGCGGTGGGCATCCTGACCTCCTTTCGCTATCGGTGATGCGTGAGAAGGAGGGTGGGTTTTCGGTGCCGGCCTCACGGGCCGGTGTGCGTCACCACCGGGGCAAGGCGGGATCGAAATCGGGTTGGAAACGTCGCAGGTATCCGGTGTCGTCCCTGCGGTCGCGGGCCGCTTCCCGGTAGTTCCGGTGCAGCCGGTCGAGCACCTCATGGTCGAGTTCAACGCCGAGGCCGGGGCCGGTGGGTACGGGCACGCTGCCGTCGACGAACCGCAGCACGCCCGGTTTGACGACGTCGTCCTCGGCGTTCCACGGGTAGTGGGTGTCGCAGGCGTACGTCAGGTGCGGGGAAGCCGCCGCGACGTGGGTCATCGCGGCGAGGCTGATCCCGAGGTGCGAGTTGGAGTGCATCGAGAGCCCGATACCGAACGTCGAGCACAGTGTGCCCAGTTCATGGGTACGGCGTAGACCGCCCCAGGTGTGGTGGTCGCTGAGCACGACCTGCACGGCGTCACGTCGTACGGCGGCGGGAACGGTGTCGAAGGACACGACGCACATGTTGGTGGCGAGGGGCATGGGCGCCTTGTCGGCGACCTCGGCCATGCCCTCGACTCCCCCGGTGGGGTCCTCCAGGTATTCCAGTACACCGTCGAGCTGGCGGGCCACCATGTGCGCGGTCCCTGGAGTCCAGGCACAGTTCGGGTCCAGACGGAGCGGAACGCCGGGGAACTCCTGGGCGAGCCGCCTGATGGTGGCGATCTCCTCCTCGGGCGGCAGCACCCCTCCCTTGAGCTTCAGGGACCTGAAGCCGTAGTGCTGGATCATGCGGCGTGCCTGGGCGACGATGCCCTCCGCGTCCAGTGCCTCTCCCCACGCGTCGGGGATGGCGGGTGAGCCGTCGGCGGGTGGATGGCCCGCCCACTTGTAGAACAGGTAGCCGCTGTAGGGAACGGCGTCGCGTACCGCACCGCCCAGCAGCTCGCTGACCGGCTGCCCGGTGATCTTGCCCTGGGCATCCAGGCACGCGACCTCGATCGGCGATACAACTGCTCCCAGTGCGTCCGGCCGAAGCGACCCCACGGCGGCCTCGACGGCCGCGGCGATCCGGGTGGTGGCGAATACGCTCATGCCCCGGACGGCTTCCCCGGCGGCCGCCAGCCGTTCCAGCAACCGCCGGTCGCCGTGGCACTCCCCCAGCCCGGTCACATTGCCCTCGACCCGGAGCTGCACGACGCAGCGCAGCGCCAGCGGCTCGTGCACCCCGGTGGAGTTGAGGAGCGGCGGGTCCCGGAAGGCGATGGGGGTGATGATCAGGTCCTGGATCCTCATACGGCAGCACCCACTGCGCGCAGTCCACGCTCCAGGAGATCCCCGAGCCGCTCCGCGTGCTCCGGCAGCGGGTCGACCAGCGGGGGCCGCACCCCACCGACGTCCAGCCCTCGCATCCGCACAGCGGCCTTGACGAGGGAGACCGCATAGCCTGGGACCTCGTCACGCAGCTCCACCAGAGGCGCGAAGAAGTCGTCGATGAGGTGATGCGCCGTGACGTCGTCACCGGTGCTGAGAGCCCGGTGGAACGTGGTGGCGACTTCGGGAGCGAAGGCGAAGACAGCCGAGGAGTACAGCGATACTCCCAGCCCTCGGTAGGCGTGCATGGTCATCTCGGCGGTCGGCAGTCCGTTGAAGAACTGGAACCCGGGCCACGTCGACTCGACGCGGCGGACGATCCTGTGCATGCGCTCGATGTCACCCAGCCCATCCTTGAGCCCGATCACATTGGGGACCGAGGCCAGGGCCGCGACCGCCCACGGTTCGAAGACGACAGTGGCCCGCTGATAGACGATGACCGGCAGGTCGCCGGCCGCGGCCACCGTCGACACGTAATCGATCAGCCCCTGCTGCGAGCCTCCGACCAGGTAAGGCGGCATGAGCAGCACACCGTCCGCGCCTGCCCGCTCGATCCGTCGTACCTGGTCGACAGCCTGCGCCACCGGGCCACCCGCCCCCGCGAGGACGGGTACGGCTCCCGCGACGGTCTGCACAGCCACAGCGGCGCAGGTCTCCACCTCGGCCGAGGTGAGCGCGTGGAACTCACCGGTTCCGCAGGCCACGAACACACCGCCGGCCCCGGCTGTGACGCCGCGTGCGACGTGGTCCGCCAGCTGCTTCTCGGCGACTTCGCCGTCGTTGTCGAACGGCGTCACGGGGAAGAAGAGGAGTCCTTGGAGGTTCATCAAGCGGTGCCGTCCCTGGGAGGAGCATTCATATTCATGAACGCCGTTCAGTTGAGTGGACAGCACCGTAGACATCTGGCTGAAACCAGTCAACGCTTCGACCGAAACTTACCGGCAAGAGCGATGACAACGTTATCGACGCCGAGTACGCGTCGATCTTGGAAAGGGGTCGAGGGCGGCCAGAAAATCAGGACTGGTAAGCCTCGGCGGCGGGCTGGAGACGGGTGATGCAGCCGGGCCGCCCACCGGAGCCGACGCGTGCTACGTCGCGCAGCAATGCCTCGGTCATTCTGCGGCGCTCATGGTGTCAGGAAGGGGAAATGACGATGCCAGCCGTCAGCGATGCGTGGTGCGGCAGTTGACCATGTCTTCCGGCACGGGTCGCCTTCCCTGTGGGCCTCGCGCGGGAGGTACCCGTCGAAGAGGCATCTCCCGCTGAAACGGATGTCAAGCGCCGCGGCGCACTGCGTGACGGGGGCGATCTCCTCCGGCGGCACGGTGTTGTAGATGCCGTCGTCCAGCCGAAAGGCCGCCTTGGCGATGTAGTTGACACCGCAGGCCGCGATCAGCCTGCCGTTCACCAACAGGGCGGCGTGTTCATGGCCGAGAACACCGCCGAAGGTGCTGTCGCTGATGAGCAGGACCGGGGCGGCCAAGCTGAGGAACGATCCCAGGCGGAAGTCCGTCTCATCGAAGGCGTCCAGCGGGTCAGCTTCGCTCGGGATGGCGGCCGCTGCTCGCCAGGCGCCCAGGTCAGCTGGTTCCAATGCAGAGGGGCTCGCTGTGAGTTGACCGTCGACCCCGTACTCCAGCTCCCACGGGTCGGGCAGCACCCAGCCGTCCGGCAGGCCGGGCCCACACGTTCGCAAGGCGTGGCCCGAGCCTCCGGGAATCACCGTGTCAAAGAGCGAGAACACATTGGCGTCCAGCGTGAACACGCAGTTCAAGTCGAAGCCCATCAAGTGACGTTCTCATATGTGGCGGATCGGCGCCGACCCGGACGGCCCCGTGGGCGGTCTGCTCACCGAGCGGCTCGTCACCGCTCTGCTCGAACATCTGCGGGACGCCGGCGCCGGCATCCGCACCGGCAGTGCCGCCCACGTCATCGGCCTGGAGCGCGAGGGCGCCGGGGCCGCACCAGCCCTGGAGCCGTACCGGCCCGCGCGGCTCCTCAAGGGCTCACAAGCACGCGTCCACCCATCGATCACCGGTCGAGGTCCTCCTTGGCCCGCTCCGGCAGCCGCAGATATACCAGCGCGGAGAGCAGGCACAGCACGGACACGTACCACGGGAAGGCGTCCGGCACCTCCAGCTCCGCGAGGAGGGTGCCGACGTAGGGTGCGGTGCCGCCGAAGAGGGCCACGGCCAGCGAGTAGGGGAAGCCGATGCCCGCGGCGCGCACCCGGGCCGGGAAAACCTCGGCGTTCACCGCCGCCGCGATCGCCGTGTAGCCCGTGAGCAACACCATGCCGGCGCACTGCACCAGCAGCAGCGAGACGTAGGAGTCGCTGACCGCGTGCAGCAGCGGAACGCACAGCACGGCGAACCCGATCGCGAAGGCCAGCAGCAGTGGTTTGCGGCCCACCCGGTCGGACAGCAGCCCACCCAGCGGCTGGAGCAGCATGAAGAACACCAGCGAGATCGTGCCGACAACGAGCGCATCCCCCTTGTCGAGACCGGCGTTGACCTGCGCGTAGGTCGGCAGGTACGAGGTCCAGACGTAGTAGGCGATCGTCCCGCCGGCTGTGATGCCGACGATCAGCAGGGACTCGCGGGGATGGCTGCGCAGCGCGTCGAAGAGCCCGGGACGCGGTCCGTCGGCGTGCTTCTCGCTCCGCGTCTCCTGCGCCCCGCGCCGCACCCAGAAGCCGGCCAGGCTCAACAGCGCCCCGACCACGAACGGGGCCCGCCAGCCCCACTGGTGCATCTGTCCGTCGTCCAGCGTGGAGACGAACAGCGCGGCGACACCGGAGGCGGCCAACTGGCCCGCCGTCGTCGACACGTACTGGAAGCTGGAGAACAGTCCGCGCCGGCCCGGTCCTGCCGACTCCACCAGGAAGGTCGTCGAGGCGGCGAACTCCCCACCCACAGACAGCCCTTGCACGAGCCGGGCGATCACCAGCACCACCGGTCCGAACACCCCGGCGAGCGCGTAGGTCGGGGTGACCGCCACCAGCAGGCTGCTGCCGCCCATGAGCAGAATCGTCAGCGTCAGCGCAGCCCGCCGCCCGGCCCGGTCGGCGACCGCCCCCAACAGCAACCCGCCCACCGGCCGCATGAAGAAGCCGACGGCGAAGACAGCGAAGGTGGACAGCAGCGGAACCAGCGAATTGCCCGTCCCCTTGGGGAAGATCTCGTCCGCGATGTAGGTGGCGAGGAACGAGTACGCGAACCAGTCGTACCACTCGACGCCGTTCCCGACCGAGGCCGCCAGCAGCTGCCTGCCCGACCGCCGGGGCGGCCGGTCGCCCTCCCCGTCCGGCCGCCCCTGCTGCGGCCCTTGGGCCGTCCCCCGCGACCGCTCCTTCGACTGCGTCATCGATCGGTTTCCTCTCCGGTGCGTGCTGTGCGCACCGGTAACCCGACTCCGCCGCACCTCCATTCCTGCGCACCGGCACCGTCCCGGCATGCGGACACGGTGCCACCGCGTGACCGCCCCTGGGGAAGGCCGCAGTCGCGTCAGGGCCTTTCTCCCCGATCACGAGAGCTGAACCCGGCTGGGGCTGTCTGTCCCCAGCCGTGCTCGACCGACCGGCGGCATCGGGCGGGTTCGTCGCCTGCGCTGGTGAACAGCGCGGTCAGCATGGGAACGCCGTGAGCGCGTGCGTGGTGCGGCAGGGGACCTGTGGCGACGAGTGAGGCGAGTCCGTGTCCGATGGTCCAGCTCTGGGTCGCCAGTTCCAGCGGGTCGACCTCGCCGTGGAAGCGGCCGCTCGTCTTGGCCCGTTCGATGGCGCGGACGAGGCAGTGCAGGGTTTCGTCAGCGGCGTCGGTGTCTTCGAGGTCGAAGCCCGCGTCGAACATGACGCGGTAGAGATCGGGGCTCTCCAAGGCGTTGGACAGGTAGGCGGCCCCCAAGGCCGCGAGGTCTCGTACCGGGTCCTCGGACATCTCGACGGCTGTGAGTTTGGCGGTCAGGCGGATGAAGCCTTCCTGTCGCAGTGCCTTCCACAGGCCGTCCATGCCGCCGAAGTAGGTGTAGACGGCCATCGTTGACACGCCGGTTCCGGCGACCAGGGTGCGAAGCGTGACCGGTTGCCTCGTCCGCAGCATCTGAGCGGCTCGGTCGAGCAGCAGGGAGCGGACCGCTGGATCTTTCGTCCTCACCATGGCCCCACAATACATAGCATCGCTATGCTTTCATGCGGAGTGCTGATCTTGCTGCCTGACGCCAAGAGGAAGAGACCGTTCATGCCTGTGACGCTCATCAACCCCGAGGGGCTGCCGAAGCCCGAGGTCTACCGGCAACTGTCGGTCGCCACCGGATCGAAGCTGGTGTTCCTTGCAGGGCAGGTCGCCCGCGACGCCGACGGCCGGCCCGTCGGCGAAGGAGACTTCGCTGCACAGGTCGAGCAGTGCTATCTCAATGTGGCCACCGCTCTGGCCGGGATCGGCAGCTCCTTCGACGACGTGGCGAAGCTGACCATCTACGTCGTCGACTGGAGTCCCGAGAAGATGCCACTGCTGGGTGAGGGGGTGGGCCATGCGGCGGCGAAGCTTGGCATCGACCCGGTCAAGCCGATCACCCTGCTGGGCGTTGCGGCACTGGGGGAACCGGACCTCCTGGTCGAGGTCGAAGCCACCGCGGTCGTCGCATAGCCATATCTCCCCCGGCCGGGGCGCTGGTTGTGCTGTGCCTGCTCAGCGGGTCGGCGTACTGACGAAGATGTGGCGCCCGAGCTGGTGGATGCCGTGACAGCCGAGCACGGCCGCGCTGTTCCACGGAGCCGCCGGACCGCCGGCGGCTCCGGCCGCACCGGGCCCCACCGGAGCCGCCGCCGCTGGACCATGGCGGCCGTTGGGCGCGCTCCGTGTCGTGGTCGACGTCGCACAAAGCGGGTCGTCGGTGACTGGACGGCGCCCGCGTGCATGGTCTCTGATTCGCTGCCACCGAGGTATTGACGCCTCTTTCCTCCGATGTCATTCTCGACAGACATCAGATGTCTGACGTCAGATGTGATCACCGGACGAAGAGGTTCCCGCCATGTCGCTCTCGGACGACCTTGCCGAGCAGCTGCTCACCGCGATCATCGACGGCCAGTACCCGCCGGACTCCGCTCTCCCGCCCGAGGGAGAACTCTCGGAGCAGGGCGGGGTCAGCCGCCTGACCGTGCGCGAGGCGGTCAAGCAGCTGCGCGCGCAGAACGTCGTCAGGGTGGTACGCGGCCGGGGCACCTACATCAACCCGCCGGATCGGTGGACCGCCCTGGAGCCGGTGGTGCGGGCGGCCTCGCGTACGTCGAGCGGCGCCCTGTCGGAACGACTGATCGAGGCACGACGGCTCATCGAGGACGGCGCGTGCGAGCTGGCCGCCTCCCGCCGCACCGAGGAGGACTTGGAGGCGCTGCGCCAGCACCTGGCGGTCATGCGCGAGGCGGCCGACGCGGGCGACACGGAGCAGTTCGTGCAGGCCGACATCGACTTCCACGACACGGTGATGCGGGCGACGGGCAACCTGTTCGTCCCGCTGCTCTTCGAGCCGTTCGGTCCGCTGCTCGTCGAAGGACGCCGGGAGACCTCGGCCTTCCCCGAGATCCGTACGAACGCCATCGCGCACCACGAGGCGGTGCTCGCCGCGCTGGAGTCCGGCAGCCCCGAGGCCGCCCGAGCCGCCATGGACGGCCACATGAACCAGACCGCCGACGACCTGCGCACCCACGTGATCAAGCGCGACCTCGGCTGACCCTCCCCGCTCGACTCCCCCGCACGAACCAGGAAATCGCCATGTCCCTACCCCTCCATGCCCAGACGCGGCCCGTCCCTGAGGCCGCGGTACTGGAAGGGCTCCCCCCGGTCCGCGAGGTCAGCGCCGCAGACGTGGCGGCCCGCATATCAGGCGGTCCGCGTCTCGTCGTCCTCGACGACGACCCGACCGGCACCCAGACGGTCGCCGACGTCCCGGTCCTGACGTCCTGGACGGTGGACGACCTGCGCTGGGCACTGCGCCAGGACAGTTCCGTCTTCTTCGTCCTCACCAACACCCGCAGCCTGTTCCCCGAGGACGCCGCCGCCCGCAACCGCGAGGTGGTCCGCGCCCTGCACGCGGCGTCGGCGGCCGAGGGCACCGGTTACGTCCTGGCCAGCCGCAGCGACTCGACCCTGCGCGGCCACTTCCCGCTGGAGACGGACATCCTCGCCGAGGAACTCACCGAGCTGGGCGTCGGCCCTCCCGACGGCGTGGTGCTTGTCCCCGCCTACATCGAGGCGGGCCGACTGACCGTCGGCTCCCGCCACTGGATGCGGACGGCCGCCGGGCTGCTGCCGGTCGGCGAGAGCGAGTTCGCCCGCGACGCGACCTTCGGCTACCGCAGCTCCTCACTGCCCGAGTGGGTCGAGGAGAAGACAGGCGGACTCGTGCCCGCGGACGAGGTCCTGCGCATCACCCTCGACGACCTGCGGGGCGGCGGCCCGGCGCACACGGCGCGGCTGCTGTCCTCGCTGCACGGCGGACGGACGGCCGTGGTCGATGCGGTATGCGACGACGATCTGCGGGTGCTGGCCCTGGCCCTCGCGGAGGCGGAGGAGAACGGCACGCGGCTGCTGTACCGGGTCGGGCCCTCCTTCGTCAGAGCCCGCTCCGGACAGGCCGGGCGGGCACCGCTCACCCCGGCGGAACTGCGCCGACCGCGCGGGGACGCGCCGCACGGGCTGATCGCCGTAGGGTCTCATGTCTCCCTCACGACACGGCAGTTGGACCGGCTGCGGGAGCGGGGCGGGATCGCCGAGTACGAACTGGAGGTGGCGCTCCTGCTCGACGAGGAGCGGTGT
This sequence comes from Streptomyces sp. 8N114, assembly GCF_052245835.1. Lineage (NCBI taxonomy): Bacteria > Bacillati > Actinomycetota > Actinomycetes > Kitasatosporales > Streptomycetaceae > Streptomyces > Streptomyces sp. 8N114. The sequence continues at coordinate 148,902 of NZ_JBQQBT010000003.1, read as the reverse complement.
GACGCCCACATCTCCGAGGTCGCATCCGCGGCGGCCGGCGCGCTGGACTCCGCGGATGCCGTGATCAGCACTTCTCGCACCCTGGTGACGGGTGCCGACGCGGACGACAGTCTGGCGATCTCCCGCCGGGTCTCCGCCGCGCTCGTGGAAACAGTGCGCCGGGTCAACGCCACCCGCCGGCCCGCCTTCGTCGTCGCCAAGGGAGGCATCACCTCCAGCGACACCGCCACCCACGGCCTGGAGATCCGCCGTGCCTGGGCCCGCGGCACGCTGCTGCCCGGCATCGTCTCGCTCTGGGAGCCCGTGGACGGCCCCGCCGCCGGCATCCCGTACATCGTCTTCGCCGGGAACGTCGGCGGCGCCGAAGCCCTCGCCGACGCCCTCGACCTGCTCAGGAGCGCGTGATGCTGCTGCACGGAACCGACGCCCTCAAGCAGGCCGCGCACGCCGGACAGGCGCTGCCCGGGTTCGTCGCCTACAACCTGGAGACGGTCCAGGGCATCGTGGCCGCCGCCGAGACCGCCGGACGGCCGGTCCTCATCCAGGCGGGCTCCAGCCCCTTCAAGCACGCCGGGCGACAGGCCCTGATGCGGCTGGCGCTGGACGCAGCCGCACACTCCGCCGCCCGACTCGGTGTGCACCTCGACCACAGCCGGGACCTGGACGAGATCACGGCCTGCCTGGAGGCGGGCTACACCTCCATCATGGTCGACGGCTCCCACCTGCCGTTCGCCGAGAACATCGCTCTGACGAAGGAGGCGGTACGGCGGGCTCGTGACCACGGCGCCTGGGCGGAGGCCGAACTCGGTGCCCTGCCGGGCGACGAGGACGTCTCCACCGACGCCGTCGCGCGGAGCGCGGCGATGACCGATCCGGAGCAGGCGGCCGAGTTCGTGGCTGCGACGGGCGTGGACGCGCTCGCCGTCGCCGTCGGCAACGTCCATGGCTTCACCAAGGACCCGGTCCGCCTCGATCTGGAGCGGCTGGCCGCGATCCACGAGGCCGTGCCCGTCCCGCTCGTCCTGCACGGCGCCAGCGGTCTGCCCGTCGAGGAGCTGCACGGCGCCCTCGCGCGTGGCGTCGCCAAGGTCAACGTCAACGCCGAACTGCGCCGCGCCTGTCTGGAGGCCGTCCGCGCGACTCTCCCGGACGCACTGCCCGGCTCCGACGTCGTCTCCCTGTGGGCAGCGGGCCGCGACGCGGTCCGCGACGCCGCCCTGGAGATCATCGCTCGCCTGAGCCCCCGCGCCGAGGGAGGAAACGCGTGACCTTAACCCGGCCCTGCTGACGGCAAGCCGCTCCACACTGCGGCACCGCACGTGACCGTCGTACGACGGCCCGCCGCATCGCACCACTTCGCGAGCCGCCCGAGCGCCGCCTGGGCCCTGCGCCATCCCCTCGCACGGGCCGCGGCTTGCGCGCACCCCCTTCTCCTTGCCTGGGCCCTGCCAGGGCTTTCGCACCCTCGGCAGCCGGCCCGCTCCTCTCCTCTTTCTCCCCAGGAGGACAAAGATGTCTCCCCACCCCCGTCCCCGCACGGCCGTCATCGGTCTGGGCGCTATGGGACTCCCCATGGCGCGCCGCCTGGCCGGCGAACTGCCCGTCTCCGTATACGACATCGCCGCCGACAGGCGGTACGCGCTGGCCGCCGAGGGCGCCCACGACGCCGCGTCCCCGGCCGAGGCCGCCCGTGACGCCGACGTCACCGTGCTCGCCGTACGCGACCAGTTGCAGGTCGAGGGCGCGCTCTTCGGTGAGAGCGGCGCCGCCGAAACCCTACGCGCCGGCGCGGTGGTGATCCTCACCAGCACCGTCGGCCCCGAGGCGGCGCGCACCACCGCACTGCGGCTGGCCGAGCGCGGTGTGCTGACCGTGGACGCGCCGGTCAGCGGTGGCCCGGTGCGAGCCGGCAACGGCGAACTGCTGATCGTCGTCGGCGCCGAGGAAGTGGCACTGAAGACGGCACGGCCGGTACTCGATCTGCTTGCCTCCACACTCACGGTCGTCGGCCCGCGCCCGGGCGACGGGCAGGCGATGAAGGCCGTCAACCAGCTGCTGGCCGGCGTGCACATCGCGGCAGCGGCCGAGGCGATCGCGCTCGCCCGCGGCCTCGGGCTCGACCCGGGTACGGTCGTGGACAGCCTCAAGCACGGCGCCGCCGGTTCCTTCATGTTCGCCGACCGCGGGCCGCGCATGGTCCAGACGTACGACGACGGCCCCGATCCCGAGGTCAAGTCGCGGCTCGACATCTTCGTCAAGGACATGGGCATCGTCACCGGCATCGCCAAGGACGCCCACGTCCCGGTCCCCTTGGCCGCCGCGGCCGAACAGCTCTACCTGCTCGGCGAGCACGCCGGGCTCGGCACCCACGATGACTCCTCCGTCGTCACCGTCCTCTCCCCCAAGTCCCCGGAAGGAGAAGGACGATGAGCCACACCGCTCTCCTGACCATCGCGGTCGCCGGTGTCGCGGCCCTGCTCCTGCTCATTCTCAGAGCCAAGGTCCAGCCCTTCGTCGCCCTCGTCGTCGTCAGCATCGGCGTCGCGCTGGCCGCGGGCGTACCCGCCGCCGACCTGGTGAAGACCATCGAAGAGGGCATGGGCGCTACCCTGGGCCACATCGCCACCATCATCGCGCTGGGCGCGATGATCGGGCGGATCATCGAACTCTCCGGCGGAGCCCACGCGTTCGCGCACTCCCTCATCGACAAGTTCGGCTCCCGCCGCACCCCGCTCGCCCTGACCGTCGCCGGGTTCGTCCTCGGCATCCCGGTCTTCTTCGAGGTCGGCCTGATCATCCTGATGCCGATCGCGTACGGAGTCGCCCGCGCCTCCCGTAAGCCGCTGCTGATCTACGCGCTGCCGATGGGTGCCGCGATGCTGACCGTGCACGCCTTCCTGCCGCCGCACCCCGGTGCCGTAGCAGTCGCCGAGGCGATCGGCGCCAGCCAGGGCCTGGTGCTGCTGATGGGCATCCCCGTCACTGCCGTCGTCGTCCTGCTCGGCTACCTCGTCTCCCGTCGCCTCACCCGCCGCGAGTACCCGATGGACCCGGCGGTGTACGCCGAGGTGTACGGCGAACCGGACACCGGCGAGGGCACGCCCGGTCCGACGGACACCGGCGAGGGCACGCCTGGTCCGACGGACACAGCCGGCGGCACGCCGACCGGGGGAACGTCGGGCGACGGGACGTCGGGCGACGGCGGCCGAGCGACCACCGTGCTGACCAAGCCCGCCACCGCGGGCACCGACGTCCGGCCGCCGTCCTTCGGCATGGTCCTGACGCTGATCGTCACCCCGATCCTGCTGATCCTCATCGGCACCATCGGCCAGAACACGCTCACCGAAGGCTCCACCCTGCGCGCCGTACTCACCGTCCTCGGCGCCCCGATGGTGGCACTGCTCATCGACGTCGCCCTGTGCGGCTATTTCCTGGGCGCCCGCCGCGGCTGGAACCGCGCGCACATCGCCGAGGTCATGGGCTCCGCGCTACCGCCCGTCGCGATGGTGATCCTGGTCGCGGGCGCGGGCGGTGTCTTCGGCAAGGTCCTGGTCGCCAGCGGTATCGGCAACGCGATCGCCGACGTCCTGGAGAGCACCGGCCTGCCCGCGCTGCTACTCGCCTTCATGACGTCCCTCGCCCTGCGGGCCGCCCAAGGGTCGGCGACCGTCGCCCTCATCACCACCGCCGGCATCCTCACCCCGCTGCTGGACCGCGCCGACCTGTCCACCGGTCAGCTGTCGCTGGTGGCCCTGGCGATGGGCGCGGGCGCTCTCGCGCTGTCCCACATCAACGACGCGGGGTACTGGATGTTCACCAAGCTCGCCGGTCTCGACGTGGCGGCGGGACTGCGCACATGGACGGTCCTGACGACGGTCATGGGATGCGCGGGCTTCGTCCTCACCACAGCGCTGTGGCCGCTGGTCTGATCCGGCGAGCCGACCCTCGGCGGCCCCGCATGCGGGGTGTTCACGCCGAGGGTGCGCCCGTCACATCGGCGCCGGGGACCGGCTGAGTGCCGCCGGCGGATTCCGCCTGGCCTTCGTCGGCCGTGGTCAGGGAGGTCAGGGCGAGGACGGCGACGTGCAGTTGGGTGCGCTGGACGCCGGATTCGAGGTTGCAGCCGAGGAGGCGTTCGATGGTGTTCAGGCGGTGGTAGAAGGCTTGCCGTGACACGTTGAGCTGTTTCGCGGCGATCGACTTGTTGCCCGCGGCGGCGAGGTAGTGGCGCAGGGCGGTCAGCAGGTCGCCGGCGTGGAGCTCGTCGTGGCGGAGGAGCCGGCCCAACTGTCGCTCGACGTACTTCTGCATGCGGACGTCGTCGCGCAGGGCGTGCAGCAGCTCAGGCAGTCCGATGTCCGACGGCACGTGGTACGGCCGGTGGGGGGTTGCGGGGCCGATGGCGTCGGCGACTTCCTCCGCTTCCCGGAAAGACCGTGCCACCTGGTCGAGTTCGGTCACTCCGGGGCCGACCGCGACGACGGCTTCCGCACCGAGAATCTCCCCGGTGAGCCGCCCCACGCGGTCCACGGCGGGCTGCCACGCGCTGGATCGGGCGAGTGCGAGGAGGACACCGGTGCGGTCGGGAGAGATGCGGCCCACCAGCGCGCGGATACCGGCGCTGCGCAGCTGTTCGGCGAGCGGGTCGTCGAGGACGGCCTCGTCGGCCGCGCCATGCCGGTGCCCGATGACGACGGCGATGAGGCGGTGGCTGACCGTCGGCATACCGAGGGCCTCTATACGGATGCGGGCTTCGGTGTGGCTGGAGTAGTTCCAGCGCACCAGGTCCAGCAGCACCGAGGCGTGGGCGTCGCGGTCCCACCGGGTGTGTCCGGTCAGTCTGGCCAGGGTCAGGGCGGTGGCAGCGCGCCGGAGGATCATCGTGTGCTCGGGGCGTCTCGCGGGCCCGGACGCGTCGGGGAGGGCCACCAGCCGTCCCCAACGCTGCCCGTTGTGTTCGACGGGGGCCACGAGCCAGTCTTCCGGGCCGCTGATCGCCGCATGGTCGGGAGTCGGCGTCGCACGCGACCGGCGCGGCCACGCTTCGAGAACCTGCCCTGGCGAGCCACCAGCCGTGCAGGAGATGACGGCGTGGTGCAGCAAGCTCTCCAGGACCACGGGATGACCCAGCAGGTCGGCCGCGGTACGTACGAGTTCCTCGGGCGCCGCGCTGCGCAGCGTCAAGCCGGTGAAGATCTCGTGCACCTGCTGGGATTTCCGCAGCAGTTCTCCCTGCGCGTCCAAGATCAACGCGTGGACGGTCTGGGTCACCTCGATGAACCGGATACCGCGGGAGAGCACGATCAGGGGCAGGTCGCGTGCGCGGCAGGCGGCGACCAGATCGGAGGGCACCTGCTGGTACCGGCGGCCCAGCTCGACGACGAGCCCGGCCGCGCCGACGTCCGCCAGCTGGTCGACGTAACCGCGCAGCCGGGTCGGGTCGTTCGGCTGCGGCATAAGGGTGGTCAGGACCAGCTCGCCGCCTTCGAGGAACGAGGCCGGATCGAGCAGCTCGGTGACGTGCACCCAGCGGACCGGGCCGGCGAGCTGCTCCTCTCCGGCCAGGACCCGCGGCAGCCCTGCGACGATGACCGGAAGTCGCAGGACATCACCAACCGTGAGCAAAGACATCTCGCCGGGCTCCCCTCAGGATGCCTCATCTTCGCAGGCCGCATGCCGTCGGCGTCCAGGTCTCCGGGCGGTCTGGTTTCCGAGCGGCCCAGGTCTCCGGGAGCCGGCGGCACTCGTCCTCAAGGACGCCGGGCGATGAGGTCGGCGACGGTCGCGATGGGCGAGGTGCGGGTGCGCCCGCGCGCCTCGTGCCGGTCGGCGAGGCGGTAGGCGAGATACAGGCCACGCACCCCGAGCCAGCGGAACGGCTCCGGCTCCCAACGTCCCGGCTCGTGCCCCGTCCAGGGTAGTCGCGTGAGCCGCGTGTCCCTCTTGAGCACCAGGTCGGTCAGGGTGCGCGCGGCGAGGTTGGTTGACGTCACGCCATGGCCGACGTAGCCGCCCGCCCAGCCGATCCCGCTGGCCCGGTCCAGGCCGACCGTGGCGGACCAGTCGCGGGGCACGGCGAGCACCCCGCACCACGTGTGGTCGACGCGGGCCCCCGCCGTCTGGGGCAGCATCCCCTCCAGCGTGCGCATGAGCTGGGTGACGGTGCGCTCGCTGACCCGCCCGGCGTCATCGGTACGGGACCCGAAGCGATAGGGGACTCCGCGCCCGCCGATCGCGATCCTGTCGTCCGCCGTGCGCTGGGCGTACATATGGCCGTGGGCAGTGTCGCCAAGCGTCTCCCGGCCGTCCCAGCCGATCTCCTGCCAGGTCTGTGCGGTCAGCGGTTCGGTGACGAGCATCGAGCTGTTCATCGGCAGCCAGGCACGCCGAAGGCCCCTGAGGGAGGCGGTGAACCCTTCGGTGGCGCGGAGGACGACGGGTGCGCTGACGGTGCCGTGCACGGTGCGCGCGCGTCCCGGCTCGATGACGCTGACCGGGGACTTCTCGTAGATCGTGACACCCAGTCGTTCGACGGTGTCGGCGAGGCCCCTCACCAGGGCCGCCGGTTGCAGCCGGGCGCAGTGCGGGGTGAAGGCTGCTGCCGTCATCCCGTCGATGCGGATGCGCTCGGCGGCCTCGTCCGGGCTGAGCAGCACGGAGTCGGTGACTCCCCACTGGTGGTCCTGCTCGACCTTGTGGCGCAGCCGCGTCGCCTGAGCCGGGGTGCGTGCGACGCGCAGGGTGCCGCTCTTGACGATGTCGGCGTCGATGCCCTCGCGGGCGGCGACCGCGATCACCTCGTCCACAGCCTCGTTCATCGCCTTCTGCCAGTCGAGCACCGCGGAACGGCCGCGGAGGTCGGCCAGCCGGTCGCGGGCCCCGGGGACGAGTCCGGAGGCCCAGCCTCCGTTGCGGCCGGAAGCGCCGAATCCGGCGAACTCGGCCTCCAGCACGGTGATCCGCAGTGCGGGATCGGCCTGTTTCAGGTAGTACGCGGTCCACAGCCCGGTCAGTCCGGCGCCGATGACGCACACGTCCGCGTCACGGTCGCCGGGCAGTGACGGGCGCGGTTCCGGAACCTCGGCGAACCAGTGGGCGATGCGGCCGTTGATCGGCGCCGGAAGATCAGCTCTGGCGGTCATGCGTTCCTCTCGCTGGGTGCGCGGGGCTGAAGGAGGCAGACCTGTCAGACCCCGAGCAGGCCGGGCAGTTCCGAGAGGTCCGAGATCTCCTCGTACGGCTGGAAGGCGTCCGAGCCCTGGAAGCCGTACCGGTTCACCCAGATCCGCCGCATGCCCGCGTACCGCTTGGTCGGCATGATGTCGTACTCCCAGCCTTGGGCGGCGTGGATGATGTCCTCGGGGCCGCGCTCTGTGGCCTTCATCAGGTACTCGAACGCCTCCGGCAACGGCTTGTAGGCGCCGGCCTGCTCGGCGGTGAGGACGTAGTCGAACTCCACGCCCAGAGCGTCGACGGCGTAGGTGATCAGGTCGTCCTCGCTGTTGGAGAGGATCGCGATGTCGTACGCGCTCTTCAGACGGCGCAGCGCTTCGGGGACTTCCCGGAAGGGCTGGAACTTCTTGATGGCCTCGATCAGCGCGTCGCCGTCCTCGTCCTGGTACTCCAGTCCGTGGAGCAGCATGACGGAACGCAGCGTGCGGCGGACGACCTCGCGGTAGGGCCGGTATCCGTCCACGACGCCCTGGAACCGCATGACGTACGCGTCGTGGTGGAACTGCTCGGCGTCGACACCCGCCTCGGCCAGCCGGTCCTTGACGATCTCGTGGGTAGCGCTCTTGGTGTCGAAGTTGATGAGTGTGCGGTAGCAGTCGAACGACACGACCTTGCGCATGGGAAGTCCTTTCAGGAATGAGGGAAGTACGAGGGAAGAAGGTGCTCAGGCGCGGCTGCTGGCTTCCACCAGGCCGAGGTGTTTCGTTTCAGGGGCCATGAAGACCGAGACCAGCAAACCGATGAGGGTGATCACCGCGCCGACGGCGAGCGTCCCGCGGACCCCCAGATCGGCGGTGGCCATCGGCAGCAGGAACGTGCTGGAGGCCGACCCGACCCGGCTCATCGCGGTGGCGATACCGACGCCGGTGGCCCGCAGGTCGGTGGGGAACAGCTCGCTGGGATACACGAACTGCAGTCCGCTGCCGGCAGCCTCGAAGAACTGGAAGGCGGCGAAGAGGGCGACGATCAGGATGGCGAGGTGCGACGGCAGCACGATCAGGGCGACCAGTGAGACGGCGACGCAAAGGAAACTGCTGATGAGCAGGGGGCGCCGGCCCATCCAGTTGACCACGAGCAGTCCGATTGCCGTCCCGACTACGGCGATCGTGGTGATCAGCGCGCTGGCGCCGATCGTTCCCGTCACGCCGAAGGATTCGAGCATCTGCGGCTGGAAGGACCGGACGGCGAAGGCCGGTGCGACCTGGCAGATCCAGAACAGTGAACAGAACACCACGGGTACGGCGTAACCGCGCCGGAAGACCTCCAGCAGGTTGCCCAGCCCCGAGCCGCCGCGCTGGTCCTGACCCTCGGACAGCAACTCCTCCGCGCTGACGTCCCGGCCGAGATGGCGGCGGACGACTTCCCGGGCCTCTTCCACACGTCCGCGGGAGGCCAGCCACCGGGGCGATTCGGGTATCCCGGTCCGCATGAAGAAGAAGATCACGGCCGGTATCGCTCCGGAGGCGAGCATCCAGCGCCACGAGTCGTCGCCGACGTTGAGCAGCGCCCAGCCGACCCAGTAGCTCAGGCCGTAGCCGACCCACCAGGCCACCACAAGACCTGACAAAGCGGGACCACGCATCCGACGCGGCACCAGCTCGGTCGTCAGAGCGGAGGCGATCGGGTAGTCGGCACCGATGGCGATGCCGATGAGCAGCCTGAGCACCAGCAGCTGCCAGGCCTCGGTGACGAAGAACTGCGCGGCGGAAAGGACCGCGAACGCCGCGAGGTTGAGCACGTACATCAGGTGGCGCCCCACGCGGTCGGTGATCGGACCGAAGATCGCGCCACCGAGGAAGACGCCGACGAGCACGGAAGCGGCGATGAGCCCGCTCCACAGCGTGTCGAGCTTCAGGGCCGGGGTGATCAGGCTGAGCGCGACGCCCATGACGCCGAGCAGATAGCCGTCGCAGAACGGTCCGCCCATGGCGACGGCGACCAGCCTGCGGTGAAAGGGAGTGACGGGGGCGTCGTCGAGGCTCGTTGTCGGGGGTCTGCTCGTGTCGCTGGATGTTCCGGGCAGAGGCATGGTCGGACTCCTGGGGAAGTTCCTGGGGAAGGGAGGAGGCGCCGGGCCGGTACTGCGGTGTTCACGGGTGTGCACGGCGTTGTAGGCGGGGAGGGGAGCTGGGTCTGCTCCAGGGGCACCGTTGACCCGTTTTCGGATGGCCCTCACCTTCGTTCAGCCCCAGGCCGCAGTCAACGTCCACTGTGTTCCACCGCACGTCGGCTGGTGGACACTCTGTCTTCCCGCGTCTCCGGCTGCTCCGGGCCGCAGCCCGGAACAAACCGTCCACAATGCGGCCCCGATGCGAACAGTTCGCTCGTTGCCTCCGGAAAGACGCTGTGGCGAGGCTGGAGGTGTCCCTCCAGCCCGCTCATGTCCGAGGGAGACATGCCGTGCAACCGTTCACTCCAGGTGTCCCACCGCGCACGGTGGCCTTCCTGTGCGGGCTCGACGAATTCCAGGGGTACGACTGTCCCGCCCTCTTTGCCGGAGGAAGGCATGGCTGACCGGTTGATCGTGCTGCACAAGGACCACCTGCCACCGAACCGGGATCGGTTCGAATGCCTCGCGGAGACCGTGTACGTCACCGAGGAGGAGTTGCCGCTGTTCCTCCCCGGCGCGGACATCCTGCTCGCCTGGTGGCCCCTCTCCCCCGCGGTGGCCGCATCGTGGCCCGCTGATCCCGCGAAGGCCCCCCGCTGGGTACATGTGGCCGCCGCCGGTGTGGACCCCTACCTCTTCCCCGCGCTGACCGGCTCACCGACTGTGCTCACCAACTCACGTGGCGTCTACGACGAGCCCATCGCCGAATACGTACTCGGACTGATCCTGTGCATGGCCAAGGATTTCCCCGGCACGTCGGAACACCAGCGGCGGCGTGAATGGCGCCCGCGCGACAGCGAGCGGATCGGCGGTCGCTCGGTCCTAGTCTGGGGTACCGGAGCCGTCGGCCGCGCCAGCGCCCGCCTGTTGCGCGCGGCCGGAATGCGGGTCAGCGGCGCGGGCCGCACCGCGCGCACCGCTGATCCCGACTTCGGGACGGTCCACGGTCCTACGAGCTTGCGCGCCGCGCTGGGCGAGGCGGACTACGTCGTCCTTGCGGCCCCGTTGACCCCGGCCACGCGGGGCATGGTCGACGCCTCCGTGCTGGCGGCCATGAGACCGGGAGCCCGCCTGGTCAACGTCGGTCGTGGGCCGCTGGTCGACGAACAGGCGCTCACCGACGCCCTGGCCGACGGCAGGCTGGCGGGCGCGGCACTGGACGTCTTCACGCAGGAGCCGCTGCCCGCCGCCTCGCCGCTGTGGGACCTGCCCGGCGTCATCGTTTCCCCGCACACGGCAGGAGAAGTGACCGACTGGCGCGGGGACTTGGCGGACCTGTTCCTGGACAACCTCACGCGCTGGATCGACGGCCGCCCCCTGCACAACGTGGTCGACAAGCAACTCGGCTACGTCACGGACGGATCCGCAGACCGGGCAGCCGATCACTGAGCACACCGACCGTTCCGCGGCGGCCACGGCGGTGCCGAGGCAACGGCGGCGGTTCGCTTCTCCAGGACGCAGGCCCGCCGTACGGGCTCTGCCCCGAGGGAACCCCTGTACGCAGTCGTCCCAACCTGGCGCTCACTGCACATCCCTGGACTGCACAGCAGTTGTATGGTCCGTCCGCACCCTGGAAGTCGCGAGCTTCCGGATCTTTGACCGCGGAGGGGAACGTGAACAGACTGCCCAGGACAAACGGGGTCCTGCTGACACTGGCCTGAGGCCGACTCGTCTCTGTCGGTTCATTCAGGAATGCCGTGGAGCCAGGCGTCAGAGGATCGCCACGGGATTGACCGGTGAGCCCGTGCCGCCGGGGATGTTGAGCGGGGCCACGACCACCATGAACTCGTAGCGGCCGGCCTCCGCGCAGGCCGCGGCGAGTGTCTCGAGGTCGAGATTGTCGAGCAGCGGCACGCCCATGGCGGCGATGGCAAGGGCGTGCACCGGTGAATGAAGCCCTTCCACCGGAGAGGGCCGTACGTCGCTGTCGCCGTCTCCGCCCAGCAGCGCGATGCCGCGCTCGGCGAACAGCGGCATGGCGTCGATGTGGAAGCCCGCGCTCGCCGCGGAGGGGTCCCACGGGCCGAGCTCCCGGCGGCGCCGGTGGTGGCCGGTCCGCAGCAACACCGCGTCGCCCTCGCGGATTTCGGCCTTCAACCGCTTCTCGGCGGCGAGCACCGCCTCGGGATGGACAGCCTGGCCGGGTTCGAGCCACTCCACGCCCCAGGTGAGTGGCAGATCGAGCAGGACTCCGCGGGTGACGAGTGTGCCGAGCCGGTCCACCGCCCCGAAGCGGGCGCCGCCCGCGTCGATGACCTGCCGCGCCGCTCGCCCGTCGTAGAGGTTCCCGCGATAGGCGATGTGCGAGAGGGCATCCAGGTGACTGACCGCCTTGCCGTGGTAGTCGACGGCGATGAAGTCCTTGTGCGTGGACGGCTCCGGGACCTCGATGTCCCCCAGGTCGGTCATGTGGTGCAGCGCGGGCTTGGCGTTGTCAGGCCCGGGCACGGTGTTCCACGGCAGGGCCAGGGTCACGGCAGTCCCGGTACGTACCAAAGCCGCGGCACCGCGGGACACATCCGGTGTGACGCGGTTCCACGCGCCACGGTCCGCCTCGCTCCACCGGCCCCAGGTTCGGACCTGGTCGAAAACGCGGTCGAACTCTTCACGCGTCACCGGGGGTCCGTTGTCCGGGGGCACTCGCGGCGGGGATGAGGGAGCGGGCGAGGAAGACGCTGGGCTGCTGCGGGTCATTCGATCCACCGTAGACGCGGGCGGTGTCGGTTCTCGGCACGCTCGCCGATGCGGAGGGCAAGCCGCTGTCCGGGTTCACGCGCCGGCACGGAAGCTGGTCGAGCTCGGCGGCCGGCGCCTTTCGAGGCCGGTGCCTTTCCACAGCCGACCAGGTGCGGGAACCTTCAGGGCGCTGAGGTAGATGCCAGACGGGCTGCGACGGCTTCGGCGATGGGCTGCCCGGTCTCCAGCTGGATGAAGCCGAACTGCCCGCCCTGGTTGCACTCCAGAAACCACCAGGTGCCGTCCTCGTCCACAGCGAAGTCGAAGGCGCCGTAGGCGAGTTGGGTGGCGTGCAGGTAGGACCGGACGGCCTCGGCGATGCGGGCCGGAACCTCGTGTGGCTCCCAAGCGCCACCGTCATCGTCGAATCGAATGTCCACCTGCTCGGGACCGGATGACTTCCGGGCGGCGAACATCTCGTCTCCGACACAGGTCAGACGGATGTCCGCACGCTTGGGCACCCACCGTTGCAGGAGCGTGGGGGCGGCGGCGACCCCCGCGAAGTCCGCGTCCGGGCCGATACGCGTCGTGGGCAGAGCCATCGGCGGGTCGGCAGGATGCGTGCCGGAGACGGGCTTCACCACAAGATCCCGGTGCTCGGCCGCGAACTCGCGTGCAATCTTCGGATAGGTCGTGATCACGGTGGGCGGCACGGCGAAGCCGCTGGCGTGGGCGACGCGCAACTGCCACGGCTTGTAACGGGCCTGCGCGGCGGCAACCGGATGATTCATCCAGCGGGCCCTCGTGGAATACAGGGTTCCGTACAGGGCCTGCTGGGACTCGGCCGTGAGCCACGTGGAGCGATCAGCCGAGTGTGCCGCGGGCGTGCCGGGCCTGCGGACCCAGATCGACCGCAGCCCGCTCATGCTCAGCACCCGGCCGCCGAACGACAGATGGCCGTCGAAGTCCCCCTTCACATACTCCGCCGACATGGCCACCTCGCCCGGGAGATCGGCGGGGTCCAGGCGTACGACCGGCACGCCCTGGTCGTTCAGGACAGACACCACCATGTCCGCGGTCACGTCCTCCGGACAGGTCAGGATGAGCACTGTCATGGGCGGGCCGTCAGTCGTCGAAGTGCGTCTTGGAACCGGCCGTGGAGGTGGTGGTTCCGACCGCCAGCAGCAGGTCGCGGTCGGCTACGGCCGGGCGCCCGTCAGGCAGGACGTTCAATTGCCGGGCGGCGTCGTAGCCGTACGGAGCCACGTTGGGCGGGGGCACGGCCGGCCGGGCGTACTTCAACGCGAACGGTCGCATGACATCTCCTCCTGCTGTGCGGAGGGCGACGGCATCCCCGCACAACCCCCCTTCCCGCGCGGCTGCGGTGCCGCGCGTGCTGCTACGGGGCCGACGCTGGTCGAACGCCGACCCCGCACACGTCTGTTGGCACGAGTGCCCTTGTTTCAAGGACTCCGTGCGGGTTACTCCGCCCAAGGGGCGGCCATTCGCTCTGTTAGACGGGCTGCGGCCCGGTTCGGTTGCCAGGACGCGGAATCGGACCCGCCGTGAGCAGGTCCCGTTACATTGCGTCACATACGGTCCGCAAGAGGATCCGCTCGTTCCTTCAACCGGCACCGCCTTGCCCGGAGCCGCCTTGCCGCTGCAGGCTCGACCCACGGCACCGGATCGAGCACTGCGACGTCTCCTCGCCGGAGCACGCGCAGCGCCTCACCGCGCGCGGGATCACGCCGTGGGTATCGATGCTGCCACGGCCGGTAGTCGGCTGCCCCGGATCTGCCCCGAGAAGCCGCTGTCACACCTGCGTGCGACATCAGCCGGGTCCGACGGACGCGTGGTTGGTATCCAGAGAGCCGAAGTTACCGAACGTAACTCCAAGACTCCGATAGGCACCCATCGCCCTTCTCCACGACCCGCTTCTGCGGCAATATCACGATATTCTTGAGAATGCAGGGTATGCGATCGTGAGCGAGGCCAACCATGGTGAGGCCCGGTGAGAACCCGATGCAGGTGCGGCTTGCGGCAGACGACGCGGGGCCCGCACGTGTCCGCGAACGGTTTCTGCAGGGTGAGCCGGTCGAGACAGGGGTGCGCAACCCGATCTTGAATTCGTGGCAGCGCAGCCGGTCTCTGGGCCTGTCACCGGAGCAGTCCGAGCTTCCTTTCCGGCAGGACTTCGATCCGGAGGGTCGGCTAGTCCGCGCGGCAAGTCCCGTGCTCGACCAGCTGCGATCGAGGCTCGCCGGCAGCCAGATGAACATCGCCCTTGCCGATGGGCGCGGCACGGTTCTCCAACGCCGATTCGGAGAACCGTCCATGGCAAGGACCCTCCCGCCGTTCCAGAGCATTCCGGGGGCCGTGTTCGCCGAGCAGTTCGCCGGCACCAACGGCATCGGTCTCGCACTCGCCGAGCGCCAACTCGTCACGGTCTACGGTGCGGAGCACTTCGCCGAACGCTCTCAATCCAATGCCTGCTCCGCGATTCCGGTCCGCGACCCGCTCAGCGGGCGTATCGAGGGCATTCTGTGTCTCGGCTATCCGCGGAGCATCGCGAACCCGGCGCTGGCAACCCTGACACGCAAAGCAGCCGAAGCCATCGAGCGAAGGCTGCTGGAGCAGAGTTCGGCGCGGGAGCACGGCCTGTTGCAGGCATACCTCGATGCCACACGCCGGGCACGGACCGGCGAGCCGCCAGGCACCAGCCCGTCCATCGGCGTGGATGACCTGGCACAGCGGCTGGACCAGGATGATGAGGCGACACTGAGGGGGAAGGCCGCCGAACTGCTCGCCTCGGGGCAGCGGGGCGCCGTTGAGGTGGCCCTGTCCCGCGGCCGGCGGGTCACCCTCGTGGCTCGCCCGGTGACGAGTCCTTCCAGGTCGGAGGGCATCGCCGTGGAGGCCATCGTCCCCGATGGCTCACCTGGGCGGCGCCCCGATGTCCCGCACCGGGCCGAGCCGCCCGGCCTCCATGCCGAGCATGCCCTGGTCATCCCCGCCGCTCCGTCAGCCGAACATGTTCCTGACACTGCTCCCGGCCTGGAGGCCGCGACTGCCGGTCCCGGCAGCACGGCGGGTGACAGCGCAGACGTCCCGGCCGGAGGTCTGGTGCTGGTGGGTGAGCCGGAAGTGGCGTCGTTCGCCGTCGCGGCCCGGCGCCGCCTGGAACTGCTCTCCGAGGCGAGCACCCGCATAGGCACCACGCTGGATGTGCGCCGCACCGCCCAGGAACTCGCCGAGACCGCCGTCCCGCAGTTGGCCGACTTCGTCACCATCGACCTGCCCGAGGCGGTAGTGCGGGGTGAGGAATCCGCCGACCCCCGTGCCGACCTGCTGCGCACGGTGGTGCACGGTATCCGCGACGACTGCCCCTTCTTCCCGGTGGGCAAGCGGGTCGACTTCAGCCCGACCACGCCCCACCTGCGGTGCCTGACCAGCGGTCAGGCGGTGCTGGAACCCGATCTGAAAGCCGCAGCGGCCTGGCTCACCCAGGACCCCGAGCTGACCGAACGGCTCCTCGGCCACGTCCACTCCCTCATCGCCGTGCCTCTCGTCGCCCGCGGTGTCGTCCTGGGCATCGCCGCCTTCTACCGCTCTCAGGACCCCGCGCCCTTCGGGGACGACGACCGTTCGCTGGCCCAGGAACTGGCGACCCGGGCGGCCCTCAGCATCGACAACGCCCGCCGCTACACACGCGAACACTCCATGGTCCTGGCCCTGCAGCGCAGCCTGCTCCCCCAGGGGCTGCCCGATCAGGACGCTGTTGAGGTTGCTCATCGCTATCTGCCCGCGGAGTCCTGGGTGGGCGGCGACTGGTACGACGTGATTCCCCTCTCCAGCACCCGCGTCGCCCTGGTCATCGGTGACGTCGTCGGCCATGGAATGCACTCCGCCGCGAACATGGGCCGACTGCGTACCGCGGCACACAACTTCGCCGAACTCGACCTCAGTCCGGACGAAGTCCTCACCCACCTCGACAAATTGGTGGCGCGCCTCGACCAGGAGGAGTGCGACAAGACTCCCTACGACAGCACCGGCTGCATCGGCGCCACATGTCTGTACGCCATCTACGACCCCACCACGCAGCGGTGCACGATGGCCCGCGCGGGCCATCCGCCGCCCGCACTCGTCGGCCCCGACGGCACCGTGACGTTTCCCGATCTGCCCGCCGGACCGCCTCTCGGCCTGGGCGGCCTGCCCTTCGAGACCGCCGAGATCGACCTCCCCGACCACAGCCAGCTGGTCCTCTACACCGACGGGCTCATCGAGAACCGGCAGCAGGACATCGACGTGGCCCTCGACCAGCTGCGCGGATGCCTGTCTCACCCGGACCGCGCGCCCGAGGACACCTGTGAAACAGTCCTGGAGACCGCGGCACCCGCCCACCCCAGCGACGACATCGCGCTGCTCGTCGCCCGCACTCACGCTCTGGACGCCGACCGGATCTTCACCCAGGACCTGCCCGCCGACCCGGCTCTGGTGGCCGATGTCCGTGCCGACGCCCTCCGGCAGCTGACGGAATGGGGGCTGGACGAGTCCGCGTTCGTCGTGGAATTGCTGCTCAGCGAGCTGGTCACCAACGCCATCCGGCACGGCAGCGGGCCGATCCAAGTGCGCCTGATCCACGGCCGCACCTTGATCTGCGAGGTCTCCGACACCAAGAGCACAGCGCCGCACCTGCGCCGTGCGGCCACCACCGATGAGGGAGGCCGTGGCCTGTTCCTCGTCGCGCAGCTGGCCAAGACCTGGGGCACGCGCTACACCCCCGGCGGCAAGGTCATCTGGGTCGAATGCGCCATCGACATGCCATAGCGTCGCGTGGCGCGCCCAGCAGGCGGGCCGGCAGTGCGGTAATGGGTCTCATCAGTACAGGCCGACCCCGGAGAAATCCGTGCATGACGCCCCCGACTCTCCCGCCGACTCCTCCGTGACCGCATCCACGTGCTTCGGTGCGGATCCTCTCGCCCGCATTCGCGGTCTCAGCAAGCACTTCGGCGGAACCCTCGCTCTGGACGCGGTTGACCTGGACATCCACGGGGGCAGCATCCTCGCGCTTCTCGGTCCCAACGGAGCAGGAAAGTCCACCCTCATCAAAGTCCTCAGCGGCATCCACCGCGCCGACGAAGGAGAGGTGACCGTGGCCGGGCATCCGCTCGGGACCGCGGCCGCCTCTCGAAGCATGTCCTTCATCCACCAGGACCTCGGTCTCGTGGACTGGATGACGGTCGCCGAGAACATCGCGCTGGGCACTGGCTATCCGCGCCGTGGCGGACTGATCTCCTGGCGTCGGACCCGGCAGCGTTGCGTCGAGGTGCTGGGGGTCGTCGCCGGCCATCTCGACGCCGACGCCAGGATCGCCGACCTCGCTCCTGCCGAGCGCTCGCTGGTCGCCATCGCCCGCGCCCTGGCGACACGGGCGCAGCTCATCGTCCTCGACGAGCCGACCGCCAGCCTCCCGGTCGCGGACTGTGCCCGTCTGTTCGCCGTGCTGCACACCCTGCGGGACCGAGGCCACGGCATCCTCTACGTCACCCACCGCCTGGACGAGGTCTACAGGGTCGCCGACGCCTTCGCGGTTCTGCGCGACGGCCGGCTCATCAGCCGGGGGCCGCTGGCGGGCCACAGCCCTGCCCGCCTGGTGCACGACATCGTGGGCGGTGAATTGATCCCTCACCGCCCCGCCGCCCTCCCCGCAGAAAGCCGGGCCGTCCTCGCCCTCGACGGCGTACGCACCGCGAGGGCCGGACCGGTCGGGCTGGAGCTGCATGCGGGGGAAGTGCTGGGGCTGGTGGGGCTTACCGGCGCCGGTCATATGGAGCTGGGGCGTGCCCTGGCCGGCTCCCGGCCGCTCCTCGCCGGGCGGGCGCTACTCGACGGTCGCCTGTACCACCCCCGTTCGGTTGCCGCCGCCGTAGGCCGCGGTGTCGGCTTCGTGACCGGCAACAGGCTGGAAGAGGGATGCGCCGTCGAACTGACCGTGCGCGAGAACCTCCTGGCCAACCCGCGCGCAGGCGGCATCCGGGCGCTGCGCTGGATCAGTCCTCGGCGCGAGCGCGCCGAGGCCAGGACGTTGATCGAACGGTTTTCGGTATGGCCCCGCGACAGCGAGGTCCCCATCGCCACCCTGTCCGGCGGCAACCAGCAGAAGGTCGTGGTCGGACGATGGCTGCGGCTGGGCATGCGCCTGCTGATCCTGGAGGAGCCGACCGCCAGCGTGGATGTCGGGGCCAAGGCCGCGATCCACCGCCTGCTCGACGACGCGCTGGCCGCCGGCCTCGCGGTGCTGCTCATCTCCAGCGACTTCGAGGAGGTTGCGGGTGTGTGCCGCCGTGCCCTGGTGTTCGTTCGCGGGGCCGTGACGGCCGAGCTGAGTGGTGCGGACCTCACCGTCGCCGAACTCACCCGGGCGGCCTCGGCCCTGCCCGCTTCCGGAACCGCGACGGACCGATGACCACCTCCTCCTCACCCCGATCCCGGCTGAAGCGGTCGTCCGGGCCGGGCGGGTCGGCGGCGCACTTCATCGGCGCCTACGGGCTCGTGGCCCTGGCCGCCCTGCTCGTCCTGGTCTTCTCCATCGCTCTCCCCCACACGTTCCCGACGCCGGACAACCTCTCCGCGACCCTGTCCAACCACTCGATCCCGGCGGTCCTCGCGCTCGGCGCGATGGTTCCCATCGTGACCGGCAAGTTCGACCTGTCCATCGGCTTCGGTCTCGGTCTGGCGCATGTCATGGTGATGCAACTCGTCGTCAATGAGGGGTGGACCTGGCCGCTTGTCTGCCTCGCCGTGATCCTCGGGGGGACGGTTGTCGGGGCCCTCAACGGCGTCATCGTCGAGTTCGCCCGAATCGATTCCTTCATCGCCACGCTCGGTACCGGCAGCATCATGCTGGCCTTCACCGGCTGGATCACCAACGGCGGCAGGATCGTCCCGCCCCCACAGGGCCTTCCGGCCGCATTCACCGACATCTACGGCACCAAGGTCTTCGACCTTCCGCTCCCCGCGTTCTACGTCCTCGCCCTCGCGGCCGCCCTCTGGCTGCTGCTGGAGCGGCTGCCGCTCGGCCGGCACATGTACGTCATCGGCTCCAACCCCCGCGCCGCCGACCTCGTCGGCATCCCAACCCACAGGTACTCGATCTACGCCTTTGCCGGATCGGGGCTGATCTTCGGCTTCGCAGGCGTGCTTCTCGCGGCCCAGCAACAGATCGGGAACCCCAGCGTCGGCATCGACTACCTGCTGCCGGCCTTCGTCGGCGCCCTGCTCGGCTCCACCGCGATCAAACCCGGTCGTCCCAACGCCTTGGGGACCGTCGTCGCCGTCGCCGTGCTCGCCATCGGCCTCACCGGCATCGGGCAGCTCGGTGCCCAGTTCTGGGTCGTCCCCCTGTTCAACGGCGGCACGCTTCTCATCGCCGTCGGCCTGGCCGGCTACTCCGCCCGTCGTCGGCTGCGAACCGGCATCGTCGCAGACCGCGGATCGACGGGTACGCCGCCGACCGCGGTGCCCGAAGGCGGCAACGGCACCCCTGGGAACGCTCCATGACCAGCCCGCGGCGTAAGCACGGCAAGGCCGCGCTCACAGCCGTCGTGCTGGCAGCAGCCGTCGCCGGCGGCTGCCAACGCGGCGACTCCACAGGCCCGTCTCCGGGTAGCTGCCCCCGGACTCTGGCCAGGGCCGAAGCGGCCGTCAAGCGTGCCGAGCAGGCCGACGTGCCCTGGAACGGCCCGACCAGCGGCCCCGCGGCGGTATCCGGCAAGAGGACCATCGTCTACGTCGCGCAGACGGTGACCAATCCGGGCGTCGCAGGCGTCGCGAACGGCGTGCGGGATGCCGCGAAGGTCATCGGCTGGAACGTCCGGGTGATCGATGGCGGAGGCACTCCGGCCGGCATCCAGGCGGCCTTGAGCGAAGCCGTTGCCCTCAAGCCCTCCGGCATCGTCATCGGAGGCTTCGACCCCGAATCGACCGCGCGGCAGGTCGCGGAAGCCGATGCGGCGGGCATTCCGCTGGTCGGCTGGCACGCGGTCGCAGCCCCCGGCCCGAGCAAAAAGCCCAAGCTCTTCACCAACATCACCACGAGAGTCGAGGACGTGGCCGGAATCAGCGCGGACTGGGTCATCTCACAGTCCGACGGCCGCGCCGGGGTCGTCATCTTCACCGACGCCTCGATCCCTTTCGCCAAACACAAGTCCGAGCTGATCAGGAAGGAGCTCTCCACCTGCGCGGGCGCGAAGCTGCTGTCGTACGAGAACATCCCGCTCCCCGACGCGAGCAGCCGCACTCCCCAGGAGGTCTCCTTCCTCCTCTCCCGCTTCCAGGACGAATGGACCCACTCCATCGCCATCAACGACCTGTACTTCGCCGACGCCGCCCCTGCCTTCCGCGCGGCCGGCAAGCCGGGTTCCGGCCCGCCTTTCAACATCGGAGCGGGCGATGGCGACCCCTCGGCCTTCCAGCGCATCAACAGCGACCAGAACCAGGCCGCCACCGTTCCCGAGCCGCTGTCCCAACAAGGCTGGCAGGTCATCGACGAGTTCAACCGGGCGTTCTCCGGCCAGGAGCCCAGCGAATACATCGCCCCGATCCATATCTCCACGGCCGCCAACAGCGGCGGAGCCACGGCCTGGGACCCGTCCGGCTATCGCGCGGCCTACCGGAAGATCTGGCGTAAATGACACTCGTCCCCACGCTCCGGTGAGGCAGAGGGCACTGCGGGCGGCGCACGGCGGCTCGCCGGTGTGGTTACCCTTCGCTGGTGACCAGCGCAATGGTGAGCCGAAGACGGATGCTCGGGGTGCTCGGGGCCGGGTTCGGCGGGGTGGCCCTGGCTGCCGGGTGCGTCCAGGACACCGGGCCGGCACAGCGGCTGCGGCTCGCGACGGGGCCGGAGGGCGGGCCGTACAACGCCTTCGGGAGGGCCCTGGCGACGGCGGTCACCGAGAACACACCACGGCTGCGGATCGCACCGACAAGTACCTCGGCGAGCGTGGACAATCTGCGGAGGCTGGACGACGACTCGGCGGAGCTCGCTCTGGCCATGGCGGATGCGGCGCAGGACGCGGTGCTGGGGCGGGAGCCGTTCTCGCGTCCGGCCCAGGTGACGGCGCTCGCCCGGCTCTATGTCAACTACACGCACATGGTCGTGCCTGCGGACGGACCGGTGCGTTCGCTGAGCGATCTCGCAGGGAGGCCCGTTGCCGCAGGCGGGAGAGGCTCCGGGGTGCAGGTGGTGGCGGGGCGGCTGCTGCGGGTGGCCGGTTTGACCGGCGAGCGGTCGGTGCGGGAGCGGCGGCTCGAACTCGCCGCGTCGGTGAAGGCACTGCGTGAAGGCACGGTCGACGCGCTCATCTGGTCCGGCGGCGTGCCGACGCCCGCACTGTCGAGGCTGGCGCGCGAGCTGCCGCTGCGGTTTCTGCCGCTGGAGCGGCAGGTGAGCGCGCTGCGCGGGCGGTATGGACCCGTCTACACGGCGGTGACGATTCCGGCCGGGGCGTACGGTCTGAAGGAGCCTGTGGGCACCATCGGTGTCGGTAACTATCTGATGTCCCGTTCCGATGTGCCGCGGTCCGCGGTGCGCGAAGTGCTCCAAGTGGTGTTCGACCGGTGGCGCGTGTTGCTGCGGGAGGTGACGGCGGGTGCGCGGCTGGAGCCCCGGTTCGCCATCTCCACAGGCGCGGTGCCTCTTCACCCCGGCGCGGTCGCGTACTACCGGTCGGTGTACGGCTGAGGTCGCGTACTGAGGGATCGGGGTTCTGCTGAACAGGCAGGCACCCGGCCGGGCAGGCACACAGCACTCAGCAGGACGGAAGTCCGAGTTCCACGGTGAGGCCGTGCGGCATGTTACGGGCTACACCGAGTCGGCCTCCGCTCATGCGGGCGGTCTCATCGGCGATGGCCAGGCCCAGCCCGCTGCCCGGAACGTTCTGGTGCCCGGGCGCCCGGGCGAAACGCCGCAGCAGCAGCGGCACCTGTTCCTCGGGCACCCCGGGTCCGTCGTCACTGACGCGCACGAGAACCTCGCCGTCGCAAAGCGTCGCGTGTACGTCGACATGGCCGCCGGGCGGCAAGAACTTGGCGGCGTTGTCGAGGAGCGCGTCCAGGATCCGGCCCACCGCGTCGGGCAGGGCGCGGGCCCGCAGGCCCTCCGGGACGGTGGACGCAGTCAGCTCCAGGTCCAGGGAGCGGAAGACCGGCTCCCAGGCCGCCACTCGTTCGCGGATCGCCCGCGACACGTCTTGGCCGACGCGTTCCGGAGTACCGGATTCCACGCGTGCCAGCGCGAGCAGGCCGTCGAGCAGTTCCTCCAGCCGTTCCGCCTCGTCCAGGGCGCGGGCGTGCTCGTCCCGGCCGGGGCCTTGGGCGACGTGCGGCTCGACGTTCTCCAGCTGGAGCACCAAGGTGGCCAGTGGATTGCGCAGTTGGTGGGAGGCGTCGGCGACGAAATCGCGCTGGCGGCCGATGGAATCGGCCATGGCCTCCGCCATGGTGTTGAAGTGCCGCCGCAGATGGCGCAGCTCCGGCGGTCCGGTGTCGGAGACGGCCCGCGTCTCAAGGCTTCCGGATGCCAGGCTCTCCACAGCGCGATCCAGGTCGCGGACCGGGCGCATCAGCCATCGGGTGATGCCCATGGCGACCAGGGCCGCGGACGAGAAAGCGGCGAGCGCGCCGGCCCCGATGAGCGTCCAGCGGACCGTCACGTCCCGGCGGGCGGCCTCGGTGGGGACGGCCAGCAGCACCGCTCCGCTCACCCGCTCGTCCCGCCCGACAGGTTCGGCCAGCACCACGGTGTCCGGTCCCCACGGCCGAATCGTCGGCAGCCGCTCGGTGGACCGGCCGGTCAGCGCCTCGCCTTGGGCGTCCTTCGCGGCGGCGACGGAGGACGCCGGGGTGCCAGGGCCGGCCCGGGCGACTGTCCGCCCCGCTGCGTCGACCACGGTCACGGCGGCGCCGTACAGCTCCGCGTACCGTCGGATCTCGGCAGACAGCTCGGTACGGTCGGAGTCGGTGCGCACCCGGTCGGCCAGATCGGCGAACCGTACCGCCTCGGAGCGCCGGTGGAGCAGCAGATGTTCGGTCCGCCCGCTTGCATAGGAGCCGGCCAGGGGCAGCGAGAGCAGCAGCGCCGCGGCTCCCATGAGCAACATCAGCACGGCGAGGAGCCTGCGTCTCATCGGCCGCCCGCACGTTCGTCGCCCACGGGAGGGGAGCCGAGCTGGTAGCCGAAGCCGTGCACGGTGCGGACCAGGCCGGCCCGGCCGGTCTTGGCGCGGATGCCCGCCACATGGACGTCCAGGGACCGTGAGGCGGTGAGGAAGGCGTCGCCCCAGATCCGGCCGAGGATCTCTTCGCGGCTGTGCACCTCGTCCGGGCGTGCCGCGAGGAAGGAGAGGACGTCGAACTCGCGGCGGGTGAGCCGCACCTCGGCCCCGGCGACCGTGACCGCGCGGCCCGCGATGTCGATCTCCACGTCGCCGGTGCGTACGGATGGCCCTCCGTCGTCCGCGCGGCCGGCGGGTGTCCCGGTGCGGCGGCGGACGGTGTCGATCCGGGCCATGAGCTCGTTCATGCGGAACGGCTTGACCACATAGTCGTCGGCGCCGGCGCGCAGCCCCTGCACGATGTCGCGCTCCTCGCAGCGGGCGGTGACCACGATCAGCGGCGCATCGCACACGGTCCGCAGCCGCCGCAGCAGCTCCAGCCCGTCCAGGTCCGGCAGCCCCAGGTCGAGCAGAACGAAGTCGGCCTCGTTGACATGCCGCAGGGCGTCCAGTGCACGGCCGAACCGGCGGACGGTGTGCCCGCGCTGGGCGAGGGCCGTACCGAGGGCGTGGGCCATGCGATCGTCGTCCTCGACCAGAAGGGCGTGCATGGGAAGTCCTTATGACGCTATGCCGCTGTGACCTGGGCAGCAGCTTACGGAAGCCGAAGCCGAAGCGGCCCGCCCAGGTCACAGCGGATTCAGCGGACCGCTTCCACGGGAGCTGCCACCGCATCCCGGTCACGGTCGGCGTCCGCGTCCGTCTCGGTCTCGGTCTCGGCGCGAGTGAGCTTGGCGTCCCGCGTGTCCGGCATGAGGAGATAGGTGATCAGGGAGATCGTCGCGCACCCGGACACATACCAGAAGAACATGGTCTCGTGGCCGCTGTCCTTGAACCACAGTGCCACGTACTCCGCCGTACCGCCGAAGAGGGCGTTGGCGATGGCGTACGGCAGCGCCACACCCAGGGCGCGTACCCGGGTCGGGAAGAGTTCCGCCTTCACGGCCGCGTTGATCGAGGTGTACCCGGTGACGATCACCAGGGCCAGCAGGGACAGACCCAGCGCGGGCCAGTAGGAGGACGCCGATCCCAGCGCGGTCATGATCGGGTACGTGCCGACGGTGCAGCCCAGCGCGAAGGTGATCAGCAGCGGGCGGCGGCCGATCCGGTCCGACAGCATCCCGGCGAAGGGCTGGAGCACGGCGAAGACGAGCAGCGCCGTGAAACTCACCAGCGTGGCCGTGGTCTTCTCCATGCCCGCGCTGTCGATCAGGTACTTGGTGAGGTACGTGGTGTACGTGTAGTAGGCCACCGTGCCGCCGAGGGTGAGCGCCATGACCAGGCCCGCCTGGCGGCGGTGCTGCCACAGCGCCTTCAGGGTGCCGCGCGTGCTGTCGTCAGGACCCCCCTCGCCGGTCTCCTCGGTGAACGCGTCGGTCTCCGTCAGCCTGCGCCGCAGCCAGAACACCACCAGAGCGAAGAGCGCGCCGAGCACGAACGGGATGCGCCAGCCCCAGCTCTCCAGCTGGGCGGTGGTCATCGTGTGCTGCATCGTGATGAGGATGCCCAGGCCGAGGAGCTGTCCACAGGTCATCGACACGTACTGGAAGGAGGAGCCCAGACCGCGCCTGTTGTGAGCGGATGCCTCGGTCAGATACGTGGCGCTGGCCGCGTACTCACCGCCGATGCTCATGCCCTGAAGCAGCCGTGCCAACAGCAGCACCAGGGCGCCGAAGTAGCCTGCCTGCCCGTAGGTCGGGGCGACGGCGATCAGCAGGGCGGCCACCGACATCATGGTGACGGTGAGGGTGAGCGCGCTCTTCCGCCCGCGCCGGTCCGCGGCCCTGCCGAGCACCCACCCACCGACCGGGCGCATCAGAAAGCCGACCGCGAAGATCCCGGCGGTGTTCATCAGCTGGGTGGTCGGGTTGTCGCCGGGGAAGAACGAGTCGGCGAAGTAGATCGCGAAGCTGGCGTAGACGAACCAGTCGTACCACTCGACGAGATTGCCCAGTGACCCGCCGACGAGGGCGAGGCGACGTTTCGCGCGGAGTTCTTCGGGCCGGGGTGCGGGCATGGCCGGGGACGAGGACATGGCGGCTCCAGATGGAAAGTCCCTGGGATGGAAAGTCCCTGGTGGGAGGGGAGATGCCCCGGAGACGGGGAGTGTGCTGCATGAGCATGGGCGTGGCCGCCACACCCGTACAAGGCCCGTCACCCAGATCTAACATCCCGCTAACAAATGGCGGCCCCCGGCCGGTCCTGGCATCCGCCGACCCACCATCCGTACGGCACGATTCCAGACGCTCTGCATTTGTCTTGCCTGGGGCTGCTGAGGCTCCGCGCCGGCCTGTCACGGGTCGGCCTGTCGGAATTCCCTCGTGGGAGTGTCGTGCGAAGGGGATACGAACGCCGACAGCGGGGCATTTACCCTCCGAATTGACGCTGTTGCTCTAAGTGTTCACTGGAGAGCGGATGACACCCAGGACTCCTCCCAGGCATGTCGCTTGCATCATGGACGGCAACGGCCGCTGGGCCCAGCACCGCGGACTGGAGCGCACTCACGGCCACATGGCGGCCCGAACTGCCATCGAAGCGGTTCTGGACGGCGCGTTGCAGGAGAAGGTCGAGTGGCTGACGCTCTTCGTCTTCTCCACGGAGAACTGGTCACGTCCGGAGGAAGAAGTCAGCTTCCTGATGCGCTTCCTCACGCAGCACGTCGTCGGCCGGGAAACCCAGCACATGGACAGCCGCGGGGTGCGGCTGCGTCTGCTGGGCGGTGCGGATTCTCGCATTCCCGCGGAGGTGACGGACAGGCTGCGCGAGGCCGAGGAACTCACCCGCGACAACAGCACTCTGCAGCTGAGCCTGGCGTTCAACTACGGAGGCCGCCAAGACCTGTGCGAGGCCGCACGCTCCCTGGTCGCCCAGGGCGTCCCGGCCGAGGAAATCACCGCCGAGACCTTTGCCCAGCGTATGCAGATACCCGAACTGCCCGATGTCGACCTGCTCCTGCGTACCGGGGGCGAGCACCGGCTGTCGAACTTCCTGCTGTGGCACTGTGCCTACGCCGAACTCGTCTTCCTCGATGTGCTGTGGCCCGACTTCCGCACCTCGCACTTCCGGCATGCGCTGGAGCTGTACTACCAGCGCCGGCGCCGCTTCGGCGCACTGGACCCGGCGGACGCAGCCGACGCAGCCGACGCTGCCGCCTCTGTGGCGGTCGAAAGCCCTGCTCTTGTGCCCGGCCCCGCCACATTGCTCGGTCTGCCCACGGCGATCGCCTCCCATCTGGGCACCGCCCTGTGGGACGGGCTGAGGGAGACGGCCCGCTTCACCGTGCACCAGCTCACCACGGAGTCGAAGAAGCCCGGGCGTTCGAGCCGGCCCTCATGACCGCGCCCGGCCTGCCACTGCTGCGTCAGCTTCTGAACCGGGCCTTACCGTGGCAGCGCACACTGCACCTGGCCGGGATTCCCCAGGGCCGACTGCGCGACGACTACACCGCCGCAGCACATCTGGCAGCCCGCCGGTACCCGGGCCTCTATCCCCCCGGGCGCCTGCTGAGCCCGCTGGCCTGGCAGCCCCACTTGTTCGCTGTGGGCGCCCTCATCATCCACGCCGACTGCCTGGCGGATGTGCCGGTGCACCAGCACGACCGGGCAGTGTTCGACGCCTGGGCCGAGCAGGTCCGGCAGGGGCTGGCCACCGGACACGCCGAACAGCCCTTCCTGCGGGCCTTCCTGCACACAGCGCAAGTGCGGCCCGTCGACCCTGCCGATGTCCACAACTACCTGGCAGGACAAGTCGGCCGACTTGGGCTGACGGGGTACGCCACCGAGCAGGATCACCACGACAACAACGACCGCAGCAACATGCCGGCCGCCCGTATCCTGCTCGGCGCATGCCGCGTTCCGCCCCACCCCCGCAACGAGACCGCGTCGAGACTGGCCTTCGACGCCGCGCAACGCTGGGACGATCTCGCCGACCTGGCCGACGACCTGCAACGCGGCCTGCTCACCATCCCCGAAACCGATCTGCTGCACTTCGGCGTCACCCGCACCGACCTGGAAGCCGGCCGTGACACCCCCGCCGTCCGAGATCTCTGCGCCCATGCCTGCGGCAAGGCCCGCGCCGCCTTCCACGCCGCACAGGCTGCCCTGGACGACGCCGACCCAGCAGTCCAGTTCCTCTACCGACCTGTTCTGATGCTCCTCTCCCAGGCCATGAAGGGCCTCGAACACCGGGGCGCCGCGCTGCTCCGCCCCAGCCCTCTCTGGCACTTCCGGCTCTCACCCACCCAGCTGGTCGGTGACACCCTCCGTACCCTCCACCACCGCCTCCACCTCACCTGACCACACCTCCGTCATCAACCAAGCCGAAACCCACCACCGCCACGGACTTCCACCCCGGGTATCAACGCCTCCCCGCAGCCCAGCCCGTGACTTTTCGCTGAACCTGCCTGCGCGTAGGCGATCGCCCCACACGCAACGCAACTACCTGCCGCGAGTTGGCCGATACCTCAACGGGTGCGCCGGACGGGGTCGACTCGCTGGAGGGGGCCGCGTCGGAGGCGGGCTGCTTCTTCCGGGCGGCGGCCGGTGTCGCGGACGATCCGGTAGAACGGAGGGGCCGGTCACGCCTTGGAGTTCTCCGGGTCGGCCGAGGTCGGCGCCGGTGTCACGGGGGCGGGCGCGGTGGGGCGACGCGTGGTGCCCAGGTGCCACAGGAGGGTGAGGGCTGTGACGCCGGCGGCCACCAGCCCCAGTTCGGCCGGGGCAAGCCCGAGCCATTCTTGTGCCAGTCCCCCGAAACCGCCGCCGAGGGCTATCCCGACGTAGAGCGCGGAGGAGTTGAGACCGAGCAGGAGAGGTGCAGCGGCGGGGCTGAGGGCGATGAGCCGGTGCTGCTGCGGGACGACGATGACGCCGAGGGTCACGCCCCATACCGCCGCCCAGAGCAGGGCGGGCGCGAGGGCACGGGTCGCCAGTGGGGTCAGTGCCAGGGCGAGAGTCGCGAGGGTGAGGGTACCGGTCAGGATGCGGGCGGAGTCGTGGCGGTCGACCAGGCGGCCGGCGGTGATGTTCCCGGCCAGGGTGCCGACGCCCCAGGCCAGCAGGATCAGGATCAGTAGCGACTCATTGCCGCCGGTGGCGTCCCGCAGGGTGGGGGCGATGTAGGTGTAAAGGGTGTAGGCGCCCAGAAAGGCCAGTGAGGTGACCGCCAGCAGTGCCAGTACGCGGCCCTGCTTGAGCGGACGCAGGCGGTCGGACAGCGAGGCGGCGGGGAGCGTCACCCCGGGCAGTCCGACGGCGATACCGACGGCCGCCAGCAGGCCGACCCCGGCGACGGCCCACAGGGTGATGTGCCAGTCGGCGCGGCCGATCAGCGTACCGAGCGGCAGTCCCAGCGCGGTCGCCAAGGTCAGGCCGCCCAGCACGAAGGCCAGCGCCCGGCCACGGCGTTCCGGCGGAGCGATGGCCGCCGCCGTGCTGGAGGCGGCGGAGTTGATGGTGCCCGCTCCCACGGCGGTGGCGATGCGGGCGGCCATCACCACCTCGTAACTGGTGCCCAACGCGGTGACGGCGTTGCCGATCACGAACACGCCCAATGCGATCAGTAGCGCCGACCGCCGGTCCAGGCCGCTGGTGAGGGCCCCCATCACCGGCGCCGACAACGCCATCGTCAGGGCGAAGACCGTCACCAGCTGACCGGCTGCCGGGGTGGATACCCCCAGGTCGGCTGCGATGGAGGGGAGCAGGCCCGCGATGACGTAGCTGTCGGTGCCGACGGCGAACGTCGCCAGGGCCAGGGGGAGGAGTCGTTTCAGCATGGATCGTGCCGCCTTCTCGAAGCGCCGCGGAGGTAGGTGATCGGCACTGTAGGAGATACATGGATGCTTGTCCATGTATCAATGAGTGGGTAGGCTTCGACCCTGGCACGGAGGCTCTTGGCACGGAGGGAGGAAGCGATGCGTGAGGTGTCCCAGCCGGCGACCGAGGCGATCCGGATGGTGGAGGTGCTGCGTGCGCTGGCCGATCCTGTGCGGCTGGAGATCGTCCAACGGCTCGCCATGACCGGCGAGGAAAGCTGCAACGCCATCGGCGGCGACCTGGACGTTCACCAGACGACGCTCTCCCACCACTACCGGGTGCTGCGCGAGGCGGGAGTCACCTGGACCACCGTCAAGGGCCGAACCCGGCTGGTGCGGGTTCGCCGTGACGACTTGGACGCGCTGTTCCCCGGCCTGCTCGACTCCGTACTGAACGGAGCTCGTCACACACGCCCAGCCGCAGAAGGCTGACACCCACCCGTCTTCGCACTCGCGGCAACCTCGGCGACCCCTTGCTCCCGACCCGCGAGAGGTCCACCCAGTGTTCGAAGCCGCATGTCGCGGTTTGCTGAACGAGGGCCGAACTTCTCGGGGCGGGCAGGGGATTCAGGCCACCGTGCCCGGAAGGGCTCCTACTGTGGCCAGATCGCTCGGTCACATGTGCGAGGCCCTCATGGATACGCAAGAGCTCACCCTGTCCGCCTGGCTGTCGCCGGAGAACCTGCTCGCCGTCCTCGGCCTGCTGGCGAGCGTTGGTGTGCTCGCCTACGAGCGGCTCATGCCAGGGCTCAAACGCATCGGCTACCGCGTCCAGATGGACACCGCCATATCGGCCCGGTCCGACACCTCGGCGAACAGGCGGACCAATGTGCTGCTGGGTCACTTCGGTTCCCTGCCGGAGATGTCGAACGCCTCGCTGGTGCTGCTGCGGATCGAGAACGACGGACTGCGCGGTATCGCCGCAGACGACTACACCTCGCGGGAAGTCAGCGGACTCACCGCCACGTTCGGCGAGCGGCGGGTCATCGGCCTCGCCGTCACCGAGCCCAGCGCCGACCACCTGATGGGCCACCTCGGCCCGCACTCCGGACTGCGGCACGAGGACAACACCATCCACCTGCCCAAGGTGCCGCTCAACAGGGGCGACCACTTCAAGCTGCTGGTGCTGCTCACCGGTAGCGGCACCAGCAGGCACATCGTCGTGGACGGCGGCGTCAAGGACGGCGCCGTCAAACGCAACCGCCGCCAACCCCGCCCCAGCAACCGGGTGCTGGTCCTGATCGGCTTCCTCTCCCTGCTGCTCCTGCTGGAGCCGGTGCTGCTCACCCTCAACGAACGGCCACCGCTGGACTGCGCCACCGGAAGCCTGCGGGTCTCCGGCTCCACGGCCTTCGCCCCGGTCGCCGAGGAGGCCGGACGCGCGTACGAGAGGCGATGCCCCGGTGCGCGGATCACCGTGGACCCGCGCGGCAGCAACGAGGGCACGGTCGCACTCCAGGACGCGGGAAGACGGGCGAAGGACGGCGTCTTCCCCGAGCACATCGCCTTCTCCGACGGACAGCGACAGGGCGGTCTCCCCCAGCTGCGGAGCCGCCGTATCGCCATCTCCGTCTTCACCCTGGTCGTCAACGAGAAGGCCGGGGTACGGGAGCTGTCCCTGAAGGAGATCCAGAAGATCTACCGGGGCGAATACCGCGACTGGTCGGACGTCGGCGGCAACAAACTGCCCATCCGCCTGGTGAGCCGCGACGCGCAGTCCGGGACGCGCCGTGCCCTGGAGAACCACCTCCTCAACGGGGAGGGCGAACCACAGGCCTCATCCCGCGACTGCGTCACCCCCTACGACTCGGACGCCCCGACGCTGCGGTGCGAGCGCACGACCACTCGGCGGGTCCTGGACACCGTCGCCGACGTGCCGGGCGCACTCGGCTATGCCGAGCTGAGCGCCGCCACCGCGTCCGACGGCGTCGGACGGGTGCGGATCGACGGCCGGCAGGCGGACACCGGCACGGTGGCGGTCGGCGACTACCCGTTCCGGGAGACCGAGTACGCCTACACCTACGGCCGGCCGCCGGCCCGTTCCCTGGCCGCGAGCTTTCTGACGTACCTCGTCACCGGAACCGGCCAGCACCAGGTCGCCGAACACGGCCATCTGCCCTGTGCGCAGCCCGAGTACACCGCCCACTGCGCGTTGTGAACCACGCGGGGCGCTCACCGCCGCGCCCCGCTGCTTGTCCGGCTCGGTGGCTCCGCTATGCGACGGGGTTCTCGATCAGCGTGATCCGGTTGCCGTCCGGGTCGTGTACTGCGGCGAACCGCACCTGCTGTGCCCCCGGCTGGATCTCGCCCGCCGTCGTGACGCCGCGCTGCGCGAGGTCCTCCAGCGCCCGATCGAGATCCTCGACGGCGAGGTTGAGGAGAGTGCCGCCCGCGTGCTCGGGGGACTGGAAGACCTGCACCCAGCCGGAGGAGGAGACGTGCCAGTCGGCGAGCCCCGGCATCGGCCTCGTGTCGGCGGGCCTGCCGAAGAACCGTTCGTACCAGCTCACGGCGGCCTCGATGTCGGTCACCGGGGCGACCGCGAGCACATGTGTGAAGGACATGACCGATCCTGTACCACGCCGCAGGGCGACGTATTCGTCAAAGGGACGTCCGTCAGTCCCTGTCCTCACCGTGGCTCACCGCGATCACGCGGTCCTGATCATCGAAGCGTATGGAGACCGTGTAGCCCTCGCTTCGCGCGTGCATGCAGTTCTGGTCGTCCTCCCAGACCTCGAAGCCGTGGAGCCTGAGGTAGCCCTCCGCCACCAGCCGCGGGAAGGAGGCGAAGACTCCCAACGCCTCGTGGAACACGGAGGACAGCACCTGTCGGCGAAAGGGCGCGAGGGGCACCGTCTCGTCGTCGATCAGGAAGTACGCACGGGCGCCGGTCTCCATTTCGACGCTGGCGTAGCCGCGGGCGCCAAGTACGCCCATGGCCGTGAGGGCGAGCCGCTCAGCTGCCGGGATGGGCGCGGGGAAGGAGTCGAGTTCGAGTCGCGGCTCGACGAACTCGTAGACCTCGTGCTTCTCACCGAACCGCTGTAGCTGGAGGGAGAGCTCACGGCGCTCGGAGCCGAGAGGGTGGGTGCGATTGTTGGCCCAAGCCCACAGCCAGCTGTTGTCGGTGCCGAGGGAACCGATCGGAGCCTGATGCACGGTCTTGCCGTCGGACAGCCAGGTGCTCGCCTCGAAGTCCAGGTACCAACGGCCCGCCAGGGGGCGCTGATACTCCTCGTAGGTCTTCAGCTGTTCCCACGCGGAAGCCGCGTAGTACGAGCCCACCTGGTGGAAGGTCTGGCTGAACTGGGACGTGACGGGCATCGGCATGCCGGGACTCCTCTCCGGGCGGGTGCACCAGCCGCACACACCGCCCCCTGTCCGCGATCGCACTTCGCCGAAGCCCCCGATGCCGAACACGGTAACAACAGCCCGTGAAGGCTATGCGGGTCGGCCATACAGCGGCCACGACAGGCTTCCGGATCGGAACGTACGGCTGAATCCCTTGCCCGTGAATCCCATGTTCTCAGCCTGCGCTCTTCCAATTGATTACCCGGCCTGGGCAGGAGTCTTCACTTCGGTGCCACTGAAGAACTGCGTCGAATTACATCGGGGTTCACGCGTCAGGATGCCATCAACCGCCTTCCCCCGGTATCGAATGCCTCAGATAAGGCACAGCCGGGAAATACACCTCTTCATGTTGAGGAGTCCGTTCATTCCCGAGAAGTGAGGCGCTGGTCGAGCCCGAACCATCGGTTCAGTTAGCTGATGCTTCGGAGCAATCTCCTAGCCCGTATCCGGCGCTATGAATAATCTCATGGGCCGCCAGTTCGGCGCTCCAGGAAGGAGCGGGGATCCGCGCAAGGAACATGCGCCTTGTGCTGCCGTGAATGAAGAGCGTCCTGGGTGGACTTCTTCTTGCGCGCTGCGCCGTCGGTTCTTTCCGGCCCTGGACACGAGCCTGCTAAGGAGACGTGATCACCCATGACGACCTCATCCATGGCAAGGGAAAGCGCCGCTTACGTCACCGCTGTCGCTGATTCCGCCGCCGAGGTACGGGCCGCGCAGCGGCTTCGTCACCAGGTCTTCGGCGAGGAGATGGGCGCCACCCTCGATTCCCCCTTGGCCGGCCACGATGTGGACGCCTTTGACGACCTCGCGGACCACTTGATCGTCACGGACACCACGACAGGCGACGTCGTCGGGACCTACCGCCTCTTGCCTCCGGGAAGGGCCGAACGCTCGTATTCGGACGGCGAGTTCGACCTGAGTGCGCTGGACGGGATCCGCTCTTCGATGGTCGAGGCCGGACGTTCGTGCGTGCATCCTGACCACCGTTCGGGGGCTGTGATCAACTTGATGTGGTCCGGGCTCGCCCGCTATGTGCTCCTGTCGGGACACCGCTATCTCGCGGGCTGCGCATCGGTGCCTTTGGCCGACGGCGGGCAGGCGGCAGCGAGCGCATGGGCCCTGTGCTCCGCCAAGCACGCACCACCCGCCAGTATGACGGTCTCGCCCCGCCGCCCGTGGCGGCCTACGGCGCCGGCGTCGGCGCCGGCCTGGACAGCCGCGGCCCGCTACTCCCAGCTCCCGCCGCTGTTCCGCGGCTACCTGCGGCTCGGAGCCTGGGTGTGCGGTGCTCCCGCCCATGACCCCGAGTTCGGGGTCGCGGACTTCTTCGTGATCCTCGACATGGAGCAGTTGAACGACCGCTACTACCGCTACTTCCTCGGAGAGTCGCGGTGAGCCTCTGGACGGTCTCCTCGCCCTGTACGGCTCGATGCGCTGCGCATCGCGTTCCGCCGGTCGCCGCTGCCGTGCAGGCGCGCCGGTACGCGGCCTTGGCACGCGCGCTGATACGCGGACTGGCGACCGGGCCGCGCCTGACGCGGGGAGATGTCCTCCGCCCCCAGGCTCGGGGGGTGATTCGTGCCCTCGGGCTGCAGCTCGAGGCCCCGGTGTCCGCCTTCGGCGAGCCACACCGCCGCAGGGGGACGGGGTCGCTGATCGTGTCGGACCACATCTCGTGGCTCGATGCCCTCGCGCTGTTCGCGGTCGAACCCGCCACCGCGCTTGCCAAACGTGAGGTGGCACGGTGGCCGTTGTTCGGCTCGCTGGCCACACAGGCGGGGGTGCAGTTCATCGATCGGGACCGGATCCGAAGCCTGCCCGGCACCGTGGCGCAGGTGGCGGACACCCTGCGCGGCGGCCGTTCGGTCATGGTCTTCCCTCAGGGGACCACCTGGTGCACCGAGTCGGGCAGCGGATTCCGCCGCGCCATGTTCCAGGCGGTGATCGACGCCGGCGCCCTTGTCCAGCCGGTGACGGTCAGCTATCTGCAGGGCGGTATGCCCAGCACGGTGGCAGCGTTCCTCGGCGAGGACACCTTCACCGCTTCACTTCACCGGGTGATCAGCGCCCGGGACCTCACAGTCCGCGTCACGGCCCATCCCGTACTCCGCCCGGTGCAAGACCGCCGCACGCTCGCCGCCGCGGCCCATGCGGCGATCCGCGGCACGAAGGCACCCGCTCACGTCTGAGCCGTTCGCCGCTACCGTCGGCAGACCCACGGAAACGGCGAACACTTCGACCGCACCCGTGCTCGACGAGTGGGCCGTGCTCGACGAGTGGGCCGTGCTCGACGAGTGGACCCCACCCGCGGCCCCACACCTCGGACGCCGAGATACCGCCACCGGCCCCGCGCTGGGTCAGCGTGGGCGGCCGGGGATTCCGGGGCGGCGCTGCCAGGGGCGAGGGCCGGAGGGCGGGCGGTAGTCGACGCCCATGGCGTCCAGGCGAGCGTAGTGCGCCTCGGCCAGGCGGCGCTCGAAGTCGGCGAAGTCCCGCTCCGCGGCGGGTTCCAACGGCGACCACGCCACCTCGGCGACCGCCGCCAGTCGGGGGAAGACCTGGTAGTCCACGCGCTGTTGGCTTTCGGTGCACTCGCTCCACAGGTTGGCCTGGATACCGCGGACGTGCCGCGCCTCGGGGGTTCCCGCCAACTCAGGCGGCAACGGCTCGAAGTGGTAGACATCGCGCAGGGTCTGGACGTATCCGAGCGGCATCGGCTCGTCCTCACCCTCGTCCTGGCGGCGGTCCAGATACAGCTCGTGTTCCGGGCACATCACCACGTCGTGTCCGGCGCGCGCTGCGGTGATTCCGCCGTCGTAACCGCGCCAGGACAACACAGCGGCGCCCTCGGTGAGGCCGCCTCCCGGAAAACCGTCGTCCAGTACGCCACCCTCCAGGATCTCGTCCCAGCCGATGAGCCGCCGTCCGCGTGCTGCGAGCCAGCGGTCGAAGTGCCGCGTGAACCAGCCCTGGAGCGCGTCCTCGTCGGCCAGCCCTTCGGCACTGATACGGGCCTGCGCCGCCGCCGATTCGCGCCACTGGTCCTTCTTGCACTCATCCCCACCGACGTGGATGAACGGCGAGGGAAAAAGGTCGAGGACCTCCTCCAGCACCTCCTCATAGAAGCGGAGCGTGGCATCTGACGGTGACAGCAGATGGAGGTTCATCCCCCAGTGGCCAGGCACCTCAAGGCCCGACGTGTCGGCGACATCGGTGCAGCCCAGCTCGGGATAGGAGGCGATTGCCGCCGACGAGTGGCCCGGCATGTCGATCTCGGGTACGACGGTGATGTGCCGCTCGGCGGCGTAGGCGACGATCTCGCGGATGTCGTCGTGGGTGTAGTAGCCCCCGTGCGGGCGGGCGTCCCAGAGCGTGGATGCCCGGTGTCCGACCTGTGTTCCCGCGCGCCACGCGCCGACCTCGGTCAGCCTGGGGTGACGTTTGATCTCCAGGCGCCAGCCCTGATCGTCCGTCAGATGGAAGTGCAGCACGTTCAGCTTGTGCGCGGCGAGCTGGTCGACGACGCGCAGCACACCGTCCTTGGGCATGAAATGCCGGGCGACGTCGAGCATGAACCCCCGCCAGGCGAAGCGGGGTTCGTCGTCGATACGGACCGGGGCGAGGCGCCAGGGCCCCCACGCTCCGGCCCGCCGGCAGACGCGGGGCGGCAGCAGCTGGCGCAGGGTCTGGGCTGCCCAGAAGACCCCGGCCGCGCTGCCGCCCACGAGGCGGACACGGTCGGCGGCGACGTCGAGCCGGTACGCCTCGGAAGCCAGGCCGTCGTCGAGGCTCAGCTCGACGGAGCCCCCGCCGCCTTCTTCCCGTGGTGCCCAGCCCCGCAGCCAGGCGGCGACGCCCTTGGTGCCGGGAGCGACCCGCAGCTCGGTGCCGCTCCCCCATACGAACCCCTCGCCGACCTCGGCCACTTCGCTGACCACGCGCGGAACCAGCGCACTCATGCCCCGCCTGTCCCTTCCGTTTTCCACCGGACCCGAGCCCTCCGGTACTTCAGTCCTTGACTGCTCCGCCCAGACCCGACACCAGCCTGCGGTGCACCGCGATGAAGAAGACCAGCACCGGCACCGTCATCACCGTCGATGCCGCCATCACGCCGCCCCAGTCGGGGGTCTCCTCGTCGAAGAAGACCAGCAGCGCCATCGGGAGCGTGGAGTTCTCGGTCGCGCTGATGATGAAGGTCTTCGCGAACAGGAAGTCGTTCCAGGTGGCGATGAACGAGAAGACGCTGGTCGCGACGAGTCCCGGCAGCACCAGGGGGAAGAGAATCTGCCACAGGAAGCGCGTCCTGCTCGCGCCGTCGATGTACGCCTGCTCCTCCAGCGAATCCGGAACCGCGCGTACGAAGCCCCGCAGCATCCAGATCGCGAAGGGCAGCGAGAACGCGATATGCGGCAGGATCAGCGAGCCCAGGGAGTTGAGTGTGCCGAAGTCCCGCATCAAGAAGAACATCGGGATGGTCAGTGCCTCGACCGGCACCATCTGGGCGGCGAGGAAGAGAATCAGCAGCGTCGTGCGCAGGCGGAAGCGGAAGCGCGTCACGGCCGTCGCGGCGAGAAAGGCGATCAGCGCGGAGGCCACGACCACGCACAGCGCCACGATCACGCTGTTGACGAAGTACTTCCCCAGGTCCTCCTGTTCGAAGACCCGCCGGAAAGAGTCCAGCGTGGGCTTCAGCGTCCACGGCATCGGTCGTTCGGACTGCACCTCGTCCGAGGGCTTGAAAGCGGAAAGCGCCATCCAGTACAGCGGAAAGGCCACCAGTAGCGCGATCAGTATGGCCGCGCACTCCGCCGCCAGCCGCCACGGCTTCCGCACCCGACGCCGCCGGGCCCGTGCAGCATGGTGCGCGCTTCGCTGTTCCACGCCGTTTGCGAGGGTACTCACAGCTCTTCTCCCTTCCGGCGCAGCAGCCACAGATAGAGGAGGGTGAACGCGAAGAGGAGCAGCAGCATCACCACTCCGATCGCGGATCCGAGGCTGTACTCGGAAGAGGCGAAGGCTTTTTGATACGCGTACACATTCAGCACAAGGTTCTGGCCCGCGATGCCGCCTCCGCCCGTCATCACATAGATCTGGGTGAAGACCTTGAAGTCCCAAATGATCGACTGAATGGTGACCACGATGAGGATCGGCCGCAGCAAGGGAGCCATCACACTGCGCCAGGTCCGCCACATGTTGGCGCCGTCGAGCGAGGCGGCCTCCAGCAGCTCCTGCGGAATGGCGCGGATTCCCGCGTAGACGGTCACCATCACCAGCGGGAAGGAGCACCAGACCACTTCGAAGAGGACCAGCGCGAACGAGCTGTAGCGGCCGTACGTCCAGGAGAAATCCCCGAGCCCCAGAACTTTGTTGACGGGCCCGAAGTCGGGATCGAAGAGGAAGACCCACACAGTGGAACCGGTGATTCCCGGAGTGGCCCAGGCACCGAGCGCGGCCAGCATCAGCACCAGCCGGGGGAACGCCCGTATTCGACTGAGCAGTACGGCCAGGGAGCAGCCGACCAGCAGCGTGCCCAGCACGCAGGCTGCGGCGAAGAGGACGGTGGCCAGCAGGACATCCCAGAACTGTCGGTCGGCGAACAGTTCGGTGTAATTGCCGAGCCCCTGGAAAGTGGCGGGCTCGTCGCCGCTCACCTGGGCCTGCGTGTACTCCATGAAGGAGATCAGCGCGAGCTGATAAATGGGATAGACGAGCAGCCCCGCCAGCACCACCAGGGCGGGGGCGAGATAGATCCAGGGCGTCCGGCGGGGGTACCGCCGGAGCGGTGCCCGCCGCCGGTTCGCCCGCTTCCCGGGTGGTTCCCCGGGTTGGTGGTTCACGGCCGACGCGGCGGCGGTCACTTGACTCACTAGCGCTTTACCTCACTGTTTCTTGTTGAATATCTTGTTCATCTTCTTGGCCGCATCGTCCGAGGCGGTCTCCACATCCTTTTTGCCGCTGACGATTTCCTGGAACATCGTGGGCAGCACCATCGAGGCGTCGACCTCGTTCCACGTGGGGGTGACGGGCACAAAGCGCGTGTCGGCGTCCAGGGTCTTCGCGAACGGCTCGAAGAACGGCTTCCCCTTGGTGACCTTTTGCCGAACATCGGAGAAGGTCGGCAGGAAGCCCATCTCCTTGTGCATGTCTTCCTGTGAGCGCTTCCCCGCGATCTCCTTCATCAGATCGATGGCCAGAGTCCGGTGCGAGCTGGACTTCATCACACCGATGTTGTTGCCACCGGCGAAGGCGGGCGCGATCGAGCCCTTCTTCTCGCCGGGCAGCGGAACAACCGCGTACTTGCCCTTGACCTTGCCGTCGTCCATCACCTGACGGCTGAAGTCACCGCCGATGGCCATGCCGGCCTTGCCGTTCGCGAACGCGTCGGTCACCTCGGTGCCGTCCCACTTGGCGCACGTATGGGCGGGGCAGTTGTCCTCCTTGAAGAGGGAGGTGTACTCCTTGATTCCCTTCCGCGCGGCCTTGTCGTTGATGGTCGAGTTCAACACCGTCGCGGCCGGCTTCGCCATATCGCCGCCGTTCGCCCAGATATACGGCATCGCGGCGAACGTATTGGCACCGCCCACGGCCATGCCGTACATATCAGACTTGGCAGACCTGATCTTCCTGGCGGTCTCGCTGACTTCGTCCAGCGTCTTGGGCGGCTCGAGGCCCAGATCCTTGAAGACGTCGGTGCGGTAGTAGAGCGCTCTCACGCCGACGTAGAACGGGGCACCGTAGAGCTTCTGATCCACCGTCACGGACTCTTTGGCCGTGGGGTCGGTGTCAAGGATGGAATCCCAGCGCCCAAGCTCCCAACTCACGTCTTCGAGCGCGCCGTCCTTGACGTATCCGGCCGTGTCCGTATTGCCGTACTCGATCACATCGGGCGCCGACTCGGGATCGTTGAGTGCACCCTTGAGCTTCGCGGCGCGATTCTCCGCCGGATAATACGTCACATCGACCTTGACGTCGTCATGCTTCTTCTCGAAGCGGTCGACTGCGCGGTCGATCACCTTCTCTTTCGGTTTGTTGTTGAGTTCGTTGAAGAGCCAGACACGCACCGTGCCCGTCTTCTCGTCCTTCCCCGACCCGCTCGAGGACTTCGGGGCGCATCCGGCGGCCAGTAGAGCCGCCAGCCCCAGTGCAGCAGTTAAGGCAGACAGCCGCCGCCGCACAGGCATGTTCATCATGGGACCTCCCTGCCTCTTATGCCGCGAAACGCGCAACATGAGCATCAACATTGAACAAGGTGCGCAGGAGGCTACGAGGCCAACTCGGCGTCCCACAATAGGCGTTGACCGATCCGTGACCCCACACCGGGGCCCCCTCACCGAAACTTCGGACCTGTTAAGCAGCGCCTGTGGCCCCCTGCCGTGAACCGGCGATATCCATTTGTGCGCCGTGGTGCGCGATATGCCCATCTCGGCCGCAACCTGCGCGACTGTCCGATCGGGTCGGACGTGGTCAATCGAAGCAGCGGGCATACACATCCGCACCGGCGTTCCTCGCGACCCCAACGCCGGACAAGCACGAGCATCGACACCACGGCTCACACGCACGCTCACGCAAGTCCTCGACGCCGCGTCACCACGCATCGGGATCGGCCACCGAGGTGCCGGCTTCCCGGAGTCCAGGTGGCGGCTCGTCGTAAACCGGCCGTTTCACCGGCAGCACAGCAACGCCCCGAGCGCCTCGGGGCATATTCCAAAGGCTCTTGTGTTTGGTCTTTCCCGTGGTCACGAGAGCTCGGCCGACGCCCTGTCAAACCTCTGTACGGCTCGCCGCTCTTCCTTTCGAATGCATCCGGACCGTGAGCACATGATGACCTCTTGTGAGCACAGTCGGCCGGGACAGACGATCAGGCGGCAAGGCATCGTTCGTCCCACTCCGGGGAGCCGTTCATGTCCGATCAGCAGCTCAGCCTCAGTCCCGATGTCGCCAGGCAGCTCGCGACCACCACCAAGACCCGCCCGCAGATGCGTGGCATCACACCCCGGTATCTGCTTCGTGCCCTGCCCTGGGTGGATGTCGGCGCCGGGATCTACCGCGTCAACCGCCGCCGCTCGTTCGTCCTCGGCGACGACCGGATCAGCAGCTACACCCAGGACGGAGCATGCCGCATCCTCGCGGAGGACCTGCGCGAGGTCCCGTATCTGAGCGACGCCGACGGTGCGCTGCTCTCCGAGCTGGCGGAGGCCTTTGAGGAAGTGGCCTTCGACCCGGGTCAGGAACTGGTCTTGGAGGGCGCGCCCGCCGACAAGCTGTGGGTGCTGGTGCACGGGCGTGCCGAGAAGCGCGCCACCGGACGGTACGACGACGACACGCTGATCGAGGTCGTCGGCGACGGTCAGTTCTTCGACCTGGACGCGTGGAGCCGCTCCGCATCCATGCCCTACCGGGTCAAGGCCATCACCGCAGGCTCGGCGCTCTGCCTGGACCGCGCCGCGCTGGCACGGGTCGCCGACCGGGACGAGTCGCTCAGCGCCCAACTCCGGACGTACACCTCCAGCGAGCGCCCCACCCCCGGCACCGAGGTGCCGGTCGACCTCACCGCGGGGCACACCGGTGAGCCGGAACTGCCGGGCACCTACGTCGAATACGAGGACGCCCCCCGCGAGTACCACATGACGCTCGCCCAGACCATGCTGCGCATTCACACCCGGGTCTCGGACCTCTACAACGAGCCCATGGACCAGACACGCACCCAGGCCGACCTCACCATCCAGGCGCTGCGCGAGCGCCAGGAGTGGTCGATCCTCAACCATCGCGAGTTCGGTCTGTTCCGCAATGTCGCCCCGGGCCAGCGGGTGCAGACCCTCGCGGGACCGCCGACCCCGGACGACCTGGACGAGTTGCTCTCCCGGGTGTGGAAACAGCCCGGCTACTTCATCGCCCATCCCAGGGCCATCGCCGCGTTCGGCCGGGAGTGTACGCGCCGGGGTGTCCCCCCGGTGATCGACTCACGCTTCGGGAGCCCGCTGCTGACCTGGCGTGGCGTGCCGCTGCTTCCCTCCGACAAGGTGCAGCTCACCGGGCTCCGGGGGGCCGGCACCTCGGAAATTCTCCTCATCCGGGTCGGCGAGGCGGAGCGTGGCGTGGTCGGGCTCCGGCCCTCCGGCGTCCCTGACGAGGTCGAACCCGGTCTGTCCATGCGGAACATGGGCATGGACAACAGGGGCATCACCTCCTATCTGATGACGGCGTACTTCAACGCGGCCGTCCTGGTCGAGGACGCCATCGCTGTGCTGCAGAACGTCGAGGTGGGGACCTATCATGACTACTCCTGAGCTGGTCCCACTCACCCCGCGGGCCGCGCCCGCCACCGCCCCGGCCGATGTTCCCTCGTACTCCCCTGAGGAGATACCGGCGAAAGCCCCGTCAGCCGAGGGAGCGGCGGAGCACGCGGCCGAGCGCCCCTTCACCGGGGGCGCGTTCAATCCCGAGCGGGCCCGCGACGATGTGCCCGCACTGCACCGGACCGTCAACGGCCACCCCATGGTCTGGCTGGACAACGCCGCCACCACCCACAAGCCGCATCAGATGATCGAGGCGCTCAGCGCCTACTACGCCGCCGCCAACTCCAATATCCACCGCGGCGCCCACACCATGGCGCGCCAGGCAACAGTGGCGTACGAGGCGGGACGCGCCGCGATCGCCTCCTTCCTCGGCGCAGCCTCACCGGACGAGATCGTTTTCGTACGCGGCACCACGGAGGCGATCAATCTGGTGGCGCAGACCTGGGGGCGTGACAACCTCGGTCCCGGGGACGACATTCTGGTGCCCGTCCTCGAACACCACTCGGACCTTGTCCCCTGGCAGCAGATTGCGGCCGAGCGGCGGGCCCGCGTGGTCCCCGTGCCCCTCACTCCCGAGGGCACCGTCGACCAGGACGCCTACGCGGCCCTGCTGTCGTACCGCACCCAACTGGTCGTGCTCAGCCATGCGTCGAACGTGCTGGGCACCATTCCGCCCGTCCGGGAGATGACCGCGCTGGCGCACCGCTATGGCGCCGCAGTGCTCGTCGATGGCGCCCAGGCAGTGGCCCACTTCCCGGTGGATGTCCAGGAACTCGACGCCGATTTCTACGCCTTCTCCGGCCACAAGATCTTCGGCCCTACGGGCATCGGCGCGCTCTACGCCAAGAGAGCGCGGCTGGAGGCCATGCGCCCCTGGCAGGGCGGGGGCAACATGATCCAGTCCGTGGAGTTCGCCCGTACGAACTTCGCGCCCGCACCGCACCGCTTCGAGGCGGGTACCGGCCATATCGCGGGCGTGGTCGGACTCCATGCGGCGCTCGACTGGCTTCAGGGCTTCGACCGGGCGGCCGTAGCGGCGTACGAGGCGGAGCTGACCGCCTACGCCCAACGTTCCCTCCAGACCGTGCCCGGTCTCCAAGTGCTGGGCCCGACAGCGGAGAAGGTGGGCGTTTTGACCTTCACCCTCCCGGGCTGCACGCCCGAGGAGGCGGCGAGCCGGCTGGACGACGATGGCATCGCCCTCCGTGCAGGGCACCACTGCGCCCAGCCGGCGCTTGCCCACTTCGGCCTGGACAGTGCGGTCCGCGCCTCACTGGCCCTCTACAACACCCAGGAAGACATCGACCGGTTGACGGCCTCGTTGCTGCGCCTGTACGAGCAAGGGGAGGCACAGAAACCGGGCGGTTGACACCCAGTCCGGTCTCACGATCTCGCCGTGACACCGGCTGGGAACAGACGGCCACTGCGTGACAACGGGGGTTGTCCGGGCCCCTGAAGATCGTGCGGTGGCCGCCGGCCGTAGCGCCCTGCCCGCAGACGGAAGGAGTCTGCCCCGCCTGCTGAAAGCCCGGAGGCTGTGATCCAGGCTGCTATCGGGCACCCGCGCCGGCCGCGAGCACGCGCACGCCCCGCATGAAGAATGCGACCGGGGCAGTCAGGGGTTTCGCCTGCGCATACCCGCGCCTGCCAACACCACCGTCGGTATCGACACCAACACCGCCCAGCCAACGCGCCGCGTCTGGAAGGCGGAGCACGTTGCCTCCACTCCATTCTCCAACGACCCATGGCTGGGGCCCCATTGAGTGCCCAGGACGGAGTAGCACTGGGAGCGGGGGTAGCCGGAGCTGATGTCGGGGGCGCTGGTCAGCAGCCACAGGACCACGCCGAACCCGGCACACGCGAGGAGCCACACGATTGTTCTGATCACGCCGTGACCCTACGAGGCCACACCGCAAAACATCCCTCCCGGAACCTGCGGGCGGGGCGCTCTGCTGCGCGACTACGGCCGCCACTGCTCACTGGTAGTCGGCCCCGCTCGACGCGGCCGTCGTACGCCTTACTGCGGGTCTCCGACATCGAAGCGATGGGCTGCGCGTCGACGCGGTACGCATGTGACGCCGCGGCGTACACAGCCTTGTCGGTGCGACGATGGGGCAGAGGTGCGTGGTCGCGCCGCGGCGATAGCGTCCCAGAATGAACGCTCGCCCCCTCTGCGCCATACGTGCCGCTCGCCCCGAGGACTATGACGCCGTTATCGCCGTGGTCGACGACTGGTGGGGCCGCCCCGCGTCCCGCGACCTCACCCGGGTCTTCCTGGACCACTTCTATGCGACCAGCCTGATCGCCGAGGAGGCCGACGGCACGCTCGCGGGGTTCCTCGTCGGCTTCCTCTCTCCGTCGGAATCCAGCCACGCCTACATCCACTTCGCGGGGGTCGCGCCCCGGATGCGCCGCTCCGGGCTCGCCCGCGAGCTGTACGAGCGGTTCTTCGCACGGGCCCGTGAGGAGGGGCGCACCGTGGTGAAAGCGATCACTTCGCCGGTCAACTCCCGTTCGATCGCCTTTCACACCGCCCTCGGCTTTGAAGCCTCGGCCCCTGTCGCGGACTACGACGGGCCCTCGCTGGACCGCGTGGTCTTTCGCCGAGCGCTGTGACCCGTGAGGCGTGGTGCCGGCTGCACGGTCGTGTTCCTAACCGGCTTCC
Organism: Streptomyces sp. 8N114; assembly: GCF_052245835.1. Taxonomy (NCBI): domain Bacteria; kingdom Bacillati; phylum Actinomycetota; class Actinomycetes; order Kitasatosporales; family Streptomycetaceae; genus Streptomyces; species Streptomyces sp. 8N114. The sequence goes on along the minus strand of NZ_JBQQBT010000003.1, from coordinate 104,423 downwards.
GGCGCGTCGTCGCAGGAGAAGTCGTACCCGGCGAAGTCGGTGACCGGGACGTATCCGATGCGCTGGTACAGGGCGTTGCTGGTGCGGTTGGCCGGGTCCGTGAACAGGACGACGTCCGTCGCGCCTGCGGTCAGCGCGGCTCTGCTCACCTCGACCGTCACGGCGCCCGCATAACCGCGGCCCCGGAGGTGGGCCGGGGTGTAGACGGGGTCCACCCGGATCATGCCGCCGACCATCGACGTCGAGCCCGCCATGGAGACGGGAGTGCCGTCCGGGGTCTCCCAGAACGTGAAGTGCTTGTCGGCGAAGCGCGAGTCGGCCCACGAGTCGGCGTCCATGGTGGGGGCCTCCCCGACAGCGGCGACGAACTCACTGCACCAGCGGATGAGTTGCTCATGGTCCTGCGCGTCCAGGACTCGGCCCCGGCCCTCTGGGCGCGGCTTCGGTGGGGTGAGCGTGCCGAGACGGTAGAGGCGGCCCCGCCAGCTGTGCGCCGGCGCTGCGCCGCCTGTGTGCCGCTGCCATGCCTCGGCGAAAGCGGTGGCGGTGTTGTGGTCCGCGGTGACGCCGGAAAGGGGGTGGCCGAGGTCGGCCAGGTGGGCGGCGAGAGTGTCGGCATGCTCACGGGAGAGGGAAGTGAGGGTCAGGCGATGGGACGGAAGGCGGTAAAAGATGGCGCGGACCTCGCCACCTGACTCCAGTCGGCCGAAGACGGTGGCTCCGGCGCCGTATGCGTCCGACCCGCGTGTTCGCAGTTTCTCGGTCACTGTCAGCGGCGTGGTGTGCAGGGCGGGGTGCGAGCGCAGGAAGTCTCCTGCCCGGGTGAGAAAGTCGTCGATGTCTTCGGTGAGGTGCCAGTCATCCGGACGCATGCTTCATGATCCCTGATGTACTCGACCAGGGGAACACTTGTTCATGCACCAGCCGATCGTGCGCTCGACCTCCCAGCGGCTGGGCAGCACGACGGTGCCGTAGGCGCCCTTTGCCGGTACGGATCCGGCGGCGGGGCTGGGCGCAGATGTGGATGACCACCCCGGCCCTCCGCAGCGCCCGCGCCGCGGGCCCCCGGGGCGGGTCTCGGCAGGCGGTGGGGCGGGCAGGGAGGTATACCGGAAGCGTGCGCCTCCAGCAGCGAGATCTTCCGGTCGGCCCGGGTTCCTGGCGAGCCCGTCACGGGCTGCTGGCGTTCCCGCTCGGGCTGATCGTGGCCGTCACGGTTGTGGACATCCTGGCGCCGCCCGAGGTCCATCTCGGCCCACTGCTCATCGCGGCGCCCGCCCTGACCGCGGCGATCGGCGGCTCCCGCCTGGTGGCTTTCGTCGGCGTCGTCGCGGTAGCCGCACAGCTGGTCATCGGCACGGTCCGCAGGGGGTGGCTCTCCCTCAATCACGAGGTGCAGGTCATTTCGCTGACTCTGGTCACGGGGGTCATCGTGGGCTTCTGCTACCTGCGAGAGCGCCACCAGCGGCAGCTGACGCAGCTACGTTCCGTGTCCGAGGCGGCCCAGCGGGTCGTACTGCGGCCGCTTCCCCGCCGCATCGGCCCCCTGGAGGTCGCCTCGGTCTACCTGTCCGCCGAGGCCGAAGCACAGATCGGCGGCGATCTCTACGCCGCCGCCCGTACCGGCAGGGCGACCCGGCTGATCATCGGCGACGTACGGGGAAAAGGTCTGAGCGCGATCAGTGACGCCTCGCTGCTGCTCGGCGCCTTCCGCGAAGGGGCCCACCAGCATGCCGACCTCTCCGGACTCGCGCGCGGGCTGGAGGCGAGCGTCAGCCGCGGCCTGGCCGAGTTCACCGAGACCGAGGACGCCGCCGAAGAGGACTTCATCACCGCCGCCGTCCTCGAGATCCCCGACGACGAACCCGTCATCCACATGATCAACTGCGGGCATCCGCCGCCGCTGCGCGTACACGAGCAGCAGGTCACGCCGCTGCACACCCGACATCCGGAAACCCCACTGGGCCTGGGCGAATTCGCCGCGACCTCCTACGCCGCCGACACCTTCCCGCTCGAGGTCGGTGACTTCCTCCTGCTCTACACCGACGGCGTCATCGAGGCACGCAACGAGACCGGCGTCTTCTACCCGCTCGATGACCGGATCACCTCGTGGACCGTGGAGGACCCCGAAACCCTCGTCCACCGGCTCCGCGACGACCTGCTCGCCCACACTGGCGGCAGCCTCGGCGACGACGCCGCCGTAATCGCCCTCAAGCGCCCACCGGCCCTTGAACACGCGCCGACCGGAACCTGAGCTGCGCCGGTCCACTCCGCACTCCGCATTTCGGCCTTTCGCCGCCTCCACAGCGTGCTGACAGGGAGACGGCCCGGCTGTCGCCGCCGGTATCGCGATACGGAGGGCCGGGAGGGGACAGCGTCCCGGTAACCCGCGGGTAACCGGGTGGGCGACCGGTGGCTCACCGCGACGATCGATCGACCGATCTCGGACGTGCGGCCGGCTTCCGGCGTCTGCCCGGGCTTGTCGGAACTCAGCGCTGCGGCAGCCCGGAGGACTTGGTGATCTCCCGCTCGGCGGCGTCGATGATCCCGAGCATGGCCGCCGACGCCGCCACCGGATCGCCGCCTTCGACGGCCTCCACGACGGCACGGTGGGCCGGCAACGAGGCTTCGACCGCCCCGGGTGTCTGCGTACTCACGGCGAAGCTGTGCTCCAACGCGACGTCGACCGCGCGGCCCAGCGAGCCGAGGAGACGGTTGCCGCTCGCGTCCAACAGGGCGCGGTGGAAGGTGATGTCGGCCTCGACGTAGCCGTCGCGTCCGGGCCGCACCGCTGCCGCTTCCATGGCTGCCAAGGCGTCGTAGAGGGCTCGTACCTCATCGGGACCGGCCCGGCCGGCCGCCAGCCGGGCGGCCTCGGGCTCGACGATCCGGCGCAGTTCACTGGTGTCGCGCAGCAACGCCGCGGAGTCACCGGACTGTTGCCAGCGCAGCACGTCGCGGTCCAGGTGGTTCCAGAACTCCGTTGGCAGCACGCGCGTGCCCGTGCGTGGGCGTACGCGCAGCATCCCCTTGGCCGCGAGAGCCTTGACCGCCTCTCGCAACGCGCCGCGGCTGACGCCGATCTCGGTGGCGAGCACGTCCTCGACCGGCAGCGGCTGCCCCGGCTGCCACGCGCCGCCCACGATACGTCGGCCGAGCTCGTCGACCAGCCGCTGATGCATGGTCCGGTAATGCTCCACGATCTTTGTTCACCCTCTGGACGCCAATCATCGAATCATTTAATGATTGCTCGCATCGTACATACCCGCGAGCTCAACCAGCCGGAGAGAGGCGTTCCCCGATGACGCACGCGGACGACGGCGTAGGCATCCCCCACAGTGCCGACGCTCCCTTCCCCCTGAACAGCCGCCACCTGCCGCTGCCCGAGGTACGGACGCTGCCGGCCCCGCCCCGCAAGCCCTGGCGGATCATCGGGCCGGGCGTCGTCGCGGCCGGAGTGGGGCTGTCCTCGGGGGAGTTCATCCTCTGGCCGTACATCGCCTCCCAGGCCGGGCTCATCTTCCTGTGGGGCGCGGTCGTCGGCCTCGTCACCCAGTGGTTCCTCAACATGGAGATCGAGCGCTACACGCTCGCCACCGGAGAGACGGCCATGACCGGCTTCAACCGCTTCTGGCGGCACTGGGGCGCGGTGCTGGCCGGGCTGACGTACGCGGCGAACCTGTGGCCGGGCTGGGCCACCAGCTCCGCCACCATGCTCTCCTACGTCTTCGGCGGCCGGCCGACCGTCATCGCCGTCGGCCTGCTGCTGCTCATCGGCGCGATCCTCACCCTCGCACCCGTCGTGTATACCGCGCTGGAGCGGCTGCTGTTCGTCAAGATCGCTCTGATCGGCGGATTCTTCGTGCTGGCGGTGATCCTCGTCATCAAGGCGGCGAGCTGGAAGGAACTGCCGCAGGCCGCCACCCACGTCGGCCAGTTCCCCAGTGAACTCGGCATCGCCGTGCTGATGGGAGCGATCGCCTACGCCGGGGCCGGCGGCGGGCAGAACCTGTGCCAGAGCAACTGGATACGTGACAAGGGCTTCGGCATGGGCCACTACGTGCCCCGGCTGGTCAGCCCGGTGACCGGCAAAGAGGATGCGGCTTCCGGCCCGACCACCGGATACGTCTTCGTCCCGGAAGGGGAGAACCTCGTGCGGTGGAAGCGCTGGTGGCGCTTCGCCAACACCGAACAGGCCGTGACCTTCGGCCTCACCACCGTCGTCACCATCGTGCTCGCCTCGCTGCTGGCCCACTCCACCCTGTTCGGCACGCCGGGGCTTTCCAACGATGTGGGCTTCGTACGGGAGGAAGGTGAGGTGCTGCAGTCCCAGGCGGGCAGCTGGTTCGGTGTGCTGTTCTGGCTGATCGGCGCCTTCTCCCTGTTCTGCGCGGCGACCGGCATCGTCGACTACACCAGCAGGCTCGCCGCCGACGTCCTCAAGTCGACGTATCTGCGAGGCTCGCGGCACTCCGAGAGCCGGCTGTACTTCCGGCTCGTATGGGGGCTCGTCGCCATCGGCGTCGCCATTCTGGCGCTCGGATTCGACCAGCCGCTGGTCCTGCTGGTCATCTCCGCCTGCGTCGCCGGGTTGATGATGTTCGTCTACTCCGGCCTGCTGCTCTTCATGAACCGCAAGGCGCTGCCGGCGCCGCTGAAGGTGCGCAGCTACCGGGCGGCCGCCCTGGTCTGGGCGGTCGGCCTCTTCGGCGTACTGTCCGTCCTGACCGTACGGCAGCAGATCCAGGAGCTCTTCGGCTGACTCGACTCACCAACCGAACCGATCGGCTCACGAGCCAGAGGAGTGCACTCTTGACGGACGAGAAGCAGCCGAACCGCCGCAGCCAGGCGTGGTTCGGGGCGAGCGGCCGCAGTGGGATGGTGTACCGGTCCTGGATGCGCAACCAGGGCTTCGGCCATGAGGTGTTCGACGGGCGCCCGGTCATCGGCATCGCCACCAGCGCCTCGGAACTCGCCCCGTGCAATGCCCATCTGACCCGCGTCGCCGAGGCGGTCAAGCGCGGCGTCTGGCAGGCCGGCGGCTTCCCGCTGCAGTTCCCCACCATGGCCACCGGCGAGACGCTGATGCGCCCCACCGCCATGCTCTACCGCAACCTCATGGCCATGGAGGTCGAGGAGCTCATCCGGGCCAACCCGCTCGACGGCGTCGTGCTGCTGTCCGGCTGCGACAAGACCACGCCCGCCATGCTCATGGGCGCCGCCAGCGTCGACCTGCCAGCGCTCATGGTCACCGGCGGCCCGATGCTCAACGGCAAGTACCGGGGCGAGGACGTCGGATCCGGCACCCACGTGTGGAAGTTCGAAGAGGACCTGAAGACCGGCAGGATGACCCAGGAGGAATGCTCCTTCGCCGAGGGCTGCATGGCCCGCTCGGACGGCCACTGCATGACCATGGGGACGGCCTCCACGATGGCCTGCATGGCTGAGGTACTCGGCATGCAGCTCCCGGGATCCGCGACCTGGCCCGCCGTCGACTCCCGGCGGATGGAGACCGCACAGGCGGCGGGGCAGCGCATCGTGCAGATGGTGCACCAAGAACTGCGCCCCTCCCACATCCTGACCCGGGAGGCGTTCGAGAACGCCATCCGTACCAACGCGGCCATCGGCGGCTCCACCAACGCGATCATCCACCTCACCGCCCTGGCCGGGCGGGTCGGCGTCGAGCTGGCCCCCGAGGACTTCGACGCCCTGGCCCGTGCAGTGCCGACTCTGGTCAACCTGATGCCCAGCGGAAAGTACCTGATGGAGGACTTCTGTTACGCGGGCGGGCTGCCCGCCGTCCTGGGCGAGCTCCTCCGCGGTGGACTGCTGCACGGCGAGCAGATCACCGTCACCGGCCGCGGCATCGCCGAGAACGTCGCGGACGCCGAGCGGGTCGACCCCGAAGTCATCACCGGCCTGGAAGCGCCGTTCCAGCCGGCCGGCACCGGCACCGCCGTACTGCGCGGCAACCTGTGCCCCGACGGCGCGGTGATCAAGCAGTCCGCCGCGTCACCACACCTGCTCACCCACCGCGGTCCGGCGCGCGTCTTCGACTCTCCCGAGGCGTATCACGCGGTCTGCGACGACCCGGAGCTCGACGTGGACGAGAACACCGTCCTCGTCATCCGCAACGCCGGGCCCAAGGGCTACCCCGGCATGCCCGAAGTCTCCAACGTCCCGTTGCCCACCAAGCTGCTGAAGGCGGGCGTCACCGACATGGTGCGTATCTGCGACGGCCGGATGAGCGGCACCGGCTACGGCACCGTGGTCCTCCACGTGACACCCGAGGCCGCCGTCGGCGGGCCCCTCGCCCTGGTGCGCGACGGTGACCCGGTCGTTCTCGACGTTCCGAACCGCACACTGCGCCTGCACGTGGACGACGCCGAGCTCGAGCGGCGCCGGGCCGCGTGGAAGCCGCCCGCCCCACAGCACACCAGCGGCTACGCCTGGCTCTACACCCAGCACGTCCAACAGGCCGACCAGGGCGCTGACTTCGACTTCCTCCGCGGCTTCCGGGGCTACGACGTGCCCCGCGACTCCCACTGACCCGTGCCCAGCAACACCCCTTCGCCCCCAGGAGTAACACCGTGAACCCGGCAGCCCGCCACCGTCCGGCCCTGTCGCCCGGTTCCGTCCTTCCGGACGATGCCGATAACGCGACCCTCGTCGCCCGCGTGCACGAGCCGGAGTGGGGCGGCCCGTGTGTGGCCGCGGTGCGGGGCGAGTACGTCATCGACCTGACCGCCCTCGCCCCCACGGTCTGCGACCTGCTGGAACGCGAAGGCCCGGATACGATCGCCGCGATCGTGCACGACGCGCCCGGCGGACGCTCGTGGCGGCTCAGCGAGCTGCTGGAGTCCACGGCGGCCGGCCGCCGGGATGTCCCGCACCTGCTCGCCCCCGTCGACCTCCAGGTGATCAAGGCCGCGGGCGTCACTTTCGCCCGCAGTCTGCTGGAGCGGGTCATCGAGGAGCGCACCGGCGGCGACCCGGCGCTGGCCGCCCGCGTGCGCGAGCGCGTCGTGAACGCGGTCGGGGGCGCCCTCGCTCACCTGCGCCCCGGGTCACCGGAGGCCGCCAAGGCCAAGGAGCTGCTGGTCTCCGAAGGGCTGTGGTCGCCGTATCTGGAGGTCGGCATCGGTCCGGACCCGGAGGTGTTCACCAAGGCGCCGGTGCTGTCCGCGGTGGGCACCGGGGCCGACATCGGCGTGCTCGCGGCCTCGGTGTGGAACAACCCCGAGCCCGAGGTCGTCCTCGCCGTGGACTCGCGCGGCCGGCTGCGCGGCGCCACGCTCGGCAACGACGTCAATCTCCGCGACATCGAGGGGCGCAGCGCGCTGCTGCTGTCCCAGGCCAAGGACAACAACGCCTCCTGCGCGATCGGCCCCTTCCTCCGCCTTCTCGACGACGGGTTCGGCCTGGACGACGTGCGCGGGCTGGACATCGAGCTACGGGTCGACGGCCGGGACGGCCATGTGCTGCACGGCAGCAGCTCGATGCGGGAGATCAGCCGCGACGTGCTCGACCTCGTCGCCTCCGTGCACGGCCCGCACCACCAGTACCCCGACGGCTTCGTGCTGTTCACCGGCACACTCTTCGCTCCCACCGAGGACCGGCACGCCCCCGGTGCGGGCTTCACCCACGAGCACGGCGACATCGTGCGGATCTCCAGCCCCCGGCTCGGTGCCCTGGTCAACACCGTCGCCTCCAGCGAGCAGGCCGCGCCGTGGGAATTCGGGCTGCGCGCGCTGATGCACAACCTGGCCGAGCGCGGCGTGCTGTGAGCCCCGGCCTCCTTCGTCGTTCGCCCCCGTTCTCCGCAGGAGGCCCTCCGTGCACGCTGCGACGCACACTCCCGACACGGCAGCCGGCCTCCGTCGATAGCCGCAGCGGTGCCGCTCCAGCTCGGAGGAACCCCTTGGTGTGATGGTCCGTCACCGCGCGAGCCATCACACCGGGGTACGCCACCGGCTCGCCGATGGTCGGCATCGGACCGGTCTACCAGGGTGATTCAGGAGATCGACCTGGCTGCACCTTGGTTGCTTCGGATGATCTGAGCGATTTCCGCAGCGTGGGTGAAGACCAGCCGGTGATCGGCATCGAGCCACGACGTGGAGATGTGCGGCCGTTCGCGAACGAGCTGCTCCATGCCGGCACGCCAGAGCTGGTTGTGCCGTGGCGCACGCCCTTCGGTGCTGTCACCGGCTATGGAGGCCGACATGATCGCGCAGATGGGGTGGTCGATCTTTCGGTACCGGTCGAGGATCGCGGACCGGACCACATCCATTTCGAGGTTCAGGTCGTGGATGTCCTGTGCGGTGAGCAGCACCTGGTGCGCGGTGCCCTTGGACCGCTCGGCCTCCGTGGCCAGGTCGTCTGCCATGGCGCGGAATACCGCCAGGTCGGTGTCGGTGATGAACGGCTCGGGCAGCGGGTTCGCGCCGTCGATGAGGACCAGCTCGGCGATGTCGCCAGGACGCTCGGAGGTGTAGTGCACGGCCAGGTCAGCGCCCAGCGAGTAGCCCACGAGGACAGGTGCCGAAGGCAGGTCGAGCTCCGCCAGCACGGCGACGAGATCGCTCAGAAACGCGTCGAAGGAGTACCGGTCGGCGGCCGAGGCGAGACCATGTCCCCTCAGGTCAAAGGTCACCACGTCATAGTCACGCCGAAGAAGCGCGGTCAGCTCGTGCAGGTCGGCCTGCGTCGAGTTCAGCCCCGGACACAGGACCAGCGGCCGTCCCCGGCCACCGCGGGATACCGGGATCGTGACGCCGTCGTGGTGGACCGTGAAGTGCCGCACAGCGCAGTCGCCTCTCTCACTGCGTTCCCCGCCCTCCGTCGGCATGCCGGTGCCTGCCCGATGGTGAGGTCCCTGTTCGACTCCGTCCGCTACCGCGCGGGCGCTGTACGACGTGTGCTGTCCGGAGACCTCGCTCGCACTGTTTCTCGTAGTCATGGCCACCATGCTGAAAGGTTGCCCCTGCGTCAGGGTCAACCGTCGCACTGAAGAACAACTGCACCGGCAACCTCGACGCCGCCGCGACCAAGCCTGAACACCGGCCCCGCCAACTCGCCCACTCCCCCAGTCACTTCACCGGCCGTCGGCTCTGTTGGCTGAACCGGCGCTACGGGGTGTTCTTTGCGGCGCCCTCGCCCTGTTTCGCCGGGGCCTCGGCCGCCCTTTTCGCACCCTTTCCGCGGCGCTTTTCTCTCTCCTTGGCGGCCTTCTTGCGCTCTTCAGCAGTCTTTTCCCCTGCTTCCGTCTGCCGATTCCGTGCTTCCTCGGTCGATTCCGGCCGCTCTTCTGCGGTCTTCTTCCGGGCTTCCCCTGCCTCTTTCGCATCCTCGACCGTTCCGGCACCCTCGACCGGTCCGGCATCCTCGTCCTGCCCCGGCATCGTCGGTGATGTGGCGGGCCGGGGGGCTTCCCGCTTCGGTGGGGTACTGGATTCGGGGGGCGAGGAATCAGGCGTGCCGGGGGCGGGCCGGGAGGACGGTGATCCCGCATCGCCGCCGAAGAAGACGTACCCCAGGGCGGCCGAGGCGCCGAGGACAACGGAAACCGAGACCGCGAGGAGAGCGGCAGTGCGCCGAGGCTGCCGCCCACTGGTCGACGGCTGGGCCGTCCGGACGGTGGGCGGCTCGCTCGGCACCTCACGGCTCCAGACGCCCTGGATCGCAACGCCCCGGTGACCGGCCTTCAGACGCTCGGCGACCTGTGCCGCGGTCGGACGCGCGGTCACGTCCTTGTCGAGCATCTCCAGGACCAGCGCGGACACCCCAGCCGGTATCTCCGGGCGCAGCCGCCGAGGAGGAACGGGGGCGGCCTCGATGTGCTGGGAAACAACGGCGCCTGCCTCCCCGGTGAAGGGCGGCTGCCCGCACAGCAGTTCGTACAGCACGCAGCCCAGCGCGTACACGTCCGCCGCAGGGCCTGCGGGTGCGCCCATGCCGTGCTCCGGCGCCAGGTAGGAGCTGGTGCCGAGCTGGTCCCCGGTCGAGGTCGGAGCTGCGTCGGCCCGGCCGACGCCGCGGGTGCTCACGAAGTCCGCGACCTTCACACCGCTCTCGGCGAGCAGCAGATTGCCGGGCTTGACGTTGCGGTGCACGACCCCGGCGCTGTGTGCCGCCGCGAGGCCCGCTGCAGCCTGCCGCACATACCGGCACGCCTCTTCGACCGCCAACGGTCCGCTCCGCTCGGCAAGTTCAACCCGGAGGCTGTGTCCGTGCACAAGTTCCATCACCAGGTAGCAGAGGCCCTGCTCCTCGCCGAAGTCGTAGACCGCCAGAACGTGAGGGTGGATCAGCGCTGCAGCACTCCATGCCTCCTGCCGGAAGAGTTCCCTGGCCTCGGGAAGGGCGGCCTCGTCCCACAGCAGCTTGATGGCGACCTGCCTGCCCAGCGTCGTGTCCTCGGCGCGCCAGATCTCGCCCGTACCCCCACGGCTGAGCACCTCGACCAGCCGATACCGCCCTGCCTCCAGCATGACCTCACACCGTTCCTCTGCTCCCCGGCACCGCAACTCCCCCGCGGGCTGTTCGACGGCGTACGTACACCACAGGACCCGGCGCGGGCGAGGCTCAACCTCGCCCGCGCCGGGGCAGATCCGCACGCACGGGGAACCTGCGGATCCGGCTCGCCGATGACCAGTCGGCTCACCCTCCACAGCGCCACCGGCCCGCTGATCGTCACACCCTCGCTGATCGGTGACCGACGCAACTGCCACACGGTCCGGTATCGGGCGCATTTTTCGGCGTGCCCATAACCGCCACTCCATCCGGCAACGCACGTTGCGGTGCTGACTCGCTTTCACGTCTGCCGGGCCCACGGCCGGCGCCGGACCTGGAGGCTCCGCGGACGCGCCGCCTCCGGGTGGCGAAGCGGGGCCCGGTGACCGAGGCCAAGTGCCCCGGCCGCTGTGCGTCACAGGGCTCCGCCGCCGCCTCCCAAGGCGGCCCGGAAGTGCAGAGCGCCTTTGGCCACCGTCTGTTGGCAGTGAGGGAACCCCGTCTGTGGGGTGCACGAGGCGCTTTGAGGGAGCGTCGGCTGGGCCGCAAGGGCCGAACCAGCGGATGCCGCCACCACTACAGCGGCACAGAACAGGGCCTTTCCAAACATCCCGGACCTCCGAAGCGCTCAGCGATGCGGGCCCTTCGCGGGCCTGCGAGAAAGCCTTATGTGCAGCAGAAACCGATCCTGTGCCACCACGCCGGGATTCCTCCCTACGAGCCCCCACACAACTCGCATCAGGCACTCGGTCAGCCCTGCGCGGAAGTACGGAAAACCTTCTCGACTCGCGGCCACCGTCCTCCGGCAAGCTCATGCCTTCATCAGCTGTCACCCCACCCAGCACCAGGACACACCGATGGGCGGGACCGTCGTCATACGGCTGCCCGGCCGATCTCCGCCCTCAGACGACTGCCACGTCCGGACGCAGCACGGACGGGCCCTCTTCCATGATCCGGTCGGCCACCTCGGGGGGCAGGCCGACGTCGGTCACGACGGTGTCGAGCCCGTCGAGGGCGGTGACCCTGAAGCGCTCGACGGTGCCCCACTTCGTACTGTCGGCGAGCAGCGCGACGGAGGCGGCGGCCTCCATCACCGTCTGCTTGAGCAGCACCTTCTCGGTGGAGTGGCTGGTGACGCCGTGGGTCAGGTCCCAGGAGCCGGCGCTGAGGAAGCAGAGGTCGATGTTGAGCGTGCTGATCGTCCGGGCGGCGAGCGGCCCGCTGCTCGAACCGCTCGCCGCATCCACCTCGCCACCGGTGTGGACGGCGTGCGCGGACGGCAGGTCGCACAGCGCCAGCGCGGCGTGGAAGTCGTTGGTGACGACGGTGAGGTCCTGGTGAGCGGCGAGGAGCGGCACCACCGACTGACAGGTCGTCCCCGCGTCGAGGAAGATGACCATGCCGTCCTCGACGAGCCCAGCGGCTGTCCCGGCGATGGCGCGCTTGCGGGGCATCTCCAGGGCCGCCCGCGAAGCGCGCTCGCGGGGCGGTGCGTGGCCGGTCCCGTCGGCGAGCCGTACCCCGCCCTGCACCGAGACGACCCGGCCGCTCTTCTCGAGCGCGGCGATGTCCCGGCGCACCGTCATATGGGAGACGTTCAGCGCGGTGGTCAGGTCGCGGATGCTGAGCACTCCGCTGCTCCGCAGCAGGCGCAGCAGTTCCTGATGGCGTTGCTCGGGGATCAACGGTGCCCGGTCGGCCCTGCTCACTGCGTCTCGTCTCCTCGAAGCCTGGGTGCGGATCGGCGCCAGCCTAACTTCGTGTAACGCGGGGCGTGACAACATGTGAATCGATGTTCTAGCGTGTGCCGCTATGGTAACAAAGTTTAACGCCCTGGATTCGATCACCCGTACGGGCGCCCTGTTGATCGTCCGCCTGGACAGCGCCGAGGAGGCGCTGGCCGTCTCGGAAGCGGCGATCGAGGGCGGTATCCGGGCGCTGGAAATCACCCTCTCGGTGCCGGGCGCGCTGGGGGTGATCTCGACGCTCGCCGACCGCTACGGCGACGACGGGGTCGTCGTCGGCGCCGGCACGGTGCTGGACGAGCAGACGGCCCGAACCTGCGTCTTGGCGGGGGCACGGTTGCTGGTCAGCCCCAACCTCAACCCGGGGATGATCGAGACGGCCAACCGCTACCAGGCCGTCACCGTCAGCGGGGCCTTCACTCCGTCGGAGATCGTCGACACGATGCAGGCGGGCGCCGACATCGTGAAGCTCTTCCCGGCCGAGTTCGTCGGGCCCGACTACGTCCGCACGGTCCGGGCCCCACTCCCGCAGGCACCGCTGATGCCCACGGGGGGCGTCACTCCCGACAACGTCAAGGAGTGGTTCGACGCCGGCGTCGTCGCCGTCGGAGTAGGCAGCTTCGTGACGAAGGCCGCCCGGGTCGACGGCAACTACGGCCGGGTCACCGAGGCCGCCGCCACCACGCTGCGCGCCATCGAAGGGGCACGTGCCTGATCCTCCGGGCCGCCATACCTCTCCGCTCGCTCCCCGCTCCCCTCCCCCACTCGCCCCTCCGCTCATCCCCTCGCCGCTCACCTCCCCAACTTGCACGGTGGTCATTTCAAGGAGCTCCCCATGGCCCAGCAGTCCCTCACGTCCCCCTCGCTCGACCCCGCCGACGGCGCCGCTCCGTGGAAGTCGATCCGCATCCGCTGGGTCCTGGTGGCCCTCCTGGTGATCGGCGGTGTCGTCAACTACCTCGACCGCGCCACCCTGAGCGTCGCCAATACGACCATCGCCGACGAGTTCGGCCTGAGCGCCACCGAGATGGGCCTGCTGCTCGCGGCCTTCTCCTGGCCGTACGCCATCGCCAACCTCCCGGCCGGCTACCTCGTCGACCGTTTCGGCCCCAAGCGCATGTACGCCTGGGCAGCCGGGCTCTGGTCGCTGATGACGATGGTCACGGCAGCCGCGCACAACTTCGGCCTGCTCTACGCGGGCCGGGTCGCTCTCGGTGTCGCCGAGTCCCCGTTCTTCACCGCCAGTCTGAAGGTCAACGAGCGGTGGTTCGCCAAGAACGAGCGCGCCCTGCCGGTCTCGATCGTCAACACGGGGTCGCAGATAGCCAACGCCATCGCCCCGCCACTGCTCACCGCCCTGCTGCTGACGTTCGGGTGGCGCGGCATGTTCCTCATCGTGGGCGCGCTGGGCATCGTCGTCATGCTGGTGTGGCTGCGCATCTACCGGGATCCCACCCTGCGCGAGCAGGCGCTGATCAAGGGCGAGGAGGCGGCGCAGGCGGCAGCGGAGGCCCGCGACACGTCCGGTGAGAAGAAGGCGGGTTGGGGAACGCTGTTCCGGCAGCCCAACACCTACTTCATGATGCTCGGTGCTTTCGGCATCTTCTACACGGTCTGGGTCTACCTGACCTGGCTGCCGAGCTACCTGGAAACCTCTCGCGGTTTCAGCCTCTCCGAGACCGGCTGGCTGTCTTCCCTGCCCTACCTCTGCGGCATCGTCGGTGTCCTCTTCGGCGGTCTCCTGTCCGGGCGCCTGATCCGCCGGGGATTCTCCGCGGTCTCCTCTCGCAAGGTGCCCATTGTCGGGGGCGCGGTGCTGGCGGCTGCGGCGGTGCTGCCCGTGGCGTACGTCGAGAGCACTCCGCTCGCCATCGCCCTGCTGTCCCTCGGCTACTTCGCCGCGCAGGTGCCGACGGGCTGCCTGTGGACCCTCGCTTCCGACATCGCGGAGCCGCACCAGGTGGCTTCGCTGGGCGCCATCCAGAACTTCGGCGGCTTCCTCGGCGCCGCGCTGGCGCCGATGGTCACCGGCGCTATCCTCGACGCCACGGGCAACAACTACACCCTGGTCTTCCTGGTCGGCGGCGCACTGCTGCTCGTCGGCGCCCTCTCCTACCAGTTCTTCGTCAAGGAGCGCCGGGCATGAGCACTCTCCGTGCCTTCTTCGTGATCGGGCCGGCCGGCTCCGGGAAGACCAGCGTGGCCAGACTGCTGGCGGAAATGTCCGGCGCTGCCTACCTCGACAAGGACACCGTCTGTACGAGGCTCACCGAAGCGCTGCTCGAACTCGCAGGCACGGACCCCGCCCAGCGCGATCTCAACCCGTACTACCAGTCCGAGGTGATGGACCTCGAGTATCTGACGCTCCTGGACCTGGCCCGGGACAACCTGGCGGTAGGCCGGCCGGTTGTGCTGGACGCCCCGTTCGGCCGCTACTTCCCCCGGCCCGGATACCTGGAGGAGGCGGCCGAACGGCACTCCTGGCCACAGCATGTCGAACCCGTCGTCGTGCAGGTCCACGTGGACTCCGAGACCGCCCGCGAGCGGGTCCGTGCCCGCGGCTACACCAGGGACCTGTCCAAGCTCGCCGACTGGGACGCCTTCTGGAAGAAGGCGCAGGAGAACGAGTGCGAGTGGACGGGCGCGCGTCGGCTGGTGTTCGACAACCGGGCCGACGGCGCCGTGACGACGGCGGCGGTTGCACACGCCCTGGACGGCCTGACCTGACGAGGGACGGTACGGGCGATCCGAATCCTTGAAACGGGTCGCCGCGTGGCCCGCATGCGCTCGCCTCCAGCGACCAGGAAGGCACGGGGACGGGCAGGTCAGTTGATGGGTACGAAGTTGCGCCTGCCGGTTTTCGGGTCGGGTGCTCCGAGGTACTGCTGGTCGACGACTCGGTCGCCCTTTTCTTCCGCCTTGGCCTCCAAGCCGAAGGGGATGCCGTCGATCGTGAGCTTCCCGCCCAGCTTCAGCTCGGATGCCTTCCCCTTGTAGGAGACGGCGCTGACCTGCCCACGGTTGTGTGCCAGCTTGGAGAAGAGGTCCCCGTCGGGAGCAGGCGGACTGGTAGGGACGGCGGGGCCTGCCAGGGCAGCAGGGGGCGGCGCCTTCAGCCATTTCCGGGCGGCGGCCTGTTCCTCGGGGTTCGTACTGATCGGCACATTGACCGTCACCACATTGGTGCGGGTGCGCCCTTCTTTGTACGTCCCCGAAACGCCTGCCTTCTCGCCCCCGATATCGCCGCCGAACGTTCCGCCGAACTTCCCTTCCACCGTCTGGATGAGCCGGACGGTGGTGATATTGGTGTCGGGGTCCGGGTTGTTCTTGTCCCGGACCACCTGAATCGTGCCGTTGACGACCTGACCGAACTCGGTCTTCACCACTTTCCCCCTGACGAGCGAGGGTTCCACGGTGAAGTCCCTGCTCAGCGTCACCGAGGGCCGCTGGGGATCCATCGTGCTGGTGATGCTGGAGAGGTTGCCGCCGAACTTGATCCCGGGAGTGACGTTTCCGACGCCGATCGACCCGTCCACCTCGACACCCATCGTCGTGGCCTTGATTTTCGGCTGACCGATCCGTTTCAGCACGTCCGGGAGCCGCGCCTTGGCAAACATGACGCCGATGAGGTTTGTGCCGTTCAGCTGCCTGTGCAGAAAGTACGCCTCGTCGATGTCCTTCCGCAGCTTCTCCGCCTCCGCCTTGTTCTTGAACACCCAGGTGTCGCCGAGTTCGAACTTCACCGTGCCGCCGATCGAGATCCCCTTCTTGTCGGGTCTGTCGGCCTTGGCGCCGAGCTGCTCGTTGTCGATCATGGTGACGCGGTAGGTGCCGTCGCTCATCTGCTCGGTGCGGAGGGCGTAGCCGTCACCGATCTCGAAGATGCCGATCGAGAGTTTGGTGCCGCCTCCGCTCTCATGGCTGGAGGTCTTGTAGGGCACGACCTTGAAGTAGGCAAGCTGCGTGGCCCGCTGCAGCACGTCCGCGGGAAGCCCTTTGAGGGTTTCCAGCGCCTCGGGCTTCAGATACAGGTACTGCTCGCGCTGCGCGGGGCTCAGTCCGGCCCACCACTTGGCGATCGCCTGCTCGCCTGCGTTCGGCTTCGGTACGGCGTTGAGGTCGACCGGGTCGGCGGCGAGCAGGGCACCCGCGTCCAGCTTGACGGAGAGCGGAGCGGCCTTCCGGACCTGCTCCAGCCGATCACACCGGGCCCGGATGTCGGCCGCGGTCTGTCTTAGGAACGGATCGACGGAGCCCGGCAGCGGCCCGCCCGCCAGCGCCTCGCCTTGTGTCCTGGGCCCCGGCAGGTACCCCGTCGGGATGCCGTACACCTTCGAGATCGGCATCGCGCCCGTGGCCGTCGGCACCCCCGGGCGGTCCACCAGCGGCTGCAGCTCCGGGCTCGTACTCGCCTCCTGGGGCGCCATATCGGCGGCTGCCGCCTCCAGGATCTGCGACAGCTGACGGTGCATCGGCACGATGGAGCCCGCCACCGAGTCCAGATGCCCTGCCAGCTCCCGTACACGCGCCGGGTCGAAGCCCTGGAAACCGCCCATCAGTTACCTCCGGTCGGGGCTGCCGCAGCCTCTCGGTCGAGCAGTTCGGCCTCCTGGTCCCAGCGCCTGGCAGTGCCACGTACCCCGTTCGCCAAGCCCTCCAGCGCACGCTGACGCTTGCGCAGCTCCCCCGTGACGCGCTCGGCGTACGGGCCCGACCACACCCCGTCGGCACTCGCCCTGGCCACCCCCGTATCCAGCGTGGAACCCAACGAACCAGCCACGCCGCGGGCCTGCGCCGCGCGCTGCCGCAGCCGCCCCGCCCGTGCCCGCGCCTGCTCCGGCGTCTCCCCCGGCCTCATCGTCCCCACATCCGCCCAGTCTTCGACGCACGCCCCGCACACCCCAACAACCCCTCGGCTGAAGTTGTGGCCGCACAGGCGGCCACGGCAGCCGTCCTTTGCCCAGCGTTCAAGGGTCTCCCCATCCATGGCAGTACTGTTCGCCGGCCCGAACACTCCTCACCTTTCCTGGAAACCCTGCGCGACGCCTTAGCACAGAGCGCCAAGATGGCGTTCTTTCGGTAGCCGCGCCCTACGGCAAAAGCCCCAAGGGGGCAACGTCGCACGGCTGGTACGCACCCTCATCCTGCGGCCCGAGTCGACCACCTGGCTCACCGGTCCGGAAGCCGTCCGGGCTTTCGCCGCCGAGCACGGACACACACGTCGGCACCACCTTGTCCCGGCCGCCCGCGGTGGGGCTTGGGGTCCGCCGGAGCGCGTGGACGATCGCGGCGGCGGTCGGCAGACGCGTACGCCCGCCCGTAGAGGAGGCCGGGACGATGTCCGCATCTTTGTGGCTTCTGCCAGTACGACGGTGGCCGGGGTGCGGAGAGACTGCCGGCCAGAGGCTGCGGCGCCTGCCGGGACGGGAGTGAGGCCGAGGCCAAGGACATGACGAAGCACAGAGGAGGTCAACAAGTGAGCGTGCAGCAGTATGACGAGATAGGTGAGGCGTTCGAGGGCTTCAAGGCCCTGCCGCTGACGCAGTACGGGGAGGTGCCCAGCTTCCTGGCCATGGTCGGGGACGTGCGCGGCAAGTCGGTCCTCGACCTGGCCTCCGGCACCGGCTTCTACAGCAGGGAGTTCAAGCGGCGCGGCGCCACGGAGGTGCTCGGAGTCGACATCTCCGGTGAAATGGTCGCCGTGGCAAGGGGGTTGGAGGAGCGCGGTCCGCTGGGTGTGCGCTACGAGGTGGGCGACGTGTCCGAACTGCGACCCCTTGGGCGGCGCTTCGACGTCGCCACGGGGGTCCAGCTGCTCAACTACGCGGAGGACATCGCGGCCATGGAACAGATGTGCCGCAACGTGCACCGGAGCCTGAAGCCCGGCGCCGAGTTCTTCGTGCTCGCCCAGAAGCCCGACTACCGCTTCGACGGGCCATCCCTGGAAAAGTACGGCTTCCTCTGCGAGCCCACCGGCGAGGAGATCGAGACCGGACCGCGATTCCGGGTCACAGCGCTGCTCGACCCGCCGGTCGAGATCGTCACCACGAGCCCGCGCTGCGAGGTCTACGAAAGGTGCCTGCGGGCGGCGGGATTCGGCGAGTTGGCCTGGGTCCCACTGGAGGTGTCCGACGCCGGCGTGCGCAAGTTCGGTGCGGACTTCTGGGCGGACTTCCTCGCCAATCCCCCGCTGGAGATGCTGCGCTGCCGCGCCTGACGACGGACCAGGACTCCCGTAAGCGGCCTGCCCGGCGAGGGGTGCTCGGGCAGCCGCCTCCTTCGAACGAAGTCTCCTTCGGGTGAAGGAGGCGGCATACGTCAGGAGAAGATCGCGTGCACCTGATCGACCGCTTCGGGCCCATAGCCCACCACGCCCACGGGGACCGCGCCGTCGATCGCCTCGATGACACGCCCGGCCCACACCGGCCCGAACCCCCCGCACAGTTCGATCAGTTGCACGCCCTCGTCCACCAGGCGGCGCGCGACCTCGATGCCTTCCTCGGGCTTCTCCACCCCGACGAACACACTGCGGCACGTACCCGTGGCCACGACGCTGACATCGCCACCTGCCGCGCTGCCGTCCGCCGTGTAGATGAACCCCCAGTGCGTGAGCGCCATGCGTATCGACCTCCCTTGATCGTCAGAGCCACCAGCCAAGCAGAGCAAGGGCGGCACTGGCCTGGATCGGAGATGATCCGTAAGTGATCTGCGCCGCATTCCGGATGCCCGCACCATCCACCCACAACAACCCCGACCACACTCGCGCATGACCCGTCGGACAAGCGCTGGCCGCCTCGCCAGTTGCCGTACTTCTCCGGCAGGTACCCACTGCGTTCCGGTCCGGGGACGTGAAGGCGACCGCATCGATCAGCTACCGGGCCGGTGCCTTCCGTTTCTTGGGCGGAGGCGTGAGTGACGCCAGCGCGGTGGGCTGCACCGCGCCGGCGGCGGCCGAGCCGAGCAGCAGTTCCGCCAGGTCATGGGACTGAGCCTGCTCACTGGTTGGAGCTGCAGCTGTGATCCGGTCCAGCCGGAAGCCCCGTCCGGCCCGCCGCGTACGGCACCAGGCGATGAGGTACCACCGGCCGTCGGCGGTGAGCAGTCCGGCCGGTTCCACCACGCGGTCGCTTTCGCGTCCCGCCGCGTCGGTGTAGGACAGCCACAGAACGGCGTTTGTGGTCAGGGCCTGCTCCACTGCGGCGCGGACCGCGGAATTGTTCGGTGAGGGCACCGCAACGATCCGTGCGGCGAGTTCATGTGCCGCTGCCGAGGCGGGACCGGTCATCGAGGCCGCGATCTTCTGGGCTGCTGTGCGGGCCGCACCGGCGTACGGGGCGGAGGCGTCGACCGCGGCGAGCGCCACGGCCAAGGCCGAGGCTTCATCAGCGGTGAAGTGGATCGGGGGCAGGGTCATCTCCGGGTCGATCGACCAGCCCCCGCCCCGCCCGGGTGTGGTGCGCACCGGGACACCGGCCTCCATCAGCGCCTGAAGGTCGCGCTGTACCGTACGCCTGCTCACCTCGAATTGCGCCGCGAGCACCGCGACTGTCAGCGGCCGCGGCGCGGCCGCGCGCAACTCTTCCACCAGCGCATAGAGCCGAGCAGTGCGGTTCACGCAGCCCACGCTACCGTCACGCTGTGGCCAGGAAGTCCCGCTCACGCCGCAGTTCCCGCTCGGTGATGGTCAAGGGGAACAGGGTGAAGCCGTGCATGGCGCCGGCGACGACACCGAGTTGCACAGGCGCAGCTGCCGCCTGCCATCGTGCGGCCAGGAACAGCGAGTCGTCCCGTAGAGGGTCCTCCGTGCCGACGACGATCCGGGCGGGCGGCAGGCCGGCGAGGTCGGCGAACAGTGGTGAGACCTCAGGATCGCGGCGCTGTTCCGCCCCCATCGCCGGTGTGAACAGCTCATAGGTCCGCCGAAGTGTGTCGGTGTTGCTCAGCAGCCGCTTTGATCCAAACAGTCGCTGGCTTGGTGTCATCGACAGGTCGTACGGGCCAAAGAGCAGGTGGGCGGCGCGGAACGCGCCGGTGATGCCGTGCCGGTCGCGAAGGCGAAGCAAGGTCACGACGCTCAGGTGGGCACCGGCCGATTCACCGCCGATCAGCAGCCGTTCGGTGCCGAACTCGGCTGCGGCATGGTCCATCAGCCATCGGGCGGCCGCTTCGCAGTCCTCGGGTCCGGCGGGGAACGGGTGTTCCGGTGCGAGGCGGTACTCCACGCTGACCACGGCCAGTCGTGCCTGCTCGGCAAGCTGCCACAGCTTCTCATCCTGCCCGTCCGCGGAGCCGAACGCCCAGCCGCCTCCGTGTATGTGCAGGTACACGCCGTCAACATGGTCGGGCACGAATGCCCGGACTTTCACCCCGCCCGTAATGACGCGGTCTTGGCCCTGCGGCAGTCTCACCGGTGGCGTGTCGCCACCGAGCCGGTTACGCCGCAGGGTGGCCAGCAGGGTTGCGTCCGGCATCCCTTCGCGAGCCGGGCGGCTCGCAGCAGCGGCGGCAAATCGCTCGTTGAACTTCAAGGTCTCGGCGAGGCAGTCCTCATCTGTGATCGTCACGCTGTCGACAGTTGCAGTCGCCCGCGACAACGCCCTGTCACCTTTCCCTGGTGAGCTGCGTCACAGACCTGTCGCTTCTGGCGTGTGCGGGTGCTCCGGTCATGAACCGCTGGTTGCCCGCCAGCAGCGTCCCGAAGGCGTCATCGGGAGTCGTCGGCGTCGTCGGGAGTCGTCGGCGGTCGGGAGTCGTCGGCGGTCGGGAGTCGTCGGCGGTCGGGAGTCGTCGGTGCGAGCGCGTCGGTCACGGGCGCAGCCTACGATCCGCCTCGAGACGCAAGACACGCAGAAGGGCGCCCCATGAAGGTCAACCGCGACGACACGGCACTCGACGACCCGGTCGGCGAGTCGCTCCGCGGCCACCACGCGCACCTGGCCCATCGCCTCGGCGGTGCGGCCACCTACCTGCCGGACGTCACGACCTTCTCCACAGTCTCCGCCGATGCGGGCCCGGCAGCCTGGGCTGATCTGGCCGCCCTGCTCGGCCGCGGTGAACTCGCCGACATGTTCAGCTGCCCGGCGACTCCGCCGGGCGACTGGGAACCGGTCTTCTCTCTCGACGGCCTCCAGCTGATCCTTCCCCTGGACGGCGATCCCGGTCACACGGCGGTCGAGCGCACGCCGGCCGCAGTCGTCGAACTGGGGGCCGACGATGTTCCGGAGATGCTCGACCTCGTCGCACGAACGAGCCCGGGACCGTTCTGGCCCCGCACGCACGAACTCGGCACCTACCTGGGCATCCGCGAGAACGACAAGCTCGTTGCCATGGCGGGCGAACGGCTCCACCCGCCCGGTTGGACCGAGATCAGCGCGGTCTGCACTGCCCCTGAGTCGCGCGGGCACGGCCACGCCGCCCGCCTGGTGCGCACACTGATCGAGCGCATCGAGTCGCGCAACGAGCGCGCGTTCCTGCACGTGGCTGCGGCGCACACCGCCGCCATCGCCCTCTACGAACGGCTCGGCTTCGTGGTCCGCACGCCGGTGACCTTCCGCGGGTTCCGGACACCATGACCAACCTTCACCCCTGAGGTCGGGCACAGTTCTTGCTCTGCGCGCCGCGTCCGCTCCACAGACGCCCGTCTCTCCGCTCCCGGCCGCCCGTGTCTCCACCGTCCTGGTCGCCACCACCCTCGGCGGTGTCGTCGGCCCCAACCTCGCGGCTCCCACCGGCAGCCTCGCCGACTCTCTCGGCACCCCCCTCTTGGCCGGGCCGTTCCTGCTCGCCGGCGCCGCCTACGCCCTGGCGCCGGGAGATCCACCGGGGGAGGTCCACGGCGGGCCCGGCTCGATCTCGGGCCGGGCCCCGACTGGCGTCCGAACTTGGTGGAGGCCAGTCGGCGAGAGGGAGTTCGACCGGCGATCGCTTCTGCTGCCGGCCCGGCACCAGGAGACCTACGCGTCGGCCCCGTAGGTCCCGTACTCCGGAAGCCCCGTCGATTCGAGGGTGTGCACCGAGAGGCCGCCCGGTGTCGTCTGTTGGCTGACGAGACGCAGGCCGGCCGGTGCGCCGCCGTCCGGGAACAGGCGTCGGCCCTGGCCCACCACGACCGGGGCGATCACGAGCCGCAAGGCGTCGATCAGGCCGGCAGCCAGCAGAGACTGCGCCAACTGGGCGCTGCCGTGGATCTGCAGTTCCCGGCCGGGCTGCCGCTTCAGTTCGGCGACCTGGGCGGGGATGTCACCGGACAGGATCGTGGTCGGGTGCCACTCGGCCTCGGTCAGGCTGTTGGAGGCTACGTACTTCGGCAGGCTGTTCATGATGCGGGCGTTGGGGTGATCGGTCATCTGCGGCCAGTCCCGCGCGAAGTTCTGGTAGGTACGGCGGCCGAACAGCAACGCGTCCGCCTCACCGAGCCAGGTACTGGCGAGCCGACCGAACTCCTCGTCCAAATGCGGCACGAACCAGCCACCCCGCGTGAACCCGTCGCTGGGATCCTCATCCGGGGACCCCGGCCCCTGGGCGACACCGTCGAGCGTCAGGAACTCCTGCACAACCAGCTTCATCACACACAACTCTCTCTTCGATCTCGATGGCCGATCCAGTCACCTCAGGGGAAGGCTCCACCGGCCCTGTTTCTTGGACACCGTGGCGCGCAGAAACTCATCGGTCCGAACGCTACCGACCGTGGCGGCCCACGTAGGCCCACGAGGCTCCGTCGACAAACTTGCAGTTCAGATGACCGGCGAGGAGCGCCTGGCCACGCATCGCGGCCAATGGGCCACCTATGGGCGTGCGGTCAGCAGTTCGCTCAACAGTTCGCCCGGTGAACGGTGTGCCGCGGTGGTCGACGTCCCCGCCGGGCGCCAGGGTGGCCAGGTACGCGACGCGGTCGGCATCGCCCGGATGAACCGGGCAAGCAGAGCCTGTCGGAACGCGGAAGCCACGACAGCCGACAGGGTCGGTCGCAGCGGCCGCGCCGTGACCGCGCATCGAGGAAACAAGCTGGCTGCCCTACGCCCCTCCCCCGCCCGGGCAAGGCCAGGGCGGGGATCCACAGAGCGAGAGCCAGAGCCGCTACTGCTCGATGAACCGCAGAGGTCGCGTCCCACGACGTGGTGCGGGGGGCAAACGCCACGCGTTCTGGACGTACGGGGCCCATGGCGATCTGCGTGGCGACGGCAGCCCGCGAAGCGTCCCGCTGAGGCGGGTTGAACCCGATCCGGCGGAGTCACCGTCCCGACCTGGAGAGTGCGAGCTGAGGGCTTCCGGAGCCGTGTGCTTCGGGTTTGGTTTTCGAGCCGGAGCGTCAGCTGTTGGCCAGGGTGCGGCCGAGGAGGGGGAGCAGGCGGTCCCAGTGGCGCTGCAGTGCGGCGGGGTCGAAGGCGTCGGTGTCGGCCATGGTGAAGCCGTGGACTGTGCCGGGGTAGATCTCGGAGGTGTAGTCGACACCTGCGGCATCCAGGGCCTGGTTGAGCTCGCCGAGGGCCTCGGGCGTCATGTCGGTTTCGGCGTGGCCGAGGTGGACCTGGGCGGTGAGCTTGGAGAGGAGGCGGCGCAGGCTGTCGGGCCCGTCGGCGCCCACGGGACCGTGGAATCCGGCGACTGCGGCCACCTGGCCGGGGTGGGCCGCGGCGGTGCGCATCGCCAGGAGGCCGCCGATGCAGTAGCCGGTCACCGCGACCGGTCCGGCGCCGACCTCGGGCTGGGTGGTGAGGAACCTGAGGTAGGCGTCGGCGTCGCTCAGGATGCGTTCGGCGGTGTGCGCCTCGATCAAGGGCATCAGCTGGGCGATGACCGCGGGCCGGGCCTCTTCTCCGATGTGCTCGGGAAGTTCGATCACCGGTGCCGGGCCGTGCCGGTAGAAGAAGTTGGGGACGAGCACGTAGTACCCGTGCCCGGCCAGTTCGCGGGCCATCTCCCGCAGCACGGGCCGGATGCCGAAGGCGTCCGCGTACATCAGCACCCCTGGGTGCTGCTCGCCGTGGTCGGGGAAGGCGGCGAAGGCGTCGGCCTGGCCGTCCGCGGTGGGAATCTGCAACATCTTGGTGGGAATAGCGGGTCTTCCTTCCTTGAAGTTCACCGAATTATCGTTTATTGCACTAACGTTTTCGGCACGAGCGAACGTACATCGTTAGTTGCACTAACGCAACGGGTAGGTGGGCGCCATGAGCAGAGCCGATGCCGCGGACATGCCCGACGACGGCGCGCCCAAGACGCCCGACAGGCTGCGTCGACGGGCGAGCCGACTGTTGTCGCAGCTGACCATGCGGTCGGACCGACTGATCAACGAAGGGCTGGCCCAGGTCGATGCCCGCAAGTGGCACTACGCCGTGCTCGCCTCACTGCAGGAATACGGGCCGGGCAGCCAGGCGGAGCTGAGCAGGCGCTCCGGCATCTACCGCAGCGACATGGTCGCCGTGCTCAACGAACTGGCCGAGCGTGACCTCGTCGAGCGGGCGCCGGATCCCGGCGACCGGCGCCGCAACGTCATCACGATCTCCGCCCAAGGCCGCCGCCACCTGCGCCGCCTCGACAAGGTCCTGGACGACCTCCACGACGACCTGCTCGCGCCGCTGAGTCCGGCCGAACGCGACCAGTTCGTGCAGTTGCTCACCCGCTTGCTGGACCACCACACCCGGTCCTCCTGACCCCCTACAGCCAGGTCACTTTGCGGGAGGGCGCACGAAGGAGGAGCCCCCCGGCCACGGGGACGGGGACGCAGCGGAGCTCAGGAGAACTCGCGGGATGTCGCACACCTGGAGCGCACCGAGGTGGGCTGGGGATCCGCCGGGGCGGTGTGATCCATATCCGTGACTTCCCCGGCGGGAACGTCACGTGGCCGCAGGCCGCCGACCAGGCCGACGATCACCACGGCGATACCCAGCCATACCGACGGCCCTGGCGCGCCTGTGCCCGAGACGGCGCCGACGGCCGCCGCCGCCAGCGGCGCGATGCCGGTGAGCAGCCCGGCTCGCCCGGCCCCGACGGCTCGTACTGTCGAGTACCACAATACGAAGGCAACCGCTGTCACCATCAGCGCCAGGTGGCCGACAGCCGCCCACTGAGGCCCGGACAACTCCCGGACGGCGGAAGGTCCTTCCAGCGTCGTGCCGAGGACGGCCAGTAGCACGCCGCCCAGCCACGTCGCGTGCACGGACACCCCCCATGGGCTGTGCCGTTGCAGTACCGGCACCGCGAGCAGCGTGAACCCGGCCTCGCAGCCCAGGGCCAGCGCCGCCCAGGCCACCCCGGCGGCATCGGTGCGGCCCGTTCCCTCCACCAGCACTGCGCCTGCCATGACGACGGGCGCCGCCAACAGGACCTGTCGGCTCGGCCTCCGCCGCTCCAGCAGCGGGCCCACCACCCCGAGAACCACCGGTACGCACGCCACCGCTACGGCGACCACTGCGGGCTCCGCATGCGCGACGCCCCGGACCACGGCCA
Source organism: Streptomyces sp. 8N114 (assembly GCF_052245835.1). Classification (NCBI taxonomy): domain Bacteria; kingdom Bacillati; phylum Actinomycetota; class Actinomycetes; order Kitasatosporales; family Streptomycetaceae; genus Streptomyces; species Streptomyces sp. 8N114. Next base: position 78,720 of record NZ_JBQQBT010000003.1, on the reverse strand, counting down.
CGTTGAACAGCACCAGGCCGGTGACCGCGAGCCCGGCCAGCCATAGCCACTCCCGTCCGCGCGGCCACACCAGGCGAGCACCGGCGAGCCGGGCGATGACCACGAGAACGGCGGCCGCGGCCGTGTAGCGGACGGCCTGGGTGGTGAACAGCGGGGCGTCAACGAGTGTGTGCGAGACGGTGACGCTGCTGCCGACCAGCGCCATCCCGACCATGCCCGGGATGAGCTGGGCGAATGAAGCGGAAGGTGTGTCCATACCGTCCAACCTGCCCTCACAATGGACGTCATGGACAGGTCCACGGTGCCATCTTCCGAGGGGTCCAAAAATGCGCGTTCGGATGGCTGATCCGGCTCCCGGATCGGTGGGTCACGGGCGGCCTACGGGCGCGCGGCAGCCACCCGGCGGGCTGCGGGATTCGGCGCCGGCGGCGTCGGCGGCAGGAGCGGACGCTTCGGCGGACAGCACGCCGATCTCCGGCGCGGCTGTCGGCTCGGACTTCCTCCAGTTGGACATCGGCCAGGCGCCGCCCGGCGGGCGCACCGCCTGGCTCGCCGACCGGCTGCGCTCGGCCATTGCCGATGGCCGACTGCCCGTCGGAGCACGACTGCCTGCCAGCCGAGTGCTCGCCGAAGAGCTACGCGTCACCCGGGGTGTGGTCACCGAGGCTTACCGGCGGCTCGCCGAGTCCGGTCAGATCGCCGGTCGCGGCCGACTCGGCACGGTGGTCGTGGCGGCTCCCGCCGCGCCCCGCGATCGCGCCCACGGCCCGGCGGACCCCGGGCCCGCGCTGTTCGGCTCGGCCGACCGCGAGGGCGTCGTCGACGCTCTGCGCGCCCTGCCCTGCCGTATCGATCTCTCCCCCGGCGTCCCCGATCTCGCCGCCTTCCCCCGCACCAGCTGGCTGCGCGCCGAACGCGCCGTCCTCACGGGAGTCGGTCCGGCCGACTTCGGCTACGGCGACCCCCAGGGTGCTCCCGCCCTCCGCCGGGCCGTAGTCGGCTGGCTGGCCCGCAACCGCGGCATCCGCGCCGACCCGGACGAGGTGATCGTGGTCGCAGGTGTGGCACAGGCACTCGGTCTGCTCATGCAGCTCCTGCGGGCAGACGGAATCCGCCGCATCGCCGTCGAAGACCCCGGATCGCTCGGAGCACGCCAGCAGCTGGAGTACGGGGGCCACACGATCGTCCCCATCCCCGTGGACGCGGGCGGCCTCGACGTCGGCGCGCTGCGCGCCAGTGGCGCCCGTGCGGTGCTGTTGACCCCGGCCCACCAGTTCCCCGCCGGCGTCGTCCTGGACGGGGAACGCCGCCGCGAGCTGCTGAGCTGGGCAGCCGACGGTGGGGTGGTGATCGAGGACGACTACGACGCCGAGCACCGCTACGACCGGCCGCCGGTGCCGGCACTGCGCTCGCTGATACCCGAAGGCGTTTGCTATGCGGGCAGCGTGTCGAAACTGCTCGCGCCCGCGCTGCGGGTCGGCTGGCTCCTCGTACCGCCGGGCCGACTGGACGCCGCTGTGACCGCCAAGCGGTATGCCGACCTTGGGAACGGCATCCTCACCCAGCTGGTCCTCGCCCGGCTGATGGACTCGGGCGAGCTGGAACGGCATCTGCGCCATGTCCGGCTGCGCCACCGTCGGCGCCGGGACGTGATGCTGCGGGCCATTGAGACGCACCTCCCCGGCGCCCGCGTCCACGGGGCCGCCGCCGGCCTCCACCTGATGGTCACCTTCGGCGACCCGCGTAGTGGCGTCGGCGACAGTGGCTTCCGGGACTGGGGCTTCCGTGACAGCGGCTTCTGCGACACCGATCTCGCCGCCGCCGCTCTCGCACAGGGCGTCAAGGTGCACCCGCTGTCCTGGCACCGCATCAGCCCCGGCCCTCCGGGACTGGTACTCGGCTATGCGGCGGGCTCCGCCCACGAGATCGATGAGGGCATCGCCCTCATCGGCGCCGCCCTGCGCGGCCTTCTTTCATGAGACCGGCGCCGAGGTCGAGCGCGTCGTATGCCGATCGTCGCAGCCTGCCGGTTACGCCCGCCCCCTGTGGAACAGCGAGCGGCACAGAAGGTGGCCCGCTCACTGCGAATACAGCGGACCAGGAGTTGAGCGGCCTCAGATGCGCTGGACGTATGGAGCCCGCCACGCAGGAGAGGGGTCCGCGCCGAGCTGGGTCCAGTATTCGCGGCCGCTGGTGATCAGCCCGTCGTCAACGGTCCAGAAGGACGCCACCCGGTGGACGCCCATCGTGTCGTGAGGGACCTCGACCTCAGAGACGACGTCATTATCGGACGACACGAGGGAGAGGACGTTGATCGACCATCCCTCCGGATACTCCGCGTTGATGCGCACGTAGTTCTCCCGGCCGAGGATGCGTTCACCGCTGACCGGCCACTCCACGACCACATCGTCTGCCAGCAGTTCGCCGACGCCCGCCCAGTCCCGATCCTGCATCCGATCCCAGAGCATCCGGACAGTCTTCGAAGGTTCCATGCCCACATCCTGCACCGCACCACTGACAGTGGCTCCGCTGTCCCGCACAGGCACGGCCACTGGGACTTGGGCTCCGAGGAGACAGCCCGCCCGCGGTGGTCGGCCTGCCCTGGCGCCTTCTTCGTCCGTGCGCGGGTGCTGGCGGCGCCCGGTCGCGCTCGGTCAGCACGGGGAACGTGGAAGCACCGGCTTTCCCCGTTGAAACCCACCACTCCCCCGAATGATCTTGGTTGGTAGCCTCCCGGGATGACTGCGACCTTCGACGAAGCCGTCCGCGCCCGGCTCCAAGCCCCCAACATCTGGTATGTCGGCACCGTATTCGCCGACGGAGCACCGCAGGTCAGTCCGATGTGGGTGGACCTGGAGGGGGAAAACCAGCTGACGTTCAACACCTCGGTGGGCCGGGTGAAGGAGGAGAACCTGCGCCGCGACCCCCGCGTCTATCTCTCCCACGCGGACGCGGCCGACCCCTTCGACCGAGTGCAGATCAGTGGCGAGGTGGCCCGCTTCATCGAGGGGGAGGAGGCGCACGACCGGATGGACCGGCTGGCCCAAAAGTACCTGGGCAGCGAGCGGTTCGAGTGGATCATGCCGGGAGAGCAGCGGGTCGCGGTGATCGTGCGCCCGGTCAAGGTACGGCACATCGTCGGGGTCGAGCGGTTCCGCCCCGGCGGCCCCGTCCCCGCTTCCTGACCGACCCACCCGCTCACCGCCCCCACCCACCATGGCCCGGCAAGTGGGGCTGACTGACCGGAAGTCCCGGACTGCCTGTGCCCGCCAGGGTGCCGGGCAGCTCCGCTCGGTCTCGCCACCCACTCACCGCATGCGCATGCTGGTTCGAATTTGATGGCGGACAGGCACCCGGGCCGTACGTACGCGGGACGGGGTTGCGGACGGAATCTGACCGCGAGCGGTGTCAGCGTGGCTCCATGAACGCGGACACACTCCCCTGGAACCGGACGCTGCGCGAGCAGTGGGAGTTCCACTGGAATCATCAGCTCCGAGCCAGGCTCGACGGCCTCACCGACGACGAGTACTTCTGGTCGCCGGTGCCCGACACCTGGAGCGTGCGGCCGCGCGACAGCTCGACGGCGCCCGTGCAGTTGGGCGCCGGGAACTTCACGCTGGACTTCGCTTTCCCCGGGCCGGTTCCCGCAGTCTTCACCACGATCGCATGGCGACTCGGTCACGTCATCGTCGGCGTACTCGCCGCGCGCAACGCGGCACACTTCGGCGCACCGGCGGCATCGTACGAGACCTGGGAGTACGCCGGCAGCGCGGCCACCGCACTCGACCAACTTGAGGCCCAGCTGGACGTCTGGCTGGCCGGAGTGGCCGGCCTCGGCGACGCCGGGCTCCGGGTCCCGGTCGGCCCGAAGGAGCCTTTCCCCGAGGTGTCCATGGCCGATCTGGTGCTGCACATCCACCGCGAGCTGATCCACCACCTGTCCGAGGTATGCCTGATTCGCGACCTCTACCTGCACACGCAACCCGCTACGAACGGAGCAACCCGATGAGCCGCCACCTCCAAATCACCTTCGACGCCCACGACCCGCGGGCGCTGTCGTCCTTCTGGCGCGACGTACTGGGCTACGTCCACCCCGGCCCGCCCGGAGTCGACCTGCCCAAGGACGCCGACCCACTGGCCGCTTGGGACGACTTCCTTGCGCGGATCGGCGTACCGGAGGAGCAGCGCAACACGAAATCGGCCATCGAGGACCCGGACGGGCACGGCCCGCGGCTGTTCTTCCAGCAGGTGCCGGAGGACAAGGTCGCCAAGAACCGCGTCCACCTCGACGTCCGTGCGGCTCCCGGACTGCAGGGAGAGGAGCGGATGGCGGCGCTGGAGGCCGAGTGCGACCGGCTCGTCGCGCTGGGAGCCACGCGAGTACGCCGCGACGAGCCCGCTCCCCCGCTGAGCGCCGGCTTCATCGTGATGACCGACCCCGAGGGCAACGAGTTCTGCCTGGACTGACGCTGCTCGGCTGTTGTCGTCGGCTGTCTCGGCCGGTCTCCCGGCCGAGACAGCCGACGACGGGCTTTCACCACCAGCCAGGCAGGCGACCGGGCTCATCGCCAAGATGTGACCGTGCAGATCTGCACGCCCGGCCGCCGGCCAAGCGTGCAACGCGGCCGCCCTGGTGTCCCGGACACGTCCGCGAAGTAGGGATGACCAGGCAGGACACTGAACCGCTGTCCGGGACACAGCTCCGCCATGGCCGGGGTCGACCACCTCGTGCAGGCTGTGGCTCCTCGGATCAGCGTGCCGCCCCAGATCCAGCTCATAGGTCGTACGGGGCACACGCCGAGCCTCATCACGACCACGCGGACACGGAAGGACAATCAACGGTGCAGCAGAGACAACGCGTTGTCAGAAGCTTAGGAACAATGCTGTTGGCAGGCGGCATGGCCATGGCCGCCCCCGGAACCTCCACGGCCGACAGCACGGCCCCGCCCCTGAAGTACGTGGCGCTGGGGGATTCCGTCGCGGCCGGTATCGGCGCGGGAGCCCCGGCCGCGAGATCGCACAACTGCTGGATCAACGAGAACGCCGGCATCCGGGTCCCCAACTCGTCTCGGGCCTACCCGAAGCGCATCGCCACAGCACTGGGCGCGAAGCTTGATTTCCAGGCTTACTGCGGCGCCACCGTCGCCCAGGTACGCACGAAGCAGGCGAAGGCCCTGACGAAGAAGACCAGGCTGGTGACCGTGCAGGTGGGAGCCAACGACTTCGGGTTCGCCGATGTGCTGATCAAGTGCGCCATCGGGGACGACGAGCCCTGCAACAACGACCTCAGATGGATCCAGAAGCAGTACGCCGAAACGCTTCCCGGACGTCTCGACCGCCTGTACGACAAGATCAAGGCAAAGACGTCGAAGACAAAGACCAAGGTCGTCGTGGTCGGCTATCCCAAACTGGTCAACCCCCAGAACCGGCACTGCCTCGCCGACGGCCTGGGAGCCAGCAGCCTGCCCGTGATGAACTCCGCCGCGCACACCCTCAACGACGTACTGCGCATCCAGGCAGCCAAGCACGGATTCGCCTTCGCAGAAGTCGAACGTCCCTTCCTCGGGCACGCCATCTGCGACGACCAAGAGTGGATCAACGGATTCAGCAACCCGCTGGTGCACTCCTACCACCCCAACGCGCAAGGACAAGCGGCCCTGGCCAATCTCGTCTGGCCGCACGTCAAGCCGTAGCTGCCGCCCACGCCTGCATCCAGTCCCGAACCAAGAGACGGCGCGGTGTGCCGGGACACGTGTCCCGGCACACACCTTGTTGAGAGGGTGGGGCCCACCGGCGAGTACGTGGCGCGTCGCGGAGTCTGGCGTGTCACCACTTGCTACGAGGAGCTGTGGCAAGGTCCCCCCCCGGCGGCCATCCACATACGGGCGATGAGGCCGGCATGACGCCCACTGCCGACAACCTGCCAACCCGGCTTGCCTTCAAGCCCCAGCCCCTTTGTCTATACGCCTGATCTGGCCTTACAGACAATCCTCACTGCCTCGAGAGTCGAGACCACACCGCTTACGAGCGGCACGTAAGCAAGGGCCCGGACAGGGCCTGAGTCACACTCACGAGGGGAAAGGCATGACCATCACAACGTCGCGGAAGACGCTGGGCCTGTTGGGCGCCTCCATCGCGATACTGTCCCTTCCGGTGCTCGCAGCCACGCCGGCGTCCGCCGCCTCCGGGTCGACGGAGGTGCTCGCCGACAGCTCCGCGAAGATCGACGACGAGCTGAACCTCATCGGCAGGTCGTCGTTCCGTCAGGACGGTGGCCTGTACGTGTCGAAGCACATCGCGAAGTCCGGCGGCGGGAAGTTCCGTGACTGCATGTACAGCCCCAAGCCGAATGGCGGGGACGAATATCTGGTGTACGAATGGGACAAGGGCAGCAACAAGGATGAGCGCGTGAGCCACGGGAAACTCACGGAGAAGAACAACTGCGGGGGGACCAACAACGCGAGCCAGTACGTCGACGGCAGCGACAAGAAAGCCGAGTTCTACGCAGTCACGGCAGACGGCCGCGCGAAGAACATGAACATCGCCTTCTACGACTGACCCCCAACCCTGGGGACCGGGAGAGGGGGACGCCGGCCCCTCTCGAGGCCGACAGGAACGGAAGGCCCCTGGCCTGGGTGAGGCCGGGGGCCTTCGCGGGGGTCATGGGAGGGGATGAACGGCCGGCCGACTGTCAGGGCGGGTTGGGGATCCGGCTGTCGGACGGCGAGCGGGAACTCGGTCCGGGGTGCTGTGGTTGGTCTGTCTCCAGTGGGTGCGGCGGCTGACAGCCGGTGAGCCAGAGCAGCGGCGATCGCCGCCCCGGAGCAGCCCAGCTACCGGGGGTCACCGGTCGAAAAGGGTGACGTCGAGCCGGGCGAGGCGTTCCGGGTCCGACACGATGTCGATCACAGCGATCCTGTCGTGGAGGAAGGTGAAGGCCAGAGCCCTTTCCGGGCGGCCGTCGGTGAGCACCACGGTGCCTGGGGTGCCGTCGAGCAGGGCGGGGTGTGCGATCCGGGCCATGTGGGCGAAGCTCGCCGCGCCGGCGGCCACCGCAGCCGCGCCCGTGGTCACCCCAGCGGCGGAGCGCGCCACCACATCCGGGTCGAGGACGGCGACCAACGCGTCGAAGTCGCCGTTTCGCGCGGCCGACAGGAAGGCGTCGACGATCTCCCGCTGCCGGTCGACGCGGATATCGTCGGCGGGAGCGCCCTGCACCCGGCGCCGGGCGCGGCTGGCGAGCTGCCGGGCAGCCGTGGGGGTGCGGCCCACAATGGTCGCGATCTCCTCGTACGACACCGCGAACAGGTCGTGCAGGACGAAAGCGAGCCGCTCTGCGGGAGTCAGGGTGTCCAGGACGATGAGCAGAGCGAGGCCGACGGAGTCGGCCAGGAGCGCATCTTCTTCCGGGTCACCGCCGGCCGCGGGCGCCAGGGTTCGCACATCCAGTGGCTCCTCGGCACGTGCTTTGCGGGTGCGGAGCATGTCGAGACAGACGCGGCCCACCACCGTGGTCAGCCAGCCGACGAGGTTCTCCACACCGGACACATCGGAGCGGCTGAGCCGGAACCACGCCTCCTGAACGGCGTCATCGGCCTCGGCGAGTGAGCCGAGCATGCGATAGGCCACAGCCCGCAGATGACCGCGGTGGCTCTCGAACTGCTCGGCGAGGAATTCGTACTCCCCCTCGTCCCCGGCCCTCGGGCCTGCCGGGAATGCGTTCTCGCTCATCCGTCACAACTCCTCGTTCGGGTCCGTCAGGTGGATGACGGACCACAGGCCGTCGATGTGACACGAGACCGGTGACACCTGTGGCACCGATGACACTCATGAGGAGATACGCGATGCCTTCGCGCATACCCCGTATGAAGAATCCCGCGGCGCTGGTACCCGACGCCTTCCCGGCTTTGGGGGCGCTGAGCGCGGCGGTGCAGGCAGCGCTGCCCGCGACGCTGCTCAACCTTGTCTATCTGCGGTCCGGCCAGATCAACGGCTCCAGTTGGAGCACCAGCAAGCACGCGGCCGATCTGCGCGCGGCCGGCGAGAGCGACGAGCGGCTCTTCGCCGTGGCCGCTTGGCGGGATGCCCCGTATTTCACGGATGCCGAACGCGCCGCCCTCGCCCTGGCTGAAGCGGCCACGCGGCTGGCCGACCGGCAGGAGCCGGTGCCGGACCACATCTGGGACGAGGCCGGAGCTCATTTCACCGAGCCCGAGCTGGCGGCGCTGCTCATGGGGCTGGGCCTGTCCAACTTGTGGCACCGGCTCCTGACGCCCACCCGGCAGACTGCGGGGGCCGTGGGATGACACTCACCACGAACAGAACCGCAGGGGCCCATGCCCCGGCCCGTTCCCCGGGAGTGGTCCTGGCCTTTGTGTGCGTGGCTCAGTTCATGGTCTTCCTTGACGTGTCGATCGTGAACCTCGCACTGCCGTCCATCCAGGACGGGCTGGGCATGTCGGACGTCAGCCTCGAGTACATCGTTACGGCGTATTCGACCGTCCTGGGCGGCTTCCTGATGCTCGGCGGACGCCTCGCCGACACCTTCGGCCGCCGCCGGCTGCTGCAGGCGGGCCTGACGCTCTTCGCTCTCGCCTCTCTCGCCTCGGGTCTCGCGGTCAACGGCCCGATGCTCATCGCGGCCCGCGGCCTCCAGGGCCTGGGCTCATCGATGATCGCCCCGGCGGCACTGTCGATCCTGACCCACACCTACGCCGAGGGACCACAGCGCAACAAGGCGCTTGGCGTATGGGGGTCGCTCTCGGGGATCGCGTCGATCATCGGCGTCATCCTGGGCGGAGTCTTCGCCGACGGCCCCGGCTGGGAATGGATCTTCTGGATCAACGTGCCGATCGGGCTGGGTGCGGCCCTGCTGGCTCCACGGGTCGTGCCGGAGAGCCGCATACAGACGACAGGCCGCCGTTTCGATACCCCGGGAACGGTGACGTTGACAGCCGGGCTGCTTTTGCTGATCTTCACGCTCGGTGAAGCCACGACGGTCGGCTGGGGCACCGCACGCACCCTCGGCAGCCTGGCGGGTGTGGCCCTGCTGCTGAGCGCTTTCCTTCTGATCGAGGCACGGGCCCAGGACCCGATGATGCCCCTGCGCATCTTCCGGTTGCGCACGATGCGCACCGCCAATCTCTCCGCAGTTCTCGTCTTCGGCACCTTCGGCGCGATGTTCTACTTCTGCAGCATCTTCATGCAGCAGGTGTACGGCTACTCCCCGATGAAGGCCGGATTCGCCTACGTACCGCTGGCTGTGGCCGTGGCGGCAGGAGCAGGCATCGCCTCGGGGCTGATCACGAAGGTGGCGGCGAGACCCGTGCTGATCACCGGCCTGATGGTGGGGGTGGCGGGACTGCTGCTGCTGTGGCGGGCACCGGCCGACGGCGGCTACGCGCTCGATCTGCTGCCCGCTTTCCTGGCCCTCGGCCTGGGCTGCGGCATGGTGTTCGTCACCCTGCAGATTGCCGCGTTCACCGGCATCTCATCGGAGGAGGCAGGCGTAGGCGCCGGTCTGATCAACACCAGTCAGGAGGCCGGCGGCGCGCTGGGACTCGCAGTCGTGACCACCCTCGCCTACAACGGCTTCGAGGCCGAGCTGGCCGCGGCCGGCCGGGATCCGCTGGCCATCCGCGAAGTCCAGGCAGCGGCGAACCAGACCGCGTTCCTGGCTGCCGCATGCATCGCAGCAGCAGCGCTGCTGGTAGTGCTCATGATGCCGCGAGCAAAGAAGAGCAGAACTTAGGTCACAACTGCCCCGCCCCATACGTCATAGCTGTGCACCGACCTGATTCGACCCTGATGAGGAGTGACCACATGACCACTCAGGAACACACCCTGGCCCGCACCGCCCCGGAACACAACGGGACCGAGCCCCGGATGAAGAACCCGGCGCTGATTCTCACGGACGCGCTGACAGGCGTCCAGAACATCTTCAAGGCAATCGGCAAAGGCAGCCTGCCGCAGGAAATCCAGGAACTGGTCGGCCTGCGGGTCAGCCAGATCAACGGCTGCGCCGCCTGCCTGCACGGCCATCTGCGCGAAGCACAGAAAATCAACGAGACACCCGAGCGGCTCGCCACCGTCGCCGCCTGGAGGGAGGCACCGTTCTTCACCGACGCCGAACGAGCAGCCCTGGCACTCGCCGAATACGCGACACGGCTCGCCGACCACACCGGAGACGGAGTACCGGGCGAGGTGTGGGCCGAGGCTGCCGCCCACTTCGACCAGGAACAGCTCTCCGCCCTCATCCTCATGATCGCAATGACCAACTTCTTCAACCGGATCAACGTCACGATCCAAGAGCCGGCTGGCGTCACTTGGGGCTGAACCCTTTGACAGCCGGGGCTGTCACCTGAGGCTCAGGTACGCCCCGGCCTTTCCCCCTCGCCGCGGTGGTCGCAGGCTCGGCCACCGCGGCGTCGGGTGTTCCACCACGAACAAGACCGCGGTACGTGGCAAAACGGCGCCGCCGATCTGTCCGACTGGCGGCCGCCATGGCTGCTGCTGTGTACTCGTTCCTACGGTAATTGGCCATATCCGGACATCGTGTTGACGGTAACGGGGCTCGGGAAGGGCGTCTGCCGGAGTCGGTTACCGCCGGGGGGTTGGTCCGCTGCTACACAGGGCCTCGGCGAGGTCGAGGGCTGGCGCCGGCTCACTGGCTCTTCCAAGGTTCTTTAGAGTGTTCGTGTTCTCAACTTGATCGGAGCACGACATGCGCCACCTTGCCCTTTTTATCTCCGCCTCCGTTGCAGCCCTTGCCCTCGCAGGATGCGCACAGGACTTCGACCAAGGCCCCAAAGGGCGAGTCACTGAGAAGGTCAAGGACGGAAAGAAGTTCTATCTGGTGGTTGATCCGGCCAATGGAGGCGACCAGAAGAAGTTCCGGGTCAGCAAGTACGACTACCACGACTGCAACCGCGGGTCGAAGTACCCCAAGTGCATTGACGATTAGGTCACCCGAATCGCGCGCTCACGACGCTGCGTTCGCGTAGGCCACATAGGAGACGTAGGAGACGTAGGAGCAGACTCTGGCGACGACGGCCGGGGCTGTTGTCGAGCACGGGCGTGGTCAGGACACGCGCACTGTGCCGAGACGGGGAAGCTGCGGAAGGAGTTGGTGGCCGCACGTGTGGCCGGCAGCTGAGGCGAGGGGGCCCGGGAATTGGCCTGCCCAGGCCCCGCGCCGCTCACATTGCGGATCTACGGTTCACGGCAGCGACGTCGAAGACGGTGCGATTGGCTGCGGGCCCCAGCCGATCATCCCGGACCGCAAGCGGCCAAGGTGTTCCCTACAGTGGGCCAGCCGCCCTGATCCAGCAGCATCGCCCTGGCCGGGGGACGTAGGCACCCTGCGCCACGCCTCATCGCGCTCCCTGACGACGAGGCTTGGGCTTACTCACTGGGATGCTCGGATCTTTGCCGCTGCGTCGCGGAGCAGTCCGGGTGCCAGTCGGCGATGGACTGCGGACAGCGGGGGCCAAAGACCCTGGCCCAGACGCCGGTCGTAGCGCAGGAAGGTGCCCAGTGACACGCGTCCATCGGTTGCCTGGACGAGGAGGTTGCCGGTCAGGAACCAGGAGGCGGCCTCGAGCCGGATCCAGTCCCCGCCTCGTTCGGCGATCCGCCATCCGGCCACGGTGTCCGGCGATCGCCCGCGGCTGAGCCGGATTCCGAGGAGGCCGCGCCAGATCAGCCGTTCCGCGGCACTGGGGGTGTCGCCGAACATCGCCCGAGCCCACTGCTCCGGTGTGGCCCCGGCGTCAGTGGCAAGCGTGAAGCGGTCGACGTAGTCGATCTCCGGCAACGAGCTGAGAGCGCGGAAGGACTCCGGGACGTGCGTCCCCACGGCACCGGCAACGGCGACAGCTTCACTGCCGTCCGGGCCGGGGTGGCCCCGGTCCCGCCACGCGTGTTCCAGCGTGCGAATGAACGCCGGCACGGCGATCAAGCGCCGGAACGGCGCGATAGCGGCCATATACAGCCGTCCGGCCCTGCCGTTGGGCTTCACGAGGACCGCCATGCGCAGCTCGTGCCCGCCGTTCACGGCCGGCGCCCAGCCAAGGTGCATGATCGTGTGGACGGTCTTGTTCGCCATTTCGAGGGCGCACTCGTCGTCGAGCCCGTACACCGGGGTGAACGGCCCCAGCCCGGTGTCCGGGCCGGGCGGGGCCTGGCGGAGGTCGTTCGGCAGGCGCTCGCGGAGCGAGGAAACCCGCTTCCCGACTCCCGATTGGGGCTTGTCCCACCCCAGGAGCGCACCGAGCTTCCAGCGAACCGCAAGCAACAACCGCAGCAGCAAGGGGTCCTGCGAAGCGCTGTCGTGCGCCTGTAGTGCGGCGAGCATCGCGGGGAAGTCGTCCGGGCCGGCGCCGGGCGTGCGGACCGCCCACACGTCCTCGAGCAGGAAGTCTGCGGCGATCTCGTGGATCCGCCACGGGCGAGAGGTGTGTGCGGTGTTCGGCAGTTTCATGGTCGCGATCGCCTTCGCTCTACTTCGGCAGGAGGGTGTAGACGTGGCACGGCTCTTGTTCGCGCTCGTCGAAGCCGACGACCTCGCCCACACGGTGCGCGCGGCCGACGAACTCCTCGAAGTGTTCGGGCCGTGGGTAGTGGAAGGCAACGGAACGGATGGGCATTCCACTCACTCCGCTCATCTATACGGCAGCGTATAACACCCAAGCTACAGCTTGTATACGGAGGCGTACATTGCAGGAGGGGTGAGGTGGGACACATCGTGGGCGATATCGGCCTGGTCCCGGGCTGAGCCTCAACTTGGGCTTCAGCTTGGGCTGCAACCTCCGGCGCGGTGTCCTCGGTGCGCTGCCCTGTCGAACAATCCGGGCTACGACACACTCGCGGCGCGGGCCTCATGTGCGACGGTGCCGGCAGTTCGGGGCTATACGTTCCAAGGTCGCTATCTGTGGGCGGTGTCGCTACCGTGATCGTCTTTGGCACGGCGAGCAGAGGAAGCACCCATGACGGCGGACAACGACTACCTCGACCACCTCAGGCGGCATCTCGGCGAGGTTGTGGAGCGCGAAGAGGCCCAAGACCGTGGCTACGGTCTGCTGGAGTTCCGTAGGGAGACGCCGCCCCTGAGCACGGTGACCACCGACGGACTGCGCTCCCAGGGCCTTACCGCCCTGGCTCCGGTCGAACTGGCGTGCACCCTGTGGGAGGGTCAGCGCCACGTCGCTCGCCATCTTGTCGACTCCATGGCCCAGATACTCCTCCGGAACCCGAGCAGGCTCATCGAATACGGTTTCGTGGTTGAGAACGACGAGGCACTGTTGAAGGGGACGCAGATACATGCCGTGCTCGGCTGTCCGAGCCCGTTCTTCCGCGACGGCTTCGGCCTGCTGAAGGAAGAGTCAGGCAACATCAACGTCCAGACCATCACACTCCTGCCGATCACTGCCGGCGAGGCTGATCTCGTTCGAGACGAGGGAGAAGACGCTCTGTTCGCCGCGTTCTGGGAGAAGAAGCCCAATCTGCTGGACGTCACCCGAGAGACCGTCGCCTGAAGCGACAATACTGAGCTTGGACTTCAGCCTGACCATGACGCGATCGGAGGCGGTATGCCGGGACCGGCAGTTGGGCTGTGGCTCTTCGAGCCGCCGATGTGCGAGGACGTTCTGACAGTTGTGGCTCCGTGGCTGGCTCGCTTCTGCGATCCGGTCGAGACCACCGGCGGGGACCTTGTTTTCTGGGTACGAGACGGTACGGCTGTGGGGCTGCCGGGCTTCGACCTTGCGGGCGTGGGCGGTTTTTCCCTTTCGGAGGATGAAGAGATACCGGCGCAGGACGAGGACTACTCAGCCTTCGCACAGCCACCTGTGCGGGGACTGGTACTCGGCGCCGGCTGCTCGGGCCCGGTCAACCACCTGCTGCTGGGCCACCTGACGCTCGCTCTCGCCAAACGCCTCGGCGCGTTGATCGATTTCGACGGCTTGCTCGGCCGCGGCCTCTCGCATGACGCCGCAGGCGACGATGCATCTGCGAACCGATCCAGAGCACCAGTGGCCTCACTGCCAGGAAAACTCGTCAAGGTCGCCTACGACACCGACACCCCTGAGCGGGCATTTCGCCACGTCGGTGACGTGCAGTTCCTGGAAGCATGGCTGCAGCACCCGGACTTCCACCTGGTCAAATAGGCTCGTCATCCGCTCCGCCTCCCCTACAGCCTCCTGGCGCGAACAACGAACAACAGCAGTTTGAACGGCCGTCGGCTTGGTCGTTGTCCAGGGGTCGCCCGTGACGCCGCGTCGTCGCGAAGGACCGGCCGGCAAACCGGCCCGACGCTGCGTCTGCGGTGGGCCTCGGGCGCTGAGAAGACCTACGACGTGGAGGTTCCTTCCCGTCCTGCCACGACGACGCACGGCGCGGGTCCCGTGCCGACATGGTGACTTGGCACGGAAAGCTGATGCGCGTCACCGTGCGCGGGAAGACCTGTGAGGTGCGCCGAATGAGGGCTCGGCGCTGGTGCTGAGCCTGCTGTTGGCGTGGGCGACACCTGCCCTGTCCGACAGGTGCGGCGAAGGCCGACTGCGCCCGGTGCGGCATGAGCGCGCCGGTGCAAACCTTGATGCTGGAGAACGGGGGGCTCCAGCAGCCCCCGACTGTTCGCCCCTGTCAGACCCCCGCGAGCCACATCAGGATCGTTCCACAGCCACACCCCGGCACTTCATACAGCCCCTCCCTGCCTTTCAAACGGGGCGGAAAGGGCGGCTGGGAAGTTTTGCCGAACGGTCGACCACCGGTCCGCCACCGTGTCGTAACGTCACTGCATCCCTTGATCACGATCGCGGGCGTCTCCGGCGGCTCATTCAGCCCTCCGGCCAGGCGGCCCGCCAGGAGGCATGCCGATGAACGTCGTCGACATACAGTGCACGGCCGTAGAACTGCCCGACGCCTGGAGCTCGCTCCTGCTCGGGCAGGTCGGGCACACCGGGGTGAAGGTGCTGCGGATGGACGGACGCCCCATGGAACCGGAGTCCCATGACACAGCGGAAGCACTGTTGGTCGTGGACGGTGCACTGCAGCTGGTAGCCGGTGGCATCGAGGTCGAGGTGCGCGCGGGAGAGCTGTACGTCGTCGAGGCTGGAGTAGAGCATGCGGTGCGCCCTGGCAGCCAGGGCACGCTCGTCATCATCGAACACTTTGCATACGCGGCCTGAACGTGTCTGGCAAAGAGATCCTCGGCGGGCGGAGAACCGGGAGAAGTTATTCGTCGAACCAGACCGTCAGGCGGACGTTGTTGTCACCGTGGATGCCGGCGAGAGCACGCATGACAACCCATACCGGTTGCCATGGCCCGTCAGCAGGGACAGCGTCCCGACGCCGGTCGCGTTCGGCGCGGAAGACGGTGGTGCCGACGTCCCATTCGGTGCCCTCGTCCCACAGTTCGCCGACGCAGTCGGGATCGACGGTCAGGGTGTCGATACCACTGGCCCTTGCGAAGCCGCGGCTCCAGTCGTACCGGTGCTTCAGCTCCAGCGTGCCGTCCGGACGCCTCCGGTAACGGGCGATGCCGGTTGCTCGGGGAATCGCCGGCTCGTCCCAGTCGATGGCGCAGATTTCGTCCCAGCCGATCCAAGTGGCGCCGAACGCCGCCTCACCCCACAATGCGTGTTCGGTCCGGGTTGTCTCCGACGCGTCAGCCGGCAGGCCACGGTCGGCTGCGATCGGCCGCCAATGGCCGCTGAAGTCACGGACCCCGAAGAGGCAGGCGAAGGCGCAGTAGTCCCTCGTCATCCCGAGCATTGACAACCTGATGGCCGGATACCAGGCCCTCTCCCCGACGCTGAGACCTGGGCCCCAGGTGCGGCACTCCACGAATCCCCAAATATCCGTTCCCACAGGCTGATTGTGTCGCGACGTCACCGACCTCCGTACTTCGGATGGCCAGCGGTAGGCGAGTTGACGGGTCATCAACGACGTGCAGTGGCGGCTGCGAACCGAAGCTCCGAGGCGGGACCTGCCGAAGCGGTACGGCCCGTGGCACGCGCTCTCAGTCGCGCCCACCACCACCGTGCCATCGCCGTCCGGAGCTCTTCGGCTCTGGTCAGGATCTTCCTCGCCACCAACGAGCACTTGGACGCCGACTGGTGGGAAGGCCAAGGGCTATGAGCAGCCGCATGGACTGGGACACGTTCACCGATGCACTGGCCGAAGAACTGGCAGCGCTCCCTGGCGGCGCGCTGGCGGTGATATCGGAGCCAGGGACGCAGAAGCGGGGTCGCTACGTACAGGTCGCGCAGTCCAGCAGCGAACTGAAAGGGGGCCGTTGACGTGGCGGCCGGTCGGCACTTGGTCTCGTCGCGGCCAAGCAGGTCACCGGCGGTGCTCAGCCTGCATCCGCGAGGTGGCGTCGGAACCATGTGGTCAGGCCGGCGTCCACCTCGCGGGCCGGTGGTAGCTGCGGCGCGGGCTCGATGCCGGGCTCGTCGGCGAGCGGATGCGCCAGTCCAGGGATCGACAGCAGCTCGGAGCGTTCCCCCAACGCGTCCACGAGGTCGAACGCGTCGGTACGCAGCGCCGGGTGGTCCAGTTCGCCGCTGACGACCAGCAGTGGCGCGCGACCGGCGATAACGCCCGCCTTGGCGACGAAGTCCAGGCCGTCGACGACCTTCTCGGACCCGGCGTCATACCGGTAGTCGCCCGGGAACAGATCGACGACGGACCGCATCCGGATGGCTCCGTTCACAACGGCACCGGCGAAGACCGGAATGTCGGTGCCGGCAAGGATCCGCAGCGCCACAGCCCCACCCAGCGAGCCGCCGAGCACGCCGATCGGGCCGTCAGCGACCGGCAGCTGCGCCCGAATCGACTCCAGCGCGGCCGGGAACTCCTCGGTCGCCTGTCGAACGAACGGGAACAGAAAGGACATCAGAGGGTCCTTCTGGAACAGCTCCACGATCGCGTCCGTGCTGCCGTCGACCATGCGCGCCCCGCACATCGGCATGCCAAGGTGCACCCGCCACGCGGGAAGGTCGTTCATCGGCAACGCGGCAGCGAACGCGGCGTTCGACCTCGGCGCGTCCAGCATGTGCCAAGTGACGATCAGCGGCGCGGGGCCGTCACCGGCCGGCGCGGGGCCGTCGCCGGCCGGCGGCAACGCGGTGAACGGCACGCCGGCGGCTGTGCCCGTGATCGGTGAGTGCATGCGGCCACGGTAGGTCTGCGGCCGCATGCCGGGAACCGGTTATGCCACCAGCAAAATGTGTGCGGCAGTGACCGGCCTTGCCGAGAAGGGCCGCGCCCCGGTCGGCATGCAGCAGCAGTACACACGGGCACCGCAGGACGCATCGAGTACAGCCAGGCCGGTGTTTTCCGGCCCTGGCGACTAGCCGGGACCGGGCCCTCATCGACTGCCCGGAGTGAGCGACTCACTCACGGGCTGAGCGGGTGCCTGTCCGGGTACGAGCAGTTGATGTACCCGATGTCATTGCTGTAGTTCTTCGCGCACACCTTGAAGGTCACGTAGCCGCTCTGGTTCAGCCCCGTCACGGTGCACGTCTTTGTGCCGTTGTTCGCACCGTTCCGGTCCGCGCACTCGCCCTTCGTGCCGCGGTCGGACTCCCAGCGGATCACGACGCTGAGCCCGTCCTTCTTCGTGTCCTTGGCGCCGGCCAGGTCGGGGTAGTTCTGGCGGTTGGGCCAGTTCTCGAAGAAGCCGCTGCCCTCTCCGTTGGTCGTCGACCCCCAAGCGGCGACGGCGTTGGCCGGACCGGCCGTCAGGGCGAGAGCGGCAACAGCGCCGAGAGCGGTGCCTACGACGGTGCCCACACGTCTTGCACGTGTCATCTGTATTTCCTTGTTCTCTCAATGAATGGTGTTTCCTGGCCCATATGGTGAAGAAGCTGTTCACCCAGGTGAAGGAATCATGACATCAGCACATTTCGGAAACCAGCCCCTCACCTTCACTTGTTGATTA
The DNA here is from genome assembly GCF_052245835.1 of Streptomyces sp. 8N114. NCBI lineage: Bacteria > Bacillati > Actinomycetota > Actinomycetes > Kitasatosporales > Streptomycetaceae > Streptomyces > Streptomyces sp. 8N114. Next base: position 60,773 of record NZ_JBQQBT010000003.1, on the reverse strand, counting down.
CAAAGTCACAACTGCCTCCGACACAGCAGTACTTGCTCCAAGAAACCCGGATTTGGCCGCGATGCCGCGCCGTGGCCGAGGGCGGCTCGGTGGTGCCGGAGGGCGGTGAGGTGGTCGGTCGGCCACGGAGGTGCGGGCCAGTCGCTACCGTCGCCGCTGATGCCGTGAGCGGGGCTGAAGTGGTCGGGGTAGCGGTCCTCGGTGACGCCGGTCCTTTCTCAGAACCGCCCAGCGCAACTCGCTATCACCTTCAGCTACGTTGTCACTTCGTCGCAGCTTCGAAGGAAGGGGCCATCTCGTCAGCCCAACAGGGCGTCGCAGGCAAGGAGTTGAATATGGACGCGCAAGACGGGCGAGACGCGCAGGACACGCAAGACACGGCCAAGAGGCTGCGGGCGATCAGCGACGAGCTGTCGGACCGGTTCTACGAGCGGGCTGACGTGGTGCGGACGCTGGTGGTGACGCTGTTGGCCGGGCAGCACTCGTTGTTGCTCGGCCCGCCGGGAACGGCGAAGTCCGAGATGGCCCGGGAGCTCACGGGCAGGGTCGAGGGGGCGGCCTACTGGGAGATCCTTCTGTCGAAGTTCACCGCGCCGACGAGGATGTTCGGTCCCATCGACGTCGCGGCGCTGGCCCGCGGTGAGTACCGCCAGGTCTATGACGGCCGCGCCACGACCGCGCATGTCGCGTTCATCGACGAGATCTTCAAGTGCTCCACGGCGGCGCTGAACGAGACGTTGGGCTACCTCAACGAGCGGATCTACCACCCCGAGAGCGGCGGCGAGCCGATTCGCTGCCCCCTGATCGGCGCCATCACGGCAAGCAACGAACTGCCCGGCGGAGAGGATACGGCCGCGATCTACGACCGGCTGCTGGTGCGGATCGAGGTCGGGTATCTGGCAGATCCCTCGAACTTCGCCGCGCTGGTCCGCTCCGCCGTCAGCCGTCCGGCGGCGCCGACACGGACCACGGTCGAGCTGGCCGCGCTGCAGCACGCGGTGACCGAAGCCGTTCCGGCCGTGGACGTCCCCGACGTGATCGTGGATGCGGTGTGTACGCTGCGGGCTGCCCTGCGCAGCAAGGAGCTTGTCGCCTCTGACCGCCGCTGGCGGCAGGCGGTGGGCCTGCTCCAGGCATCCGCGTACCTCGACGGCCGCCCGGCGGTCGCCGAGACCGACCTGTCGGTGCTGAGTCACGTGCTGTGGGACTCCCCTGCCGAACGCCCGGCCGTCGAGCGCGAGGTGCTGCGACTGGTCAACCCCGATGCAAAGGAAGCGCTCGACCTGGCCGACACGATCGAGGAGCTGGAGGGCCAACTCGATGCCATGGCCGGGCAGTCCCGCGAGGCACTGAGCGAGTGGGTCATCAAGAAGGCCCACAACAAGCTCGCCATGGCGGGGAAGCGGCTGGAGAAGCTGCGCGAGGAGGCGGCGAGCGCCGGCCGCTCCACCGCCGCCATCGACCGGGTCACGGGCCGCCAGCGCGCCGTCCGCGCCCGCGTTCTCACCGAAGCCCTCGGCGTGGACGCGAGCATGGTGCAGGCCCAGCTCTGAGCACCGGGGCGAACAGGACAGTGAGCACGACACCGAGCAAGCTCAACGAGCTGGCAGGCCGGGCCGGCAAGTGGCTGAGCCTGTCCGCCTCCGCTCCGGAGCGGCACACCGCGGCCGTGGTCGCGGACCGGTTCGACCGGATCACATGGCGCGACACCTACGAGCAGTCGGCCGCACTGCGCGATCTGGCCGAGGAGCTGAACGAGCGCTACGACCACACCGCCGAGCTCCTTACCGACGCGTTCCTGGCCGCCTACAAGGTCGGCCCGGAGTTGCGCGAGCGCGCGGAGATGGACCCTTCGCGGCTGGTCAACCACCAGGTCGTCAACTCACTGGTGGAGTCCGCGGAGTTCGCCGAGCTGCGCCGGGAGACGGTCGGTGACCCCTACGCCGCCGCCATGGCCGTGCTCGCCCAGGCCACCGCACTGCGCGGGATGCTGGAACGCTCCCGGGGTGACCAGGAACAGGCCGAGCAGGCGAAGAAGGCCCGGCAGGACACCGAAGCCGCGGCGACCGCCGTGGGCGAGGCGCTCCAGCAGGCCGCCCGCGAGGCCGACGAGGACGGCACCGTTCCGGCCCCGGCCGCCGACGCCGTACGACAGGCGATCGAGGCCGCCGAGGTCGCCGAGGCCGCTGCGCAGCAGGCCGCCCAGGACGCCGGGCAGTCCCTCGCAGCGGCGGTCCCCGATATCCGTGCCGCCGCGCGGAACGGGGCGGCGAAGGCCGCCGAGACCGCGCGTGAGGAGGCCGCGCTGATGCGGGCATGGGGTGTTGCTCCCGGCCAGCTGGAGCGGATGCCGTTCCACCAGCGCGCCGGGCTCGCCGAGCGGCTGCGCACCGGCCGTCTCGCACAGTGGGCCGAGCTGATCGGTCGCTTCCGGCAGATGGCCGGCGGTGAGCGCGCCCGCAAGGTGGAGAACGCTGCCGGGGAACTGGTCGGCGTCACGCTCGGCAACGACCTCTCCCGCGTCATCCCCTCCGAACTGGCCAACCTCGGTCTGCCTGAGCTGCGTGCGGTCTTCGCCGTGCGCTACGCCGCCGGGGAGCTGATGCTCTACGACAGCCAGGGAGAGCAGGCCACCGGCCAGGGCGCCGTCATCGCGTGCGTAGACACCTCACACTCCATGTACGAGGCAGCGCCCGGCGGAGTCACCCGGGAGGCGTGGTCCAAGGCGTGCGCCCTGGCACTGCTGGACCAGGCCCGGCATGCCAAGCGTGACTTCGTCGGCATCCTGTTCTCCGCAGCCGACAAGATCCAGGTCTTCCGCTTCCCGGCCGACCAGCCCGCCGGCATCGACGGAATCCTCGACTTCGCGGAGACCTTCCTCGGCGGCGGAACCAGCTACCAGGCGCCGCTGACAGCGGCCAGCGAACTGCTGGAGGAAGAGTTCGACGCCGCCGCCCGCACGCGCGGCGACATCGTGATGCTCACCGACGACGAATGCGGCGTCACCGAGGAATGGATGCGCGGCTGGAAGGACGCCAAGCACCGGCTGGGCTTCCGGGTCTTCGGCGTGGCCATCGGCGCCCCGCGCGCCGCCGAAGCCGGCTCGGTCCTGGAGGCCCTGTGCGACAACCTCCGCTCCATCGAGGACCTCACCGACGTCCACGCCGCCGCCGACCTCTTCCGCATGATCTGACCCGGCTTCCTCCCCCGCGCCTCTGACACGAGAGAGAGGACCGTTCCATGGCGCAGAAGAACGAGCCGAGCACACCCACCGGCCACACCCCCGGCACCGCCCCCTGGCTGAAGGGCGAGATCGACGAATTCCGCCTGTATGGCAGGGCCCTGACCGGCAGAGACATCGCCGGACCGGCACAGCCGGCCTCCCCGTGAGACCACGGTAGGGCGCACGCCCTCTCAGCCGGCTGCCGTGGTGTGACCACGCCGTGAGGCAAAGCGTTGCGGGGTGAAGGGGTGGACTGTGCGGGCGATACCGGAAGCCTGGTGAGCGCCTTTGATCTGTGCGGAGACGAGTTCCGCCGTCATCGGGGCCAGGGTCACTCCGAGCATGCAGTGTCCGCTCGCGACGAGGATGTTGTCCTTGCCCGGCAGTGGCCCGATGACCGGCAGCCCGTCAGGCGTCATCGGACGCAGTCCCGTCCAGCCACGCGGCTGCGACCCCGGCGGGAAGCCCGGCAGGAACTCGTGGACGGAGCGGACGATGCCCCGTAGGCGATGCTGGTCGATGGTCGAGTCGAAGCTGCCGAACTCCATCGTCCCGGCAAACCGCAGCCGGTCCGACAGCGGTGCGACGGCCACCTTCGCTTCACCGAGGTACACCGAGTGCCGCAGTGTCACCGAGCCACTGGTGTCGTCGAATCCGTATCCCTTGCCGGGCTGAATGGGCAGGGGGAATCCGGCCAGCCGCGACAGCGTGCCGGTGTGCACCCCCGCCGCCAGGACGAACACATCGCCGCTGATCTCCTCACCTCCGGCGAGGACAGATGTCACCTCCTGACCCCCGGAACGGATGCCGGTGACCGGTCTGTTGTGCAGGAATCGGACTCCGCGTTCTCGGCAGCGGTCTGCCAGGCCCTTGACCAGGCTCGCGGGATCCACGTGTCGTTCCTGAGGACACTGCAGGCCCGCCCGCACATGCCTGCCGAGCGCCGGTTCCAGATCCCTGAGCTCGTCGCCCGAGAGGGGTTCCGCGGTGTGGCCGATCCGCTCCGGTGACTCTGCTTCCGTCTGGTACCGCCGCATGGCCTCCCGGGTGTGGAAGACCATGAGCTGGCCTGTGCGGTGGTACTCGAACCGCACGCCCTCCTTCTCGTACTCGTCGAAGAGGGAGACTGTTCGTTCGTTCAGGGAAACGAGGGCTTCGATACCGTGATGGAAGTCCCGGGGATTGCAGTGGCGCAGCATGCTCAGCATGAAGCGCACATGCTCGGGGCGCAGGGAGGGCCGGACGTACAGGGGACTGTCCTTGCGCGCCATCCACCGCAGGGCCTGGCCGAGCATTCCGGGTGCGGGGACGGGAGCCGACATGATCGGAACGATCCACCCGGCGTTGTGGACGGACGCTCCGGTGTCGCCGCGGGCCGCGTCCACGACGGTGACGGCCAGGCCGTCACGTGCGAGCCGGTGGGCGGTGGCGAGTCCGATCACGCCCGCGCCGACGATCACCGCGCTGTCTGTCATCGTTCTCCTCCTGCGGCTCGAGCTGGTACGGCCCCGGGGAGGGCCGGGATCTTGGCAGCCGGGTCAGGGGAGGAACTTCCCGGCCAGCAGGTGGGCGACGGCCCAGTCCTGCATGGCGACACCAACCGTCTTGAACACCGTCCGTTTGCCGTGGTCCGCGGAGGTGGTGGTCAGAGCGGTGCCGAGCTCCGTGAGGGCGTTCTTGGCGATGGCGCCGGTTTCGAGGGCGTGGATGATCTCGCCGGATTCCTCGAGGACGGCCTCAAGCTCGTCGATGACGACGGTGCTGTTGGCGAGCAGTTCGTCGGGCAGTTCACGCATGGTGGGGCGGTAGGCGCCGATGGCGTTGACGTGCACCTGTGCGGGCAGCGCAGACTCCGTGAAGAGCGGGCTGGTCGCATTGGTCGCGCAGCAGACGATCTCCGCTTCCTTGACGGCGGACGCCGCGTCGGCCGCCGTGTGGAGTTCCGCTCCCGCCAGCTCGGGTTCGAGTGTCTCGACGAGGGCCTGGGCGCGCCGCGGGTCGGCGTCCACGACGGTCAGCCGGCGCAGCGGTCGGACCGCGTGGACGGCGCGGACCTGGTCGGGCGCCTGTCCTCCGGCACCGATCACGGTCAGCCGTCCGGCCTCGGGCGCGGCGAGGAGATCGGTGGCGACGCCGACCGCCGCGCCTGTACGCAGGGTCGTCACCGCTCCGGCATCGGCGACCAGCTGGTCCAGACGGCCGGTCTCGCTCCAGACGACGGTGCCCGCGATGGCGGGATTGCGCTCGAAGTTCAGGCTCAAGGTCTTGATCATGGCGGATGCGGACGACCGGTGATGAGCGGACATCACCAGGAACCGCCCGTCCCGTAGCGCGGTGCGGGTCGGCATCTCGAACTCCCCGCGGGCGAGGTCGACGAAGCCGCGCCGTACGGCATCGATCGCCTCACGCATGGTCACGGCCTCGCGAATCTCGCGCTCACCGAGGGTGATGGTCTTCATGGCACTCCGCTTCGTCTCAGGACCTTCCTCGACTGCCTCGTACGGAAGGATGGCGAGTAAGGTATTACACCTCACCACCCCCCACAAGGCCGTCGTCGACGGTCCATGGGTTCCGTGTTATGCATAAGGCGTGACCACTTCCCGCCCCTCAGCCACGTCCGCCCACAGCCCGCAGCTCAAGTCCGTGAGCCTCCGGGAGCAGGCACGGGAGGCGGTGCGGACCCGGATCGTGCTGGGACAGATCAAGCCGGGGCAGGTGGAGAGCGCCATAAACGTAGCTGCGGCGCTCGGCGTATCGGTCACCCCGGTCCGGGAAGCGATCATGGATCTCGCCAATCTCGGCGTGGTCGAGATCATCCGCAATCGCGGGTTCCGGGTGCCGGTCCTCACCGACCACGACCTCGACGAGATCTTCCGCATCCGCACGATGCTGGAAGCCCCGGCCATGGCCGACGTCGTCCAGGCCCTGGACGGGGAGCCCGTACCGCAGTTCCGGCGGCTCGCCGAGCAGATCACTGACGCCGCACGCGAAGGGGACCTCGTCTCCTTCCTCGACCGGGACCGGCAGTTCCACCTCGGCCTGCTCGAACTGCTGGGCAACCACCGTCTTGTGGAGATAGTCGGCCAGCTGCGCGATCAGGCCCGTATGCAGGGACTGCAGAAGCTTGCGGACCAGGGCGAGCTGACCCAGTCCGGCGAGGAGCACATCGCCATCGTGGACGCGATCGAGTCGGGGGACTGCGAGCTGGCCGCCGAACTGATGCGCAAGCACCTTGCCCACAGTCGCGGGATCTGGGCAGGCCGGGCAGAGGGCGACTCCTGAGGCCCTGAGCCGAGCAATGTGCCCGCCGGGGCCTTGAAAGTAGGCCGCAATCGGCCAATCCTCTGCGTTGCGGTAAGGCATTACACATCACACCGCAGGCGGGCCGCACCTCGTCTTCAATGCATCGAAGTCCGCCCCCGCATCCCGAATCCCGTATTCCCGAATCCCGAAAGCGGCATCTTCGGCGGAAGCACACTCGCGGCGATGAGTAAGGTATTACACCTCACATGCCGCCGCGTGGGCGGCCCCTGCCCAGGTCGCCGACGGACACCAAGGAGGACCTGTGAGCAGTTCCCTCATCGATGACGCTTGCTTCCGGCCGTTCCACAGAAAGATGTTCGCGCTCACTGCCGGGGGTCAGTTCCTCGACGGTTACCTGCTCAGCATCGCGGGCGTGGTCGTCCTGGGAATGAGCCAGGACCTCGGAATGTCGGCGAGCCAGGAGGGCCTGATCGGCGCATCGGCCCTGGTCGGCCTCTTCGTCGGCGGCCTGATCTTCGGACGTGTGACGGACCGTATCGGCCGGCAGTTGCTCTTCACGCTCCACTTCGTGGTGATCGCGGCGGCCTCGATCGCGTCCACGTTCGTGAACGATCCGACGCTGATGGTCGCCCTGCGATTCGTTATCGGAGTCGCGCTCGGCGCCGACTACGCCATCGGCAGCGCCCTGCTGTCGGAGTGGCTCCCGACCGCTCAGCGGGGCCGTGTCATGGGGATGCTCATCATGGCCTGGTTCGTTGGGGCTACGGCCGCGTACGTGGTCGGCTACACGCTCATCAATGTCGTGGATTCCGGGGCTTGGCGCTGGGCCCTGGGCAGTGCGGCGATACCCGCAGTCGCGTTCATCATCGCGCGTATAGGGACGCCGGAGTCGCCCCGCTGGCTCGCCAGCCGCGGTCGCGTGGAAGAGGCGCGGGCCGTACTGACCCGCGTCTACGGGAAGGAAGCCGCCCCGGAGGCGATCGAATCCCTGGTGGACGACGAAACCGCGCACGGCCTGGGCTTCACCGAGGTTTTCCGTGGCGAGTACCTCAAGCGCACGGCCTTCGTCGGCCTGTTCTGGCTCCTGCAGATCGTTCCGCTGTTCGCGATCTACTCCTTCGGCCCGACGATCCTGAGTGCGTTCGGGATGTCCGGCAGCAGCGACTCGATCATCGGCTCAGCGCTGATCAGCCTGCTTTTCCTGATCGGGTGCGTCCCCGCACTGCGCCTCATCGACACGTTGGGACGGCGCCCCCTCATCGTCTGGTCCTCCGCCCTGATGGTCCTCCCCCTCGCCGTTCTGGGGCTGGCGCCGGCAGCGCCCGTCGCCGTCGTTCTCGCGTGCTTCTGTGCCTACGCCCTGTTCTCCGGCGGCCCGAGCATCCTCGAATTCATCTACCCCACTGAGCTGTTCCCGACAGAGGTGCGCGCGACCGCGGTCGGAGTCGGCACGGCGGTCAGCCGGATCGGTGCTGCCATCGGGACCTACCTCCTGCCCGTCGGGCTGGACCGCATCGGCGTCGGCCCCACCATGTTGATCATGGCTGTGATCACGCTGCTGGGATTCGGCCTCACCATGGCCCCCGAGACCCGCGGTCGCCGGTTGGCGGAGGCCAGCAGCGTCGCCGCGACCCCCGGCTCGACGCCGGTCGACCAGCCCGCCGGTGCCCTCGGCCGCTGCACCCGGCCCTGCGGTCACCGCCGAGCGGAGGACACGCCCGAGGCGAAGGTGACCCGCCTCTGCGGCTGAAGAGAAGAGGGGGGGGGGGGGAAGGAGCTGTGCCGGGCGCCCTGCCGCGGAATGAGCCGTCGCTCACCCAAGCGTCACACGCTGCCCTTGTCCATGAACTCGGGCGCCTGCTCCTGCTCCCGGATCGACCGCTGCGCGATCTGCGGGTTGTTGGCCTTGAGCACCAGCCAGCCCACGGCCAGACACACCGCCCAGCCCGCGCCGACGTACAGGGAGATCCGGCCGTCGGGGTCCAGGGCGATGAAGACGGTGACCATCAGCAGGAAGACCACCGCGATCCAGCTGCACACCGACCCGCCAGGTGCGGGGAAGGACGAGGCCGGCAGCCGGCCCGCGACCACCGCGCGGCGGTAGAGGATGTGGCTGACCAGGATCATCATCCAGGTCCAGATCCCGGCGGCGGTGGCCACCGAGGTGACGTAGGTGAATGCCTTCTCCGGCACGACGTAGTTGAGGACGACCCCGATGCCCATCAGGGCGGCCGACAGGGTGATGCCGATGGCGGGGGTCTTGGAGGAGCTCAGCCGGCCGAGGAGCTTCGGGGCCTCGGCGTTGGCTGCCAGGTCACGCAGCATGCGGCCGGTGGAGTACATGCCCGAGTTGCACGAGGACAGGGCCGCGGTGAGCACCACGAAGTTGACGATCGCCGCACCGGCCGGAATGCCGATCTTGGCGAAGGCGGCGACGAACGGGCTGACGCCGTCCTCGAACGCGGTCCACTTCACGACCATGAGGATCACGCTGAGGGCACCGACGTAGAAGACGATGATGCGGAACGGCAGCGTGTTGATGGCCTTGGGCAGGGTCTTCTCCGGGTTCTCGGACTCCCCCGCGGTGACGCCGACCAGCTCGACGGCGAGGTAGGCGAACATCACGCCCTGCAGGGTCATCAGCGAGGAGCCGACGCCGTTGGGGAAGAAGCCGTCGTGGGCCCACAGGTTGGAGGCACTGGCCGTGTCACCCGCCGCGCTGAAGCCGAAGGTCACCACGCCGAGACCGATCACGATCATGCCGATGATGGCCGTGACCTTGACCATCGAGAACCAGAACTCGATCTCGCCGAAGATCTTCACCGAGATGAGGTTGGCGACATACAGCAGGACCAGGAAGGCCAGTGCGGTCACCCACTGCGGGATGTCCGGGAACCAGTAGTGGATGTAGATCGCGGCGGCGGTCAGCTCCGCCATGCCGGTCACGACCCACAGCAGCCAGTACGTCCAGCCCGTGACGTAACCCCAGAACGGGCCGAGGAACTCGCGGGCGTACTCCGCGAAGGAGCCCGATACCGGGCGGTACAGGAGCAGCTCACCGAGCGCTCGCATGATGAAGAAGACGATGACGCCGGCGAGGGCGTACATCAGGATCAGGCTCGGTCCCGCCTTCTCGATGTTGGCGCCTGCGCCCAGGAAGAGACCGACGCCGATGGCGCCGCCGATGGCGATCATCTGGACCTGACGGCTGCCCAGTCCCCGCTCGTAGCCCTCTTCAGGCGTGGTGCCGACGGCCGTGCTGCCGTCTTCATGCCTGTTACCGACCTGCGTCGAGGTCATATGTGGTGTGCCTTTCCGCTCCACGCCGAGCCGCGCCCTTCCGGACGGCGGATCGGGTTCCAATCCCCCCGGTTACTGATGGAGTTGCATGTCGGCGGTCGGCCGACCGAGCACGCCTGCGCGGACATGGGTGGCGTCCGTCACACGGCCGTGAAGATCTATCACGGCCGCAACAGCGATCAGCGGCGGGCGATGTGACACACACCACCGAGAGAAGTGGCGAAAAGGGGTATTCATCAACAGGTAGCTGCAGCCAGGTGACGTGATCGTTATCCCGATCTGAGGATCCTCTGAGCGAACGGTTCACTGTCTGGCCACTGCTGGTTTGCCCAGCCATGCATGGCCGAGACGGCGGAGCACTCCGTTCCGCCTCTGGAGGGCGTCACCGCAGCGCCGCACCGGTGCTGCGCTCAGCCGCGCTCGTCATCCACTGCTGGAAACCGGACGGCGGTCGCGCCGTCGGTCCGCCCGGCTGCCGCCCCGAGCGGGTCCGCTTTCACATTCGGGTAGGCCGCCCCTTCAAGCAAGTGGAACTCCTGGCCGTACGGCGGATCTTGGTTGTTAGCCCGTCTACCAGGAGCTTCGTCGGTCGGTACGACGGGACCCCGTTCAGCCAGATGAGTCTGCGGGTTTGGCCTCCCGGCCCAGGCCAGGGGCGAAAGCGTGCGGGACCTTCGGCGGGACCAGGAAGAAATCACCCTTCTCCAACGTGTGCAACTGCTCCCCGGTCAGGACCGTCATGGAGCCGCCGGTCGGTCTACTGCCGGAGGTTTCGCGACACCCCGTTTTGGGGTGATTGTTGTGTTCTGCGTCTGTGCGTGGACCATGCTCACTCGCCGCTGCCGAGGATTGCGGCGGGGTCGCCGGTGTACCAGGTGTTGTCGATGTGGAGGCGCTGGATGACCCAGGAATCGCCGTGGCGGACGAGGTCGACGGCGTAAGGGTTCTTCAGCAGGGCGTGCTTGCCGGGGTCGGCCGTGAGCAGGTGCTGGGCTTCGACGAGTGCGGTCAGGCGGGCTGTGTCACCGTCGATCGTGATGCGCGGGTTGGTGATCTGGTGGGTGGTGTCGACCCGGCCGGTGAAGTTGCCCAGGATCGTGGTCACGATCGTTTCGCGGCCGACCATCAGCGGGGGGTTGGCTCCCCATTTCGCGGCTGCGGGCCGGAAGTCGAGTTCGGCGTCCTCGGCGAAGGCCGAGGCGAACAGCCTCCTGTCCTTCAGGTCCTGCCCCAGAGCGAAACGGTACAACGCGTCCGTGATCTCCGTGCGGTCCCGCAGTTCCTTGGTGACTGCTGCGCTGTCCCAGGCCGGTGCGGACAGGGCGTGGTCGTCGGTGACATACATCGGGTGTGATCTCCCAGTGCGGACTGTGATGTTCGAGTGCTTCAGCCTCCGCCCGGGCGGATTCCCGATCAACGAGAGCTTGTGCAACGATCGTGAATCAGTGCTTGACGATGGAGGGGCATGCTGGAGCGGCACGAGGTCGAGGCGTTCCTGACGCTGGCCGAAGAGCTGCACTTCGGCCGCACGGCCGAGCGGTTGCACCTGTCCACGGCCCGGGTCAGCCAGACAATCAGAGTCCTGGAACGACGCGTTGGGGCTCCGCTCTTCAACCGCACCAGCCGGCGGGTGGAGCTGACCCCGATCGGGCGTCACCTGGAGGAGGACCTGCGGCCCGCATGGGCCCGGGTGGCGGCGGCCCTTGAGCGGGCGGTCGACTCCGGGCGGGGCATCTACGGCCTGTTGCGCGTCGGCTTCGTCGGCGCGGCCGGAGGGCAACTGCTGGTCGGGACCACGGAAGTGTTCCGTAGCCGCCACCCGGACTGCGATGTGCAGATCCGGGAAGCACAGATGGCCGAGGTCGTACCGTGGCTGCGTGACGCCGAGGCGAACGTCGTACTGGCCGGCTTTCCGGTCCGGGAGCCGGATATCGTCATGGGACCGGTACTGGTGAGGGAGTCTCGTTTCCTGGCTCTGCCCGCCGGGCATCGCCTCACCCGTCAGCACGCCGTCTCCGTCGAGGACTTGGCCAGGGTCAGGGTCCTGCAGGTCGACGGCGCGGTACTGGACTCGTGGCCCGATGTGCACACGCCCCCCACGACACCCGCCGGCCGGTCGATCGAGCCCGGCCCGTCGGCCGGGACCTTCCAGGAGGCACTGACCCTCGTCGGCGCCGGCCAGGGCGCATTCACCGTCGGCGCCCATGCCAGGCGCTACTACGCACGCCCCGACGTGGCGTATCTGCCCTTCCATGACGCCCCGCCGGCGGAGTGGGGGCTGCTGTGGCGCGCGGATGCGGCAACTGCCCGCGTGCGAGCCTTCAGCCAGGCCGCGTCCAACCTGGTCCGCAGTCACCACTGAGGCTTTTCGAACCTCATGTTGATGTGGCGACGTGGAGGGCGAGAACGGCCCTGACCGGATGCCGGCCTGGGCCAGAGCGTCGAGGATGCTTGCCGGAGTAGTACGGCCGGTCGGCAGTGATTCGGTCGATGGTCAGCGGCGTCCCGTCGAGGATCACGAACTCTTTGCCCGCAGCCGCACGAAGAGCGGCGACCGGCTCCCGGGCATCGCCGCTTTGGAGGATCGTCTTTCCCTGGGCAGAACGGACGGCGCCCGCGTGATGTCGCCACCCGCACAGTTTCAGTTGTGCTTTTGAGGCGCATACACGAGTCGAAGTCAGGAACTCCTGCGGAAAGTGTGGGTGATGTCATCCGAGAGCGCGTCGTCTGAAGCAACTACCGCTAGTGGCCGGAGCAGTGCGGTGCTTACGCACAGGTTGAGGTGGGCGACTCAGCGCAATGGGTCGTGGTGACGAGCGAGCTCCCATAAGCCGCAATCCTTGTCCGGTGTTCTGGCACCGACGGCGGACGAACTCGTCTCTCACGCAGGGAAGTTGGGCCACAGTGGGTAGGCGGTCAGGGCGAGAGGAGTTGTGGTGAGGAGGTCGTCGCGGAACGCCTGAGCAAGGGGATCAGGTTACGGCGGTTTTGATACGGCCAGCCTTCAGCAGTGTCCGCGAACTTTGCCGCCTTCGCGACTCCGGAAGAATCAGGTAGATCATGTGAAGGTTCCGCGTGGGGCAACTATACGATCACGGCACAAAGAGGTTCTATCCGGAGCCAGGACGCGGCGATTGGTGGTGCAGCATTGCCTGACTGCCCATCATCGAGTCGCCAGGTGAAGCATGAAACTGTTCAGGCGTGGCATGTCACCCCGCCCTTCCCAGACCCGCCCTGCCGCGTACGGTGAAGCCACCACCGGTGCGGGCGTGGTGAATCCGGCCCTGCAGGAGCTCACCGGGGAATGGATCATCGACCCCGCGCACAGCCGGATCGGTTTCTCTGTACGCCATGCCATGGTGACCACGGTGCGCGGGTCTTTCACCGAGTACCAGAGTCGCCTCTTCTTCGACGGCCACGACCCGTCCCGCTCCCGGGCCGAGGTTGTCGTATCCACGGCCAGTGTCGACACGGGGGTGGGGCAGCGTGACGCCCACCTGGTCAGCCGTGATTTCTTCGACTCCGCCAACTACCCCCGCATGCAGTTCGTCAGCACAGCCGTGCAGTTCATCGGCAGCGATGTGTACCGCATGACAGGGGACCTCACGATCAAGGACGTGACCCGACCCGTCGTATTGGAGATGGCCTACATAGGCCACGTACTGGATCCCTTCGGCTACCAGCGCGCAGGTTTCGACGGCACGACCACCATCGATCGCTCCGACTGGGGCCTCACGTACAACAGCCAACTGGCCGAGGGCGGCTCGATGGTCAGCGAAAAGGTACGCCTGCAGTTCGACATTGCCGCGATCCGAAACGCCCCTGCCGGCTGAGCGCCCGAACCACGACTTGCGGAACCACCGTGCTGACGCCGCCTGCGAACCCGAAGGGTGCGTTCCTGGCTTGCCTCCGGTAGGCGCGGCGGAATCGAGGTAGTCGCATGAGAATCCGGAGGTCACGGAACTTGAGAGACTCGGAAGGGACAACGCCGATCGACTGACCTACAACGACCTTGAAGCCGGACCGGATCCCGGCTTTGAGTTTCTGTTGGCGGAGCCACACGCGGTCCTTGCCGGCGCGCAGTGAACGGCCCATCGGGACCAACCGAGCCCTCAGTGGCGGTGGCGAGCCGTCCGCCGGCGAGATACCGCCATCCATCGTTCGGAGGCGCCTCGCCTTTCAACGCCTGAGCCGGGGATGGCTGTTCACCGGTTGCTTAGTGCGTCCCACGGGCGGGGGCGCGGTTGCCGTCGGCGTCGCGTCGGCCAGCGGGCGGCCGAAGGATTGGCAGCCCGGGCCCGTAGACAGTCGGTGACCTGAGCCAGGCTCTCGACGAGCCGCTCGCGGGTGACCGCGTCGATCCGTACGGCATTGCGTCCGATTCCCGGGCCGGTATTTCGGCGTCAGGCGTATTTCCCGGATCCACGTCCTGCTGGCAGCTACGCGACGGACGAGATCCGGGAAACACTCCCTAATACTCCAGCCGTTGATCGTTACGTGCCCTGGTCCAGGGGCAGTCGTCGCTGGCGGAAACTCAGGTGGCCTCAGCGCACGATTTGCGTAGGGTCGGGCAATGCCCGAGCTGAAGAGACTGCATGCCTGCCACGCCCCGGCGGTTCTGGCCTTCGAGCGGGCGAACCGCACCTACTTCGCTGCCTCGATCCCCGACCGCGGCGACGACTTCTTCGACCAGTTCACCGACCGGTACAACGCCTCGCTGGCCGAGCAGGAGGCCGGCATCTGCGCCTTCTACGTGCTTGTCGCCGAGGACGGCTCGGTACTCGGCAGGTTCAACCTGTACGACTTGGAGGACGGCACTGCCAGACTCGGCTACCGGGTCGCGGAGCAGGTCGCCGGCCGCGGCGTGGCGACCGCGACCGTCCGGGAGCTGTGCCGGATGGCGACAGCGCGGCACGGCCTGCGCACACTGCGGGCGGCCACCTCCCACGACAACGCCGCGTCCCAGAGAGTCTTGGCCAAGGCCGGGTTCGTCCCGGTTGGCCCTGCCACCCCGGCCGATCTCGGCGGCAAGTCAGGCACCTGGTACCAGCGCGACCTCCAGCCATAGACCTTGATCTAGCTCGTGGGTCGGCTGCAGGTCACAGCGTAGACCCTGCCTGCGGGCAGGAAGCGTTCGAAGTCCTGATGAGCCGGATAGCCGGCCGGTTCGCCCGGGTCGAACTCCGTTGTCGGGTACGGGATCCGGTGCAGGGCTGCTGTCGGACCTGCCACACAAAAACTGCTGGAGCATCGCCGAGTAGGCCGGAGAGGCCACCCCGGACGGCATGCAGCACCTGCTCGGCCGGGCCCGATGGGATGCCGACGCCGTGCGCGATGACGTGCGCGAGTACGTCCTGGAACAGACGCGCGACCCGGATCGCTGCCGAGCCGCGGGCCTGGACGAGGGCACCGCCTTCGCGACCAAGCCGGAGCTGGCTGCCCGCATGATCGGCCGATTTCTCGATGCCGGGCACCGCGCCGACTGGGTCGCGGCAGACGAGGTCTACAGGCGACAACCCAAAGCTGTGCTCCGCGCTGGAAGAGCGCCAGGTCGGCTACGTGCTCGCCGTCGCCTGCTCACATGAAGTCACCACCGGCGCAGGGCAGTTCCGGCCGCGAAGGTGCCCAAGCGGGCCTGGCAGAAGCTGTCGGCCGGGGCCGGTCCCAATGGGCACCGCTTCTACGACTGGGCGGTCATCGATCCGCCCGAACCCCGCCCCGGCAGCCGCCAGCTGCTGATCCGCCGCAACCGCACCACCGGTGAACTCGCCTACTACCGCTGCTTCTCACCCGACGCGGCGCCCCTGAACACTCTGGTCCGCGTCGCTGGATCAAGGTGGCGGGTGGAGGAGAAGCCGGCGTTGGCAGGTCGAGCGCACGCACGCCTGGCAGAACGCCTTCCACCGACTCGCCCGCTGCTGCGAACGCCGCGCCACCGTGATCGACGCCTTCTTCGACCTCGCCGACACGATCATCACCGTGCACAGCCTGATCCGACGAGCATGGACAACCCACCGCTGGAACGAACGCACGAACCGCCGACTATGACCACACACCTACGCCCGCGGCCTCTCATGAGCCACTTCTGAGTCGGCGGAGCGGTGGGAACTTGGTGGGTGGGTCACGTGGCCATCGGGGTGGATGCTCTTCGCTATTGAAGTGCCACCACTCCTGTCTCGGTGCGGATGTAGACAATTCCGTCGCCCGGCAGGACGGCCTGGGCGTCCTCGTCAAAGTAGCTCTCACCTACCTGAGATAGCAGGACGTCATCGTGGACGTTGCCGACCCCATGACCTGTCTCGATGGTCCAGCGTGCTTCACCGCTTTCGGTGCTGAAGGCGCGGACCACACCGGACTTGTCGGCGACATAGACCGTGCCCCCGGCGACGACGGGCGAGCCCACCACCTGCACCGGTTCAAGCGGCCGCGTCGGGGTGAGCGGCGCCGACCACTGCAGGTCGCCGGAGACGCTGTCGATGGCCTGAAGATGGCTGTCGTCGCCGAAGGGTCCAGGCGTCGGCCTGTCGAGAACGAAGACCTTGCCGTCGGTCACGGCCAGTCCCCGGTCGCCATTCATCCGGGCTGTGGGCCGGTGCGAGTGGCGCTGCTCGCCCGTCCTCGGGTCCATGCCCACGATGGCGTTGCCCACCTGCGTCCACACCAAGTCCTCGGCGATGACTGGATGCGCGTGGGCGAACCCCGCGTGCTCCTCCCACCCGCCGCACTCGAACAGCACCTCGCCTGTCGATGGGTCGAATGCGACGATTCCAGACTGCTCGGAGCCGTTTCCCATGCCGAGTGCCGCGTAGGCGGTGCCGTCAGGGCCGAATGTCGGGCAAGCCCGCAGCCAGCCGTCGGATTCCACGCCGATCTCGCTCCGCGCGCCCCGCCAGACTTCCGTCAGATCTGGCAGCCGCAACGCCCGGGCCCCGGCCTCGACCTCGTGGATCAGGAGCAGGTCGCCGACCACGGTCGGAGTTCCTCCCCGTTCGATGGTGTGCACGACCTCTCCGGAACGCAGGTCGTGCACGTAGATCCAGCGCGACGTCCGCCATTCCTCCACGAACACCCATGTCCCCCAGACTGCGGGGGTGCTGATGACGCCGGGAACATCATCGTCCACGTCGACGAGCCAGTCGTCGTGGATCTCGAGCCCATCGTCGAAAAGGTCGTGGTAGGTGTGGCGCCAGCGTTCGGCCCCAGTGCGCGCATCGAAGGCGTGAACCGCGCCGTCCGCGTCCAGATTTCCCGCTGTGGCGACGATCAGTGTGTCGCCCGCGTATGCCGGCGCCGCGACCACCGGAGACCCTGTCTGGGCAGTCCATGCGACTTGGGCACGATCGGGGAGCCCCGACACCCTGTAGGCACCAGACCGCCTGTCGTTCCCGTACGGGGCGCTCACGTCCACGGCATGCCTCCTGGGCTGTGTTGAAGGAGACTGCAAGGAGCTCGTCGAAGATGATCCGGGGGCGGTGCCAGCCGAGCGGATGGTCCGGGTCATACTCCGGCCGCTCGGGCATCAGGACCGTGCCTTGGTCCCAGAGCGGTGCAGTCGGCCATGAGGGTAGCGAAGGCACAGGTTCAGTGATCACAGAGCGTCGCAACTCTGTGATCAGCAAGACTTGCGCCCGTTCTGCTGCCCAGGTCCCCTACCGCGCCTATCTGCGCGCTCTCCAAGCGGCCATCTCCTGGGCGATGGCGGCGGCGAAGGCGTCCACCTCGGCCTCGGTGGTGTCGAATGAGCACATCCAACGGACCTCGCCGGTGCGCTCCTCCCAGGTGAGGAAGCGGAACCGCTTCTGGAGCCGTTCGGTGACCTCCTGGGGCAGTACGGCGAAGACGGCGTTGGCCTGGACCGGCCGTACGATCTTGACGCCGGGCACCCGGGCGACGGCCGTGGCGAGCCGGGCCGCCATCGCGTTGGCGTGCCGGGCGTTGCGCAGCCACAGGTCGCCCTCCAGCAGCGCGACGAGCTGCGCCGACACGTACCGCATCTTGGAGGCCAACTGCAGCGCGGCCTTGCGCAGATACCTCACGCCGCGCACCGCGTCCGGGTTGAGCACCACGATCGCCTCGCCGAGCATCAGGCCGTTCTTGGTGCCGCCGAACGACAGCACGTCCACCCCGGCGTCGGTGGTGAACGCGCGCGGCGGCAGGTCGAGCGCGGCGGCCGCGTTGGCCAGCCGGGCGCCGTCCACGTGCAGCAGCATGCCGCGCTCGCGCGCCAGCGCGCCGATCGCCGCGATCTCGCCGGGCGTGTAGAGGGTGCCGAGCTCGGTGCTCTGGGTGAGGGAGACGACCTCGGGCTGGGCGTGGTGCTGCTCGCCGAAGCCCCACGCGTACCGGTCGAGCAGCTCCGGCGTCAGCTTGCCGTCCGGGGTGGGCACCGGGATCAGCTTCAGCCCAGCCACCTTCTCGGGTGCGCCGCACTCGTCCCGGTTGATGTGCGCGGACTCCGGGCAGACCACCGCGCTCCACCGGCCGCACATCGCCTGCAGCCCGACCACGTTGGCGCCGCTGCCGTTGAAGACCGGATGGACATCGGCGCGCTCGCCGAAATGGCCCCTGATCAGCTCGCGCAGCCGGGCGGTGTGGGCGTCCGCGCCGTAGGCCGGCTGGTGGCCTTCGTTGGCGGCGGCCAGCGCCGCCATGATGTCCGGGTGTACGGAGGCGTTGTTGTCGCTGGCGAAACCGCGTAGCGGCTCGCCCTCGTGGTCAGGCTTGGGGGAAGTCTCAGGCCTGGGATAGCCGTCAGGCTTGGGGAACGTCTCAGTCCTGGCAGAGCAGTCAGGCTTGGGGAAGGTCAAGGCGTCGTCCGTTCAGGCGGGGCGCGGTTGGCGCTCGTCCAGGGCGCGTCGTTGTTGCACCCGGAGGACGCGGTGTCCGAGGGGATCGGTGGTCGTCGGATGTGTCTGGAGCGCGCTCACTGATCCTCCTCGGTCAGCAGCGGGAAGACGCCGTTCTCGTCGTGGACCTCGCGGCCGGTGAGGGGCGGGTTGAACACGCAGACCGCGCGGAACTGGGTGTGGGCGCGCAGGGTGTGACGCTGGTGTGCGTCGACCAGATACATCACGCCGGGCTCGAGGCGGTGCTTCTCACCGGTCTCGTCGTTGACCAGTTCGCCCTGGCCCTCGATGGCGTAGACGGCCTCGATGTGGTTGGCGTACCACATCTTGATCTCGGTGCCCGCGTGCACCACGGTGTCGTTCAAGGAGAAGCCGACCTTCTCCTTGGCGAGCACCAGGCGACGGCTGGTCCACGTGGGGCCCTTCACTTCGCGCTCGGTGCCGATGATCTCTTTCAGCGAACGGACGATCATGGGGTACGTCTCCTTCTGTTTCGTGCTCGGGCGGGGATGGGTCGGACGGTGACCACGGTGCGGACCGCGCGCACCGGCTCCGTGGTGATCTCCAGGCCCTCGTCGAGCTCCTGCTCGGTGGTGGTCATCAGTCACTCCTGTGACCGGGGCGTTTCCTGTGAACACCAAGATCCTGGCTGCTGGCGCGGAATTCGGGACAGTGGCATGAATGCCGGGTACCGCTAAGATCTCGCCATGCCCGCCATCCCTCTTGCGTCCCCCGGCAGCCGCCACACCGTCTCGGTGCTGGCGTTCGACGGTATGGCCCCCTTCGAGCTCGGCTCGGTGGTCGAGGTCTTCGGACTGCCCCAGGCCGAACCTGAGGTCCCTTGGTATGACCTACGGGTCTGTTCGTTGGAGCGGGAGCCGATGCGGGCGGTCGGGGGTTTCATGATGACCACCGAGAACGGCTTGGACGTCTTCGCGGGGGCCGACACCGTGATGGTCGTCGCGGTGCCGAATGTGCGAGGCGAGGTACCACCGGAGCTCGTGGCCGCGCTGCGGGAGGCGCACGAGCGCGGCGCCCGGGTCGTGTCGATCTGCTCGGGCGCGTTCGCGCTGGCCGCGGCCGGGCTGCTGGACGGCCGCGAGGCAACGACCCACTGGCAGTACGCGGAGCTGCTGCAGCGGCGTTATCCGCGGATCCGGGTGAACCCCGACGTGCTGTACGTAGACGGAGACGACATCCTCACCGGCGCAGGCAACGCCGCCGGGCTCGATCTGTGCCTGCATTTGGTGCGCAAGGACCACGGTGCGCGGATCGCCAACTCGGTGGCCCGACGCCTGGTCGTACCGCCGCACCGGGAGGGCGGCCAGGCCCAGTTCGTGGAGGCCGCCGTGAGCGAGCCGACGGCCGACGACGGTGTGGCCCGCGCGATGGCCTGGGCACTGGACCACCTCGCCGAGCCGATCACCGTGGCCGACATGTCCCGCCAGGCCCACCTCGCGCCCCGTACTTTCATCCGGCACTTCAACCGGCAGACCGGGACCAGCCCGCTCCGCTGGGTCATCACCCAGCGGATCACGGCCAGCCTGCCGCTGCTCGAGCACAGCGCGATGCCGATCGAGGAGATCGGCGCGGCCGTCGGCTTTGACAGCCCGGTGACCTTTCGGCACCACTTCGCTCGAGCCATGAAGACCTCGCCCTCGGCCTACCGACGTACCTTCCGCACCACCGCCTGAGTGGGAGCCGGACGTCCTGCCACGGGAAGACCGGGTTCTGCTGGTTGCCGCGGTCCACCGACCATCAGGTGGTCATCGACGCCTGCACCCGGCTCGTTGTCGCGGTGGGCCGACCGGTACCCGGCAATCGCAACGATTGGCAAGGCATGGGAGCCGAGCCGGCCGGTACGGGGGAGACCGTCGGCCGCACCACGGTCATTGCGGACGACGGCTGCCGCGGCGCCGGCCTGGTCATCCCACACCGCCGCGAGCGCAGCCAGGCCCTACTTCCGGCCTGGAAAGAGAAACACAACACCTCCCACCGCAAGGAAAGTCCGCACCCGCGTCGGGCATGCCATCGCCCGCATGAAGCAGTGGTGATCCCGCGTGACTGTCGCTCAAGAGCCACGAATTCCCCCCTCGCCATACTCGGCATCGCGCGCCTGCACAATCCCGCCTTTGTGCCGGTGAGTTGGCGATGAGCCGGGTTGGGGCGTTCAGGTGTGCAGGGTGCGTACGGCAAGTAGCGTCAACCAGGTCCAGCCAATGGTGATCGCGGTGCGCTGCAGCAGTCCGCCGAGGTGCGCCAAGCGCTGATTCTGGTCGAACGCGGTGTTGGCGAACACCATTGTCGCGGCGAAAAGCACACCGCTGGCGATCGAGTAGATGGCCCACCCGAGCGAGTCCGTCAAGGCGAGTACGAAGCATGCGACGGCAAGTGCGAGGAAGGCGACAAGGGAGAACAGGTCGTGCAGAGCGCCTGCCCGGGTTTGACGCCCAGGCTGATCAGGAGTGCCGGGCGGGTAACCCCGCACCGGATCCGTCCGGAAAATGCCCGCACCCACCAGACCGACCGCCCATACACCGATCAGCAGCGCGCCCCAGCGGGACGGTCCATCACGCCACAACCCCACCGAGAGTGCCAGCGAGAGTAGGCCTGCGCAGATGAAGCTCACGGTCTGCGACCATCCAGCGGGGCCGAGAGCAAGCGAACTGATGGGGTGGCGAAGTGGCTTGTAGCCCCTCCGCCGGACACCCACCAGCACATAGGTGGCGGTGAAAAGCGGCCCGGCAGCCATCCCGCAGGCAAGCAACAATTGATTACCCATGATGGCAACCTAAGTTGACACCATGGAGCGCGTCAACCACCGTTGACACACAGGTGTCAACGCGCCTCCAACACGTCCATCAGGTGGCGCTGGGTGTGGGCGTATGCCTCCTGAGCGTCGAGTGTTCCTACATCCACGGTCAGAACGTGCCACGGAGTCTTTGCGAGAAGGCGACGGGTCAGGTCCACTTCGAAACGGAGATGAGCGGCAGCCGACGAGAGGTCATGAACAGCCCGAGTGCCAGGGGAGCCGGCAAGTTTCTGCACGTACCAGTCTTCCCAGGCATTGCCTTCTCGCTCGATTGCACGTCGCAGCGCCATTTCCGGATCGTCGTGGACGTACACCACGGTGACCTTGGCCGGCTCCACAGCCCGGGACAGTTCTTCCATCACGTGGACGAGGGTCCCCTCGTCATGCCCCCATGCCACAAGGGACGGAATGAAGGGCAGAAGGGCATCCGTCACCAGGTAGTCCTTGCCCGCCGCGAGTGACTCCGTGACGTAGGCGCGAGTGCACTCGACCAGGGTCGCAGGCCGGACGGCGGCAGCCCCGCCGGCGAACTCTTCAGCCACGGGCCGGAAGGCCGACCGTTCGAGAATGTCGGCCTCCTCGAAGTGGTCAACCGATGCACCGGCGCCGGTAAGCCACTCGGCCACCGCACGGCACAGGGTGGACTTTCCGACTCCAGGGCTGCTCCCGATGACGGAGATGAGGTGCATAGTCATGGCGGCAGTCTCGCACTGCGCGCAGTCCTTCACTCGGCGGGCAGGAACCTGGCAGGAATCGATGTGTCCGGGACATCGGCATGTTTCCGCCAGCCGAGGCCAAGCTCCCTGCCGACGGCTACCGCGCCGTGCCGGACCGGATGGACGAGAGCTTCCGGTACGACGTACAAGAGGCCATCGACAAGTTGGAGTTCGAGCACAGCGAATGGGAGTACGCCACGAAGAACATCGACTGGTACACCCAGGACCGATCTTCTTCTCCATCACGGCTGACAAGCCGAGAGGTGTCCAAGCAAGGCGACCTTGGACGGCCATGTCGTGCGGGCGGGTCCGGGCGCGGCATAGTCGTGATCGGCTGGACATCTCCTGGTTCGGGAGCGCGGTGGCGGCCGGATCATTCAGATCGGCTCCGACGTGCTGGAGCGCTCCTTGCCGAGGATGTCGGCGTACGTGGCCGCCAAGGCCGCGCAGCACAGCTTGACCGAGTGCTGGGCTCGCGCACTCGGCCCGTACGGGATCACGATGAACACCGTTGCGCCGGGCTGGATCCCGGTCGAGCGGCATGCCGGAGCCAGTCCTGAGTCACTCGCCGCCTACGTCGCCGACGTGCCACTGCGGCGCATGGGCCGAACGGAAGACGTCGCAGCTGCCGTGGCCTTCCTTGCCTCACCGGCAGCGGACTTCGTCACGGGCGAGCGCATCAAGATCAACGGTGGTCACACGCTCAGCTAGGCGTCTGCAAAGTCCCTGGAGCGGCGAGCCGGACGGCCCTGCGCCCGGCCGGCCCGGATGAGGGGGACCTGGCGGCCTGACTTCCTCATCGGGAGGGCACTCCGGCATCGGAGCCCGGCAATCCGCCGGGCTCCGAGCAGGGTGGCGAGCGCCGGAGTCAGGTGGTGGGACGGATCATCGGGGTGATGGCTGCCGGGTGACGAGGGCGTCGGGTATGTCGAGCGGGGGCCGTCGAATATTGCGTGCCGTGTCGTCGGTGGAGGTGCAGACTCGCTCCATGGCGGACATGCAGGCATTCCGGGACGCGGTCAGTGGCTGGGCGAACGGCGGGCCCGGCGGGCCCGCGAGTGATCTGGCTGTACGGCTGGGGGTGCGGACGGCGGTGCTGCTGGAAGGAGCGAGCGACCTCGCGGCCGTTGAGACGCTGGCCGCACGGCGTGGCCGGGATCTGGCTGCCGAGGGGGTGTGCGTCGTGCCGATGGGCGGGGCGATGAGCGTCGGCCGCTACGCCGGCCTCCTCGGACCGCCCGGCCTCGGTCTGCGCCTGGCAGGACTGTGCGACGAGCGCGAGCAGCGATTCTTCGACCGCGGACTGGAGCGGGCACGGGCACCGCACCAGGGCTTCTTCGTGTGCGTGACGGACCTGGAGGACGAGCTCATCCGCGCGCTGGGCACAGCAAGAGTCGAGGAGATCGTCCGAGCCGAAGGCGACCTCCGTGCCTGGCAGACCTTCCTGCACCAGCCCGCGCACCACAATCGGCCCCGGCAGCAGCAGTTGCGGCGCTTCCTCGGTACGAAGAAAGGCCGCAAGATCCGCTACGGGCACCTCCTCGTCGAGGCCCTTGACCCCGAACAGGTACCGACCCCGCTCGACGCTCTCCTCACAAGTCTGTGACCGACGCACCAAAGCGCGGTCACAGCCACTTGGGGCACTCAGTCGCGCCGCCCGTCCGCGGTGGCCGACTGGCGCCCATTGGTTCTGACGAAGACACGGGGCAGCAACTCCCTGCTCGACGCCAAGACGGGAAATCCGCTGTTGACCTCAACCGGTTGGTACCCCACTCGCCGAGTACGACCTCAGCAAGCGGGTGCGTGCCGACTCGGACTGCGGGCCCTCCCGCGTCGACTTGTCGGACATACCGGTCGACGAACCGCTGGAGTCACCGCTGCCGCCGGGGCGCCCGCTGCGCATCGGCACCAGAAACTGTTTCTGAAGGGGCAAGAGGTCCAGGAGCGTGAAGGGGCCCCAGGAGCGGAGCACTTGGGCAAGCCTGCTGTGGATACGGCCCCTGTCGATGAGTAGCGCCAGGGGCCCTTATCGCTTCGGCCCTTACTTCCGCCCGTCCAGGGAATCCCTGGTCACCGGACCGGTGCGCAGACTCGCGAGTCCCGCTTCCGCAGCGCGCGGGAGGGCCGCAGATCAGCCACGGCGAAGCAGCGCCGGAGCCACCTATCCTGTCCGTCGTAGCTGGGTGTGAACCCCGTACGGCCGTGCACAGCGGTGCGGTTGTCGATCACGATCATGTCTCCGGGCCGCAGGAACACTCCGCACAGCACTTTCTCGACCGCCCCACGCAATTCGTCCAGGGCTGTAGCACCCCGTTCGTCGACCGCCTCCGTCCCGAAGAAGTTCACGCACAGATCGGGATCGTCGGCCGGGCCGCTGAGTACGGGCTGAGGCGAGGTGTATCGGGGAGCAGCCGCGTCGTCGGCGAAAGAACTGCTGAACCGAGTGCGGTAGATCGGCTCACGGAGCGTCGCCGCAGAGACCGGAGACAGCAGTGGCAGGGCCGCCCTGATCGATCCGGTCACGGTGATGGCGCCGCGGTCCGGTCCTGAGCGCAGACAGTACAGGCTCAGATAGTCGGGCTTGTAGGGATGGAAGCTGTCCTCAGTGTGCAAATCCAGCAACACACTGCCGGAGTTCTCCTGGCGCTCTTCGGCCCCGGGCAACGGGCAGATGTCCTGGATGAGCCGCCCTTCCTTCTCGTCCGCGTAGGAAACCGCGTCCCCCAGCACGCTCATGACAGCCAATTGGGTGAGCGTGCTCAGTGGGAGTGCGGACCAATGGCCGGAGAACCTTCCGTCAGCCGGGGTCCTGGACAGTGCGGCTTCCACCGGAAGATTCCGCAGCAACAGCGTTCCGGGCTCATTCCCCGCCACCCGGAAGCGGATCAGCTGTTCCAGCAGGGAGGTGGGCAAAGAGCGACTTGCAATAGCGGCAGCAGTCAACAGAAGCGGATCGTCGAGCTGCCTTTCTGCGTGGGAGTCAGCGATCGCGCGTGCCGCCTGCTCGAAATCCGCCAGGTCGCCCTCGGCTACGTCGAGAACGGCCTCACCCCCCAGAACACCGAACCGCCAGGTTTCATCTATGCCGTCGGACTCAGCAGTGTCCGAGGACTCGTCCATCACTTTGATTCCCTTCGGGTCACGTACGAAGACGAATCATAAGCGGTTGCGACTCAGCGGTAGTCAGGCTCATGCCAACAGCTAGGACTGGGTGAGTGCACGTCAGTTACGGGCGGTACGCGCCGCGTTCACCCAGCCCCCTCCGAGTTCGACGACTCCAACCCTGGTAACCCCCGCGGTGCCTACTCCCCTCCGCGGACCCGTTGCGCGGCGAGCTGCCCGGCCGCAAACGCAGGCGTGGTCTGAAGATCCCGGGCCATCCGGAATACCTGCCGGAGCGTCAATGCGATACCGCGGATACGTTCCGTCAGCAGTTCCTCGGATTCCTGGCGCAGTTCGACACCGGTGGCGTGGATCACCCCTCCGGAGCTGACGACCACGTCCGGTGCCCAGAGGATGCCTCGCGCCGCAAGCAGGCGGGCGGTGTCCGGCTCGTCGAGTTGATTGTTGGCCGGGCCGGCGACGGCGGCGCACCGCAGCAGCGGCACCGTGTGCTTCGTCAGCAGACCACCGAGCGCGGCCGGTACGAGGACGTCGACCTCCGTCTTGAGGGCGTCGTCCGGATGCACCCAGCTCGCGCCCAGCTCCTCGGCCAGGCTTCGCGTGGCAGGGTTGACGTCGGTCACCACGAGCCTCGCACCGGCTCGGTCCAGCAGCCGGGCCACATGGGCGCCGACGGCACCAAGGCCGATCACCCCGAACGTCCGCCCGCTCAGCTCCGGCACCCCGAATATCTCGTCGGCCACCGCACCGAGCGCCGTGACGGTGCCCCGCGCGGTGTGGAGGGAGGAGTCGCCGCTGCCGCCGTCCTCGACGGGCCGGCAGCAGACGTGCGACGTACGTTCGCCGATCACGGACATGTCGGCCGGGCTGCTTCCTACGTCCGGGCCTGCGATGTAGCTGCCGCCGAGCGACTCGATCGCGTCGCCGAGGTCGTGGAGAAGCGCTGTGCGTTCGGCGCCGGTCGGCCGGGCTGCGGTCGGAAGGGCGACGACCGCCTTGGCGCCTCCATGAGGCAGACCGGCCAGCGCGTTCTTCTCGGTCATCGCTGCGGCCAGACGCAGCGCGTCCGCGGTGGCGGCGGCCGGGTCGTCGTAGTGAGCGATCCGGCACCCGCCCGCCGCCGGGCCGAGGGAGGTCGAGTGGATCGCGATGCTGATCGCCAGGCTGCTGCGGCGGCCGCGCACGACCTGCACCAGCTCGTGTGAGGGATTCGGGGCATCGGCGACAAGGGCGTACGGAAATGCGGTGGTCATGTCCGAAAGCTAGACGGTACGACGAACCAGTGGGCGATACCCCGAATGATATTCGAATCCGGGGTGCATACTCGTCGCATGGACGAACTTGATTCGGCGATCGTTCGGCATCTGCAGCGCGATGCGCGGCAGACCAATCGCGACCTCGCCCGCGCCCTCGGCATCGCCCCGTCGACCTGCCTGGAGCGCACCCGCGCGCTGCGCGCCCGCGGGGTCATCACCGGTTACCACGCTGCAGTCGACCCGGCGGCCCTGAACCGCCACGTACAGGCGCTCATCCATTTCCAGGTACGGCCCCTGAATCGGGCAGTCATCGAAACCTTCAAGGCGTACGCCGCCGGCCTGCCCGAGGTCAACACGGTCTACGTCGTCACCGGCGGCGACGACATGATCGTGCACGTCTCCGTGCCCAGCGTGGACTACCTCCACGGCTTCCTGATGGACAAGTTCACCGAGCGCCGCGAAGTCGTCGGATTCCGCAGCTCGGTGATCTACCAGCACACCCACAACCGGGTGCTCGAACCCCTCACCCCCTGACCGTCGGGCGTGCTCATCCACCGGTTCAGGAAGAAAGGCCACCGGTTCGGGAAACAGCCACCGTGCCCCGCGCACCAGTACATGCGTATGGTTCGATACGCCCTCCCTGCCCACCGTGCGCCGGGGATGCGTCGCTATCGTGCTGGCGTGACTGGTTCTGTGCAGCGTCCGCTGCTGTTTCTCGATGTCGACGGACCACTCATCCCGTTCGGCCTGGAGCCTCAGCAGTATCCGACCAGTGCGACAGTTGCCGACCCGTTTGACACCGCTGCAAATCCGCTTCTGAACAGGATCGATCCCGAGCACGGGCGCCGGCTGGCGGCCCTCCCGTGCGAGTTGGTCTGGGCCACGACATGGATGGCTGACGCGAACGACTGCATCGCCCCGCGCCTTGGTCTGCCGCCGCTGGCGGTGGTGAACTGGCCAGAACCGTCCGACATCGATGACCAGGACGAGCGCAACGGACTGAACTGGAAGACCCGCACCATCGTCGAATGGGCAGCAGGCCGCGCATTCGCCTGGATCGACGACGAGCTCACCGGCACTGATCGGGCCTGGGTCGCCGCCCACCACCCGGGACCCGCCTTGCTGCACCGTGTTGATCCCCGCCATGGTCTGACCGATGCTGACTTTGCGGCTCTCGACACATGGCTGCGGCAGCCCTCCTGAACTCGGCAGAGAAAGTGCCGGATTCCAGCTATGACAGGCGAACAGAGGGGACCCGGCCCGGCGTTCGGTGAGCCGGCACCCCACCGAGCTCACCAACCGATCCCGTGCGTGCTTGCCACGGTGATCCGGCGAGAGACGCCCTGTCCAGGCGGCCGAGGAGGTGATCGCCATGCGGACGA
This sequence comes from Streptomyces sp. 8N114, assembly GCF_052245835.1. Classification (NCBI taxonomy): domain Bacteria; kingdom Bacillati; phylum Actinomycetota; class Actinomycetes; order Kitasatosporales; family Streptomycetaceae; genus Streptomyces; species Streptomyces sp. 8N114. Next base: position 32,851 of record NZ_JBQQBT010000003.1, on the reverse strand, counting down.
TCGACCATCTCGGACCGCAGTTCGCCTATCACGAGTCGGTCGAAGATCTCCGCGCTCACCCCCGCCTGCAGGAGTTCCGGCAGTACATGAGCGAGGCGGACAGGCCGGACGCGGACCCGAAGGCCCTCCCCCGACAGCTGACAGCTCGTACCGAGAGGGCGCGCATCGCTCTGTTGACCGCTGCCCCTCACGGGCAGTCCGCCGAGCAGCGCCGTCGCCACTACACGTGGCGGCTGTTCTTCAAGCGGGCCAGGAGTCGGCTCCGCAACGACCCTGATTCGCCATGGTTTTGCCGGGTGCACCGCTTACGGCGACCAACGTTTGCGGCGCCAGAGAGCGTTGCGTTCGGCGGCGGCATGCCACCAGCCAGGGGGCGAAGGGCTGGTGATCTTGGAGGTTGGCTGGTCGGGATGCAGACCGAGATGTCGTAGAGCGTCCGGGTGCACGCGGACGTCGATCCAGCCGTGCCAGTGGCCGTCAGGACCGGCTCCGCAGACAAGGCTCCAGCAGATGTCGTCCGGACCGAAGGGCATCCAGTCGATGCCGCGGTCGCGCAGTCAAGCGCGCACGGGCCGCCATCGGCCGGAGGCAACCCGGCAGGTTCTCGTAAGCCGCGACGGTGATCCAGTCGGTGCTCGGTGTCTTCATGAGGTTCATGGTGCCCGGCTGTCGCGCAGCTGTCACAGCAATTCCTCCGGTTGGCGTGGTCGGTCACGCAGGCGTCGCAGATCTCGTGTACGCCGACGCCGACGAGCTCGTGGGAAATGCGCTGAGCAAGGTCGTCCGGGCGCTGCCGGAGAACGTCGGCCGGCAGGCGGCGACGCTGCGCGACCATGCGTCGGCTGCGCCCGACCCGTACTCGGCTCGGCCTGATCCGGCCACCACCGGCGCACCGGTCGCGGCATCCGCGGTCCGACGGAGCGTGCGGGTGGCGTATCGGAGCGAGTCGGGGAAGGAGTCGGAGGGAGAGGTGGACCCCTGGGCGGTGGTCGTCCGCCACGGGCGCTGGTATCTCCTGTGCCGCTCGCATCGCGCGGACGCGATCCGCACGTACCGCGTCGACCGGATCGGCGCGGTCCGTCAGACGACCCGCGCGTTCGATCCGCCCGACGACCTCGACCCGGGCGAGGATGCCGTTCGGGTTCCGCGTCGAGGGCGGGCCGGAGCTCCGGGCGGCGGTGGCGGCGACGGTGGAGTTCTAGCTAGATGTGCGGGGTGTGGCCTGGGGCGTACTGCTCGGCGTATTCCCCGGTTGCCGGGACAACGGTGATGACGTCGATCAGGACGCCGTCCGGCGCTGCGACGATGAAGTGGCGCTGGCCGAACTCCTCTGTGCGCAAGGGGAGGAGTTCAGGCAGGCCCGCTTGTCCGACCAGCCTGTGGTGTTCGGCGTCGACGTCGTCGACCTCGAAGTTGAGCAGGAGGCCGCCTTGGAGGGGGGCGCGGTGCCCCTTGGGGAGGGTCGGATGGGAGTGGTCGAGCAAGGCGAGTTCGTATTGCGGGGCGTCCGGGCGGTGGAGGCTCACGTACCAGTCGGCCTCGAAGGTCACCTCGAACCCGAAGTAGCGGGCGTAGAAGTCGCGCGATGCGGCGACATCGCGGGTAGCGATGACCGGGTAGAAGCTGCCGAGCTTGACCTGCATGTCATGTCTCCAACTGTCTGTACGTCCATAGCTGTCCGTACGCCCATTTCACATACCCCGGGTATGTGAAATGAGACGTTAGCATACCCCGGGTATGCGAATGCGGAGGGAGGGCAACGGATGGCTGTCACCAGGGCCGAGCAGCGGGCGGCGACACGGCGGGCGCTGCTGGCCGAGGGGCGTCGGCGGTTCGCCGCTGACGGCTATCACGATGTGGTGCTCGCCGAGGTGGCGCAGGCGGTAGGGGTCACCAAGGGGGCGGCCTATCACCATTTCGAGAGCAAGGCGGGGCTGTTCCGCGCCGTGGTCGCCGAGGTGCAGCGGGAACTCGGCGAACGGGTCGCGGACGCCGCCGAGCAGTACGACGATCCATGGGAGCAACTGCGCGCCGGCTGCCGGACCTTCCTCGCCGCCGGGTGCGATCCGATGGTGCGCCGGATCGTGCTGATCGAGGCGCCGGCTGTGCTCGGTTGGGACGAATGGCGGGCCATGGACGAGGATTCCTCCGCCCGGCACTTGACCGAGGCGCTCGAGACCCTTGTGAGGACCGGAGTCATCGCCGACCAGCCGGTGGAGCCACTGGCACGCTTGCTGTCAGGCGCGATGAACGAGGCCGCACTGTGGCTGGCCCGGTCAGCGAGCCCGCAGGCGCTGACGCAAACGGAGCGGGCGTTGGACCGGTTGCTGCACGGGCTGCGATCCCAGAACAACCAACGTCAGCCGTGAAGCGCTGTCACAACCCTCGACGAGGACTGGGCCAGCGCACCTTCGATACACGCCCTCAGACGCGTGATCGGCCGGCCGACCACATGAAGAACGGCACTACGACGAGGTACCTCCGGGGCCCAGGGCGCCGCGCCATCGTGTTCGTGGCCGGCCGGGGGCCCGGTGGGGTGTCCGGGCCCGGAGGGAGCCTCAGCAGCCGGTATGTTCTGCGGCATCCGGCGCATGAAGTGTGCTGTCGGCTGTGGTGGTTGCCTCGGCGTCGGCGAGCCTGCCGTTCAGCATCAGGTCCATCACCTTCATATACCGCTGTGCCCGAGGCCGGCCGAGCACGAAGGGGTTCGGTCCGTCGGGGTTGTTCCGTAGCTGCTCGGCGCGTTCGAGGCCGTAGTCGTTGGGATGGTTGGACAACTCCACGTCCACGTTCGCCTGCCGCATCCGATCCCGGAAGGACTGGATGGAGTTCAGGTAGGTGCGCAACTGGGCGGGCGCGGAGGGCGGGTTCAAGCCGCCCCACAGCATGGCCGTATGGCGCTCTCGGCCCACCTGTACGGGGAAGATCGGGGAGACGGTGCCGGGGGTGTGGCCCGGGGTGTGGTGAAACCGAACCCTCGTGCCGCCGAGCGTGAGCTGTTGCCCGTCCACGATGTCCAGGTCCCGGGCGGGGGCGTGGTCCGGGTCGGTGCGGGCGACGAGGTCCCAGTCGGCCGGTGACATCAGCACGCGTGATCCGTAGCGGTCGGCAAGGTACTGGGCACCGCCGTAGTGGTCGTCGTGGCCGTGCGTGATGACGATGTACTTGATCGTCTCCGGATCGGCTCCCAAGGTGCGCAGCCCCGGGACGAGGGTGCTTTCGGCCTCCTGAGAGGACGTCAACGCGTCGATCAGCACGATCCCGTCGTCGGTCAGTACGGCCATGGCGGAGACCCAGCCCGCGCTCAGCATGGCAAGGTTGTCGAAGATCTTCAGCGGCTCCGGCGCGGGTGGCCGAGGAACCTGGGTACCGGGGGTCAGCGCCTTCACGAGGGTGAGCAGCACCGGGTCGTTGCCGGCCAGCCGACGGGCACGGTCGTAGTAGGCCTGCCCGTCCGCCGTGGCGGCCGTCGCCGAGGCGAAGGGGAGCGAGCCGGCTCCGGCCGCGAGGGCGAGGGCGGCGAGCCGGCCGAAGCGACGCCTGGAGAGATGGCCGGCGGGTCGCTCGTGGCGGGGCAGATGCGTCATGGCGTTCTCCTCTTGACTCGACTGACTCGGAAGTTGTCAGAAATTCTCAGGCGAGCTCCCGCGGTCCGTGGCCCGCGCGGTCGGCGCCTGTGACGAGAGCTCGATACCGGTCGTCGCCGTACGGCCGGCGGCACTGCTCGGTCCGGTGGTTGAGCTGGCGCGCGGCGGTCACACCGCTCTAGTCCCACCGGGCCAGCTTCGCTCCGAGGGACGGGCTCGACAGATCGTTCCGCAGGGTGACCGGCACCTTCTCCCCGCCCCGGCCGCTGCCCGCGGTCAGGAATCCGACCTTGGTGCCGGCTTTCGCGGAGTGCGGGAGCGGGGTGCTGACCGGGGTGATCCGCAGGTCCACCTTCTGGCCCGGCACCCCGACGGCGGTGAAGTCCCCGGCGGCGACCAGCGGGGTGTGCCCGCCGAGTCCGTCGTCGAGATGACCGACCACCAGGCCTTTGCGGACGACCGTGGCGGAAGTGAGCGCTGCCCGGACCGCCTGCACGATCTTCTTGCTGTTGTTCTTGACCAGGGTGAGACTGTTGGCCCCGTTCGGGTCGGGGCCGTCAGCGTGCTGGTCCAGCATTGTGCCGAGGATCAGTGGGGTCTTGCCGTCGACGGACTTGTAGGCGGCCCACACCAGCGTGCCGCCGGCCGGTGTGTTGGACCCGGTCTTGATGCCCCTGATACTCAGGTCGGACATCAGCAGCCTGTCCATGTTGTTGATCAACGGCTCGTCCAGACCGTCCACGTGAGCACTGGGCAATGCGACAGCCGCGCGGAACGCGCCGAACCTCATGACAGCCTCCGCGAGCTTCAGCTGGTCGACGGCGGTGCTCACGGTCTTGGCGTCCAGGCCGCTGGGATCGGTGTAGGTGGTGTCCTTCATGCCCAGCTTCCGGGCGGCGTCGTTCATCTTCCGTACGAAAGCGGCCTCGGTGCGGCTGTCGGTGACCCAGCGGGCCAGCAGGCGGGCGATGTTGTTGCCCGAGGGGATCATCAACATCTTCAGCATGTCCTGCTGGCTGAACTTCTGGCCTACCTCCAGCCCTTCGATACGCGACTCGTGCTTGGACCTGCCCTCCTGCACGGCCTTGGCATCGACCTCGATCATCGGCCCCTTCTCGCCCTTCGCCAGCGGACGTTCGCGAAGGAGGACGTAGGCCGTCATCACCTTGGCGACGCTCGCGGTCGGCACGGGCTTCTGCGCGCCGTAGGTGCCGACTGTTCCCGTACCCGGCAGTGTGACGGCAGCCTGGCCCTCCCGCGGCCACGGCACCGTGAAGTGTCCCGGCAGGGTGTAGGAGGTGTGCGCCGCATCCAGCCGCAGCATCGGGGCGGGCAGCGGCCGCACCGTCTGGACCACCGCCAGGACCAGGCACAACGCGAGCACCACCGCCACCCCTGCCTTCACCCTGCGGGACCTCGCAAGGCTCGGAGCCGCCGCTTCCCGCACGGCTGCGGGGGCAGCGTTGCCCTCCGCCGGCTTCTGCTCCGTCTCCCCCTCCAGCCCCTGGCCACCGGGCAGTTCCGGCTTCTCGGGATCGGCGGCCTCCGGCTCCCCGGCGCCGTCCAGTTCCGACTCCGGAGCCTCGGCGGCCTCCGGCTCCCCGGCGCCGTCCAGTTCCGACTCCGGAGCCTCGGCGGCCTCCGGCTCCCCTACGTCATCCGGCTCCGACCCAGGAGCATCGGCAACCTCCGACACCCCCATGTCATCCGGCTCCTCGGCGGCCTCCGGCTCCCCCGCTGTGTGCTCCTCCTCCGGCCCCTGAGTTCCGTCGTCGGTCGCGGGACCGTCCGAGCTCTGCTCCGGTGGCTGCGCGGCCGTGGATTCGCGCGTCACTGTTCGTCCTTTCTCGGCCCAGGGCCGGGTGCTACCGGGATGCTGTCCCGGCACAGTGGTGAGGCGTACTGGTCAGCGGTCCAGTACGGCCTGGATGACGGACTTGGCGACAGGAGCGCCGAGACGGCCACCCGCGATCGCCGAGCGGGAGATGTCCATGTCCTCGGGATCGACGAAGACCGCGACGGCGACCGGGGAGGAGCCGTCCGCCTCCAGGCCGGGGCTTTCCGGGAGTTGCTGGAGGATCTCGGATCCGGTGGGCATCCCGCGCTCAGAGTTCGAACTGCTCCAAGTGGCGGGGGTCGACGACGCGGCCGTCGCTCCCGACCACCTGCTGGAGCTGGTCGACCACACGGCGGTTCACGGTGTCGTGCACCGCGGGATCGTCCAGTGCCGTGACCATGTCGTCGTGGTGGCTCGGGACGACGACACGGGGCCGGCCGAGGGCGCTGACGGCGCGCTCGAAGTAGTCGTGCACGGCGGCGTGCCCGCTGGAGCCCAGCACCAGGACGTCCGGCGTGGCGCCGGAGACCTCGCGGGCCGCGAAGTTGGCCGTACCGCTCAGGAACATGACGCTCAGCCGGTCGCCCACCGTCACCTGGTAGCCCAGCGTTCCGCCCTCCACCAGATCGCCCAGCGTCCGGGGCCGGGAAGGGGGTGCGGTCAGGGTGCCGTACGGATCGAAGCCGTAGCCTCCGAGCTGGCTGTGCAGGCTGCGGACCACCTCGACGGTGTAGTCGGCGCGTGACCGCTTGCCGGACGGCTGGAGGGGATAGCGCAGCACCTCTCCCCCGGACACCAGGACCGGGCGGTGCTTGCGCCCCTTGCCGGGGACGCCCATGGCGGTCAGCAAGTGCAGATGCGTCTCGGTGCCGAGGACGTTGATCTCCTTGTCCCGCCAGGCCGGGTGGTCCAGGAGATGCGGCACATCGGCGAGATGGTCCCAGTGACCGTGGGTCAGCAGCACGAACTCGGGTGCCCCTGCGAGGTGTTCACCGAGCACCCGGTCGATGATCCGGTGGTTCACCTCCAGCTTCCTCGTCAGGTCGGCCTTGCCGTCGGGGCCCGTGTAGCGCTGCCGGGTGAGATACGGGTCGATCAGCAGCCGGTGCCCGTCGAAGGTCAGCTCCCAGCCCGCGATGCCGAGCCAGCGCAGCCGGACACCACTGCTCCCCCGGCGACCGCTGTCCCGCGCTGTGCGGGCTGCGGGCGCTGCCGCTGAAACGATGGTGGACGCCCCCGTCACACCGACGGCCCCGGCGGCCACGCTGGTCCGCAGCACCCTGCGACGGCTCGGACGGCGCTGGGCGGCTGCGGGCTGTTGAGAGGGCATGGCGGTACTCCTTCGCCTCGTGCGGGTTTCAACTGCTGCTCATGGCCCGGGCCTGGGGGAAAGGAGTCAAACCTCAGCAGTCACCCCGTGTCGAATATGCTCTCGACCGCGCGCCGATTCGTTCGGCGTATCACCGCAGATCATGGGGGACGCATGCTGACGGAGCGGCACCTGGAAATCTTCGTCGCGCTCGCGGAGGAAGGGCACTTCGGCGACGCCGCGCAGCGCGTGGGCATCACCCAGCCACCCCTCTCGCAGGCGCTGCGGAGGCTGGAGGCGCTGCTGGGGGTGCGGCTGTTCGACCGGGAACGCGGGGTATCCCTCACCGAGGAGGGCGCACTGCTGCTCCCGCACGCCCGCCGTGCACTCATCGCGCTGGCCGAACTGCGGGAGACCGGCGCCAGGGAGCACGCGGACGGGCAGCGCCTCCGACTCGGCCTGCCGCCCGAACTGCCGCCCCGGCTCGGCGCATCCATCGCCGCGGCACCCGTCCGCGCGGGGATCCGCGGCCGGGTCTCGGTGGTGACAGCGCCGACGGCCATGCTGCTGACGGACGTCTCGGCAGGACGTCTCGACCTGGCCGTCGTCCGCCACCCCGCCGTGCTCCACGGGCTGGCCGCAGGTCCGGTGACGCTGCTGCCGACGTGGCTGCTGGCACCGGACGACACAGGCTGCGGGCCGACCGGGCTGTCCTCGCCGGGCGAAGCGGCCGACCGGACCGCGCCGCACAGCACCACCCATGAATCCGCCCGGCGCGCGGGCGGTGCGCGAGCGGGGCGGCTGTTGCCGTACGCCGTCCGGCCGCGCGCCGAAGCGCCCGCGGCACACGACCTGTTCCTGGACACGCTCGCGGGCCGGGGGCAGCGGGTGGAGACCGTGGTGGTCTCGGACGAGCGCGCCGGGCTGGCCCTGGTTGCCGCAGGCCAGGCCGTGTTCGTCACCGCCGACGAAACACTCACGGCCGACGGCGTCGTCCGGCTGCCGACCACCGATCCGGCGTTGCCGTTGCGGCTGCGGGTGGTGTGGGACGCCCGGCGGCTGGCCGCCGCGGAGGCGGAAGAGGCGGCCGAAGCACTCGTCGACGCGTTGGCCCCCGCACGGGAGAGCGCCCGATGAGCGCGGAGGCACCCGGCAGGGGCATCGAGCGCACCCTGCGCGAGATGTTCGACGACGCCGGGGTACGCGGCTGGCTCCACGTGGCCGAACTGCACCGGCCCGAAGCGCGGGTGACCATCGACGCGGACGACGTCGCGCTGATGGGCTCCGTCTACAAGGTGCCGCTGATGGTGGCCTACTGCCGCCAGGTCGATGCGGGCCTGCTCGACCCGCGGCAACGGATCACCCTGCCGCCCCAGGACCGGCTGCCGGGACCCACCGGCATCTCACAGCTGCAGGACGAGGTGTCGATGTCCCTGCGCGATCTGGTCGTCATGATGATGACCATCTCCGACAACGCCGCAGCCGACGCGGTGCTCCGCCATGTGGGCGCTGCGGCGGTCGACGACACCTGCCGGGCCCTCGGTCTCTTCCGCACCCAGCTCAACGACGGTGCCGCGGGCACCCTGGCCCGGCTGGTAACGGAGACCGGTGCGGAGACGGTGGACGCGGCGTTCGCGCGGATCGCCGACAACGACCGGGCGGTGCCACCGGGTGTCTACGACCCCGCCTGCGCGACCGCGACCACTCCCGCGGAGATGGCGCACCTGCTGCGCACCATCTGGCTGGACGAGGCCGCCTCCCCCGACGGCTGCGCCTTCATCCGTCGGACGATGGGACACCAGCCCGCGCAGCACCGGCTCGCGTCCGGCTTCCCGTACGACGAGGTGGCGGTGTACGGGAAGACCGGGACGTTCGGCGTCATGCGGCACGAGGCCGGGGTCGTCGAGCTGGCCGACGGCCGCGCGTACACGGCCGTCGTCTTCACTCAGGCCGCCCGCGCCGACCGCCGGTTGCCCCGCGCCGACGCGATCATCGGCGCCACGGCCCGCACGGCGGTCGAGCATCTGAGAGGGCGGGAGTAGCTGCGGCTGGGGTGCTGCCGGCGTCTGTATCGCCGCAGCCCGGATCAGCTGTGCACGATCTGGATCAGGTTGCCGCAGGTGTCGTCCAGGACCGCAGTGGTGATCGTGCCCATCTCCAGCGGCTCCTGGGTGAACTGCACCCCGAGCTCACGCAGCCGGTTGAACTCCGCTTGTACGTCGTCCACGGCGAAGGAGGCGGCCGGGATGCCGTCACCGAAGATATCAGTTCTGTCTTGAGCTGATCTGATGGCTCTATTGACGCAATCCAACAACTCCCTACAAACTCCCGTGGTTCTGCGGGCCGCGCCGACCGCGCGGCGTTTCGACAACAGCGAGGGCGGGAGCCACGAGAATGGCGATCTCACGACGAGCGGCCCTGGGCGGAGCCGCTGTGCTGGGCGGAGTACTGGGTGCGCCGGTGGCGGGACACGCCCCGGCAGCGGCTGCCGGCGGATCGACTGCGGCCGTGACGGTCCCGGCATCGGGACGGACGGTCGACTTCCGGCGTGGGTGGCGGTTCGCGCTGGTCAACACCACGGGGAAAGATGCCCCCGCGCCGGACGCCGAAGCATCGCTGTGGCGCGATGTGGACCTGCCGCACGACTGGAGCATCGAGCTCTCACCGCAGAAGGGGGACCACACCACCGCGGGCAGCGGCTACCTGCCCGGCGGCCTGGGCTGGTACTCCAAGACCTTCACCTTGCCGCCCGAGACCGCAGGAAAGCGGCTGTCCGTCGAATTCGACGGCGTCTACATGGACGCGCACGTCTACTGCAACGGCCGGCTCGTCGGCGCTCACCCCTACGGATACACCGGGTTCGCGCTGGATCTGACCGACCTGGTGCACACCGACGGGAAGACGCCGAACACGCTGTCGGTGAAGGTGCGCAACCAGGTGCCCAGCAGCCGCTGGTACTCCGGCAGCGGGATCTATCGCGACCTGCGCCTCGTCCTCACCGACCCGGTCCACATCACCCGCCACGGCATCACCGTCACCACGCCGGACCTCGAAAAGGCGGTCAAGGCCGGCCATGCCGACGCACGCGTGGAGACCCGTGCGGTGAGCCAGAAGCACGGATCGGTGCGAGCAGAGCTCTCGGCGACCGTGAAGGACGCGGACGGGAAGACCGTGGCGAAGGCAAGCGCACCGGCAACGCTGGGCGAACGCCCCGGCGTCACGCGACTCGATCTGCGTATCGACGCTCCTCACCTGTGGTCCTTCGACAAGCCGTACCTCTACACCGTCGACACCCGCATCACCGTTCGCGGCAAGGTCGTCGACGAGACGACCACCCGGTTCGGTCTGCGCTGGTTCGCGTTCGACCCCGACCACGGCTTCTCGCTGAACGGCAACCCGACGAAGCTGCGCGGTGTCAACCTCCACCATGACCTGGGCTCCCTCGGCGCCGCCTTCCATCCGGACGCGGCCAGAAGGCAGTTGACCAAGATGCGCAAGATGGGAGTCAACTCCCTGCGCACCTCCCACAACCCGCCCGCGCCGCAGGTTATCGAGATGTGCGAGGAACTCGGCATCGTGATGATGGTCGAGGCGTTCGACTGCTGGCGCACCCCCAAGAATCCGTACGACTACGGCCGGTTCTTCGACGAGCACAGCGACGCCGATGTGAAGGAGATGGTCCACGCCGCGAAGAACTCCCCCGCCGTGGTGATGTGGTCCATCGGCAACGAGATCCCCGACAGCACCAGCTCCGCGGGCGTTCCCATGGCGGATCGGCTCATCAAGGCTGTCAGATCGGTCGATGCGACGCGGCCCGTCGTGATGGGCTCGGACAAATACCGCACCGTGCCCAAGGACGGTTCGCCGGAGGACCGGATCCTGCGCATGCTCGACGGAATCGGGCTGAACTACAACACGGCCGCCTCGGTCGACGCCCTGCACGCGAAGTACCCCACCACCTTCTTCCTCGAGGCCGAGTCCTCCTCCGCCACCTCCAGCCGCGGTGTGTACGACAACCCAAGGCAGCTCAACACCGGGGAGAACTACACGCCCGGCAGACGAGGCGCTTCCTCCTACGACAACAATCTCGAGACGTGGACCATGAGCGGGGAGTACGTCCTCAAGAAGGACCGCGACCGGGAATTCTTCGCCGGCCAGTTCCTGTGGACGGGCATCGACTACCTGGGCGAGCCCACTCCGTACAGCGATGTCTTTCCCGTCAAGTCCTCGTTCTTCGGCGCCGTCGACACCGCCGGGTTCGCCAAGGACCAGTTCTTCCTCTTCCGCAGCCAGTGGAGCGAGGAGCCGATGGTGCACCTCGTGCCGATGGACTGGACGACCCACCGGCGCAAGGAGGAGGTGACGGTATGGGCCTACACCAACGTCGAGACCGTCGAACTCTTCCTCAACGGCCGGTCGCTGGGTGCGAAGTCCTTCGACCGGAAGACCACCAAGGACGGCCGGAAGTACTGGGAGACGACCGAGGCGACCGGCGACGACAAGACAGTCACCTCCGGTCCCTACCCCGGGAGTTACACCAGCCCGAACGGCAGCGCAGGCAAGCTGCACCTGACGTGGCAGGTCCCGTTCCAGCCGGGCAAGCTCGTCGCGGTGGCCCGCCGCGACGGCGCCGAGGTGGCCCGGGACACGCTGCGCACGGCCGGTGACCCGGCCGCCGTCCGGCTCACCCCGGACCGGACGCGGATCACAGCCGACGGCCGCTCGCTGTGCTTCGTCACCGCCGAGGTCACCGACGCGCGAGGTGTCCTGGTGCCGGACGCGGACCACCGCATCACCTTCCACGTGACCGGCGGCGGAAGCCGCCTCGTAGGCGTGGACAACGGGCAGCAGGAGAGCGCGGAGAACTACCGTTCCCCCACACGCGCCGCCTTCCACGGCAAGGCACTCGCCGTCGTGCAGGCGGGAGGGGACTCCGGGCCGGTCACCGTCACCGCACACGCGGACGGGCTGCGGACCGGATCGACGAGGATCGAGGCCACCGGCGAGGGCCGTCGCCCCAACCGTGCGCTCGCACTGCCCGCCCCCGACGCGGCACCCCAGAAGACGCAGAAGACGCAGCAGACGGAGCTCACGAAGGAGCGGAAGGGGGCGAAGGAGACGGACCGAGGCGACCGGCCGAGCGCGGACGCGAGCTTCTCCGGCGGGCCCGACACCGTCCCCGCGGCCATGCTCGACGACGACCAGGCCACCGGCTGGTCGAACTTCTACCGGATGCCGGCGACGGGGCTGCTGCACTCGATCAGCAAGGCCCGTCCCCGGGACTGGGTCTCCCTGAGCTGGCCGGACCGAAGGCGCGTCAACGGTCTTCAGGCGTCATTCACCACGGACAAGGTCCACGCACTCCCGAAGAAGCTCACCGTGAGCTACTGGAACGGCAAGGAATACGTGCCGGTCGACCATCTCCGCATCGTCTGGGCGGATGGCTCCGATGAGCCCACCCGCATCACGTTCGACACCGTTGCCACCACCCGGGTGAGGGTCGACATGACAAGCCCCCACCCGCACGACGACAACGGCTTCCTCCGCATCGTGCACCTCACCGCCTCGACCGGCGCGGAGGGGGCGGACGGCCAGGACTGAGCCGCCACCCGCCGCCTCCCACACATCCGCCTCCCACCCATCCGCCTGCCCGGTCTCCGGCGAGCCCGGGCAGGCGGACCGACCACTGCCGTCGTAACCGCCGCCCGAGTTCCTGGCCGGCCGTGGGCGGAGGCCCCCGTCATTGCCGACCGCACTCTTCGTGCAGCGTGCAGGGACCCGCTACCGCACCGCGCCGTCGGCGCAGCGCATACTCGGTGACCGCGGCGGCTCCCCCCAGACGGTGACTGCCGCGACAGGTGCACTCGGCAGGCGAGAAGGGCTGACAAGGGAAATGGCAGAAGCGGACGGGGCGGCTGTTCCCGAAGTGGTGGACAGTCCGGCTCTGCGGACACAGCCGACCGGGAGAATGGCCGGCTGGTTGCTGCGCCATCAGGTGGAGCCGGTCGGGCCGGCCGCCGGCGAAGGGCACGTCAAGCCACACCCTTGGTGGAAGGTGATGTGCCTGACGGGTGTCGACTACTTCTCCAGCCTGGCCTACGTTCCGGCCATCGCAGCACTGGCTGCCGGAGCGGTCTCTCCGTTGGCGACGCTGCTGATCGTGGCTTTGACCCTGCTGGGCATGTTGCCGATGTACCGGCACGTGGCGCGGGAGAGCCCGCGCGGTGCCGGGTCGGTGGCGATGCTGGAAGACCTCCTGCCGTTCTGGTGGGGCAAGCTGTTCGTGCTGGTCCTGCTCGGCTTCGTGGCGACCTCCTGGATCATCACGATCACCCTGTCCACGGCGGACGCCTCCGTGCATGTCGTGGAGAACCCGTTCTTCCCGCATGCCCTGCACGGCCACGAGGTCGCGCTCACGGTGGCTCTGCTGCTGGTGCTCGGAGGCGTCTTTCTGCTCGGGTTCAGCGAAGCGGTCAGCGTCGCCATCCCGCTGGTCGCGCTCTTCCTGGCCCTGAACGCGATCGTCATCGTCGCCGGCCTGGTCGATGTCTTCACCACCCCGGGGGCGCTGTCGGACTGGTCGGACGCGCTGCTCAATGGCGGAGGCGGCTTCGGTGACCTGATGGGCCCGGCTCTCTTGGCGTTTCCGCTGCTCGTACTGGGACTTTCCGGCTTCGAGACCGGAGTCAGCATGATGCCGCTCGTATCCGCAGCGGGCGCCGATGCCGAGCAGCGGCTGCGCTCGCGGATCCGCAACACCCGCGCGCTGCTGACCACCGCCGCGCTCATCATGAGCGTCTATCTGCTGTCCGCCAGCTTCGTGACCACCGTTCTCATCCCGCACAAGGAGTTCGAGCCCGGCGGCGCGGCCAACGGCCGGGCCCTGGCCTGGCTGGCCCACGAACAGGTCGGAGAGGCGTTCGGCACCGTCTACGACATCAGCACCATCCTCATCCTCTGGTTCGCGGGCGCGTCCGCGATGGCGGGACTGGTGAACATCGTCCCCAGGTACCTGCCGGGATACGGCATGGCACCGGAGTGGGGACGCGCCGTACGGCCGGTCGTCCTCGTCTACACCGCCGTGTGCGTCTGCATCACGATCGCCTTCGACGCCGACGTCGACGCCCAAGCAGGCGCCTACGCCACCGGCATCCTCGCCATGATGGTCTCCGGTGCCTTCGCCGTCACCGTCTCGGTCGCCCGGCACCGACGCAGGGTCACGGCCGTCGGTTTCGCACTGCTCACAGTGGTCCTGCTCTACGCCCTGGTCTACAACATCGTGGACAAGCCCGACGGCATCGCGATCTCCGGCCTCTTCATCGTCGGCATCGTTCTCGTGTCGCTCGTCTCCCGCGTCTCACGCACCACGGAGCTGCGCGCCGATCGCATCGTCTTCGACCCTGCCGCCCGTGGGTTCATCACCGACACCCTCGCCTACGACAACTCCATCAACATCATCGCCAACCGTCGCCAGGCCGGCGACCGGACCGAGTACAGCCTCAAGGAGCGGGAGCAGCGCGGAACCAACCCCGTTCCCGGCCCCGCCGACGTGCTGTTCCTCGAGATCGACGTGGTCGACCCGTCCGACTTCAGCGACACCCTCGCGATTCACGGCGTCGAAGTCGACGGCTATCGCATTCTGCGCACCGAGGCCCCCGCCGCGCCGAACGCCATCGCCGCCATCCTCCTGGCCCTGCGCGATGCCACCGGTGTCAAGCCGCACTGCTACTTCGCCTGGGCCGAAGGCAGCCCGCTGCGTCACATGTTCCGGTACTTCCTGCTCGGCCGCGGGGATACGGCACCGGTCGTGCGCGAGATCATCCGCAGCAACGAACCCGACCCGGACGAGCGCCCCGGCATCCACGTCGGCGGCTGACCACACGCAGTCGGCAAGGTGCCTCGCGGCACCGCGTCGCCGTCGTTCAGCTGACCCTCTCTCCCCCCCCCGGCGCCGAGCAACCTGGAGGCGGAACGGGACGAACGTGCGGTGCGCATCAGGTGGGCCGTGTCAACGTAGGTGCCCCGCATCGTTGTTCCGGTGAGGGGGTGCCCCTGGCCGTCGCTTGCGGGGTGCGGGTGCCTCGTGGCTGGTCGCGCAGTTCCCCGCGCCCCTTCGGGGCGCAGCCCCGTGCCGGGCACGCAACCATCACGGAGTGGTGAACTTCAGCACGGCACCGTCCTTGTTCTGTGCGACGACGGTCACGGTTAGGTCGTCGCCGAACTCGGACACGCCGACCACAGCGTCGGTCTCGGCGGGGTTCTACGAGCGAGTCGTCCCGGGCTCCGGGAGTGCGGCCGGGGCGGTCCGGGCTGCCGGGCGCATCGTCAGGACGAGTGCGGCCAGCCCGGCGAAGATGACCGCGGCGACGACACCGATGACGTGCAGGCCGGCGGTGAACGCCTCCCGCGCGGTGTGCAGCAGTTCCGCACCCTGGCCGGCGGGAAGGCGCCGGCTGGCGGCGACCGCGCCGGCCAGCGAGTCGGACGTGCCGTCCATCCGGCTGCGGTAGACCACCGCCGCCACCACGCCAAGCAGCGCGAAACCGAGCGAACCGCCGAAGTAGTTGCCGGTCTCCGACATGGACGCCGCCGAGCCGGCGCGCTCCGGCGGTGCGGACCCGACGATCAGCCCGGTGCCCAGTGCGAACAGCGGGCCGGTGCCCAGCGCCAGTACGGTGATGCCGGTCAGCACCAACGGCAGGGCGCTCGCACCCTCGACGCCGACCAGCAGCAGACTGCCCAGCGCCGAACCCACCAGCCCGCCGGCGATCGCGGTGGTCTGCTTCATCCGCCGGGCCAGCGCCGGCGCGGCCATGGTGCCGACCGCCACACCCAGGCCCATCGGTGCGAACAGCACCGCCGACGCGACCGGCGAGAAGCCCAGTACGTTCTGCAGATACTGGGTCACCAGCAGGCCCGTGCCGGCCATGGCGATGCCGGCGAAGACCAGCGCGACGAGTACGGCCGTGAACGGGCGGTTGCGGAGCAGCCGCAGATCCAGCAGCGGGGTCTCCAGCCGCAGTTGCCGGCGTACGAACACGAATCCGAGGGCTGCGCCGACGACAAGGGCCACCGCCGGCACGACCGGCACGCTCTCGACGGTCAGCTGCTTGATGCCGTAGATCATCAACAGCACCGCCACGAGCGACAGCCCGACGCTGGCCAGGTCCAGTCGGCCGGCCTGTTCGCTGCGGAACTCCGGCAGCAGGATCGGCCCGGCCAGCAGCAGCAACGCCATCGCCGGCACAGCGGCCAGGAACACCGATCCCCACCAGAAGTGCTGGAGCAGGAATCCGGCGAGTACGGGGCCGAACGCGCCGCCGGCGAACTGGCACGTCGCCCAGATCGCGATGGCCTGCCCGCGCTGCCGTTCGTCGCGGAACATATTGGTGATCAAAGCAAGCGTGGACGGCGCCAGGGTCGCTCCGGCGACACCCAGCAGCGCACGTGCGACGACCAGCATCAGCGGGCTGACCGCGAAGGCGGCCACGACCGACAGCACCGCGAACGCCGCTCCGCCGATCATCAGCAGCCGTCGGCGGCCGATCCGGTCGCCGAGCGTGCCCATGGTGATGACCAGGCCGGCCACCATGAGTCCGTAGCTGTCGCTGATCCACAGCTGCTGGACGTTGGTGGCACCCAGGTCGGCGCTCAGCCGTGGGAGCGCGAGCAGCAACGCCGTCATGTCCATCGCGACGAGCAATGTCGGCAGCATGAGGAGGACCAGTCCCAGCCACGTCCGGTTGACTCGCATATCGGAAACTCCCTGTTCTCTCGACGTTTCGCCGGTTGGTCGGAGCAGTCGGGAGCTTCTTGACATCGGTACGGACGGACCTGTCTCGTCTGCCACGGTGAGTCACCGGGCATGACAGCCTCGCGGTCCGGAACGACGGCCTCGCGGTCGGGGCGATGCGACGGCAGAAAACCCGTGCGAAAGTTCTGGCGGGGATGTCAAGACGACGGCAGCGGCTCCGACCAACCGGTCGAAGGGCCCCGCCGGGGCTTGCGAACCAACGAGGAGTACGAAATGCAGTTCCTGATCAGCATGCATATCAACCCGGCCGTGCTGGACGCGCTGACCGACGAGGAGAAGGCGGCGATCGGCGACGGACACGGCAAGTTCATCGAGGCGCTGAAGAAGTCCGGCGAGCTGATCACCACGCAGGCGCTGGTCGACCCGTCACAGGCCGCTGTGGTGTCCGTACGCAACGGCCAGCCGGTGGTGACCGACGGACCTTTTCTGGAGTCCAAGGAGTTTCTGGGCGGTTTCTACCTGATCGACTGCGAGAACAAGGAGCGGGCGATCGAGCTGGCAGCACAGATCCCGGACACCGCGATCGAGGGTCTGGGGGTCGAGGTGCGGCAGGTGATGTTCGCTGACGGACAATTGGAGGCATGACAGCAACAGCCATCGAGGACCTGCTGCGTGAGCTCACGCCGCAGGTCCTCGGCACGCTGGTACGCCGGCACGGCCACTTCGAAGGATGCGAGGACGCCGTGCAGGAGGCCCTCCTCGCCGCCACCGTGCAGTGGCCGGCCGAGGGAGTGCCGGACAACCCGCGCGGCTGGCTGGTGACTGTCGCGGCCCGGCGGCTCATCGACCAGCTGCGCAGCGACCACGCGCGCCGCGAGCGGGAGTCGGCGACGGCCACCGAGGTGGTGCCCGAGGACGTGCCGGACACCGACGACACACTCGTGCTGCTGTTCCTGTGCTGCCATCCGACGCTGACCGCGGCCTCCCAGACCGCCCTGACGCTGCGGGCGGTCGGCGGCCTGACCACTGCCGAGATCGCCCGCGCGTTCCTGGTGCCGGAAGCCACGATGGCGGCCAGGATCAGCCGGGCCAAGCAGCGCATCAAGGCCGCCGGCAGCTCATTCAGCCTGCCCGTCGGTGCGGAGCGCGAGGAGCGGCTACGGGTCGTCCTGCACGTCCTCTACCTGATCTTCAACGAGGGCTACACCGCCTCCTCGGGCAGCGAGCTGCACCGCGCCGATCTCGCGCACGAGGCGATCCGGCTGGCCAGGACGGTGCACGCGCAGCTGCCCGACGACGGCGAGGTGACCGGGCTGCTCGCGCTGATGCTGCTGACCCACGCCCGCCGCGAAACCCGTACGACGGCGGCCGGCGACCTGGTGCCGCTGGACGAGCAGGACCGTACGAAGTGGGACCGCGGGCTGATCGACGAGGGAGTAGGACTGGTCAAGGCGTCGCTGGCCGGCCCGGCGCTGGGGCCTTACCAGCTGCAGGCCGCCATCGCCGCCACGCACGCCGACGCGGCCACGGCCGAGGAGACCAACTGGGCGCAGGTGCACGCCCTTTATCTGATCCTGGAGCGGATCGCGCCCAACCCGATGGTCACCCTCAACCGGGCGATCGCGCTCGCCGAGATCGACGGCCCGTCGGCCGGGCTGGCCCTGCTGTCCACATTGGACGGTGACGAGCGGATGGCCGGGCATCACCGGCTGCTGTCCGTACGGGCGCATCTGCTGGAGAAGACCGGCGACACGGCCGGAGCGTACGAGCACTACAGGCGCGCCGCGAAGTCCACCGCCAGCCTCGCCGAGCAACGCTACCTGGAGTCCCGAGCCGGCCGGGTAAGAGCATAGGTGCTGTCCCGATCCCCCGCCGGGGCTGTCCGGTGGGTCAGCCGTCAGCGCGATCGGGGAGGTCAGCGCGTCGGCGGACTCTGCGCAGGCCCAAGGCGCAGGCGCCGCAGAGGGCGCCCCAGGCGGCGTTGACGGCGAAGAGGGGGGCGATCGCCTGCGGATGGGCGAGGGGACCGGCCAACTCGCCGTCGAGCAGGGGCGAGAGAACTCCGCTGAGCACGATGGTGCCGAGCGCATAGGCGAGGCCGGCGGCGATGAGGGTCAGCAGGGGCTCCCGCACCCTGCTGAGGGCGCCGGCGCCGATCCAGACCGCCGAGATGGCCACCGTGAGGATCAACGGGGTGACCGGTTTACCGAGGCTGTCGCTCAGGCCGGTGATCGAGAACAGCGGCCTGATCAGCGCCACGGCTGCCAGTCCCGTCGTCAGGGGCCAGTTCAGGCGCTTCAGCAGCGTCGGGGTCCGGGGTTCGTGCGCGTACGTGTTCATGCCGCCGAGAATGGACGGGAGGCGGAGCTGCGGGCGTCGGCCGTGGGCGGGCATCTGTCCTACACCAGGGGTTGCGGTCGGGGCAGGTCGGCGTACACCCGTGGTTGCTGAGTGGTGCGGAAGGTTTCGCCGTGCGGCCGACGGTGCGGGGCACAGCGGCTGCCTACGCTGGTCGCATGGCAAGTGAGACCACGCGTCGGTTGCGGCTTCCGCACGGTCGCACGGCGGACTTGGCGCCGGCCTGCGGTGTTGTCCTGCTGGTTGCCGTCGGGAGTGCGGCGGCGCTGATCCGCAACTCCGCGGAATCCTGGCCCATGACCGTCCTCGGCTGGCTGCTGATCGTGACCTCGTGCGGGGCGCTGTCGTTCCGGCGTCGGTATCCGGTGGCCGTGGCGCTGTTCGTCCTGGCCGGCACCGCCGCGTACTACCTCACCAGCGAGTACGACGGCCCTCTTATGATCGCCCTGATCGTCGCGCTCTATTCGGTGGCCGCCGAGGGCGGACTCCGGGCGGCGGTGGCCATCGCCGCCGTTGCCGTCATCGGTGTGGGCGTCGGGACGCTGGCGGGCAACCAAGAGATCAACGGCGTCACGCTCTTCATGCTCACCGGCTGGCTGGTGGCGATGGTGGCACTCGGCACGATGCGGTTCAGGCAGTTCGCCTACGCGGAGGAGAAGGCGCGACGCCGGGCCACCGAGGAGCGGTTGCGGATCGCGCGCGACCTGCATGACGTCGTCGGGCACAACATCTCGCTGATCAATGTGCAGGCCGGCGCAGCGCTGCATCGGCTGAAGAAACACCCGGAACAGGCCGAGGAGGCCCTCGCAGCGATCAAGAAGAGCAGTCGGGAAGCGCTGCGGGAGCTGCGCACCACGCTCGGTGTGCTCCGCCAGGTCGACGCCGAGGTGCCGACGCGGCCCGCGCCCGGACTTGCCCGCCTCGATGAGCTGGTGGCCTCGGCGAAGTCGGCGGGGCTCGATGTCAATGTGCACAACTGGGGGCGGCCACGCGCGCTGTCCGCCGCGGCGGATCTCGCGGCGTTCCGGATCGTTCAGGAGTCGCTGACCAATGTGACCCGGCATGCTCGCGGGGCCACGGCGGTGGAGGTGCGGATCGGCTTCGGGGGGCGGCAGCTCTCGCTGACGATCGAGGACGACGGGGACGCGACGGGCGCATTGGACCGTAAATCCAGGAGTGACGGCACCGGGGGGAGCGGCATTGCCGGCATGCGGGAGCGGGCGGCTACGCTCGGCGGCGACCTTTCCGCGGGTCCAGGGCCGAGCGGTGGCTTCTTTGTCACGGCCCGTATTCCGTACGAGAGTTGAGCCTGGTCCGCCTTCGGCGACGGGGCCTCACCAACCGAGTCACGTGACGATCGGAGCCGACCCTCACATGATCAAGGCTCTGCTGGCCGACGACCAGCGCCTGGTGCGCGCCGGGTTCCGCTCGATCCTTGACGACGAGGACGACATCACCGTGGTCGGAGAGGTGAGCGACGGCGCGGAGGCCGTGGCCGCCTGCCGGGAACTGCGCCCCGATGTCGTCCTGATGGACATCCGGATGCCGGGCATGGACGGAATCGAGGCGTCCCGCCTGATCGCCGCCGATCCGCATCTCGCCGAGGTGCAGGTGGTCGTCCTGACCACCTTCGACCTGGACGAGCACATCTACGGGGCGCTGCGGGCAGGCGCCACCGGCTTCCTGGTGAAGGACACCGAGCCCGAGGAGCTGCTGCAGGCGGTACGGGTGGCGGCGCGCGGCGATGCGCTGATCAGCCCCTCCGTCACACGGCGGCTGATCGCGGAGTTCGCCGGCCGGGTCGCGGCGCCCGAGCCGAGCCCACGCCTGAATGCGCTGACGGGGCGGGAGCGCGAGGTGATGGAGCTGGTCGCGGCCGGGCTGACCAACGACGAGATCGCCCACCGGCTGGTGTTGAGCCCGGCCACCGCCAAGACCCACGTCAGCCGGATCATGACGAAACTGGACGCCCGCGACCGCTCCCAGCTGGTCGTCCTGGCGTACGAGTCAGGGATGGTCCGCCCCGGCTGGCTGGCGGACTGACCTGCCGGGGCCGAGCGATCCGCCGGCCCGCAACCACCGGCGTACACCGGTCCGTCCGGACCGCAACCGCTGGGGTAGCACGAGTGTCCGCCGCGGGCTGACGCCTGCCGCAGAAGCAGCCCCGCATGCTCCCCGTATGAACGAACCGTCCATACGCGGCAAGGCCGCAGCCGCCCTGCTGGGCCTCCTGGTCGGCGGAGCAACGGGCTTTCTGCTGACCGAAGCCATGGGCGCCTTCTTCACCCCCGTCCATGACCGCGCCCGCGATGGGAGCGGCGGCACGCTGCCGGCCGCCTTCTTCGCTGTGCCCATCCTGTGCGCCCTCATCGGCGCAGTGATCGGCGCACATCGGGCCGGCCGTCCGCTCCGACAGAACAAGGGCAGGTAATCGTGTCCGACTCACGCGGCACGCCCGCGAACAACGCCTCGGCCCCGTCCGGCACCGCCTCTTCCTCGGGTACCTTCGGACGGCTCGCTGCCTGGTCCCAGCGCCATCGCAGGGCCGCCGTGCTGCTCTGGATACTCCTGCTGGCCGTGATCACGGTCGGCTCGCAGGCGGCCGGCAGCAACTATCGCAACGACTTCACGCTGCCCGGCACCGAGTCCCAGGCAGCAACGGATCTGATGAAGCAGCACAGCTCGCTGCAGGCCGGGGACAGCATCCAGATCGTCCTCGAGCACCCGCAGGGCATCGCGGAGCGCAAGCCGGCCGTGGAACACATGCTTGATCAGGTACGCGGCAAGTCCAGCGTCACCGAGGTGCGCAGCCCCTTCGCAGACGCTTCTGCCGTCTCGGAAGACGGCACGATCGGCTACGCCACGGTGACGCTCGACGACAAGGCGCAGAGCGTGCCCAAGGACGACGTCACACACATCATGGACACCGCGCAGGCCGCCGCCCAGGACGGTCTACGGGTCGAGCTCAGCGGCGAAGCTGTGCGCGGCGCGGAGGAGGAAGACAGCGGTTCTGCCGAAGGAGCGGGCATGCTCGCCGCGCTCGTCATTCTGGTGCTCCTCTTCGGCTCGCTGGTGGCGGCCGCGCTGCCACTGGTCACCGCACTGTTCGCGGTAGGCGGTGCGGTCGGGCTGATCGCCCTCGCCTCTCACCTGTTCGCCGTCGCCGATTTCACCCCGCCGATCATGATGCTGGTCGGGCTCGGTGTCGGCGTCGACTACGCACTGCTGATCTTTTACCGCTACCGGCACGAGCTGATCCACGGCGCAGATCCCAACACTGCGGCCCGGTCCGCCCTGGACGCCGCGGGGCGCACGGTGTTCTTCGCCGGCTGCACCGTGGTCCTCGCGCTGCTCGGCCTGGTTGTGCTCGGCCTTGGCTCGCTGCAGGGTGTCGCCCTGGCGGTGGTGCTGACGGTGCTGATCACCGTGGCGGCCTCGCTGATCCTGCTGCCCGCCCTGCTCGCCCTGTTCGGTCGTCGGATCCAGCACCATGTACTCAAGCGCGCCGAGAAGGCCAAGGCCGAGGGGAGGGAAGACGGCTCCCGTTGGCGGCAGTTGGCCGCAGCGGTGCAGCGTCGCCCGCTGCCCTCCCTGCTGGCCGCGTTCATCGCGCTTCTTGCGCTGTCCGCTCCGGCACTGCAGATGCGCCTCGGCTTCGCCGACGCGGGCAACGACCCGCGGAGTTCGACCAGTCGGCAGGCGTACGACCTCCTCGCGGAGGGCTTCGGCCCCGGCTTCAACGGTCCGCTGATCGTCGTCGTGGACGGTGACCAGGCGGCAGGCGATGCCGCGCGGGCGGCCCTCGTCAAGGCCGACGGTGTTGCCGCGACCAGCCCCGCGCTGCCGTCGAAGGACGGCAGACTCGCCACTCTGATCGTCTTCCCGGAGGCCGCGCCGCAGGACGAGGGCACCACCGACCTCGTACACCGGCTCCGGGACGACGTACTGCCACCGCTGGAGCGGGACACCGGCGCGGAGTTCCTGGTCGGTGGATCGACCGCCACTACCCAGGACTTCGCCGACAGCATCACACAGCGGATGCCGCTCTTCGTGGTGATCGTCGTCGGAATGTCGTCGCTGCTGCTCATGGTGGTCTTCCGCTCGGCCCTGATCCCGCTCAAGGCGGCGCTGTTGAATCTGCTGAGCATCTCAGCGGCGCTGGGCGCGATCACGCTGGTCTTCCAAAAGGGCTGGTTCGGGGTGCAGCCGGGGCCCGTCGAAGCCTTCATCCCCGTGATGATCTTCGCGATCGTCTTCGGACTCTCCATGGACTACGAGGTCTTCCTGATCTCCCGCATCCACGAGGAGTGGGAGCGCACCGAAGACCACGCTCATGCGGTTCGAGAGGGCCTGGCCGCCACCGGCAAGGTGATCACTGCGGCTGCGGCCATCATGATCGTGGTCTTCGCCGCCTTCATCCTCAGCCCCAGCCGCATGCTGCAGCAGTTCGGTCTGGGTCTCGCGGTGGCGATCCTGCTCGACGCGCTGGTCATCCGCTGCCTCATCGTGCCCGCCGCGATGCAACTGCTCGGCCGCCGCGCATGGTGGCTCCCCGCGACGCTCGCCAGGCGGCTGCCGACGGTGGCGCTGGAGCGTCCCGAAGCCACACTGGAGCGTCCCGAAGCCCGGTCACCAGCTCGATGACCGACGGCCGGCCCGGACCCGGAAGGTGCTCGCCTTCTGCGATGAGCGCGGCGTCGACGCCGCCGAAGTCGGCGCTTTCGGATCGCCAGAAGGTCTGTCGGTGGAATGCCGCGCGTGAATGAACGCCCGCCGCCTGCGCCTGCCCAGAGGTCACCACGGCCGGGGTGCCGTCCGGCGCTTGGAGGAAGAAGAAGGTCTCCCTGCGCGGCTGCCGAGTGTCGGCGTCGGGGAGATCGGGCAGGCGGCGGCAAAGGGGATGGCGGCCGAGCTGACTTCCGGAGCCGACCGGTCAGCCTCGCAGGTCGGACAGGTCCTCGTCGCTGAGACGGAGATCGTTGGCCGCGAGGTTCTCCTCCAGGTGATCGGGAGAACCGGTGCCCGGAATCGCCAACACCGACGGCGATGTCGCCAGCAGCGAGGCGATCTGCACCTGCGCGGTGGTCGCGCCCAGGCGCGCCGCGACCTTGCCGAGCCGTTCGGTGTCGAGTGGGCTGCCGCCACCGCCGAGCGGGAAGTACGGCACGTACGCGATATCCGCTGCCTCGCATTCCGCGAGCAGCCCCATGTCACCGGTGTGCTGGTTCTGCACCGCCGTGACGGGCGCGATCGCCCGGGCCTCGGCGAACTGGGCTGCGTCGACATTACTGATGCCCAGGTGCCGGATCAGCCCCTCCGCCCGGAGCTCGGCCAGCACCTCGAACCGTTCGGCGATCGACTCGCCACCCGGTCCGGTGATCCCGCCCACCCGCAGATAGACCAGGTCGAGCCGGTCCAGCCCGAGGGAGCGCAGGTCCGCCTCGACCAGACCGCGCAGCTGGTCAGGCGTCGCCTGACCGCTCGGCATTCCGTTCGGTCCGAGCAGCGGTCCGACCTTCGTCGCGATCACCAGGTCGTCACGGTAGGGGGTCAATGCCGTACGGATCAGCTCGTTGGCCCGTACCGCTCCCCTGCCGTAGAAGCCGGCCGTGTCGATGTGGTTGACGCCGAGCTCCACGGCGCGCCGGAGCACCGCGATGCCGCGCTCAGGGGCTCGCGGCGGACCGTCGAAGGTACCCGTCGCCAGGCGCATCGCGCCGAAGCCGAGCCGGTTGATGGTCAGGTCTCCGCCCAGGGAGAACGTCTTGGTCGTCATGAGGCTCATGGTGTCCGCCGCCATGACGCCCCGCGAGCTCGTGGCAACTTGCTGCCAAACTGGCGGGGTGCCGAATGAACAGGTGTTCTCAGTCCGTGGCGACGCAGAGTTGATCATGCGTGCCGGTCATCTCTTCGAATCCGCGCAGACCGAGTTCCTGTGCGCGGCCCGGGACCTCAGGACCTGGTCGCAACCGGAGGCCAGGGCAGCGATCGGGAACCGGATGCGTGCTGCGGATTCCCCCGACTTCACCACTCGTAAGCTGCTCAGCCCGGTCGCGCTCGCCGACGAGGAAGCCCGCACGCACCTGCGGCTGGTGCAGAGCAAGGGGGCTCTCGTGCGGATCAGCGGCTCGCCGCTGCCGCACGAGACCATCCTCATCGACCGGCGGGTGATGATCCTGGCCGGCCGGGAGACCCCAACCGGCCGCGAGTACACCGTGACGACGTCGCAGATCCTGGTCGACGGCGTCCACTCGCTGTTCCAGGCGCTCTGGGACAGCGCCGTCGGTCTCGACACCTATCTGCGCAGCGACGTCCCGCACCTCGATGCCGACGGCCGCATGATCCTCGAAGCCCTCGCTTCGGGACTCACCGACGCATCGGCGGCCAAACGGCTCGGCTTCTCGCTACGCACCTACCGACGGCGCGTGGCCGAGCTGATGGCCACGCTCGAGGCCGACTCCCGCTTCCAGGCCGGGCTGCGTGCGGGCGAACTGGGGATACCCCGCTGAGACCGCACTGGTCGCATCCCGTCACCTTCTGCCAGAGGCGACACATGGATGGGTCCCGCCCCGCCTGCGCCGGGAACATCGTTGCCGCCGGAAGCGGAGGTATGGGCAGGCGGGCGGATCACTGAGAAGAGTCGTCCTGCGTGCCTGCCCTGGTGGAATGTTCGGCGAGCCATTGCGTGAGGTCTTCGGCATGGTGCAGTTCAGCTGCGACGCGCCTGCGTTCGGTGTCGGTGAGCTGGATCTGTTCCAGCTCACCGACCCAGGCGTCGATGTGATCACGCTCGTTCAGGGCGGTGGCAAGCTCGACGAGGGTGGCCAGGGCCAGGGCCCGGTCAAGGGGCGCAGCGGTGTCGCCGTGCCTGCGCAGTGCGGAGGAGACGGCCCGGAAGGCAGCCCGGTCGTCGTTCTTGAACTCGCGGAAGATACGGGCATTGTCGAGCGCCCGGGCCAGGCCCTGCAGCTTCTTGGAGCCGCCGTATTCGAGCTCGATCGGCTCGTCCCGCTGGATGAAGATGAGCGAGTTGCCGGACGGGTCGAGAAGGGTGAACCGCGTTTGGCCGCGGCGGAAACGTGTGATGCGCGGGACTCCCTTGGCCAGCACCTTGCCGTAGGCGGCGCGCATGGCCTGGGTGAAGGCGGCATGGTAGGGGGCGACTTCGTCCACCATGACCAGACAGGCGCCGCCGTCTTCCCTGGCCGGGTCATGGTCCTGGGGCGGCCTGCCGAAGTGCACCGCGAAACCGCTCCACTCCAGGGCGAGGTAGAGGTACGGGCGCGTCTGTTCGTAGGTGACCTTGAATCCGAGCGCCTGGTAGAACGCCAGTGTCTCCTCCACGTCCGCGCACGGCAGCACCGGCACCATCGTCTCGTTCGCCCGTATCAGCGTTTCCGTCAACGGTCCTCCGCCTCATCGCATCTCGGATGTCCCCGGCATCCCCCGCCACTCGGGCATCACTGCCCAAAGGGTGAGCGCCGAACTGGGACCCCGACAGTACGACCGCGACCTCGACTAGTCAAACTTTAATAGTGGGAGACAGGGAGCAGTTGCCCCCTTGCCCCGCCGACACCAGCCGGTCACCGCCGTCATCGTCAGCCATGGTGCGGAACGCTGTCCCAGCCCCGTCGTGCTTGAGGCGGGAGGTGAGGCAGGCACGGGAGGCGTTGCCCTCTCCGCTCCCTCTCTGCCCGCGCCGTCCGTCAGCCGACCCGCCGGGCCAGCACCTGTCCCGGCCAGGCCCCGAGCAGGAAACGGTTGGTGGGGGTGAAACCGTTGCGCTCGTAGAACGCGACGAGTTCGCCCCCGCCGCCCGCCCAGCAGTCGACCCGCAGCAGGTCCACGCCGGCCCGCCGGGTCTCCTCGACGGCATGGGCCAGCAACGCCGCCCCGATGCCCCGACCGGCGTGCCGTCGGTCGGAGACCAGCAGCCGGACGTACCGCTCCGCCTCCCCGGCCGGCGCGAGCGGCATCTGCGGGCTGGGCCCGGTGTGCAACACCAGGGCCCCGACGGGGGTTGCGTCCAACTCCGCGATGTAGGGCGCGTACTCGGTCGTGTACCGCTCGACCCGCTCCACCCCGCCGGGCTTCTGCGAGTACGGCGTCGTGCCCCACTGCTCGGTGTTCCCGCGCTCGTTCATCCAGACCACCGCGGAGTCGAGCAGGTCCAGAACGGCCGGCACGTCGGCCGGGCTGCCCGGTCTGATCCGTATGCCATGTGCGGTGTCGTTCACGGCGGAAGCCTAGGACCCTGTCGGGCGGATCACGAGCGAACCAGCCATAACCTGGTCGCAGCGACCCTGCTCAGCGTGGAGAGGCACCGCGCTGCGCCGACACCCGTGGCGCGCGGCGCGCCCTGCTGACACACGTCCGCGCCCCGGTCCTACCGGACCAATGTCCCCGCGCAGCCGGACCGGATCTCCGGGCTCGACTTCCACCCCGGCGGGCGTCCTGGCCACCGTGAGTCGGCACAAGTGCCATGGTCGGCAAGCGTAGACGTGCCGTGCCTGGCTTCCGTTCGAGCTGGGTGCGGTCCGCCCGCCGGTCCGGGGTGATGACCAGGGCCAGGCGGACGGCACTTGCCATCAGCCACCAAGTGGATCTCGGCGGTCAGGCCGCCCCGGCATCGACGACGGCCGTCGGTCGGATCCCCGCTGCTGAGCACGCCCAGAACACGAGGTACCTGACCGAGGAGACACGGACCTAGGCGTCGGCCCGCTGGGCGTCGGTCCCTTGGGATTCGTGCCCCTGGCCGGACTCGAGCGACTCGCGATCCTCGTCCACCAGAAGTTCGTCGTAGACCTTGTCGGCGCGGGCCCGGAGTGCCCGGATGCGGGCGACGGTGTCGACGTCGACCGGCTCGGCGGGCAGGACCGGGATGTTCCATTGCTGAGCGGTGGCGACCAGGCTGTGGGCCACCTCCACCTGGTGGGCCAGCAGCGCGGTGGGGAAGAGGCTCGCGCGCAGGGTCGACTCACGGCCCAGCAGACCGCGGTAGGTGATCTCCGAGGCGACGTCCACCGTGTCCAGGCGCTGCCCCGAGGCCCGCTCCAGCGAGGCCAGCACCACGGAGCCAAGCCCTTCGACGACCTTGGTCACCGCCCACTTACGCCCCGGCAACGGCGGCAGCACGTCACGTATCCGGTCCACCTCCTGGTCCAGCCCCTCGGTGCTCATCGCGGCGAACGCGTTGTGCAGCCGCAGGCTGACGACCTTCTTCCAGGGGATGTCCTCCCCGTCGAACCCCACCGACTCCGGCCCGAAGCTGAGGGCCCCCAGGCTCCTGAGGGGCCGCAGCGCCTTGGCGGTGAGGGCGGGCACCCTCGGGTGCTGGGAGACCAGGGCGCCCAAGGAGAACTCCCAGGGCTCGCGAGCCGGAGCGGCCGGCGCCGGCAGCGCGCGTACCGCCTTGAGCACCCACTCCCCGGAGTTGACCGCCCCATTGCGCCGTGCCTCGGCGCCCCGGTCCGTGAGTTCGCGACCCCGCGCAGCCGCCGAGGCGGCAGCATTGCCCACCGAGTCACCGATGCCGCGGACCTTGTCGCGAAAGCCCATGTCCCATCCCCCGTTTCCGCTTTCTGTTCTTCCGTTGACGTGCGAGCCCGCCCCGGCACTCCCGAAGACCAGGAGGGACGGTACCCACGCGAAGCGCGCGCCCAAGACTAGGCGGTTTGCCTTCTGCGGGCCCCGGCGGCGTCTTGCCGGGGTCAAGCCGTTGCGCCGTTGCGCCGTTGTGCCGTTTTGCCGTTGTGCCGTTGTGCCGTTGTGAAGCGCACGGTCAGCGTGGGATCAGCGAGCGTTCTTCTGTGACCGTCAGACGCGCCTGGCGGTTGCTCGGCGAGCAGTTGCGACCGTTGGGATAGGTGGGTTTCGGGGTGGTCCGGATCTGTCGGTCCAGCACGGTGGCGCCCTCCCGGTTCTTGAATACCAGCGTGACGCGTATCGGCTTCCTCGGCAGGTCATGCATGCGTGCAAAGCCGGGCCAGACAAAGGGCTCCTGGCTCGGGGAGGGCCTGGCTACCTGGCTCTCTGTGGCGGAAGCGGATTCCGTGGTCATCACGGGGTTCCCTGGGGACGCCGGCTCTTCCGACCCGCTCTCCCGCAGCCTCAGCATGCGCTTTCGGCATCTCCCGTCCCAGCAGGCCGTAAGGGTCGCGTCGGCCACCTTGTCAGCCAGCTTCGGCGCGACCTTGACCCGGATCCCGGCAGGCGCGTCCACCAGGGTGCAGGGGTGGGTGTCTCCCGCCGAACTCCCACACGCGGTCAGCAACGCCACAGCCGCCAGAGGGACCGCCAATCCGACGTTCCGTCTCACGCTGGCTCCTCGGCAACCGTCGGCGTCGTGGGCATGGCCACTCATGCTCGCACGGCGGCTGCCCACCACGCCGCGCGGCCTGAGCCCTCCCGTTGGCCCCTGCCTGTTGCCGGGTCAGGGCCGCCACGTTGTCGCTGTTGCTCCTGCGGTGAGGAAGAAGGAGACGTGCAGAAGGTAGCGCCGGACTCACACCCGGGCGGCCAGGCGTTGCCTGAGCGGCTCGTAGTCGTGCTGGGGAAACAGGTTCGGCAACTGATCGAGCATGCCCTCCACGCGGCCCCGGACCCGGGAGAACTCCTCCGAGCCCAGGGGCGCCTGGGTGAAGAGAAACTGCCAGGAGAAGGCGCCCCTGGTCATCCGCAGAATGTCCAGATAGGCGCGGTATCCGATATCCATCTTCCAGTGCGGCTACGACAGCCGCGGTCCGACCCACGACTGGGCCGCCAATGGGGGGCCGCGGACCGGCGCCTCCCATGAGGCGCGGGCATCGGTGGTCACCCCCCTGTCGCCGGTGAGTGCCAGTAGGGCGCTGGGACAGACAGGGGTCAGCGGGCCTGTTGCTCCGTCGCGGTGGCGCGGAGCCGGTCTGCCACGGGTCGGTAGTTCTGGAAGCGCTCGTCGTCCAACCGGTGCTCGACCTGCTCGAGGACCGTTTCTCCCCGGTACGGGACGTCCCGGGCGCCGTGCCGGAGCAGCTCATCGACCAGGGCCGCCAACACCTCGCCGGGCACCTCGTGAGCGTAGTAGACGGTGCCGGTGAGGAGAGCGTGCAGTGCGGGACGTCGGTGAGTGAAGACCGCCCCGTCGTTCTCCGCGGCGTTCGGGTCGGCGCCGGCGTCGAGAAGGAACCGCACCTTGTTGACGTGGGTGCGCAGCGCTCGGGGGTCGCGGTAGGGCAGGCGGTCGAGAAGGTGGCCCAGCGTCCTGTTCCCCAACAGACCGCTGGAAGCGCTCCGGTCCACGAGAAGGCTCACCAACTCTGCTGGGTACGGCAGGGTGTTGAGAGCCAGGTCGATGAGGGTCGCGCCATCCCGGTCGTGGGCGTCCACGGGGGCTCCTGAGTCGAGGAGCGACCGTATGACCGCCATGTGCTCGGCGCCGTCGAGCCGGTCGGCGCAGGAGCGGACCCGCTGCCGATGGTCCAGCCCGGCGAAGTGGGGTGCGTTGCCGAACTCCGCCTGGCGGGCGGGGTCGGCCCCCGCGGCGAGCAGAGCGGTCACAGCGCCAGGCCGACGGTGGGCCACAGCGGCATGGAGGGCCGTCATGCCATGCTCGTCCAGGGCGTTCACGTCCGCGTTCGCCGTGAGGGCCGCGCTGATTGCTTCGGTGTCGCCGAGGGCGGACGCGGTCATCAGGGCGCGGTCGGCGTCCGAGGGTTCACCCGTGGGCTGGAGTTCGAGAATTGCCCATGCCTCCTCGTGATGCGGCGGTGCAGCGCTGCACAGGAAGCGGAACCGGGCGCCGTCGAAGAGTGCCGGGGCGTGGCCGAGGTAGTAGCTCTCGTGGTGGCTGCTGGTCACCAGGTCCATGGGCGCCGTCCAGCTCAGCGCCGTGTAGGCGAGGTAGCGCCGGGCGGGCGAGGTGATTCCCGGGAGGGCGGGGGCGCCCCGGTCGTCGTCGAATTCATCGTCCGGGTCGTCGTCCGGATCGTCGTCGTCCAAGTCGTTGTTCCGGTCGCCGTCCTGGCCGCCGCCCTGGCCGTCACCCTGGTCATCGCCCTGGCCCTCGTCGAGCAAGTCGCCGTCCCGGTCATCGTCAACCAAAGGAAGCCCGGCCGCGCCGAGAGCTTTCTTGGCTTCGGCATCGTCAGCCATCTCGGCCATGAGGAGATCGAACGCCTCGTAGACCGACGAGACCTCTCCCAGTACGCGGACGTTCTCGAAGCCTTCGTCGGCCTCGTCCTCGAACGCGTCCTCGTCGTCCGTACCGTCGATGTCGTACGCCACGGCCACGTACCGTCCGCCGCAGAGTTCGGGCCGCAGCCGACCGGACTCCGCCTCGGCGAGACAGCGCAACACCTCATCCTCGTCCATGGCCCCGAGTCTGTACCCTGCCACTGACAACGGCCCCGGTCCCGTTCGAACTGCCGTGAAGCGCCGCCTGACGTCGGTCGGCCCACCCATCCCAGGTAATCCCCGCAGACGGCCCCCTGCCCACCGATTCGGGTCAGTGGGCAGGGGGCCGTCAGGCCGCGTCAGTAACCTGAACCGGTGACACCATCAGACGCCCTGTCCCGGGCTTTGCTTGCCTCCACCGATCCGCCACTTCGGCCGCTTCCGTCTTCGGTGACAGACCTTCTCCGGTCCCTGAATGCTCCGCCGCGGTTGGCTGCCCATCTGCGAGCCGTCCATGACGTGGCGTATCAACTGGTGGAATGGACAGAGCATCGCTGTCCGGACATCGTCGTCAACCGCGACGCCGTTCTCTTCGGAGCAGCGACACATGACATCGGCAAAGCTGTGCACGTCGCCGAACTGTCCGGGCCTGGCTCAGCACACGAAGAGGCCGGCCGAGAAATGCTGTTGGCTCTTGGATTCAGCCCGGACCTGGCCCGCTTCGCCGGAACTCACGCCTCTTGGACGGATCCCGACGCGACGTTTGAAGACTTGCTGGTGAGTACGGCCGACAAGGTCTGGAAGAACAAACGCGTCGCAGAACTCGAAGACCTCCTGATCTCGCGGCTGGCGCACGCAACAGGCCAACAGCATTGGGCGGAATACCTCGCGCTCGACGAGCTGCTTGAACACATCGGCAACGGAGCCGATCGCCGCCTCGCATTCCAAGCATCCTTCCCGGTGTACGCATAGCGGTCGAGGTTTCGGAACCTCTGCATGAGCGCTGGGCCTGGGGACCACGCGGTTGTCAGTGCTGCGGACCATACTCGTGCAGCGGTGCCGCCCAGGCACCTAGATTCGAGGGGAAACGACATGCCAGTGCGAGGGGAACGACATGGCTGAAGTGCTGGTTTTCCACCACGGGTGCGGGTTGACGGCCGGAGTCCGCGAGTTTGCCGAGCAGATGCGACGGGCCGGGCACACCGTCCACACCCCCTGACCTTTTCCAGGGACAGGTCTTCGACAGTCTCGATGAAGGCATCAGCTACGTCGAGACGGTGGGGTTCGGCACGATCATTGCGCGCGGGACGGCCGCCGCCGAGAAGCTGCCTGCGGGCCTCGTGTACCTCGGGTTCTCGCTTGGTGTCCTGCCGGCACAGAAACTGGCCCAGTCCCGCCCCGGAGCGAAGGGCGCGCTGCTGCTCGAGGCGTGCATCCCAGTCACGGAGTTGGGCGACGCTTGGCCCCAGGACGTCCCGGTCCAGATCCACGGCATGGACGCAGATCCTTTCTTTGCCGGGGAGGGTGATGTAAAGGCGGCCCGAGCACTCGGCGAGACGGCGGCGAACGCTGAGCTTTTCCTCTATCCCGGCGACAGACACCTCTTCACCGACAGCAGCCTGCCGTCGCACGATGAGCACGCCGCGGCGCAGGTCACCCACCGAGTGCTCAGCTTCCTCGATCTCATCAATTGACGTGCTCCCTGGCCTGAAGTCCAGGGATTCCGGGCCTGGGTCGCCTGACCCTTCCGGGGGCTTCCTGCTTCACTGCGCTGTGCGGGCACGTGTGCCCGTCTTACCGGCACTCCACAGGCGTTTAGCGTCTCCACCCGTCCGGTGGCAACGATACGGCGT